>NZ_JBSGSS010000006.1:0-425724 GCF_053606985.1 Nocardia sp. NPDC055165
CCACCGAATCGGTGGTGCGGGCCTCTTTTTTGTTTCCTCCGCTACATTCCTAGCGGTCTGTTTTATCCAGTAAATCGGTGAGTAATCTTTTCGTGATCAAACCCACACTGCTGGATTGCACTGTGGAGGACACGGATTGGCGATCTTCGCCGTATCGTCACACCCAGCTTTTCGTTCTACCGCCTCAAGTCTGCGGTATCGGCATTGAGGGTTTTTCGCGCGTGCTCGACATTTATCACTTCAGCTACGGCTGGATCACCCCGGTTCTCGCCTACTTCATGTCCGTCACGGGCTGTCTGCTCGGACTGCAGTGCGCGGCCCGCGGGCGCAATGCCACCGAGGGACGGGTCGGCTGGCTCATCGGCGCCGCGATCGCGATCGGCGGGACCGGGATCTGGGTCATGCATTTCATCGCGATGCTCGGCTTCACCATCCGCGGCACCGAGATCCGCTACGACATCCCGTTGACGCTGTTCAGCGCGATCACCGCGATGGTGGTGGTCGGAATCGGGCTGTTCATGGTCAACAAGCCGCAGCCGACCCTGCGCTCACTGCTCTCCGGTGGCGTCATCACCGGCCTCGGTGTCGGGACCATGCACTACACCGGCATGTACGCGATGAGATCCAGCGCGACCGTGCGATACGACCCGGCGATCGTGGCCCTGTCGATGGTGATCGCGGTGGTGGCTTCGGTCGTGGCTCTGTGGTTCACGTTGCGCGTCAAGGGTTTTCTCGCCACCGTGGGTGCGGCACTGATCATGGGTGTGGCCGTGTGCGGCATGCACTACACCGGGATGGCCTCGATGCACGCGCACACCGGACATCAAACCGCGCCCGCGACCGGCGCCGAGGCGATGCAATTGCTGGCGCCGCTGATCGGGGTGAGCAGCATCGTCACCATGCTCGTGCTGATCAGTGTGAGCCTCACCGAGATCGAGAACGAGGAAGCCCTGCCGCGCATGTGGCTCACCTCGCGGCACCGGCCCCAGCCGCGACCGGTCAAGCCCGCGCGCCCGGCCGCGCAGTACGCGCCGCCGGTCCAGCACGAGTACCGCACCGAGGAATTGAGCTACGACGGTGCGGGCGCCTGGCCACGCCGGGTCGTCGACTGATCAGGTCGTCGCGACACCCGAACGGCGCCTGACGAATTCGGCCACCGGCTCGACGACCCGGGCCGCGATCGGGCCGAGGATCGCCATCAGCAGCACATAGGCGGAGGCGAGCGCGGCCAGCTTCGCGTCGGCCTTGCCGTAGGCGACCGCCAATCCGGCGATGACGATGGAGAATTCGCCGCGCGCCACCAGCGCGGCGCCCGCCCTCGCCCGACCCATCTGCCGGATTCCCTGCCTGCTCGCCGCCCACCAACCGACCGCGATCTTGGTGCCGGTGGTCACCACCGCCAGCGCGACCGCCCAGGCGAACACCGGCGGGATCGCGGTCGGGTCGATCGACAGACCGAACGCGACGAAGAAGATCGCCGCGAACAGATCACGCAGTGGCTCCAGCAGTTTCGCGGCCTCGTGCGCGGTGGACCCCGAGATGGCGATGCCGAGCAGGAACGCGCCGACCGCGGCCGAGACATTGAGCGCCGAGGCCGCCCCGGCCACGAGCAGCGCGGCGCCGAGCAGCTGGAGCAGGAACACCTCGCGATCGGCGCTGTCGAGCACGGCCGAAACCACCCGCCCGAACCGCAGCGCCACCACGAGCACCACCGTGATGGTCGCCAGCGCGACCGCGAGGGAGATCAATCCGCTCAGCAGGCTCAACCCGGCCAGCATCATGGTCAGGATCGGCAGGTACACCGCCATCGCGAGGTCTTCGAGCACCAGGATCGACAGCACCACGGGCGTCTCGCGGTTACCGAGACGGCCCAGATCATCGAGCACCTTGGCCACGATCCCCGACGACGAGATGTAGGTGACCCCGCCGAGCACGACGGCGCCGAGCACACCCCAGCCCATGATGAGCGCGACCGCGACCCCGGGCAGGGCGTTGGCCACCAGATCGAGCACTCCGGCGGCCCAGGAGCGCCGCAGACCGGTCATCAGCTCGGGGGCGGTGTACTCGAGCCCGAGCAGCAGAAGCAGCAGCACGACGCCGATCTCGCTCGCCATGTGCCCGAACTCGGTGGCGGCGTCGAGCTCGATGAAACCGCCGCGGCCGAACGCCAGTCCGCCCAGCAGGTACAGCGGAATCGGGGACATCCCGAAGCGGCCCGCCACTCGCCCGCAGATCCCCAGCGCGAACAAGATCACGCCGAGCTCGAGCAGAGCCAAGGCCTGCGAGGTCACGGCGGTCAGCCGTGCACGAGAATCTTCGCGGCCGCTTCCAGGCCGTCCGGGGTGCCGACGACCACGAGCAGATCACCCTCGGTGAAGGTGAAGTCCGGGCCGGGTGACGGGTGGAGCTGACCGGCGCGCATCACCGCGACGATCGAGGTCTTGGTGCGGGTGCGCATGCCGGTCTCGCCGAGCGTCCGGCCCGCGTAGGGGGATTCGTCGACGATGGCGAGCTGGCGGGTGGTGATGCCCGGCAGATCGCGATGGTCGTCGTTGAGTTTGGCGACCAGCTGCGGCGCGCCGAGCAGGTTCGCCAGCACCGACGCCTCGTCGGTGGACAGCGGCACCTGGGCGGCGATGGCGTCCGGGTCGTCGGGTTTGGACACGATCAGATCGATGTCACCGTCGCGGTGGGCGACCACCCCGACGCGGCGCCCCGACCTGACTTCGAAATCCTTGCGCACTCCGATGCCCGGTAGCGCTGTGACGTCGACGTTCACACCGTCAACAGTAGCCGCGCCCGGCCGCGATTGTGGTCTACGCCACTCCCTCCCGGCGCGGTGTGCTGAACACGCCGTCGGATCCGGGCAGATACGGCTGCGCGGCCAGCACCGCGGCGACCGGCAGCGCCGTGTAGAGGTGCGGGAACAGCATCGACGACGGGTCGCTCGGCACGCCCGGTTCCCACTTCACCGCACCGGTGAACGCCGCCGGATCCAGCCACAGCACGACCATGTCGGCGCGCCCGGCAAAGAGTCGATTGGCGGGCAGGTGGACCTGCTCCGGGGTGGACAGGTGCACGAAGCCCGCATCGGCCAGCGAAGGCGGTCTGCGCTCGCCCACGCGGCGAGCTTCCTCCCATTCTTGGGAAGAACACAGGTGAACAAGGGTGTGAGTGTCGGATGTCACGGGTAATCTCCGGGTAGACAACAGGTTCGGACGGTCAAGACCCTGTCACAACTCGATCGTGTTCGGCCCGCTTCGGTGCTCGGCTCGTCCGTAACGAGCAACACCGCAGCGAGCGACATATCGGTGAGCGGCAGGTTCGAGTGGGAGGTGGCATCAGCGCTTCGCGGGTGATCGGTGGGTGCTCGAGACCGACGACCGGCGGGTGTTCGCTTTCAGCGAAACCGCAGGTCTGTTATCGAAAACACAAAGATTCACTTCCGGGAACAAAGCCTGAACCCCGAACGTCTGACAGAGTAGTCGTACCACTGCTGGGAAGTAGCGGATGCGAGCCGCGTGGAGTGACCACGAGGCCCACACCTAGGCGAACGGCCACGCAGCGCCGGGAGCCGGGACGGAGGAGTCATGCCAGGAACACTGACCAGCACCCCACTGACCGCACTCGATCGTTGCGATCGCTGCGGGGCGGCTGCCCGAGTGCGTGCCGTGCTTCCCGCGGGTGGCGAGTTGCTCTTCTGCCAGCACCACGCGAATGAACACATGGACCGCTTGCGCGAACTCGAAGCCGTGCTCAACACGGACGAAGCTCCCGCGATCTGACCACTCCTCGCGTCCGAAACAACCACATCTGACAACAGAAAACTCCCGACAGCGGGCGACCCGGACAGGGCGCCCGCTGTCGCTGTATCCGGGTATCCCGGCTATCGGGCGTCGGCGAGAATGCCGTCGACGAGGGTCGCCACGCCGTAGTCGAACGCGCCCTCCGGGTCGGCGGGCGCCTGGTAGTGCTCGCCGACGGCCGTACCGACCCGCCCGGCGAGCGGGAATTCGCCTGCGGGCATCACCTGGGCCAGCAAGGGGCCGTTGACCTCCCACCATCGGGCGTCGCTCAGCTGCGCGGCGGCGCCCGCGGCCGCGATGGCGAGGCGGGCATTGCCGGTCGCGAAGTCGGTGAGGACCGCGATCGCGCGGTCCATGGCCAGATCGCTCAGGCCGATGCCCTCGATCGCGGCCAGCTGATGTTCGTAGCGGCGCATCCGGGCGGGGCCGAGCACCTGGCGCCACGGGGACACCGCGAGGAGCCAGGGGTGCTCGATCAGCTCGGCCCTGATCCGGGTGGCGACGGTGATCATGCGTTCGCGGACCGGCAGGTCGGCCGGGATCGGGGAGTCCGCGGCGGCCACGGCGTCGACCATGAGCACGATCAGGGCGTCCTTGCTGGGGACATAGGTGTAGAGACTCATCGCGCGCAGACCGAGTTGCGTGGCGACCGCACGGATCGTCAGCTTGTCGATGCCGTCGCGGTCGGCCAGGGTGATACCCGCCGCCACCACGTCGTCGACGGTGAGCCCGGGTTTCGGGCCGCGCGCGCCCGGCTTCGACGGCAAGGAGTGCCGCCACAGCAATTCGAGGATCCGGGTGGCCTGAGCGGTCGATTCCCCGTCCTGGTCAGCGGGCACGAGCCATCCTCTCCGGAGATTGTGTCGAGCGTTCGGGAACAAACTCAGTACAGTGTACGTTGTTCGGTTGTTCGTGCTGCCCGATCAGAGGAGAACGTTCTGCCCGCCATTCAGGCCACCTACCTTCCCGACCGTCACCTGTTCGCCCTGTGGACGTGGACCGGGCACGACACCGGCCCCGCGCCGACGGGGGTCGGCGATCCGGAACAGCTCACCCTCGCGCTGCCGGTCGGTGAGCGCGGGGCGATCGAAACCGTCGAGGTGGCGACCGCGGTGGTCACCCCCGCCGAGCTGGCCGACGTCACCCTCGGCGACCTCGCCCCGTCCGCGCTGGCCTGGCGCGCGTCGATGACCGATGAGCGGTCCTTCGCCTTGCCTGCCGCCGCGCACGCCGTCCCCGACGCGGTCGGCACCGCGATCGTGTCCGCCGAGCGGGCGGCGCGGGTCTTGCGCGAGACACGGGCCCTCGACGGGGAGCTGGCGGGAGTTCTCGATGCCACGCTGCGGCCGTATCAGGTCCGCGGGGTGGGGTGGTTACGCGAGACCGTGTCGGCGTTCGGCGGGGCCGTGCTGGCCGACGAGATGGGGCTCGGGAAGACGGTGCAGACCATCGGGTTCCTGCAGGGCCGCTCCGACGGTCCGCAGTTGGTGGTGTGCCCGACCTCGCTGGTGGGCAACTGGGTGCACGAGATCGAACGGTTCGCACCGGGGTTGAAGGCGGTGTCGTGGCGCGGTGGCGCGGTGCCCGCCGGCGCGGGGACGGTTCTCGTGACCGGGTATCCGACCCTGCGGCTGCACGGGGCGGCACTGACCGGTGAGCAGTGGGCCACCGTGGTGTTCGACGAGGCGCAAGCGCTGAAGAACCCGCGCACCCAGGTGTCGCGGGCGGCGCGCGCGCTGACCGCCGACGCGAAGGTCGCGCTGACCGGAACGCCGGTGGAGAACCACCTCGACGAACTGTTCGCACTGCTCAACCTCACCGTGCCGCGACTGTTCGCGCATCGCACGCAGTTCCGGCGCCGGTTCGTGCGGCCGATCGAGGAGGGGTCGGCCACGGCCGCGGCACGACTCAGGGACGCCGTCGAGCCGGTTGTCCTCGGACGCAAGAAGCTTCAGGTGGCGGCGTCACTGCCCGCGAAGATCCACAGCGATCTGCTGTGCGATCTCACCGCCGAGCAGGAACGGGTGTACGACGCGGTGCTCGCCGACGCCCTCGATGAGGGCTTCGGTTCCGGCCTGCAACGACAGGGACGGGTACTGGCCGCGCTCACCCACCTCAAGCAAGTGTGCAACCACCCCGGACTGGTTTCCGGCGACCTGGGCGAACTCGCGGGCCGCTCCGGCAAACTCGACCTGTGCACCGACATCGTGGCCACCAACCTCGACACCGGTGACCCCACGCTGATCTTCACCCAGTACCGCAAGACCGGCGATCTGCTGGTGCGGCACCTGGCCGAGCAGTTCGGCGTCGACGCGCCGTTCTTCCACGGTGGGCTCGACGCGACCCAGCGCGGCGACCTCGTCACCCGCTTCCAGGCGCCGGACGGGCCGCCGGTACTGATCCTGAGCCTGCGCGCGGCGGGCACCGGCCTCACCCTCACCCGCGCGGCCGATGTGATCCATTTCGATCGCTGGTGGAATCCGGCGGTGGAGGCGCAGGCCTCGGACCGGGCGCACCGGATCGGGCAGACCCGCACCGTCACCGTCACCACCCTCACCAGCGCCACCACGGTGGAGGAGCACATCGCCGCGATGCACACCCGCAAGTCCGCGCTGACGGACCTGTCCGATGCGGCGGGCATCGCCGAACTGGCCCGCCTCGACGACGACGCCCTCGTCGACATCCTGCGCCGGAAGCGAGAGAACTGATGGCCGACAACGAATTCGGTTACACCCAGTGGGGTCGGGATTGGGTGCGCCTGGCCGAACCGCTGCGCCAGACCCGGCCGGAACCACTGCTGCCCCGCGCCCGCAGCATCGCGCGCAACGACGGTGTGCGCGTCGAGATCGAGGGGCGAACGGTGCGCGCGCACCTGCATCGCGGCGGTCAGGCCTCGATCGCGCACGTCGAGGTGGCGCCGCTGTCGCGGGCGGCGGTGAGCGCGATCGGCCAGACGATCACCGACCCGACCGTCCTCACCGACGAGATGCACCGGGCATTGGTCGACGCGGGCCACTCCCCCGCGCCGACCCTGGTCAGCGCCGATTGTTCCTGCTCGGCGCGGACCGCGCGCTGCCTGCACGTGTTCGCGACGCTGTACACGATCGCGCGCGGGGTCGACGAGAATCCGCGCCTCGCACTGGAATTGCAGGGTTACTTCGACGCGACCGCCGAATCCGACGCGTCCGCCCAGGAACAACGCTGGACTCCCCTGCACACCCTCGACCCGGCCGACTTCTTCGACATCGTCCGCTAGGCGATCGGCCGACGAGACCTCCTGGAACGCAACGGGTTATCCGTGAGTCCTGCCGATCCCGCTCGACGAAGCCGGCGTCCGGAAGATACACAGAGCCCGTTCGGGCTGCGCCCGCCGCTCAGGCGTTGGTGCCGCCGTCGACGGTGAGGATCGCGCCGGTGATCGATCGGCCCGACGGACCCGCGAGGAAGGCGACGAGGTCGGCCACGTCGGCGGCGGCACCGAATCGGCCCAGCGCGTTGAACTCCCGTTGCGCAGGGGCGTGCCCGCTGTCCGCGGGGTTCATGTCGGTGTCGGTCGGTCCGGGCTGGACGAGGTTGACCGTGATGCCGCGCGGACCGAGCTCGCGCGCAAGGGCTTTGGTGAAGCCGTTGAGGGCCGACTTGCTGAGGTTGTAGAGCGACAGTCCACCGAAGAGCGCGCGTTCGGACAGGTTGGAGCCGATGGAGATGATCCGGCCGCCGTCACCGAGGTACGGGAGGGCAGCCTGGCCCGCGACGAAGGCGGCGCGGGCGTGGATGTTCAGCGCACGGTCGATCTCGTCGAGGGTGAACTCCTCGTAGGGCTTGGCCGGGAAGATACCCGCGTTGTTCACGAGGACGTCGAGCCCGCCCAGTTCGCGCGCAGTCTGTTCCACGGCGGCGACGACCGCTGCGGCGTCGCCGCTGTCGGCCTTGATCGGCAGCGCCCGCCTGCCCAGCGCCTCGATCTCGGCGGCGACCGCCTTCGCGGCGACCTCGTCGCGCTGATAGGTGAACGCCACATCGGTGCCGGCGGCGGCCAGTGCGCGGGCGATGGCCGCGCCGATCCCGCGGCTCGCGCCGGTCACCAGGGCCACGGTGTTGCTGCTCGTCATCAGGTTTGCTCCAATTTTGTAGTAGTCGATACACAAATAGAGAAGCGTATCCACAGCACCCTCGTCAAGAGTTTCTTACCGATCGACACAGAAATAAGTGGACGAGGCCGTCCGCCGCCGCGGGCACGGTATATTTACCGATCGGCACAGAAAGGTTTCGCATGGCAGAGCGCGGGCGCCCCCGAGGCTTCGATCGTGAGGTCGCGCTGCGTCGCGCGATGGAGGTGTTCTGGGAGCTCGGCTACGACGGCGCCTCGATGAGCGACCTCACCGCCGCCATGGGCATCAACTCCCCCAGCCTCTACGCCGCCTTCGGCGACAAGGAGGCCCTGTTCCGCGCCGCCGTCGAGCTCTACCGCCGCACCGAGGGCTCCTACACGGCGACGGCGCTGCGCGAGCAACCCACCGCCTACGCCGCGATCGAGGCGATGCTGCGCGACAACATCACCCACTACACCGACCCCGGTCTGCCCAACGGCTGCATGGTGGTCCTCGCCGGCGCGACTTACACCACCCGCAACGCCGCGGTGCGCGAATTCCTGGTCGAAGCCCGTCGCCACACCACGGCCGACATCCGCGCACGTCTCGATCGCGGCGTCACCGACGGCGATCTCGCCGCCGACACCGACACGGCTTCGCTGGCCATGCTGTACAGCACCGTTCTGTACGGGTTGTCGATCCAGGCCAGAGACGGCGTCAGCCCCGGCGAACTCAGCGCCGCCGTCGACAGCGCGCTGCGCACACTCGAAGCCGCGACACGCTAGGCGAAGCCCGCGGGCCGGCGCGTCGGCGAGGTTCGGTCTCTCAGATTCGACGCAGGGCGGCGATACGTTCACCCAATTGATCGACACTCGCCAAGGCCGTAGGCGGACCACCACATTCGCGACGGAGTTCGCCGTGGATCACGCCGTGGGGCTTGCCGGTGCGGTGGTGGTGCATCGCGACGAGGCTGTTGAGTTCGCGGCGCAGCTCGCCCAGTTTGTCCGAGGTGGCGACACGTTCGGCGACGGCCGCCGGCTGGGGGGCGGACTCCTGCGCGGCACTACGGTCGGCCAGCTGACGGGTCTGACGGTCGCGCAGGAGAGCACGCATCTGGTCGGCGTCGAGCAGACCGGGAATGCCGAGGTAGTCGGCTTCCTCGTCGCTGCCCGCGATGGTGGCGGTGCCGAAGGAGGAACCGTCGTAGATCACCTGGTCGAGCTCGGCGTCCGCGGCGAGGGCGACGAAGGACTTCTCGTCCTCTCCGGGCTCGTCCTTGGCCTTGTTCGCGTCCATCAGGAGCTCGTCGTCGAGGCCGTCCTTCTCGCGGTGCGGCTTGCCGATCACGTGATCGCGCTGCAACTCCAGCTGCGCGGCCAGGTCGAGCAACACCGGCACCGACGGCAGGAACACGCTCGCGGTCTCGCCCGGCTTGCGGGCACGCACGAAACGGCCGATGGCCTGCGCGAAGTACAGCGGCGTCGAGGCGCTGGTGGCGTAGACGCCGACGGCGAGGCGTGGCACGTCGACACCCTCGGACACCATGCGCACCGCGACCATCCACGGCTGGGTGCCCTTCCCGAACTCGCCGATGCGCTGCGAGGACTGCGGGTCGTCCGAGAGCACCACCGACGGCCGCTCGCCACAGATGTGCTCGAGCAGTTCGGCATAATCGCGGGCCCGCTCCTGATCGGTGGCGATCACCAGACCGCCCGCGTCGGGCATGCCCGACGCGCGCAGCTGACGCAGGCGCACATCCGCCGCACGCAGCACCGCCGAGATCCAGTCACCTGCCGGGTCAAGGGCCGTGCGCCAGGCCCGCGCGGTGTGTTCGGCGCTGAGCGGTTCGCCGAGGCGGGCGGTGTGTTCCTCGCCCGCGCTGTCGCGCCAGTGCGCGTCACCGGAGTAGGCCAGGAACACCACCGGACGCACGACGCCGTCGGCGAGCGCGTCGGCATAGCCGTAGGAGTGGTCGGCGCGCGAACGAGGGAACCCACCCTCGTCGGGCTCATAGGTGACGAACGGGATCTTCGAATCGTCACTGCGGAACGGGGTTCCGGTCAGCGCCAGTCGGCGCGTCGCGTCGCCGAACGCCTCCTCGGTCGCCTCGCCCCAGGTCTTGGCGTCGCCCGCGTGGTGGATCTCGTCGAGGATCACCAGCGTGCGACGGTTCTCGGTGCGCACCCGGTGTCGTGTCGGGTGGGCAGCGACCTGGGCATAGGTCACCACGACGCCGTGATAGTCGCCGGAGGTCGCGCCGGTGGAGTTGGAGAACCGCGAGTCCAGCTGGATCCCGGTGCGCGCGGCCGCGGCGGACCACTGGTGCTTGAGGTGCTCGGTCGGCGCGACGACGGTGATCTGATCCACCGTACGATCGGCCAGCAACTCCGCGGCAACACGCAGCGCGAAGGTGGTCTTACCGGCGCCGGGCGTCGCGACCGCGAGGAAGTCACGCGGCTTGGTGGCCAGGTACTTCGTCAACGCGCGCCGCTGCCAGGCGCGCAACGAACCCGACGGGGCACCTCCCGCGGCAATCTCGCCCGGTGTCCCCGCTTGCTTCGCCGTAGCGGCGCCACCCGACCCAGTCACGCAGTCGACCCTAGCCGCCCGATGCGGCGTGTCGCCAAACCGACGCGGGGTGGGCGACAGGCATCACAACCGCGCCCGTGGTCACCGGCCATTTACCTGTTACCCGCCGACACGATGCCCGGCCCGCACCACACAGACCCCCAACGTGCGGGATGCTTGACACCGAGATGAACAACGACCAGGTCCCGGCTGCC
Organism: Nocardia sp. NPDC055165; assembly: GCF_053606985.1. NCBI lineage: Bacteria > Bacillati > Actinomycetota > Actinomycetes > Mycobacteriales > Nocardiaceae > Nocardia > Nocardia sp. NPDC055165. Next base: position 10,681 of record NZ_JBSGSS010000006.1, read on the forward strand.
GACGCGGCGCACCCGCCGCAGGCGCTCCCGCCCCGCGACTCGCCCGCGCGCCCTGCGGTCGGCGCGCGGGCCGCTCCGCAACGTCGCAGCGATCACGCGCCGTGGGTGCGATGGCTCGCTACGGCATGGCGACTGGTGGTCCGGGTCGCGGTCAAGTGCTGGGACAACTCGATTTTCGCCAAGTCCGCGGCGGCGGCGTTCTGGCAGACCCTGTCGCTGGCACCACTGCTGCTCGGCCTCCTCGGCAGCCTCGGCTATGTGGGCGGATTGTTCGGGCCCGACACCGTGCAGATCGTGGAGAGCAAGATCATCGCGTTCAGCCGCGAGTTCTTCAGCCCGTCGGTGGTCTCGGACCTGATCGAACCGACCGTCGACGACGTGCTCGGCCGAGGGCGCGGCGCGCTGGTGTCGGTGGGTTTCGTGCTGTCGCTGTGGGCCGGATCCTCGGCGATGGCCACCTTCGTCGACGCCATCGTGGAGGCGCACGGACAACAGGACGCCCGTCATCCGATCTGGCAGCGGATCTTCGCGCTGCTGCTCTACGTGCAGTTCCTGGTGGCCGCGGTGCTCATCCTGCCGGTGATCGCACTGGGTCCCACCAGGATCGGGCGGGTGCTGCCCGAAGCGTGGCGGGAGCCGGGATTGCGGCTGATCGACACGTTCTACTACCCGATCGTCGGGCTGCTGCTGATCGTCGGGCTGACCACGCTCTACAAGCTGGCCCTGCACAAATCACTGCCGTGGCATCGGCTGTTCGGCGGCGCGCTGGTGGCCGGGGTCTTCTTCATGGCGGCCAGCGACCTGCTGCGCCGGTACCTGTCGTGGATCACCGCCACCGGGGTGAGCTACGGCGCGCTGGCCACCCCGATCGCGTTCCTGCTGTTCACGTACTTCCTCGGCTTCGCGGTGATCCTGGGCGCGGAGTTCAACGCCGCCGTTCAGGAGTTCTGGCCTGCCCGGGCCACCCGGATCGAGCAGGTCAAGGAATGGATCACCAGCCAGGTGCGGGGTGACGACGACGATGACGATGAGCACGACGAAACCGCCGGGGCCTGCTCCGAGGCACCGGCGTCACCGACCGAGCCCTCGGCTCAGTCGCCGTCCTTGCGCAAGCCCTCGTAGACCTTCTTGCAGTCCGGGCACACGGGCGAGCCGGGCTTGGCCGAACGCGTCACCGGGAAAACCTCGCCACACAGGGCGACGACCATCGTGCCCATCACGGCACTTTCGGCGATCCGGTCCTTCTTCACGTAATGGAAGAATTTGGGGGTGTCGTCGCTGGTCGTCTCGTCGGTCGTGGTTTCCGGGCGTACCAGAGTGTCTGTACTCACGCCTTCCATGATGCCGCATCCCGGCCCCGGGTCGCTGACCAGCCGCGTGTGCGCTCGATGACGCCGAGTGGAAGACTCGGGGTATGCAGTCCTACGGCGATGTCCCAGGCGCCGACGAACCGAAGCCGGACCCGGAAGTGACGATCCCCCCCGAGCCCAAGTCCTCGCGTGGGTTCTTCCGGCCCGCCCCCGCCGAACACGCCGTGCTGATCACCGAGGCCGCGCCCTCGCTCGACGACCAGCATCGCGCCAGGGTGCGCCGCTACACGTTCATCATGGCCTTCCGGATCCCCTGCCTGATCCTGGCCGCGATCGCCTACAGCGCGTTCGAGAACCCGCTGCTCTCGATCCTGATCATCGCCGCCTCGGTGCCGCTGCCGTGGATCGCGGTGCTGATCGCCAACGACCGCCCGCCGCGGACCAAGGACGAACCCAGCCGCTGGGACGGCCGCACGAACCAGATCGCGCTGGAATCCGGACAGCACAAGACCCTGGAATAGCGGCTGCGGTTCGGCTACACGGCCGTTGCCGGTCTGCGGACCAGCATCGACATGACCGCGGCGATCCCGCAGAGCCCACCCGCCACGTACCAGGCGAGGTCGTAGGAGCCCTGGACGTCGCGGATGAAGCCCGCGCCGGTGGCGGCCACGGCGGCGCCGACCTGGTGGGCGGCGAAGACCCAGCCGAACGCGATCGGACCGTCCGCGCCGAAGAGTTCGCGGCACAGCAGCACGGTCGGCGGGACGGTCGCGATCCAGTCCAGGCCGTAGAACACGATGAACACCCACATGCTCGGCTCGGTGTGCGGGCCGAGCAGCGACGGCAGGATCAGTAGCGAGAGCCCGCGCAGCGAGTAGTAGCCGAGCAGCAGGTAGCGCGGATCCACGCGGTCCGAGAGCCAGCCCGAGGCGATGGTGCCGGCCACATCGAAGATCCCGACCAGGGCGAGCAGTCCGGCCGCGGTGGTCGGCGGCATGCCGTGGTCGTGGGCCGCGGTGACGAAATGGGTACCGACCAGGCCGTTCGTCGAGGCCCCACAGATCGCGAAACCGCCCGCCAGCAGCCAGAATCCGGGTCGGCGCGCGGCCGAGGCGAGTACCTTCAACGCCCGGTTGGCACCACCCACGATCGGGACTCGCGCGCCCGCGTCCGAATCGGTCGGCGCCCCATACGCGCGGACACCGACGTCGCTGGGATAGTCGCGCACGAACAGCCAGACCAGCGGCACCACCGACAGCGCCACTGCCGCCACGATCAACGACGGCAGCCGCCAGCCGTGCTCGGTGGCCAGCATCGACACCAGCGGCAGGAACACCAGCTGACCGGTGGCGCCCGCCGCGGTGAGCACTCCGGTGACCAGGCCACGACTCCGGACGAACCAACGGCCGGTGATGGTCGCGACGAACGGCATGGACATCGACCCGACGCCGACACCCACCAGCAATCCCCAGGTCGCCACCAGCTGCCACGCCTGGGTCATGAACACCGTCAGCCCGCTGCCCGCGGCGATCAGCACCAGCGCCGAACACACCACCTTGCGGATGCCGAATCGGTCCATCAGCGCGGCGGCGAACGGCGAGATCAGGCCGTAGAGCAGCATGTTCAGCGAGATGGCGGTGGAGATCGTGGCGTGTGACCACCCGAATTCGGTGTGCAGCGGCTCGATGAGGACGCTGGGGACCGAGCGGAAGGCGGCCGCGCCGAGGAGGGCGACGAAGCCGACGCCCGCCACGATCCACGCGGGATGGAGTCGACGACGTTCGTCGGTGACCGATGCCGGTGCGGAAGTGAGGTTGTCGGCCGGGTCGTCGCCGGTGGGCGGCGCGGGCGCACGTAAATCGGTCACTCGGCCAGCGTGCCGGATCGACGGCGGGCGAGCGAGTGGCCGGTGTGACATGTTTCGTCAATATCCTGCCATCGACGGGTCGGCCGGGCGCGCGCGAGCGAAACGCGGCACGAAGGCCGTGACAGCGGAGCCCCGCACGCTGAACCGACAAGGCTGTCGACAGCGGAGCGCGGGCCGCCTACCGTTCGGACAGGACCACCCGAGCTGCCCGACAGGACAACCGAATCCGGCCGACGGCTTCCGAGGTGCCCTCATAGCGGAAGGGAGACAGCATGATTCGCTGGACCTGGGCCTTTCTCGACCGACCCGTCGATACTTTCGCCGACTGCGCACGATTCTGGGCGAAGGTCACCGACTCCACCGTCTCGCCACCGCGCGGCGAACACGATGAGTTCATCACCCTGCTGCCCGCCACCGGGCCCGCGTGGATCAAGATGCAAGCCGTCCACGACGACGGCGGCATCCACCTGGATCTCGACGTCGACGATCTCCCCGCGGCGATCGCGACCGCGACCGGGCTCGGCGCCCACGTGATCGCCGAGATGGATGACTACACCGTGCTGGAATCGCCTGCCGGACAGACGTTCTGTCTCATTCCGTCTACCGAGCCGGCCGGTCTCGGTCCGGCGCCGATCACGGTGTCGACCGCGCCCGATGGCACAGTGACCCGCCTCGACCAGATCTGCCTCGACCTGTCCCCCACCGACATCGACGCCGATACCGCCTTCTGGCAGACACTCACCGACTGGACCCACAAGCCCGGCCGCCGCCCGGAATTCTCGCGCCTGCGCGGCCCCGACCAGCCACTGCACTTTCTGCTCCAGCGCCTGGATGAACCCGGCCCCACCGGCGCGCACGCCGACCTGGCCTCGTCGAACATCACCGCCACCGCGGCCTGGCACGAATCGCTCGGCGCCACCCGGGTCACCGACGCCGAACACTGGATCGTCCTGCGTGACCCCGGAAATGCCTTGTACTGCGTGACATCCCGGGACCCGTACACCGGCTGAACCGCCACAGACAGCGACCTGCCGCGAGCACAGCCGATGTGCCACTGCGACCCAGCGGCTTTCCATCCAGTCCGTGAGAGGAACTAGCTACCGCGGTATTCGGGCGAGTCCGGGGTCTGCGCACGCGACGACACGCAGTGGCAGCTGGTCGTTCTCGGTGCTCGTGGCCCTGGCAGAGTGGTCGGGTGCCTACGAACCCGACGATGACCGACTCCCCGCTCACCGCGCTGTGCCCGGACCTGCGCACCGCGCTGATCCGGGTCGGCTACGACGCCGACACCCTCGTCGAGGCGTTGGGTCCCGATGTGCATGCGGCACTGAGCCGTTCGGAGCCGGTGCCGGTGCGGCGGGCGGCGCGGGCGGCAGGCGACCTCGGCACGCTGGTGCGGTTGCTGCTGCTCGGAGACGTCCTGCCGGAGCGCGACGTCGCGACCGCACTGGCGCCGGTGCGCATCGACGCCGCGGTGGCGGCGGGTCTGCTCACGCGCGACGGTGACCAGGTGCGGGCCGCGCTGGATCTGCGGCCGCTCGATGCCGGCGCGGGTACCCGGTGGATCCTGTCCGATCTCGACGATTCGATGCGGCGGCGCACGCTCACCGAGGATCACGTCCTCGGCGTCGGGCATGCGTCGCTGTCGTTGCTGCGCGCCACCCCCACCGAACCCGTCGGCACCGTGCTGGATCTGGGCACCGGCTGCGGTGTGCAGGCCGTGCACGCGGCGGGTTACGCGGGCCAGGTCACCGCCACCGATGTCAACGCACGGGCCCTGTGGCTGGCGCAGGCCACGGCCGCGCTCAACGAACTCGATATCGAACTGCTCGAGGGGTCCTGGTTCGAGCCGGTGGCGGGGCGACGCTTCGACCAGGTCGTGGCCAATCCGCCGTTCGTAGTCGGTCCGGCCCGCATCGAGCACACCTATCGCGACTCCGGGCTCGCCCTGGACGGGGCCAGCGAGCTGGTCATCGGGCAGGCGCCCGAGCTACTGGCCCCCGGCGGCACGGCGGCCATGCTCGCCGCCTGGGTGCACGTGGACGGCGAGGACTGGCGCCGGCGCGTGTCGAGCTGGTTGCCCGCGCACGGCGTCGACGCGTGGGTCGTGCAGCGCGACGTCGCCGATCCTGCCCTCTACGTCGGTACCTGGTTGCGCGACGCGGGCCTGGACCCGCGCGACCCGGCCGCCCAGGAACAGGCGGCGCGCTGGCTCGACGCCTTCGAGGCCGCCGATGTCGAAGGTGTCGGGTTCGGATTCGTCTACCTGCGCGCGATCGACGGCCCCACCGAACTCCTCGCCGAGGACCTCACCCATGGTTTCGACGACCCGCTCGGCACCGAGGTGGCCGGGTACTTCGCGCGGTCGGCGTGGTTGCGCGCGGTGGCCTCCGACGAAAACCTCGCGTGGGCATCCCGTTTCGCGCCGAGCCCGGCGACCGCGCTGGAGCGGGTGTATCTGCCCGGCGAGTTCGGCTGGACCGAGCAGGTGGCCCGGCTTCATCGCGGCGACGGACCACGCTGGCAGCACGAGGTCGACGAGTCGACGGTCGCGCTGGTCGCGGGAATGCGGCCCGACGGGCTGCCGTTGTACGAACTGATCGAACTACTCGCCCTCGCCGACGGAGCAGAGCAGGTCACGCCGGAATTCGCCGCCCAGGCCCTCGGTGTGGTCGCCGGACTCGTCCGTCACGGACTGGTGCGGCCCGTCTGAGCCGCCCCGCGGTGGCAGCGAGTTCCGACCAGGACCCTCTTCTCAGGAACTTCTCAGCCGTTGGGGTGGGAACCAGCAGCTCAGAGCGGTTTATCGACCGCGGGATCGGGAACTTTCTCTAAGTCGGGTCCGTTGATCGGAGTGAGACACCACCGACAGGAGGCAAGTCATGACAAGCCCCGCCACCACTCGTTTGCGCCCCAGCGAGGCCGATATCGACGCCCAGAGCCCCGCAGCCGATCTGGTACGCGTGTACCTCAACGGAATCGGACGCACGGCACTGCTCACGGCGGCCGACGAGGTCGAATTGGCCAAGCGCATCGAGGCGGGCCTGTATGCCCAGAACCTGCTGTCAACCAGTAAGCGGTTGACGGCGGCTCGCAAGCGTGACCTGGCGATTCTGGTTCGCGAGGGCTCTGCCGCCCGCTCGCACCTGCTCGAGGCCAACCTGCGTCTGGTCGTATCCCTGGCCAAGCGCTACACGGGCCGCGGCATGCCGCTGCTGGACCTGATCCAGGAGGGCAACCTCGGACTGATCCGCGCGATGGAGAAGTTCGATTACGCCAAGGGCTTCAAGTTCTCCACCTACGCCACCTGGTGGATCCGTCAGGCCATCACCCGCGGCATGGCCGATCAGAGCCGCACCATCCGGCTGCCCGTGCACCTGGTCGAACAGGTGAACAAGCTCGCCAGGATCAAGCGGGAACTGCATCAGCAGCTGGGCCGCGAGGCCACCGACGCCGAACTCGCCAACGAGTCGGGCATCCCGGTGGAGAAGATCGCCGATCTGCTCGACCACAGCCGCGACCCGGTGAGCCTGGACATGCCCGTCGGCAACGACGAGGAGGCTCCCCTCGGCGACTTCATCGAGGACTCCGAGGCCACCTCCGCCGAGAGCGCCGTCATCGCCGGCCTGCTGCACCACGACGTGCGCAGCGTCCTGGCCACCCTCGACGAGCGCGAACAGCAGGTCATCCGCCTGCGCTTCGGTCTCGACGACGGCCAGCCGCGCACCCTGGACCAGATCGGCAAGCTCTTCGGCCTGTCCCGCGAGCGGGTCCGCCAGATCGAGCGCGAGGTCATGTCCAAGCTGCGCAAGGGCGACCGCGCCGACCGCTTGCGCGCCTACGCCAGCTGATCCGAAAACTCGACGGCCCCGCGGGGTCGTCTGCCGAAACGCCGACCGGCGACCGCGCACCCCTCCCCTCCGGGTCGCGAGCCGGTCGGCGTTGTTCGTTCCACCGGACCGATCGGCCATCGTTCAGGCCAGCCGACGGGGGCCGGTGTCGAAGCGGCTCGGTTCCGGGCCGATGCGCGCTCGGGCATAGATGATCTCCGCCGAGGCCGAGGCGGCCAGGACGGGGTCGCAGGAGAGTTCGCGCATCTGGGGGATGTCGTCGAACAACGCCGAGATGCGTTGAGCCAGCGCGGCCAGCGCGGCTTTGTCCACCCCCACTCTGCCCGGCCCGTCCGACAGCAATGGCGCCGCGCGTGGTGCGTCGATGAGCGCGGTCGCTTCCTCCTCGGTCAGCGGTAGGGCGCGGTAGGCGCGGTCGCCGAGCAGGTCGATGATCATGCCGGACAGGCCGAATTGGATGACCGATCCGAACGAGGGGTCGTCGGTGACGCGCAGCACGCAGCCGACACCCTTGGTCGCCATCTTCTGCACGTGCAGCAGCGGATCGCCACAGATCTCCACCAGGTCGGTGTAGGCCTGCCGGACCGCCTCCGGTCCCCACAGATCCAGACGCACGCCGATCAGATCCGGTCGGCGCCGCCACAGCTCCCCCGTGGCCTTCGCCGCGACCGGATAACCGAGTTCCTCGGCCGCGGCGACCGCCTGTTCGGCATCGCGCACTGCCCGGAACTCGACCACGTCGATGCCGTAGCACCCGAGTAGCCGCACCGCCTCCTCGTCGGTGAGCCACCGCCCGCCCGACTCGGCGAGCCAGCCCTCCACCAGCGCTGCCGCGGCCGCGGTGTCGATTCCGGGCGGGCGCACCACCGGCGAGATCGGCCGATTCCGCCAGCGCGCGTACCGATCCACCCTGGCCAGCGCTCGCGCGGCTCGCTCGGGATCCGGATAGGACGGGATGGACCCGCGGGCCGGCGCGCCCGCGGTGGTACGCACCGCCAACTGTCGCGGAATGCCTGATTCCGCGACGAACGTGGTGAGCACCGGCTTGCCCGGCGCCGCCGCGGCTGCCGCCCGCAAGGCGTCCCCGAAGCCTTCCATCGGCACCGGAACGGGCGGGGCGACCACGACGATCACCGCGTCGACCTCCTCGCTACGCAGCGCAGCCAGGACCGCTTCCCGGAAGTCGGCCGGTGTCGCCTCCGGGCCGAGATCCACCGGCCCGTCCACGATCGCACTGTCCACGCTCCGTGCGGCCGGGCCGAGGTCGCCCTCGGTGTGGCTGGTCGGCCCGGCGCTGTCCGCGGTCCGGTGGGCAGGCCCGGCACTGCCCACGGTCCGCTGGGACGACCCGGCGCTACCTCTGGTCCGGTCGGCCGGCCCTACGCCACCTCTCGTCCGATCGGGCGTCCCGGCGTTGTCCCCGGGCCGGTCGGCCGGTCCGCTGCCCCCGCTTCGGTCGGGCGTCCCGGCGTTGTCCCGGGGCCGGTCGGCCGGTCCGCTGCCCCTGCTTCGGTCCGGCGCCCCGGCGCTGTCCTCTGGCCGGTCGGTCGTCCCGGCATCGGCCGGGCCCCGGCTTCCCCGCCGGGCGCCGCGCAATCCCCACGCCGTCCGCCCGGCACGATCCGCGCCTCGCTCGGCGCGCTCGTCCGGCCGAGCGCTGCGCAGGTCCGGCTCCGGCGGCCGCGCGGCCTGCGCACCGCGTTCGGTGGGCCGGGCTCCAGGACCTCGGTCGACCGCGGTGACGGGCCGGTGCACCCGCAGCCCTTCGCTACGGGCGGCGTCGATGGCCAGCCAGTTCAGCGCGGCGCTGTTACCGACCACCGCGACCCGGGGGCCCTTCGGGAGCGGCTGACAGGCCAGCAGCGCGGCACAGTCGAACAGTTCGGAGATGGAGTCGACCTGGATGATCCCGGCCTGACCGAAGAGGTCGCGGACCACGATGCGGTCCATGTCGGCGCCGGCCGCGAGGCGGCCGCTGCTCACCGCGACGATCGGTTTGCCGCGGGCCACCCGGCGTGCCAACCGGGAGAACTTGCGTGGGTTACCGAAGCTCTCCAGATACAGCAGGATCACCTCGGTATCGGCGGCGGTGTCCCAGTACTGGAGCAGGTCGTTGCCCGAGACGTCGGCCCGGTTTCCCGCCGAGACGAACGTCGACAGACCGAGGTTGCGGGCCGCGGCCTCGCCGAGGATCGCCGCGCCCAGGGGGCCGGATTGGCAGAAGAAGCCGATTCGCCCGCGCTGGGGTAGCACCGGGGCCAAAGTCGCGTTGAGACCGACCGCGGGATCGGTGTTGGCGATGCCGAGCGCGCTGGGTCCGACCACACGCATCCCATGCCCGCGCGCCGCGGCGACCAGGTCGTGTTCGGCGGCCAGCCCGGCTGCCCCGGTCTCGCCGAAGCCGGCGGTCAACACGACAAGGCCCTTGACCCCCTTGGCCATGCAATCGTCGAGGACCGCTCCGATCGCGGCGGGTGGCACCGCCACCACCGCCAGGTCCACCTCGTCGGGGATCTCGCTCACCGCGGCGTAGGCGCGCACGCCACGGACCGAGCGCCGGTGCAGGTTCACCGGGAACACGGGTCCGCTGAAACCGCCTGCCAGCAGATTCGCGAATACCGCGCCGCCGACCCGGGTCTGTTCCGGTGACGCGCCGATCACCGCGACCGAACCGGGTGCGAGCAGATTGCCGACACTGCGTGCTTCCGAGGCCGCCTCCCGCGAATCCCGCACGGTGCGCAGCGCTTCGGTGGGGTCGATGGCGAATTCGAGGTGTACCTCGGAACCGTCACGACTGCGCTGCAGTTGGTAGCCGGCCTCACGGAAGACCGTGATCATGGCCTCGTTCTCGGCCAGCACCTCGGCAACGAAGGCGATCACCTCGTTCTCGGCGGCGGCACCGGCGAGGTGTTCGAGCAACACCGAGCCGAGCCCACGCCCCTGGTGCTCGTCGGCGACCACGAACGCCACCTCGGCCGCGCGTGGGCCCGGCCGGGCGAGCAGTTCGTAGCGGGCCACGCCGATGATCGCCGTGCCGAGCACCGCGACGAGACCGACCCGATCGCGGTAGTCGACGTGGGTGGTGCGGTACATGTCCTTCGGCGAGATCTGCGGGTACGGACCGAAATAGCGCAGATACCGGGTGCGATCGGACAGGCCGGTGTGAAAGGCCGCGAGCGCGTCGGCATCGGCGGGCACGATCGGGCGCACCCGGACCACGCCACCGTCGGCGGCGAGCACATCGCCGTACCAATGTTGGGGCGGCGCAGGCGGATTCGCGGGCGTGTCGGAGGTATCGGGTAGCAGTGGCTCAGTCACGAGGATCCTCCGGATCGAGCCCGAGCAGGCCGAAACTCGCCCGCCGGGTGGCCGTGATCGCGGTGTCGACCGCGCGCTGCGCGCGGATCTGGCCCGCGTCGCCGATCTCGGGTGTGCCGCCGGGACCGTCCCAGGCCCGATAGGCGGTGTCGCCTCCGTCACCCATGGTCGTCGGTGGTTGCACACGTGGCGCGGATGCCCGCACGTGGTCGATCCAGTCGGCGGGCACCGGCGTTTCGGGGGCGAGCGGCCGGTCCAGTGCCGCGGCGAGCAGGTGGGTCCAGGCGCGCGGCACCACCCGCACCACGCCGTATCCGCCACCGCCGATGGCCAGCCACCGCCCTTCGGCGTGTTCGTCGGCGAGGTCGCGCATCGCGAGGAAGGCCGCGCGCTGACCGTCGACGGTGAGCTCCAGATCGGCCAGCGGATCTTCGCGGTGGGTGTCGACACCGCACTGGCTGATGATGATCTGCGGCCGGAACGCGGCGACCGCACCGGGCACCACCGCGTGAAATCCCCTCAGCCACTGCGCGTCCCGGGTGCCCGGCAGGAGCGGCAGATTGATCGAGGTACCTTCGGCCGCCCCGACCCCGGTCTCTTCGGGCCAGCCGGTATTGGGCCACAACGTCGCCGGATGCTGGTGTATCGACACCGTGAGCACCCGCGGATCGGCGTAGAACGCGCGTTGCACACCGTCGCCGTGGTGGACGTCGACATCGAGGTAGGCGATGCGGTCGAAGCCGTGGTCGAGCAGCCACGAGATGGCGATCGCGGCATCGTTGTAGACGCAGAACCCCGCCGCCGAATCCGGCATGGCGTGGTGCATTCCACCGCCGATGCTCACAGCCCGCCGGGTACGGCCCGCCGCGATCTCCCTGGCGGCGGCGAGAGTGCCGCCGACGATCACCGACGCCGCCTCGTGCATCTTCGGGAATACCGGATTATCGGCGGTTCCGAGCCCGTAGAGGACATCCTCGGGCGTCGGCGGGCCCTGTCCGGCCCGGCGCACCGCCTCGATGTAGGAGCTGCTGTGGACCCGCATCAGATCGGCCTGGGTGGCCGCGTCGGGTGCCAACGGCTCGACACCATCGAGAAGACCTAGGCTTTCGGCCAGCGACATGGTGTATTGCAGGCGCGCCGGCTTCATCGGATGCTCCGGACTCCAGGTGTAGCCGAGGAATCGCTCGGTCCACACGACGGTCCCACTGGTTTCGCTGCGCGGCGACGTGACCATGGTCGCCACGCTAGCCGGAAGCAGCAGCCCCCGTGCGGCGTTGACATGCAGTAGAAATAGGGCCGCTGGTCCGACGGGCGGACCGGCGTTCGCGCGTGGGTAGAATTCGTGCTGACGAAGGGGTATCAGGTGAAGGATCTGGTCGACACCACGGAGATGTATCTCCGTACCATCTACGACCTCGAGGAAGAGGGCGTGGTGCCGTTGCGGGCACGCATCGCCGAACGCCTCGAGCAGAGTGGTCCGACGGTGAGCCAGACGGTCGCGCGGATGGAGCGCGACGGCCTGTTGCTCGTCGCGGGCGACCGCCATCTCGAGCTCACCGACAAGGGCCGTTCCATGGCCGTCTCGGTGATGCGCAAGCACCGGCTCGCCGAGCGGTTGCTGGTCGACATCATCGGTCTGGACTGGGAGAACGTCCACGCCGAGGCGTGTCGCTGGGAACACGTGATGAGCGAGGAGGTGGAGCGGCGCCTGATCGAGGTGCTCAACCACCCGACCACCTCGCCCTACGGCAACCCCATCCCGGGTCTGGACGAACTCGGCCTCGGCGACGTGTCCGCCGCCGAGGAGAAGCTGATCCGGCTCTCCGATCTGCCCAACGGCGCGCTGCACGCGGTGGTCGTGCGCAGGCTGGCCGAGCACATCCAGACCGACCCGGAGGTCATCGGGCGGTTGCGTGAGGCGGGCGTGGTGCCCGACGCACGCGTTACCGTGGAGACCAAGCCGGGTGCGGTACTGATCACGGTGCCGGGCCACAACGGTTTCGAACTGTCCGAAGAGATGGCGCATGCCGTCCAGGTGAGGCTGGTCTGATTCGTGAAACTTCTTGTCACCGGCGGCGCCGGCTACGTGGGTGGCGGTTGCGCCGCCGTGCTGCTCGAAGAGGGCCACGAGGTGGTCGTGGTCGATGACCTCTCGACCGGTAACGCCGACGGTGTGCCGGCCGGTGCCCGGTTCGTCGACGGTGATATCGCTGTCGCCGCCCCCGATCTGCTGCGCGCCGAATCCTTCGACGGTGTTCTGCATTTCGCGGCGCAGTCGCTGGTCGGCGAGTCGGTGGAGCAGCCGGAGAAGTACTGGCACGGCAACGTCGTGAAAACGCTGACGCTGCTCGAGGCGATCCGTGAGACCGGAACCCCCCGCCTGGTGTTCTCCTCCACCGCCGCGGTGTACGGCGAGCCCGAGCAGGTCCCGATCACCGAGGCCTCGCCCACGCGCCCCACCAATCCCTACGGCGCCAGCAAGCTGGCCATCGATCACGCCATCACCTCCTACGCGGTGGCGCACGATCTGGCCGCGACCAGCCTGCGCTATTTCAACGTGGCGGGCGCATATGCCGGGCTCGGCGAGAACCGGGTGGTGGAAACACATCTGATCCCCCTCGTATTGCAGGTGGCGCTGGGTCATCGCAAGGCCATTTCGGTGTACGGCACCGACTGGCCGACGCCGGACGGTACGTGCGTGCGTGACTACATCCACATCCGCGACCTGGCGCAGGCGCATCTGCTCGCGCTGTCGTCGTCGCAGCCGGGCACGCACCGGATCTGCAACCTGGGTTCGGGCACGGGTTTCTCGGTGCGCGAAGTGATCTCGGCGTGCGAGCGGGTCACCGGTCTGCCGATCGAGACGATCGACGCGCCGCGCCGCGCGGGTGACCCGGCCGTATTGATCGCCTCCAGTGACCGCGCGGTCGCCGAACTGGGCTGGCGACCCGAGCACAACGACCTCGACGAGATCGTCTCCGACGCCTGGGATTTCCTGCGCTCCCTCGGCACGAAGGCCCACAGCGCTCGCTGACCTGCCTGCCTCACCGGGTGATCGGGCCGATGTCGACCCCGAGATCGGCGGCGATCTGGTGACCACACAGCGCGAGTCTGCGCAGCCGTTCGGGCCGCAGTCCGGTCTGTAGCGAGGTCTCCAGCAGCACCGCCATCGCGTGCTCGGCGTCGGCCTCGACGGCGGCGCCGATCGCGACGCCGGCGAACGGTCCGTCGCCGCGCAGGTAGGCACTGAAGCCGAGCAGCGACGCTGCTTCGGCGCGGTCGGTACCGGGTGTCGCCCTGGCCAACTGCGCCCACAGCCGCTCGGCGGCCTCGGCGTGATCGCCGACCGCGAGGCCGTACACGGCGTCGCGGATCGGCCGGTCGCGCAGGGTCGCGGCCAGTCGCGCGAGTTCGCGTGCGGCACGCGGTGCGCCGGACGCGGTGTCGGCGATCTGCCACAGCACCCATTCCAGTGCCCGCCGCTGGTAGGCCAGGGCGTTACCGGCGCGCGTCGCCGCCGCCAGCCCACCCCGGTAGCGCGCGTCCGCGGGCCCGAGCTGAGCGCGCACGCGCGCGCTCAGCAGCTCGTCGGGAACCATCAGCGCCGTCATCTCCTGACGCGAGCCACGAATCTGCTTGCCTTCCAGCACATGTGACACGGCCACGATCGAGGACGACGGATCGGCGACCAGGCCGGTCCCGACCAGGCCGAACACACTGCGGTAGCGTTCGCCCGCCGCGATCGCGGGAACCGACCAGGCGCCGCGGACCGCGATTCCGTCCTCGGCCAGTACGTCGATCAATTCGGCCGCGCGCAGGACTTCCTCGCTCTCGAACTCGGCACGGTCCTCGACGAAGACGGCGAGCACCCCGGTCGCCTCTTCGCGCAGGCAGATCGATGCCAGGCAGGCGGTGAACTGGTCGAGCAGCCGGATGTCGGTGGCCACGTCGAGGTCGAAGCGCACCACCGCCTCGATCGCCTCGGCCGCACTGCCCGCCACCTCGTGCAGCACGGCGACGACGAGGGACCGTTCGGGGACGAAGCCGAGCATCGCGGGCAGGGCGGCGATCAGCTCACCGGGTTCGTCGACCCGCAGCGGTGGGCGCGGCAGCCCGCCGGGATAGCGTGGAGTGGATTCGGCGCAGCCGAGTGCGCGGGGAAACGGTCCGGAGCGCTTGACCCGGCGGGTGGGGTTCGTCGAAGGCGTCATGGCTCCACGGTGCCCGCCGGCTCCCCCACATCGGGTGCACCGACCTGGGCTTTCATCCGCCCTGTGTGTAGTGCCGAAGCTGTGGACCGATCCCGCTCCCGGCCATGCGCGGCGGGCGAACCTGTCACCGCCTGGTGGTAGGCGCTTCAGTTACCGCGTACGGCGGCGGCGGTGGTGGCGAACATCTCGTCCACTGCGGCCGTATCCGGTTGTCCCGCACCGAAGGTCATCGACGTCACCGTGATGCGCACGTCGCCGATCTGCCCGATCGAGGTCTGCATCGTCTGCGTCAGCCCCGCACCGCCGACTTCGGGAACCACGGTGCGCCGCAACGCTATCGCGTCGTCGGTACCGGTCGGCGCGGTCCGGTCGAGCGCGGTCGTGACGGTGGACCCCGCACCCGCCCGCCGAACCTGGATCAGCCCGCACTCACCGAGTCGATCGCGCAGCGACGACACCGGTTCGGCGCTCCGCGACAACTCGACGGTCAGGGTGGCCCGGCTCGCGTCATCGGTCCCGACCGCCACCGCCGCGGGCTCCCCGCCGGGCTCTGCCTCGACCGGTGTGCATTTCGCCGGGCTGACGGTCGCGCCCGCCCCCACTCCGTCGAGATCGGCCGCGGCCGCCGTCGCCGCCTGCGCGGGCAGCACGACCGCCGGATACCGGGCCGGAAACTGCGACGGCGCGGGCAGCAGCTCGGCCAGCGAACCATCGATCTGCCGCACCGATACCGCGCTCTCGGCGACCGGTGTCCCGCTGACGCTCTGCGCACACCCGGTGAGCGCGAAGGACACGGCCACCAACCCCAGCCACCAGCGGCGCAGGCCCGGATCACCCGCGCGGATCGGTGTCGCCTGCGCCACGTTCACACCGTCCACTGTGCCCCACCGCCTCGATCGGCCCGGTCGCGCCACGCCGGGCGGCGGCGCGGCACACCCCGGTCCCCCGCGCCGGGCGGGAATGCGCGAGGTGTCCATGCTGTTGCCTAACAGGACGAGCCGTCCCCGGCCGTGTGTGATGGCACTGCTCGCGTGGGGGACAATGGAGATCCGCTTCCCCACCCCGCGAGCGATGGTGGACCGCGCAGGAAGGAGAAACGCGATGGATGACCAGTCGCATATGTACGAACTGGAGTTTCCGGCGCCGCAGTTGTCCTCGGACGACGGTGCGGGCCCCGTGCTGGTGCACGGTCTGGAAGGTTTCACCGACGCCGGGCACGCCGTGCGTCTGGCGACGACCCATCTGCGCGAGAGCCTCGAATCGGAGCTGGTCGCGTCGTTCGATGTCGACGAGTTGCTCGATTACCGGTCGCGCCGCCCGCTGATGACGTTCAAGACCGATCATTTCGCCGACTACGCGGAACCGGAACTGAACCTGTGGGCGTTGCGCGACACCGCGGGCACCCCGTTCCTGCTGCTCTCGGGCCTGGAACCGGACCTGCGCTGGGAGAAGTTCACCACTGCGGTGCGGCTGCTGGCAGAACAGCTCGGCGTGCGCCGCACGATCGGCCTGTCGGCGATTCCGATGGCGATCCCGCACACCCGTCCGCTCGGTGTCACCGCGCACTCCTCGGATCGTTCGCTGATCGGCGAGCACCAGCGCTGGCCGGGCGAGTTGCAGGTGCCGGGCAGCGCGTCGTCGCTGCTCGAGTACCGGATGGCGCAGCACGGCCACGAATCGCTCGGATTCTCGGTGCACGTGCCGCACTACCTGGCCCAGACCGATTACCCCGAGGCCGCGCAGACGCTGCTGGAGAACTTCGCCGACAACGCGGGCCTGGATCTGCCGCTCTCCGCGCTGGGTGAGGCGGCCGCGCGCGTGCGCGAGCAGGTCGCCGAGCACATCGCGGGCAACGAGGAGGTGGAGACGGTCGTCACAGCGCTGGAACGCCAGTACGACAGCTTCGTCACCGCCCAGGAACGCCAGTCCAGCCTGCTGGCCGCCGACGGTGAACTGCCCAGTGGCGAGGAGCTAGGGGCGGAGTTCGAGCGCTTCCTGGCCGAGCAGGGTGGTTACGACGACACCTCCGGCGAAGGTAAAGACTGACCCCCACACCCACTAGGGTGGTCGGAGTGGATCTGACCGACCTACTGGAAATTCCCGGGACCGACGCCGACGCGCTCTACGAGTCGTTCGCGGCGTGGGCTGCCGAGCAGGGCACAACCCTGTATCCAGCGCAGGACGAGGCGCTGATGGAGTTGGCGTCGGGGTCCAATGTCATCCTGGCGACGCCGACCGGCTCCGGAAAGTCTCTGGTAGCGGTCGGCGCGCACCTGTTCGCCATGGCCAACGGGCAGCGCAGCTACTACACCGCACCGATCAAGGCGCTGGTCAGCGAGAAGTTCTTCGCGCTGTGTGAGGTGTTCGGCGCGGAGAACGTCGGCATGGTGACCGGTGACGCGGCGGTCAACGCCGACGCCCCGATCATCTGCGCCACGGCCGAGATCCTGGCGAACCTGGCGTTACGCGAGGGCGCGGCAGCCGAGGTCGGGCAGATCGTGATGGACGAGTTCCATTTCTACGCCGACCCGGACCGCGGCTGGGCGTGGCAGGTGCCGATCATCGAACTCCCCCGCGCCCAATTCCTGCTGATGTCGGCGACATTGGGCGAAGTGGACTTCTTCGCCGCCGATCTCGAGGCGCGCACCGGCCGCTCCACCACGGTGGTCGCGGGCACCGAACGTCCTGTCCCACTGACGTTCTCGTATGTGCGCACCCCGATCACCGAGACTCTCGAAGAGCTGGTGACCACCCACCAGGCGCCGGTCTACGTCGTGCACTTCACCCAGGCCGCCGCGCTCGAACGCGCGCAGGCGCTGACGAGCGTGAACTTCGCCTCCCGTGCCGAGAAGGACGCGATCGCCGCCGCCATCGGCGAGTTCCGGTTCGCCTCGGGCTTCGGCAAGACGCTGTCGCGGCTGATCCGTCACGGCATCGGTGTGCACCACGCGGGGATGCTGCCCAAATATCGCCGCCTCGTGGAGAAGCTCGCTCAGGACGGGCTGCTGAAAGTGGTGTGCGGCACCGATACCCTCGGCGTCGGCATCAACGTCCCGATCCGTACCGTGCTGCTCACCGGTCTCACCAAGTACGACGGTGTGCGCACCCGCAGGCTCAAAGCGCGTGAGTTCCATCAGATCGCCGGGCGCGCGGGTCGCGCGGGCTACGACACGATGGGCACCGTGGTGGTGCAGGCTCCCGAGCACGAGGTCGAGAACACCCGCCTCATCGCCAAGGCGGGCGACGACCCGAAGAAGCAGCGAAAAGTGGTGCGGCGCAAGCCGCCGGAGGGTTTCGTCTCGTGGAGCGAGGAGACCTTCGACCGGCTGATCGCCGCCCCACCCGAGCCGATGGTGTCGCGCTTCGCGGTGACCAACTCGATGTTGCTCAATGTGATCGCCCGCCCGGGCAACTGCTTCTACGCGATGCGTCACCTGCTCGAGGACAACCACGAGCCGCGTCCCGCGCAACGCAAGCACATCCTGCGAGCCCTGCGCCTGTACCGGTCGCTGCGCGATGCCGGTGTGGTGCAACAACTGTCCGAGCCCGACGCGAAGGGCAGGATGGCGCGGCTCACCGTCGACCTGCAACGCGATTTCGCGCTGGACCAACCACTGTCACCGTTCGCGCTGGCCGCGTTCGACCTGCTCGATCGCGACAGTCCCACCTACACACTCGACGTCGTCTCGCTGATCGAGGCGACCCTCGAGGACCCGCGCCAGCTGCTGATGGCCCAGCAGCACAAGGCCCGTGGTGTCGCCGTCAACGAGATGAAGGCCGACGGTATCGAATACGAGGAGCGGATGGAGCTCCTGGAGGAAGTCACCTGGCCCAAACCCCTGGCCGAGCTGATCGATCCGATGTTCGAGACCTACCGAGCCGGCCACCCCTGGGTGTCGGAATTCGCGCCGTCACCGAAGTCGGTGGTGCGCGACATGATCGAACGTGCGATGACCTTCGCCGAACTGATCTCGCACTACGAACTGACCCGCTCCGAAGGCGTGGTCCTGCGCTATCTCGCCGACGCCTACCGCGCCTTGCGCCGCACCGTGCCCGACGCCGCCCGTACCGAGGATCTCGACGACCTCACCGAATGGCTCGGCGAACTGATCCGCCAGGTCGACTCGAGCCTGCTCGACGAGTGGGAACAGCTCACCAACCCCGGCGCCGAGAACGACGCCCAGCAGATAGCGTTCGGTGCCGAAACGGTGCGCCCGATCACCGCCAACGAACGCGCCTTCCGGATCATGGTGCGCAACGCCATGTTCCGCCGGGTGGAGCTGGCGTCGCGACACCGCTGGTACGAACTCGACCAACTCGGCACCGGCCCCGATTGGGCCGAGGACTTCGCCCCCTATTTCGACGAGTACGCCACGATCGGCACCGGCCCCGACGCGCGCGGCCCACAACTGTTCGGGATCGAGCAGCGGCCCGGTTTCTGGCATGTCCGCCAGGTGATCGACGACCCCGCGGGTGATCACGGCTGGGCGGTCACGGCGATCGTGGATCTCGAGGAATCCGATGCCGCGGGCGAGGTGGTGTTCGACGAGGTCACAGTCACGGCGGGATGAGTAATACCAGTTGCCTATGACGAATATGACGAATGTTTGACGGATTCGTTGTTGGGTAGGCGCCGCTGATAGTCTCTCCCGGCTGCCGACCGAAAGTTCACCTGTGCCCGAATCCCCGTACCTTGTCATCGACCCCGAGCGGGTACGTGCCAACTACCGAACCCTCGACGCCGCCGTCGCTGTCGGCACCCGGATCCGGTACGCGGTCAAGGCGGCGCCGGTGGCGGAACTGATCACCCTGCTCGACGACGAGGGCGCCGAATTCGATGTCGCCAGCATCGGCGAGATCGACCAGTGCCTCGACCTCGGTGTCGCGCCCGAGCGGCTCTGCTACGGCAACCCGATCAAGAAGAGCGCCCATATCGCGCGCGCCTTCGCCCTCGGGGTGCGCCGCTACGCCTTCGACACCGAGGACGACCTCGACCGCATCGCCGAGCACGCGCCCGGCTCCGAGGTCGAGTGCCGGTTCCTGTCCTCGGCCCCCGAATCACGGACCCCGTTCGGCACCAAGTTCGGGTGCGCGCCCGCCGAAGCCCTGCGGCTGCTGGTGCGCGCCCGGGATCTGGGCCTACGGGTCGGCGGCCCCTATTTCCACGTCGGCTCCCAGCAGCTCGACCCCGCCGCATGGCGGATCGGCATCGAGCAGGCGGGTGCGATCGTCACGGCGTTGGCGGACAAGGACATTCACGTCACGGCGGTCAATGTGGGCGGCGGTCTGCCGATCTCCTACGTCGACGCCGCCCCCGAACTCGACGCGATCGCGGCCGCTATCTCCGGTGCCGCCGCCGAGTTCCTGCCCGCGGCCATCGGCCTGATCGTGGAACCCGGCCGTGCGCTGGTGGGTAACGCGGGCACTGTGCACGCCGAGGTCGTCGGCGTGCGATTCGCGCCGGATGGCCGGCGCTGGGTGTATCTCGACATCGGCCGATACAACGGTATGGCCGAGACCGAGAACGAGTACATCGCTTACCGTTTCGTCACCGATCGCGACGGCGATCCGGTGTCGGAGGCGGTGGTCGCGGGTCCGACCTGCGACGGCGACGATGTACTGTATCAACGCACGAAGGTCCTTCTGCCGACCACGTTGCGAGCCGGTGACCGGATTCAGATCCTGCACACCGGCGCCTATACCGCGAGTTATTCGTCGGTGTCCTTCAATGGTTTTCCGCCCTTGACCGTTCATGTCTCGGGCGCTGAGCGAGAGTGAGTTTGCCCATGACGGCGGAATTCACCGGTTGGCACGTGCTGGCCGAGTTCGGTGGCGTCGACACAGCCCTGTGTGACGATCTCGAACGACTCGAATCGGCGTTGCGTGAGTCTCTGATCGCGGCGGGCGTCACCATCTGCGAAGTCGTTCACAAAAAGTTCGATCCGCAGGGGGTGACCGTCCTCGCGCTGTTGTCGGAGTCTCACGCCTCGATTCACACTTATCCGGAGTCCGGCGACATCTTCGTCGACGTCTTCACCTGCGGCAGCATCGGCGCGGGCGCGACGAAAGCCGTCGAGTTGCTCCGAGATAAGTTGTCCCCCACCACAGTTCGGATGCAGACGGTCCAGCGTGGCCACGGCGCCGAGAAGATCTACGAACCGGTGGGCGACGGCCTGACCCGGATCTGGGATCTGCACGAGGTGATCGTGGATACGAACACCCCGTTCCAGCACATGGTGATCGCGCGGACCGATCAGGGGATCTCCCTGTTCTCCGACGATGATCGCCAGTCCACCGAGTTCTCCCAGGTCACCTACCACGAGGCCATGATGGTCCCGGCGTTCGTGCTGGCGGAGAAGCTCGACCGGGTGCTGATCATCGGTTCCGGCGAGGGTGTGGCCTCGCAGATGTCGGTGGCGGCCGGGGCGACCCTGGTCGACCATGTCGACATCGATCAGCGCGAAGTGGAGCTGTGTGCCGAGCACCTGCCCTACGGCTACACCACCGACGAGCTCGCCGCCGCGGTGCGGCACGAGGGCCCGGTCCATGTGCACTACGCCGACGGCTGGGACTTCCTGGCGAACGCGCAGGCGACGGGCACCCGCTACGACGTGATCGTCATCGATCTGCCCGACGAGCGTGTCGAGGACGCCCAGCACAACCGCCTCTACGAGTCGGAGTTCCTGTCCCGATGTAAGGCACTGCTCGCTCCCGGCGGCGTGCTGTCGGCGCAGGCCGGTTGCGCGACCATGTGGCGCAACGAGACGCTGAAGCGTTCGTGGGGTCGTTTCCACGAGCAGTTCGCCACCGTGGTCCCCTACGGCAGCGACGAGCACGAGTGGACCTTCCTGTTCGGCCTGAACGAGAAGATCGACGACCCGGTCCGCGGCATGCGCGACCGTCTCGCCCTGCTCCCCTACCGCGCCGAGACCATCGACGCGCGGGCTCTGGAGCGCGGCGCGGTCGAGCCGTACGCCCTGCGCGACCGGTAGGGAATCCGCACCGACAGCGGGCCGGGACGTGTGATGCGTCCCGGCCCGCTGTCCTGGGTCCGGCGAAACCGCACCGGGGCGCGCCGCGGCTTGGCACCATGCGAGGACCGAGTTTCGACAGAATCGAGTCCGCCCATGAAGCCGACACCGTTGTCCGCGAACGGTCTGATGCCGGTCCACCGGCCATCTGACCGACGCCCGCGCCTCGATGCCCTGTCCACGGCGGGTATCGCCGCGTTCACGGAGCTGTTCACCGCGGCGCCGGAGACGACAGCATCAGATTTCGGCCGGCTGACCGGCGATCTGGTGATGCGGTCTTTTCCCGCGACCGGCTCCCGGTTGCTCGGACCACTGATGGACCGTCCCACCTACTTCTGGGTGGGCAAGTCCTTTCGTCACGTGGACGGCGGGATGGCATTCGGGCACAACATCTTCCGCCTGCTCGGCGGCATGCGGGCGCTCAACTTCGTGGCAACGGTCGGCGCATCCTCGGTCGACGGACGTGCGGCCGTGCGATTGGACTACGACGATCTCCGGGCCGGAAAGCCCGGTCCCGCCCACCGGATCTACGACGAGTTGCGCGAGATAGAGCCGGGTCTGTGGCTGGGACCCAGCTACTTCAAGCGCGGTGCGACACTGACGTCCATGGGCTGGTTCGCCCTGGATGCCTCGATCGAGTTCGACGGTCCACTGTGAGTCGGCCCCGCGCTCTCGCCCGGTGAGGGTACCGAGCCGGGGCACCGCCCGGCCCGGTACCGATGACTCACTCCGTGGCGGCTCGACGGGCGCGATACTCGGCGACGTTCACGCCACCGACGCCCCAATCCGTCAGCGGCACTTCATCGATCACGACGTAGGTGCTGTCGGGGGCCTTGCCGAGTACCTCGAAGAGCAGATCGGTGACGCCCTTGATGAGCTGCGACTTCTGTTCCGTGGTGACATTTTCGTCGGTGACCTTGATGTTCACGTACGGCATGAGCATGTCCTTTCGATGGGTGCAGCTCTCACAGGATGACCGGCGTTCGGGGCGCTGCGCACCCGAATCCGTTGTGTAGTAGGTCTTTTCGCCGACTCAGGCCGCTCGGCCGGAAATGAAGCCGCCGTCGACGGGCAGGATGTGGCCGGTGACGAACTCGGCGTCGGCGAGGTACAGCACGGCCGCGGTGGTTTCGGTGACGTCGCCGAGACGGTCGAGGAGGGCGAACCCGCCGAAGACAGCCTCGTTACCGCTCGCCAGCAGCGGCGTGCGCACGAAACCGGGGGCGACGGCGTTGACGCGAATACGGTCGACTGCCAGTTCGGCCGCCAAACTTGTGGTCAAGGCGTGGATCGCGCCCTTGCTGGCCAACGGCGCGGAGGCGGGGATATCGGCGATCGCGTGCGTGACGAGCACGGTGCCGATATTGACGATACTGCCGCCCGCACCCTGCTCACGAAGCCGCCGGACCACGGCCTGCGTGGTGAAGTAGGTGCCTTTCAGGTTGCCGTCGAGGTAGCCGGTCAACTCGTCGGCGGTGACCTCGGTGAACGGCTTCGCCGCGAACGTGCCCGCGTTGTTGACCAGCACATCCACCCCACCGAATCGCTCGACTGCGGCCGCGACCAGCGCCGAACCCGTTGCGGGCGAGCCGATATCGCCGACGACGACCGCCGTGCGCTCGGGCGCGCCCAACTCCTGGGCCACCGCCGCGAGCTTCGCGGCATCACGCCCGTTGAGCACGACATTGTCGCCGCGCTGAACGAAGGCACGAGCGATGTCGCGCCCGATCCCACTGGAGGATCCGGTCACGATGGCCGTTTTGATGGTGGACATGGTGTCTTCCCTTTCATTTGATACGACCGGTCGTCTTGGAATAGACACGCAGCAACCAGCCGGTCCGCCCGACCCTGATCAGGGCCGGAAGTAGTCGTCCAGCAGACGGTTCAGGCACTTGTGCAGCGGCTCGACGGTGCGCTGCAGCTTCATCCGGATCACAGCGCCCTCCCACGATTCGAGGAGCAGGTCGGCGAGGTCGACCGCGTCGATATCGCCGCGCACCGAGCCGTCGGCCTGCGCGGCGCGCAACGCGGCCGCGACACTGTCACGCCAGGCCACCCAGGCACTCGACAGTTCTTCCCGCAGCACGTCACTACCTTCGAGCTCGGCCGCGAGGTTCGCGAGCAGGCAGCCGCCGGTGAAGTCGGTGCGCACGAATTCGGCGGTCTGCCGCGCGAAGAAGACGCGCACACCACCGAGGGGGTCGGCGGTGGCGCCGAAGGCGTCGGCGAGGTTGCGCTGGATGCACAGTGAATGATGCTCGATCACCGCTCGAGCGAACGTCTCTTTGCTGTCGAAGTAGTTGTAGAACGAGCCTTTCGGCACCCCGACCTTGTCGAGCACCTGCTTGATGCCGGTGCCGTGATAGCCGTTGGACAGCAGATCGGCCGCGCCCTCCTCGATGAGAAGCGCTCTCGTGTCGTCGCTGCGCCGTGGTCGTGCCATGCGCAGAACTATACGACCGGTCGTCTAGGAATAGCAAGGTGCGCGTACGCACGCTACGCGGAAGGCGGCTGGTCTCCTGTTCGCATCGCGCGGTCCACGCCGATCTCAGTCGTCGTCGACACCGCGTGCGGCGAGGGCTTCGCCCATCGCGTCGGCGGTGCGCAATGCCCGTACCAGCACGGGCGTGACCAGTGCGGTCGCCGACCACGACACCCCGCGGGCTCGCCGAGCCTCGCCGACATCGTGGACGATCTGCGCCAGCAACGGAACACACCGGATGGCCAGTGCCAGAAGCAGGCTCACCCGCTCCGGATTCACTCCGACGCGGCGCAGCGGGCCGAGCGCGCGGGTGAGCGCATCGAGCATGGCGCTCACCCGCGTGGTCACCGTGACCAGCGCAGCGAGGGCCACCGACACGAGCAACACCCCGCACACCACCACGGCCCGCGCCGGCGAGGTGGTGAGCAGCTGGAACACCCCGATGATCGCGGTCATCCACAGCACCGGGCGCACCTGGGCGAAGGCCACCCGCCAGGAGACGCGGGCGAGCGCGAACAGACAGGCCACCAGCGCCGCAGCGACCAGCACAGTGAGTGGACCGCGGACGAACACCGTCATCGCGAGGATCGAGACCAGCAACAGCGCCAGCTTCACCCCCGCCGGCATCCGGTGCAGCGGCGAGTCGCCGGGGCAGTACAGGCCGATCATTCGATCAGGTGCCGATACGCGTCGATCGCCGCCGGCGGTGCGCCGTCGAAAACGACGCAACCGTTGTCCAGCAACACGACTCGATCGAACCCGTCGAGCAGTCCGAGCTGGTGGGTCACCACGATCACCTGCTGGTCGAGGGAGTTCAGCGCCTGCGAGACCCGCCGGGCATTGCGTAGATCGAGCAGCGTGGTCGGTTCGTCGGCCACGATCACCTCGGGCTCGCGAATCAGTGCGGAACCGATGGCCAGCAGCTGTTTCTGTCCACCGGAGAGCAGGTGCGCCGGGTGGTCGGTGTGCGCGGCGAGGCCGAATCGGTCGAGCATCCGCTGTACCCGGGCGGCGATATCGGTCTTGCTCAGGCCGCTGCGGCGCAGCGAGAACGCGAGGTCCTCGGCGACTGTCGGCATCACGATCTGGGTATCGGGGTCGGTGAACACGAAGCCGACCTTGCGCCGCACCTGCGCGCCCTTGCGGGCGACGTCGAGCCCGTCGACGGTGACGGTGCCTGCGGTCGGCTTCAGCAGTCCGTTGAGCATGCGGGCCAGCGTCGATTTGCCCGAGCCGTTGGCGCCGATGAAGCCGACCCGGCGTTCGGTGATCCGCAGATTTATCTCACGCAGCACGGTCCGGTCACCGAAACGATGCCCCACCGCGTCGACGACGATCTCGCTCACGACGCGCGGCGATCAGCCACGGATCAGCCCGGGATACGCGCGATGCACGCCCTTGGCGACGACCGTGGCGATCACGACCTTGGCGAGGTCGCCCGGGATGAACGCGAAGTTGGTCGACACCGCCGCCCACGGGCTGAGATCGGTGCGCACCAGCAGTCCCGCGGTGCCGAACAGGTAGATGATCACGATGCCGCCGAGTGCGTTGATCAGCAGACCGAACACGATCGGATACTTCGGCAGGATCATGGCGGTCAACAGACCGATGACCAGCGTCGCCGGAATCCAGCCGATCAGGTAACCCGCCGTCGGCGAGGCCAGGGCGGTGAGTCCGGTGCGGCCGCCGGACAGCAGCGGCAGCCCGATCATGGTCAGTGCGATGAACACCGCCACCGCGGCCGTGCCCTTACGCGCGCCCAGGATCGCGCCGGTGAGGATCACCCCGAGCGTCTGCAGCGTGATCGGTACCCCGCTGAACCCGACGGTGATCGCGCCGGGCAGGCCGAGCGCGGCGATCAGGGCGGCGAACACCGCGATCTGCGCCATGTCCCGTGCGGTGAAGGTGGCTGCCCACTTCGGGGATTTCTCGACTTCGGGCACGGCAGACATCCTTCGCTACACAATTGAACAACGTTCAAGATAGCAGGCGACCAGGTCGGTCTCGCAACCGGAGCGTGTGGGCGGACCTCACACGGTCATTGATCCAGTCGCGCGTTGAGAATCCGGGCGATCTCGGCGATCGCACCTGGTTGGGTCATCTCGAGGTGGGCTGCGTCGATGTCGAAGCTCGACACCTGCCCGCGGACCACCCGCGCCCATCCCTCGTGACCCGCGACGTCGGATCGCCGGTCGCGTGTCGCGGTGAAATAGAGCATGTCGCTGTCCAAGACCGCCGGACGCCACGCACCGGCTGCCCGGACCGCCAGGTTGTAGGCGTCGGTCAGGCGCTGGATCCGTGCGGCGTCGATGCCGAGGCTGCTTCCCAGATGTCGTTCGATCAGGTCGGCAGCCTCCTCGGCCGTCGCATCGGGGTCGATGAAATCGACGCCCATGACCGGGCCGAGATTGCTGATCAGCTCGCCGGCCGTCACGGCGCGCAGCGTCGACTCGTCGACACCGCCGACTTCGGCGTCCAGCAGTGCCAGCAGCGCGACCTGTTCACCGGCGGCGCGCATCTCGACGGCAATGGCATGGGCGATCGCACCACCCAGTGACCAGCCGAGCAGGTGATAGGGGCCGTGTGGCTGAACCGCGCGAATCTCGTCGAAGTAGCGTGCTGCCATTTCTTCGATCGATGTAGGACCGGGGATCTCACCGCCGATCTGTGGCGCCTGGATGCCGTAGATCGGTCGGCCGTCGGAGAGGTAGCGGTCGAGTGTGCGGTAGCACCACGACAGGCCGACGGCCGGGTGGATACAGAACAGTGGCGCTCGGTCACCATCGGTCCGGATCGGCAACAGCGTGTCGAAGCCGGCATCGGTCCCGTCGACGGTCGAACCGGAGCGGATTCTGGATTCGATCCGCTTGGCCAGGTCGGCCGGGCAGGGATCGGACAGCATCCAGCTGATCGGAACCTCGTAGTCGAGTTCCTTGCGCAACTCGCTCACCACTTGCACCGACTTCAGCGAGTTACCGCCCAATGCGTAGAAGTCGTCGTCGGCGCCCACCCGTTCCACGCCGAGCACCGTTCCGAAGGCCCGTGCGACCTCGCCTTCCAGCCACGACGCGGGCTCCCTGAACTCCGCTACCGAGAGCACCGGCTCCGGTAGCCGCAGACGGTCCAGCTTGCCCGACGAGTGGAAGGCCACCGAGTCGAGCACCATCATCGTGGCGGGCACCATGTAGTCGGGCAGTTTGGTCGCCGCGTGCGCGGCCACCGCCGCGGTATCGACCGTCGCGCCCGCGACAGGCACGAGGTAGCCGACCAGGTGCTCCATCGTACCGATGGGGCGCACCACCGCGATCGCCCGCGCGACGCTGGGGTGCTCGGCGAGTACTGCCTCGATTTCACCGAGTTCGATGCGCAGGCCGCGCAGCTTCACCTGGAAATCGGTGCGGCCCAGGTAATCCAATTCGCCGGTCCGGCGCCAGCGCACCAAGTCGCCGGTGCGGTACAGGCGCCTGCCGTCACCGTACGGATCGGGCACGAACCGTTCCGCGGTGAGGCCCGGGCGTGACTGGTAGCCGCGCGCGAGCTGGGTGCCCGCCAGGTACAGCTCCCCGGCGACGCCGGGCGGTACCGGATGCAACCGGTCGTCGAGGACGTATGCGCGCGTGTTCCATACCGGTGAGCCGATCGGCATGGTCGCGCTCTCGGCTTCGCTCACCCGATGCGCGGTCGAGCACACGGTGCATTCGGTCGGCCCGTACAGATTGTGCAACTCGACCCCGGGCACCATTCGCCGTGCCGCGGCCACCGTCTCGGGGTCGAATGCCTCACCGCCCACCAGCAGCGTCCGCACCGACTCGAGCGACTGCGCGGGCGCCATGTCCGCCAGTACCGCCACCATCGACGGCACCAGCGCGGCGACCGTGACCCGCTGGGCGGCGATGGTTTCGGCGAGATAGGCCGGGTCGGTATGCCCGTAGGCTCGCGCGATCACCAGCCGCGCGCCCGCCGCCAGCGGCGCGAACAACTCCCACACCGACATGTCGAACGTAGCCGGGGACTTCAGCAGGGCGACGTCTTTCGGCGTCAGCGCGTAGGTCTCGTTGACCCACCGCACCTGGTTGACCACTGAACAGTGCGATACCGCGACGCCTTTCGGTCGACCGGTCGACCCCGACGTGAAGATCACGTACGCGACATTGTGCGATCGCAGCGGCGCGAGCCGATCGGCGTCGGTGACCGGCCCGTCGTCGAATCCCGACAGCTCCAGCCCATCGAGAGACGACAGCTCCAGCGCCGGCGCGGCGATGGACAGCATGTAGTCGATGCGGTCGGCCGGCAGGTCCGGATCGACCGGCAGGTATCCGCCCCCGGCGGCGTGCACCGCGTAGATGGTGACGACCTGGTCCAGTGAACGCCGCATCCGCAGCGCCACCAACGACTCCGGCCCCACTCCGCGGGAGATCAACCACCGCGCCAACCGATTGACGCGGGACGCGAATTCCGCATAGGTCAATGTCTGCTCTCCGGCTGTCACCGCGGGCCGATCCGCTCGCGCCAGCACGGAGTGAGCGAAGAGGGAGGGGAGCGTCTCCTCCGGCTGGAGGCTGTAATCGGTCGAATTCCACTGCGTCAGGATGGTTTCGCGCTCATCGTCGCCGAGCAGATCCACTTCGCGCACCGGCTGTGTCGCATCGGTCACCAGTTCGCCGAGCAATCGCAGCAGGCGATCGACGATCGCTGTCGCTGTTGTGGCGTCGAAGAGGTCGCTCGCGTAGATCACCCCGCCGCTGATGCCGGCCGGGTCACCGGCGGAGTCATAGGAATCCGACATCGTGATCAGCAGATCGAACAGCGCGATGTCGGTGTCGGCCGTCACGGCGGACGCCGAGAGCCCCGGAAGTTCGAACTGGGCCCCGCCGACGTTCTGGAATGCCAGCATCACCTGGAACAGTGGATGGTGGGCGTGCGACCGCACCGGGTTCAGCTCTTGCACCAGCCGCTCGAACGGAACATCGGCGTGTCCGAACGCGGCCAGATCGGTCCCCCGCTGGTGTTCGAGTAGCTGGGTGAACGTCATCCCCGGCGTCAACCGGGTCCGCAGCACCAGGGTGTTGACGAACATCCCGACCAGATCGTCGAGTTCGGGCTCGCCGCGTCCGGCGAACGGAGTGCCGATCGCGATATCGTCCGTATCGGCCAGCCGGGCCAGCGTAGCCGCCAGCGCGGCATGGAAGACCATGAACAGCGTCGTGTTGTGTTCTCGCGCGACCTGCTGCAATCCCGCGTGCAGATCGGCACCGACACTGATCGGCACGCTCGCGCCCGCATGGGTCTGCACGGGCGGACGCGGTCGGTCGGTCGGCAGCCCCAGCAATACCGGGAGCTCGGCCAACTCGAGGGTCCAGTAGTCGATCTGGGCACGGAGCAGCGACTGGGGATCGTCTTCGGACCCCAATACCGTCCGCTGCCAGATCGCGTAGTCGGCGTACTGCACCGGCAACGGCGGCCGGCTCGGCGACTCCCCGAGCAGGTGAGCTGTGTACGCCGTCATCATGTCCCGTGCCAGCGGGCCGAGCGAGGACCCGTCGCAGGCGATGTGATGCACCACCACGGCCAAGACCCACTCGTCCCGCCCGAGCTCGAACAACCGCACCCGCACCGGCGCCTCGACCGTCACATCGAACACCGTCGAGACGAACGCCGACAACGACTCGGCCAGTTCGGGTTCCGCGACCGAGGTCACGGTCAGCGGCGGATACGCGTCAGCGGCGGAAAGGACCACCTGCGACGGCTCGCCGTCGGCATACGGGTATACGGTCCGCAGTACTTCGTGCCGATCCAGGACATCCTCGATCGCCGCGCGCAACGCGTCGAGATCCAGCTGTCCGGACAGCCGCAGCACCATCGGAATGCTGTAGGCGGCCGAGCCGGGCTCGAGCCGGTTCAGGAACCACATCCGCTGCTGTGCGTACGACAGGGGAATTCGCTGCGGCCGTGGCTGCGCGGTCAGCGCTACCCGACCGGTATCGGCGTGCGATTCGGCGCGCGCGGCCAGCCTCTCGACCGTCGGCGCTTCGAAGATCATCGACACCGGGATGGTCACGTCGAGCGCGGCACCGATCCGCGCGGCTACCCGGGTGGCCACCAGGCTGTTGCCGCCGAGGTCGAAGAAGTCGTCGTCGGCGCCGACGGGACCGTCGTTACCGAGGACGTCGGCGAAGACGCCCGCCACTATTTCCTCCGCCGGTGACACCGGTGCCCGGAACCGCTTGGCCTGGACGACGGGTGCGGGCAGGGCCGCGCGGTCGAGCTTTCCGTTCGGCGACAGGGGGATCGCGTCGAGGATCATCACCGCGGCGGGCACCAGGTACGACGGCAGCGCCTCGACCAATGCCGCGCGCAACTGTTCGCCCGAGATGCTCGCGCCGGTTTCGGGGACCGCGTAGGACACCAATTGTGCCGGACCGGTGCCCGCACGCCACGGCACCGTGACCGCGTAGGCCACCTCCGCCTGGGCGTTCAGCACCGCGTCGATCTCGCCCAGCTCTACCCGGTAACCACGGATCTTCACCTGGAAATCGTTGCGCCCCAAGAACTCCAGATCGCCGTCGGTCTTCCAGCGCACCACATCACCGGTCCGGTACATGCGGCGTCCCGGTTCCCCGAACGCGAGCGCCACGAACCGCACCGCGTCGAGAGCCGCCCTGTTCAGGTACCCGCGCGCCAGCGCCGGACCCGCGAGATACAACTCTCCGGCCACCCCCACCGGCACCGGCCGCAGCCGGTCATCCAGGACCAGTGCCTGGATCCCCGGCAGCGGGACACCGATCGTCGGCCGATCATCCGGTTGCAGCGCGCGCGTCGCCGTGGCGAGCATCGTGGCCTCGGTCGGCCCGTACAGCACCTGGAACTCCCGGGCGCCCGCGACGTCGGTGCCCGCCCATCGGCTCACCAGATCCGCCGGGACCTCCTCACCACCGGACAACACCATCCGCAGGTCGTCGAGCCCGGCCGGATCCACCGACGCGAGCGCGGCCGGGGTGATGAAGGCGTGGGTGACCCGCTGCACGCGCAGGAACTCGGCCAGCTCGTCGCCGCCGTAGATCCCCGTCGGCGCCACGATGAGCGCACCGGCTCGACTGGCCGCGATCAGGATCTCCATCACCGCGGCGTCGAACGACGGCGACGCGAAATGCAACACCCTGGACGTGTGCCGCAGCTCTCGGTCGGCGCGCCGCCCGGCGACGAAGCCGGCGATGCCGGAATGTGTGATGGCGACGCCCTTCGGCACTCCGGTGGATCCGGAGGTGAAGACCACGTAGGCGACATCCGAGGCTCGCAACGGCCGCGTCCGCTCGTCGTCGCCGATCGGGCCGCCCGCCGCCGCGTCGATCCGCGCGGCGACGGCCGGGTCGTCGAGCACGATCCAGTCCACCGAATCGGGCAGCTGGGCACGCACCGACGACACCGTAACCCCCAGCGTCGCACCGGAATCCGACACCATCTGCTCGATTCGGCTGTCGGGGTAGCTCGGGTCGACCGGCACGTATGCCGCACCCGACCGCACCACCGCCCACCACCCGACGACCGACTCCGCCGACCGCGCTGCTGCCACCAGCACCGGATTCTCCGGTCCGGCGCCACGGCGGATCAGCACCCTCGCCAGCCGGCTCGATCGTTCGTCCAGCTGCGTATACGACAGCGTGGCATCCCCCGCGACGACGGCGATACCGTCGCCGTTGTCCCGGACGGCCGAGGTGAACACCGCCGGCAGCAATCCGGACGGTTCCAGCGCCGCCACGGTGTGCGCCCCGACCCGCGAGGTGAGCGACGAGCGCTCGTCGGCTTCCAGCCAGTCGATATCGCCGACTACTACGGCCGGATCGTCGGCGACGGCTTCGAGTACCCGCACCAGCCGCCGGACGATCGCCGCTGCGGTCACCTCGTCGAACAGATCCCGAGCATAGGTCAACATTCCCGACATACCCTGCGCGGATGAATCGGACAGCACCAGCTGCAGATCGAACTGGATCGCCTCGGTATCCACCTCTGCCCGGGCCACCCGGACGTCGGGCAGCACCACTTCGATCGTCGACACGTTCTGGAATGCCAAGGCCACCTGGAACAATGGATGTCGTGCCGCCGATCGCTCCGGGTTCAACTCCTCCACGACCCGCTCGAACGGCACGTCCGCGTGCTCGAACGCCAGCAGGTCCGTCTGCCGGGTGCGCATCAGCAACTCGGCGAACGGCTCGCCCGTATCCACGCGGGTCCGCAAGGCCAGCGTGTTCACGAACATCCCTACCAGATCGTCGAGACCAGGCTCGCCCCGTCCCGCGACCGGGGTGCCGATCACGATGTCATCGCTGCTGCTGAGCCGCCCCAACACCGCTGCCAGCGCCGCGTGCATCACCATGAACAGCGACGACCCTCTCGTCCGTGCCAGCGCGATCAGCCGCTCGTGCAGGCTCGCACCGATCTCCACCGGTACCCGGCCTCCCGACAGCGATGCGACGGCCGGGCGTGGGCGGTCCGCCGGAAGTTCCAGCCGGTCCGGTGCACCCGCGAGCGTCGAGCGCCAGAACTCCAACTGCTCCGACATCAACGACGCCGGATCGTCCGCGGCCCCCAGCATCTGCCGTTGCCACCACGCGAAATCCGCGTACTGCACAGCGAGCGGCTCCCACAGCGGTGCCTGCCCGGCCAGTCGCGCGGCATAGGCCACCATCACGTCACGCGCCAGTGGCCCCATCGACTGACCATCGCCCGCGATGTGATGGACC
This sequence comes from Nocardia sp. NPDC055165, assembly GCF_053606985.1. Taxonomy (NCBI): domain Bacteria; kingdom Bacillati; phylum Actinomycetota; class Actinomycetes; order Mycobacteriales; family Nocardiaceae; genus Nocardia; species Nocardia sp. NPDC055165. Next base: position 43,489 of record NZ_JBSGSS010000006.1, read on the forward strand.
ACGAGCACCAGCAGGAATTCTCCTGTGTCACTGTCGCGCTCGGCGCCCAGCTCGAACAAGCCCACTCGCATCGGCACCCGGACGGTCACATCGAATCCACGCCGCACGAACTCGCCCACCACCTCCTGGACGGAATCCGCGGGCACTCGCACCGCCCGCACCGGCACCGCGGTCTCGTCGAGAACGACCTGGCGCGGCTCACCGGCGACTTCTGGATATATCGTCCGCAATACTTCGTGGCGCGCGACCACATCGGCGAGGGCGGCAGCCAGCGCTTCGGTGTCCAGCCGTCCGGACAGCCGCAGCATCACCGGAATGCTGTGCACCGCCGAATCCGGCTCGAACCGGTTCAGGAACCACATCCGCTGCTGGGCCAGCGACAGCGGCACGGAGTCGGGGTGGGCGCCCGGCAGCAGAGGCAACCGGCCCCCACCGCTGAGCGCCGCGGCGAGACCGGCCAATCCGCCGACGGTCGGCGCCTCGAAAACCGACCGCACCGGAACTCGCGTATCCAGGGCAGCGCCGAGGCGCGCCACCACCATCGAGGCGCTCAGGGAATCGCCGCCCAGCGCGAAGAAGTCGTCGTCGACTCCCACCCGGTCCACGTCGAGCACCTGCTCGAACGTCCGCGCGACCAACTCCTCCAACCCCGGCGACGGCGCCCGGAATTCTCGCGTGACGGACACCGGCTCGGGCAGCCGCTCGCGATCCAGCTTCCCGTTGACGGTCAGCGGCACCTCGTCCAGCACCATCACCGTGGACGGCACCATGTACCGGGGCAGCACCTCGGCCAGTGCCGCACGCAACTCCTCGCCCGATACCTGCGTCCCCGGCGCGGGCACGACATAGGACGCCAGCACCGCCGCTCGCCCGCCGTCGCGGCGCGGCACCGTGACCGCGTACGCCACATCCGCCCGCGCATCGAGCACCGCGTCGATCTCCCCCAGCTCGATCCTGGTGCCGTGCACCTTCACCTGAAAATCGTTGCGCCCCACGAATTCCATCTCGCCGTCGACGCCACGGCGCACCACGTCACCGGTGCGGTACATCCGCTGACCCGGCTCCGCGAACGGGCACGCGACGAACCGCGACGCGGTCAACCCCGTCCGGGCGGCGTACCCGTCGGCCAAGCCGGGACCGAACAGATACAGCTCGCCCTCGACACCGTGTGGCACGGGCCGCAACCAGGTATCGAGCACGACGACCGCGACGGGGCCGACCGGCCTGCCGATCGTGATCGCGGCATCGGGGGCCAGTGCGTCGCTGGCGGTAGCCCAGATCGTGCTTTCGCTCGGCCCGTAGAGATTGACCATGGTGCGGTGCGGCGCCCACCGATCGACCAGTTCCGGCCCGACCGGCTCACCGGCTGTCGCCAGCACGCGCAGCCCGTCGAGACCGTCGCACGAAACTGTCGCCAGCGCAGAGGGAGTGATCACCACGTGCGAGATATGTTCACGCCCGATCAGATCCGCCAGCTCGGGTCCGGCGTAGACATCGGGAGGCGAGACGACCAGTCGGCCGCCCGAGCCGTGCGCCATCAACAACTCGAACACCGAGGCGTCGAAGCTGGGCGAGGCTACCTGCAGCACCACCGAACTCGGGTCGACGCCGAGAATCCGCCGCTGCGCCGCGACGATATCGGCCAGGCCGCGATGGCTGACGAGCACGCCCTTGGGCATACCGGTCGACCCGGAGGTGTAGCTCACGTACACGGTCTGATCCCGCCGGATCGGACCGCCGCGTTCGACATCGGTGATCGGCACCGCGGCAACCGAATCCGCGGTGTCGAGCATCTGCTCCTGGTCGAGGATCAGCCAGTCGACGCCATCGGGAAGGTGCGCCCCGGCGGAGGAGTCGGTCAGCCCGAGCACGGCTTTCGAATCCGACAGCAGAAAGTCGATCCGCTCCGGCGGCAGGGTCGGGTCTATCGGCAGGACTGCGGCACCGGTCTTCGCCACAGCCCACAGGGTCACCGTCGCCGCCAGGGATCGCGGAAGCACCGAGGCGACGACCTGTCCCCGCTGGACGCCGTGCCGCAGCAGGACCCGGGCCAGACGTGCGGATCGCTCGTCGAGCTGCCGGTACGTCATGGCGGTCGCACCGCATCGCACGGCGATGGCGTCGGGTTCGGCGGTAGCGCACGCAGTGAGGATCCGGTCCAGCGTGTCCGGGATTTCCGGTTCCGCACCCGAAACCGGCCACGACGGCCCCGGTTCCTGGTCGAGCGGCAGCTCACCCAGCCGTAGGTCGGCGTCGACGGCGATCCGGCCGAGCAACTCGACGAAGCGGTCGAGGATCCGGCGCGCCGCCGCGGTGTCGAACGTGCGGTCGTGGAATCGCAGGGTGATCCGCAGTGCCTGTGCTTCGCCGTGCACGGACTGTTTCGGCGCCACGACCAGGCTCAGCGGGTACGGCGTCGCGTCGACACCGCTGAGTTCGTCCACCCGCAGGCCCGCCGACTCGATGAGTTGCTGTAGTGCCGCCCGGTCGACGGGGAACGATTGGAAGGTGACGGCGGTGTCGAAGAGTTCGGGCAGACCGACGCTGCGGTGGATCTCGGGCAGGCCGATGTGGTGATGATCCAGCATGCGAGCGTGCCGCTCCTGAATGCCGGTCAGCAACTCGCGCACCGTCATGGTGGGTTCGAGCGGGACTCGCACGGGAATCGTGGTCAGGAACATGCCGAGCGTCTGCTCGACCCGCGGTAACTCCGGTGGCCGTCCCGACACCGCGGATCCGAAGATCACATCGGTCTCACCGGTCAGGACGCGCAGATTCAGGGCCCAGGCCGCGGCGACCGCCGTATTGATGGTGACGGCCGACTCGGCTGCCACTCGACGGAGACCTCCGAAACGATCTGCCGTCAGCTCGGCCTCGATTTCGGCGGCGGATACCGAACCCGTCGCGAGCACGTCGCGCGACACCCGGGTGGGAGCGTCGACATCCGAAAAGGCCTGTGCCCATGCCGCCTTGGATGCGGCGGCGTCCTGGCGCCCCAGCCAGGACAGATAGTCGCGGTAGGAGGGTGCGGGTCCGGCGGAGTCGATATGGGTGGGAGACCCGTAGTAGTCGAGCAGTTCTCGCATCAGCAGCGGCATCGACCAGCCGTCCAGGATCACATGGTGATTCGTGACGAGCAGCCGGAAGGACCCCGCGTCGAGACGGATCAGCGTCAAGCGCAGGAGCGGAGGAGCCGACAGGTCGAATCCCGCCGCCGCGTCCGCCGCGGCGATCGTTGCCGGGTCGGCCGGGGATTCCGCGTCGCGGTCACCGGCGAGATCGATCTCCCGGAATCCGATCTCGGCATGGTCGAGCACGATCTGACGGGGCCCGCCCGCGGTCTCCACAAACGCGGCCCGCAGGATGTCGTGCCGGTCGACCACGGCCTGAGCGGCACGGCGCAAGCGCTCACCGTCGACCTCGCCGGAAAATCCGATCATCGTCTGGACGGTGTAGTTGTCCCCGGCATCCGGGTCGAACGTCGAGTGGAAATGCACACCGGACTGCATGGGCGACAACGGCCAGACGTCGGACAGGCCGTGGTATTGCTGCTCGAGCCGATCGATGTCGGGTTGGGTGAGGGCGACGAGCGGAGAATCCGAGGCGCGTTCCACCGGCGGGGCCCCATCGCCGTCGGCCATCGCGGCGAGGGCGGCAACTGTCTTGCCTTCGAAGACATCTCGCGGCGTGAGCGTGAGCCCGGCGGATCGCGCCAGCGCCACCAGTCGCATCGAGACGATGCTGTCCCCGCCGAGCGCGAAGAAATTGCTGTCGGCGGACACGGTGTCGAGATGGAGCACGTCGGCGAAGAGTTTCGCCATGACCTGTTCGGTATGCGTCGACGGCATTCTGCCGTCCGCGGCGTGGGCATCGAAGGACCTCTGCCGCAATGCTTTCCGATCGAGCTTTCCGGTCGGTGTGCGCGGCATCTCTTCGAGCTGCACGATCGCCGCGGGGTTCATATAGCGCGGTAGCGTGCGCGACAGATCGTCGCCGAGTGCCACCACGTCGACCACGGCCCCCGAGGCGGAGACGAAATAGGACACCAGCACCGGTTCGTCGGCAGGCCCCTTCACCACGACGGTCGCGACGCTCGCCACCTCCGGGTGCAGAGCCAGGTGCGCATCGATTTCCCCCGGCTCGATCCGCAGACCGTGGATCTTGACCTGCTGATCGCCTCGACCCAGATATTCCAGTGCCAATCCGGCGCGACCGCGCACCCAGCGCACGGAATCACCGGTGCGGTAGATCCGTTCGCCGCGAACCGATCGCGGATCCGCGACGAAGCGCGACGCGGTCACACCCGGTCGACCGACGTACCCGCGGGCGAGTCCGGGCCCACCGATATAGAGTTCGCCCACGACACCGACCGGCACCGGTCGCAGCCACCGGTCCAGAACCATCGCCGACGCGCCCCGGATCGGGCCGCCGATCGTCACCAGTTCGCCGGGTACCAGAGCGTCCGACCCCGTCGCCCAGATCGTGCACTCGGTCGGTCCGTAATGATTCATCAGCCGTCGGCCGTGCCCCCACCGGTTCACGGTGTCCGGCTCGGTCGCTTCGCCGACGACCGCGAGCGATGTCAACGACGGCGTCCGGGACGGATCCATGGTTTTCAGCACCGACGGGGTGATGATCGCGTGCGACACCTGCTGCGACCGAAGCAATTCCTCGAGGTCGGTCCCGGCGTACACCTCCGGCGGCGACACCACGAGACCGGCGCCACTCCCGTGCGCCAACAGCAACTCCGACAAGCAGGCGTCGAAGCCCGGCGACGCGACCTGCAGCACCACCGAACCCGGACCGACACCGAAGGCGTCGACCTGCGCCGCGACGAGGTCGGCCAGGCCGCGATGGCTGAGGTGGACCGCCTTCGGTTTGCCGGTCGATCCGGACGTATAGATCACGTATGCCGCGTTGTCGGCCGACAGCCGATCGGCCCCGGCCGAGACTTCGGACAGACGGGGAAGATTTTCGTCAGCATCCGTAGCCGCAGCGTCCAGCGTCAACCAGTCGACGGTGTCCGGAAGGCTCGGTGCGACATCGCTGGTCGTCACGCCGAGACCGGTCCGGGAGTCGGACAACAACTCCGCGATCCGCGCGGCGGGATTGCCGGGATCCAAGGGCAGGAAGGCGGCGCCTGTCTTCGCCACCGCCCAGATGGCGACCACCAGTTCAGCCGAACGGGGAACGGCCAACGCGACGATCGACTCGGCGCGAGCACCATGGCGGGCCAGCAGATGAGCGAACTCGTCGGCGCGGCGCTCCAGCTCACGATAGGTCCACGTGGTGTCGCCGCACCGCAGGGCCACGGCATCCGGATACCTGCGCGCGGTCCCCCACAGGATGTCGCGCAGCACGAGCTCCGCGGCGGGCGGCTCCTCGCTGCCGACCGAAAGCAGTTCCGCGCGTTCGGAATCCCAGCAGGAGGAGATCGCGGCGACGTTGCGGGCGGGATTCCTGACGATCTGCGTGAGAAGAAGCTCGAAGCGTTCGAGCAGCGTACGGACCTCGGCCGAATCGAATCGGTCGGTGGCGAATTTCAGCGTCACCGTGTAGGTGCTCGGCTCGTCGGCGGCATCCGATCGCCGGTCGCGACTCGACCGCGGCGGGGACACTTGCAAACTCAGTGGATACGGCGTGGCATCGTGTGCGTCGATCTCGACGAACCGCAAGCCGGCGTCGGAGAGATTGCGCGCCAGCAGTTCCCGGTCGAGCGGATAGGACTCGAGCACCGTCGCGGTGTCGAACATATCGGTGATGCCGGTGGCCCGTTGCAGCTCCGCCAAGCCGATGTACTGATGATCCAGCATGGCGGCTTGCTCGGATTGCACGCGGACGAGCAGGTCGCCGACGGTTTCGCCGGGGTCGAGGCGGACTCGGACGGGCAGCGTGTTGACGAGAAGCCCGACCATGCGCTCGACATCCGGAATCTGCGGCGGGCGGTGCGCGATCGTATTGCCGAAGACCACGTCGGACCGTCCGGTCAGCGCGGCCACCAGCAGTGCCCATGCCACCTGCAGGGCCGTGTTGGCGGTGACGCCGTGTGAGCGGCCCAGATCGAGAAGCGCTGCGGTGGTCGCCGCGTCCAGGTTCAGGTCGACCTCACCGACGTGCGCGGCGACGGACCGATCCGGCCTGCCCGTGACCCGTGTCGGACTGTCGATTCCGGCGAGTGTCTCCCGCCACGCGGCGATTGCGGCGTCGCGATCCTGCGCCTGCAGCCACCGCAGATACTCCCGGTACGAACGAGGGGGCGCGAGCTCGGCGGTGTCGCCATCGGAGGTGTACAAGGAGAGCAGCTCGTGGATCAGCAGAGGCATCGACCAGCCGTCGAGCACGAGGTGGTGGTTGGTGACCAGCAACTGGAAAGTATCGACGCCGGTGCGCACGAGGTGGAAACGCACCAGCGGTGGATGGGCCGGGTCGAACGGAGCCACGGCCGCCCTCGCGAGTCGCCGAAGTGCTCGCGCCCGCCTGCCCCCATCGCTGATGCCGGCGAGATTCGACTCGCCCCAATCGACTTCGGTGTCGCGCAGGACGATCTGCCGTGGCCCATCGGCACTCTCGACGAACGCCGTCCGCAGGCTGTCGTGCCGGTCGATGAGCACCTGCGCGGCGCGGCGCATCCGCGCACCGTCCACCTGCCCGGCGAAGGTCAGCGCCACCTGCACGATGTAGCCGTCGTCGCCGTCGCGGTCGTAGATGGTGTGGAACAGCAGCCCGGACTGCAAGGCGGTGAGCGGCCACACATCGATCATCGACGGGTATTTCCCCAGCCAGTGGTCGACATCGTCCTGCGATACGGCGGTGAGCGGGAAGTCGGAGGGCGTGAAGCCGTAGCCGGTGTCGGATCGGACGTGGTCGGCGAGTGCCCCCAGCGCGCGAGCCCACAGCCCGGTGAGCTCGTCGACCTCCTCGGCACCCAATACCTGCGAGGCGAATTCCCAGGTCACATCGAGTTCGAGCCCGTCGCGACCTTCCTCGGCGATCGCGTTGACATCGAGCACGGCCGGCAGCGCCATCCCCGGATCGCTCGTCGCGGTCAGTGCGGTGAACTCGGTGGTGGGCGCCCAGGGCATCGAGCGTTCAGCGACACTGACCCGCCCGAGGTAGTTGAAGCTGATCTGAGGTTCGGGCAAGTCCGCGAGCTCGGCACGGCCCTGGGGATCGAGATGACGCAGCACCTGGTAGCCGATGCCGTTGTCCGGCACCGCGCGCAACTGCTCCTTCACCTGTTTGATCGCCAGTCCAGCACCTGCGCCGCCGGCCAGCGCGTCATCGAGATCGACACCGTCCCAGTCGATCCGGACCGGGAAGCGTGTGGTGAACCAGCCCACGGTGCCGCTGAGATCGGCGCCCGGCACGGCCCGCTCCTCGCGGCCGTGTCCCTCCAGCGAGATCAACTCGCCTGCGGCCGCCGCTGTACCGCGCCTGCGCCGCCACTCACCGAGTGCCAATGCCAGCGCCGCGAGCAGCGGATCGTTGGCGCTGCAGTGGAAGCGATCCGGAATGGTGGTGAGAACCGCCTCGGTGACCGCTGCCGGGATGCGCTGATGGACCCGGCCCGCCGTGGCGCCGACGTCACGATCGGGAACCAGACGGCGCGATCCGAGTAGCTGATCACCCGGCGCGAGGACGTCCTTCCACCTGTCGAGTTCCGCCGACCGTCTGCCCGGTGCCCGCTCGACCAGGCCGTGCGCCCACCGCCGGAACGAGGTGGTGATCGGGCCGAAATCCGGTTCACCGCCGGCGGAGATCTGCGACCAGGCCCGCGCGAGGTCGGCGAGGATGATGCGCCACGACACCACGTCGACGGCGAGATGGTGAATCACCAGCCACATCAGGTCGGGTCCCGAGCCGTGGAGATCCCGCATCCAGACGGCTTGAACGAGCACACCCTTGCCCGGGTCCAATCGATCGGCGGCCTGCTGCAGGTGACGGTCGACCTCGGCGGCGTCCCGTCGCTCGAGGCGAACATCGACAAGCGCGGCGTCCGGGTCGACCGCGTTCGGCTCGAGTACCTCGACGTAGCGATCAACCGAATCGCCGCGCAAGACCGCGCGCAGCATGTCGTGGCGGTCCAGCAGGGATCCCACTGCGCGCACGAGGCCCGCTCGATCGACCCCATCGGGCAGCTGCACGAGCGCGGCCTGCGCGAATCGGTCGTAATGACCCCGATCCAGCATTGCGCACATGATCGGCGACAACGGCAGCGGCCCTACGCCGCCGCCGGGCAACTCGGCCAACTCGGGCGTATCGCTTGATTTCGTCGCCGTGGCCGCCAAGCCCGCCACGGTCTTGTGCACGAACACATCCTGTGTGGAGAAACTCAGGCCATCGGCTTTGGCCCGCGCCACCAGCTGGATCGACAGAATGCTGTCGCCGCCCAGGGCGAAGAAGCTGTCGTCCGCCCCGACCAGAGGCACGCCGAGCACCTCGGTGAACAGCCGTGCGATCGCCTTCTCCCGGGCGGTGGCCGGCGGCCGGCCGACCGGCGCGGTCCCGAACTCCGGCTTCGGCAGAGCGCTGCGATCGAGCTTGCCGAAGGCGTTCACCGGGAGGCTGTCCAACGCGATGATCACCGCCGGAACCATCTGCGGCGGCAGCGAATCACGGGCGAAGCGCTGGAGTTCGAGCGGTTCGATCCGACGGCCGCTGACCGGGACCACATACGACGCCAGCACGGTCGTGCCCGCGTTGTTGTGCACCGGCACCGTCACCGAAAGATCCACGTCCTCGTGTGTGGTGAGCGCGGTGTCGATTTCACCCGGTTCGATCCGGTAGCCACGGATCTTGACCTGGAAGTCGCCGCGTCCCAGCAATTCCAGCGCCATCTCGGCGTTGTCGCCTGTCCAGCGCGCGATGTCGCCGGTGCGGTACATCCGCTCGCCCGCGCCGCCGTACGGATCCGCGACGAACCGGGCGGCGGTTTCGGCGAACAGATGGCTGTATCCGCGGGCCAATCCCGGCCCGGCGAGATACAGCTCGCCCGCGGTGCCGTTCGGCACCGGTTGGAGCGTTCGGTCCAGCACCATCGCCGCGACGCCACGAAGGGGGCCACCGACCAGGTGGGCGTGACCGGGTCTGAGCACGCCGCCGGCGGCGGTCACGGTGGCCTCGGTGGGACCGTATTCGTTGTACATGGACAACGACGGCGCCCACCGCTCGATGACGTGCGGTGGACAGACGTCGCCGCCGACCACGAGCACGCGCACGTCGGTCGCCGGATGCGGGTCCACGGTTGCCAGCATCGTGGGCGTCAGGGTCAGGTGGGTCACGTGCTCGTCGGCCAGCAGTCGCGTGAGCGGCTCGCCGCCGGTCACCTCGGGCGGCACGATCACCAGCGCGGATCCGCTCGCGAAGCAGGTCAGAAACTGTTCCATGGAGGCGTCGAAACTGGGCGAGAGCGCATACGACACCCGAGAGGTCGCATCTATTCCGTAGGTGGCGGCGCGGTCGGCAATCAGATTCGCGAGGCCGGTGTGCGTGACCTGAACGCCTTTCGGCGTTCCGGTGGATCCCGAGGTATAGGTGACGTAGGCGATATTGGACGGGCGCAGTGGCCGGATACGGTCGTCGTCGGAAATCGGCCCGCTGTCGGCGCCGCCTTCCCCCAGGGTCGCGGGATCATCGAGAACCACACAACGCGTCGCCGGTGGGACTCGGTCGCGCAAGTCGTCGATCGTGATCACCACGGTCGCGCCGCTGTCGGCGACCATGTGTTCTACCCGCTTGCGCGGGTACTCGGGGTCCAGCTGGACCACCGCGGCCCCACATTTCGCGATCGCCCATGTCGCCACCACGGATTCGACCGAGCGTCGCAGCATGATCGCCACCGCCGCGTCCGGGCCACAACCCAGAGCTATCAGATGCCGGGCCAGCTGGGAGGATCTGTCGTCCAGCTCGCCGTAGGTCATCGTCTGCCCGGCCGAGACGATCGCGCACGCACTGCGATCCCGGCGCGCGCTCTCGGTCAGAATCTCGGGAAGCAGCCGTGTTTCGACTCCGCTCGGCCCCCGCACCCGCGGCAGCGTGGACCGCTCGTGTACGTCGAGCAGCGACAATCCGCTGACTCGACATTCCGCTCCCCCGGCGAGGAACTCGTGCAGGAACATGCGGAACCGCCGGTGGTGGCCAGCGAGCTCGTCCGGGGTGTAGGCGCTCGGATTTCCCTGGAAATCGATATGCGTACTGTCTTTGCCCGCACCCGGGTAGATATTGACGAAAAGGTCGGCGGTAGGGCCTGAGGTGAGGACGTTCAGGCGGCCTGTCGTGTTGCCGAGCACAACCTCGTTCTCGATCAGCATCAGGTTCACGGCAGGCCCGAAGGACGCCGCCTCGTCGCGCGCGATCCCCATATCGTGGAATATGTCCTCCTGGCGGTAGCGCTGCCGCCGCAGTGCACTCGTCAACTCACTTTGCACCGCGGCGATCAGTTCACCGACGTTGCGGCCGGCCACCCGCACCCGCAGCGGCACCACATTCGCCACCATCCCCCCGGAACGGCGCAGCACGGCGGAGTGCCGACCCGAAACCGGCAGGCTCAGCATCACTTCGTCGCTTCCGGTCATCCGCGCGAGATAGGCGGCGAACGCCGCGACGATGGTCGGCGCCACGCTCTGACCATGTTCGAGCGCGACGCTTGTCAGCAGACGCGCGGTGGCGTCGGGCAGCTCTGTGCTGACCAGCGCCGGATGGATGGTGGGCTTGCCGACGCGACCGGCCAGGCTGACGGCGGGCGGCGCGCCTGCCAGATGCTCCAGCCAGTAGTTGCGGTCGTTGTCGAAACGTGTCGAACCCCGGTACGCCAGGTCCTGCTCGACGATGACCTCCAGGTCCTGCGCCGCGCACGATGCCGGTTCCTCGGACTTCACCCAAGCGTTGTACAGCTCGGTCATCCTGTGCAGCATCGTTACCGCGGCGAATCCGTCGAGCGCGATGTGGTGCGCGCGCTGGTACCACAGGACATGGTCCTCGCCGACCCGGAACACGATGCTCGTCACGAGGTCGTCGTTCAGCATGTCCAGCGGAGCGGAATAGTCCTGAGCCATCATCGCGCGCGCGGTCGCCACCGGATCGGCATGATGGCGCAGGTCCACGACCGATACCGGACCTCCACGGTCCTCGTCGACGAACTGACAGGGCTCTCCATCGACCTCGATCAGTCGCGTATGCCCGGATCCGAACTCGCGACTGGCGGTTCTGCAGGCCTCGGCAAGCAGTTCGGCGTCCACCTCTCCGACGACCTCGACGTATTGGGCCACAGAAATCGGTGACGATTCGGTGAGGTGCTGGGCAAACCAGATCCCCCGCTGCGCCGCCGTCAGCGGAAAGATTTCGAATGACGGGTGTCCGCTGCCGTTGGACCCAGCACCGGAACCGTTACCGGAATCCTTTTTTTGGGAATAGCGGAATGAGCCGATTTCCAACCGCTTCGACCGGTCCTGACTGTCATCGATGCGACTCTTTCGGCCCATTTCGACCTCCCCTCTTACAGCTCACTTCAAGATGTCGATTATATAGCCGCAAAGTTGCCGAATCCGATTTCCGGAACCTTTCAACATGGTCACGAACACAGAAAGGACGTTTAGGACGTCGCCGCCGTGGCGATCGGCATCCCGACCTGGCCGACCCCTGTTCGACGTCCTCTCCGATGGGCCGTCCCGACCGTCCGCCCAGAGTCGGATCACCCGCGGTACATGCATCGGGTACCGAATTCAGCACGATTCGGAATCGATCCACAAAGGTGGCGCAGACACTTGCCGCACCGCTCCGATCGCTATACCGTGTCGTGGGGGCTGTGGACCGAACTCCCCGGCCACAGCATTCCCGAACACGTGAATGCCAATAGTTAACTGCAATGATTCTAGCGCTGGTCGAAGAAACCGACGCATCGCAGGATCATCGAGAAGTTATTTGATTTGCGATGCTAAATATCCGCTCGCCCTCGGATGGCGAGCGGAGAAAAGTCCATTTTGCGAAATTTATTCTGCAACTATGACAATTCGCCTGGCTCGACAACGAGCCCACTGTCACAACAAGCATTGTTCGAGGAGCGCGCAGATCAGAAAGGGCGCTTGGATCGGATGACCGCCGCGAGGTATTCGTAATCCGCGGCCCGCGCGGAAGACCCTCGATACGCGAGCCCGATCGTGCGACCGGGAGCGGGGGCCGTGAAGCGGGCGGTGCCCAGATTCGCGCGCGCGGTCTCGGCGGCCACGGCCATCTCCGGGATGAGCGTCACCCCGAGCCCGCCGGCCACACACTGCACGACCGTGGTCAGCGAGGCGGCACGGGTATCGCCGACCGTCCCGGGTTGCACGTCGGCCGAGCGGCACAGGTCCAGAGTCTGATCGCGCAGACAGTGGCCCTCGTCGAGCAGCAACAGCGGCAGGTCGGCGAGCGCGGGCGCGGCCAGGTCGGTGCGGCCGGCCAGCTCGTGCCCGCGGGGCGTGACCAGCACGAATTCCTCGCTGTAGAGGGGGATCTCGACCAAGCCGTTGGCTTCGGTCGGCAGGGCGAGCACCGCCACGTCGAGCACACCGGTGCGCAACCCGTCCAGCAGCCGCGCGGTCTGGTCTTCCACCACCTGGGGTAGCACCCCGGGCAGTTTGCGGCGCAACTCGGGCAGCAGTTCGGGCAGCACGTACGGGGCGACGGTCGGAATGATGCCCACGCGCAGTGTGCCGCCGAGGGTGTCGCCGGTCGCCGAGGCGACGAATCGATCGGCGGCTTCCAGGGTCGCCATGGCCTGCGGCAGCAGTCGCATTCCGGCGGCGGTCACCAGCACGCGGCGGGTGCTGCGCTCGATCAGCTGGAGCCCGAGTCCGTTTTCCAGTGATGCCAGTGCCTGCGATAACGTGGGTTGACTCACAGTCAAACGCGCTGCGGCGGTGCCGAAATGCCGGTATTCGGCGACGGCCACGAACGCACGCAGCTGCGACAGGGTTGGCTGATAAGTCTGATCACTCACACCTATCAGTGTACGACCAGCAATCGGCTTTACCTTTCAGTAGGCTGACATCAACCACACCACGAATGAGGAGACGAAGCATGGCTCTGCTGACCATCGGCGACCAGTTCCCGGCATACAACCTCAAGGCCGTCATCGGAGGCGACCTCTCCAAGGTCGACGCGCAGCAGCCCGACGATTACTTCACCCAGATCACCAGCGACGACCACGCCGGCAAGTGGCGCATCGTGTTCTTCTGGCCCAAGGACTTCACCTTCGTGTGCCCGACCGAGATCGCCGCGTTCGGCAAGCTGAACGAGGAGTTCGCCGATCGTGACGCGCAGGTGCTCGGCGCCTCGGTCGACAACGAGTTCGTGCACTTCCAGTGGCGCGCACAGCACGAGGATCTCAAGACCCTCCCCTTCCCGATCCTGTCGGACCTCAAGCGTGAACTGGCCACCGCCTCCGGCGTTCTCAACGCCGACGGCGTCGCCGACCGCGCCACCTTCATCGTCGACCCGAACAACGAGGTGCAGTTCGTCTCGGTGACCGCCGGTTCGGTCGGCCGCAACGTCGACGAGGTGCTGCGCGTGCTCGACGCCCTGCAGTCCGACGAGCTGTGCGCCTGCAACTGGAAGAAGGGCGACCCGACCATCAACGCGGGTGAGTTGCTCACCGCCAGCGTCTGAACCACTTCCCCACCGAAACACCCTGAAGGAGCCCCACTGTCATGAGCATCGAGAACCTGAAGAACTCTCTTCCCGAGTACGCCAAGGACCTCAAGCTCAATCTGTCCTCGCTGGCCCGCACCACGGTGCTCAACGAGCAGCAGCTGTGGGGCACCCTGCTCGCTTCGGCCGCCGCCACGCACTCGGCGACCACCCTGCGTGAGGTCGCCGAAGAGGCCGCCGACGTGCTCTCGGCCGAGGCCTACGACGCCGCGCTGGGCGCCGCGTCGATCATGGGCATGAACAACGTGTTCTACCGCGGTAAGGCGTTCCTGGACGGTCGCTACGACGATCTGCGCGCGGGCCTGCGGATGAACATCATCGGCAACCCCGGCGTCGACAAGGCCGACTTCGAGCTGTGGTCGTTCGCGGTGTCCTCGATCAACGGCTGCGCGCACTGCCTCGAGGCGCACGAGAAGACGCTGCGCGAGGCCGGTGTGTCGCGTGAGGTGATCTTCGAGTCACTGCGTGCGGCGGCGATCGTCGCCGGTGTCGGCCAGGCGGTCGCGTCCACCGAGGCGCTGGCTTCGGCTGCCGTCTGATTCGTCGGTTTCGCGCCTGTTTCGAGGCACGGCGGCCCCGATCCGGATTTCCGGATCGGGGCCGCTGCCGTGCTGGGATCGGACGTGTCTTGGCGGGCTCGCGGGTCGGTGGGCCTCGCACAGCGGCCCGGTAGGCTCGCGATCATGAACGCACATGATGTGCCCGATACCCCGAACATCCAGGTCGAGGTCGTCCGAGTGTTCACCGATCCGGCCGGAAACCTCGGCAACGCGCTCGGCATCGCCCGCGCGGGCGACGTCGTCGCCCTCGACAAGCAGGAACTGGCGGCACGGCTGGGGTTCAGCGAAACCACGGTCGTCTCCGATCCGGTCGACGGCGTCGCCGACGTCCGCATCTACACCCCGGCCGTCGAGTTGCCCTTCGCCGGGCATCCCACCGTCGGCACCGCGTGGTGGCTCGACGTACAACGCACGCCGGTGCACACCTTGCGGGTGCCCGCGGGGCCCGTCGCCGTCAACCGAACCGACGGTCTGACCTGGATCACCGCGCGCGCCGAGTGGGCACCGAAGTTCGCCTTCCAGCAACTGGATTCGGTGCAGGAGCTGGCAGCCTTGGTCCCCGTCGACTTCACCGACGGCCAGCATTTCTTCTGGGCCTGGACCGACGAGTCACGTGGCGCGCTGCGCGCCAGGATGTTCGCGCCCGCCATGGGCATCGCCGAGGACGAGGCGACCGGGGCGGCGGCGGTCGCGCTCACCGCCCAGTTGCGCCGCGGGCTGATCATCACCCAGGGGCAGGGCTCACAGCTCTACACCGAGTGGGACTCCGACGGGTGGGTTCGCCTCGGCGGACGGGTCGCCGAAGACCACGTGGTGGTGCTCTAACTCTCCGGTTGACCGCCGAAGCGGCGCAACCATGGCGGTCTGGCCGCCCAGTGGCCGCGTCGCTGTGGCGCGGCGCCCAGGTCGGCGAGGATGCGGGTTTCGAGCGCGCGGGGCGGGGTGTGCTGGTCGTCGGCGGCCAGCAGCGCGAGCACTTCGTGCACACCGCGCACGCGGGTGGCGAACTGCGACAGACTGTTCGGGGTGGTGGCGGTGAGCCTGTTCTCGATGTGGTGGTGTTCGAGTTCGGCGACCGCGTCGAGCGCGTAGGCGTCGGCCAGGGACAGGACCGAGCCGGGCGGGCACCACGACTGCCTGGCCGTCCACCGGGGGATCCGCTGTTCGGCGAGCCGTTCGATGCCCTCGCCCAGCAGCCTCGTCACCATCGGCACCCGTAGGCCCAGTTCACGGCCGATGGCGCGGTAGGTGCGACCGCCGTAGTAGGCGAGGACGAAGATCTCGCAGTGGCTGTCGAGGGGGTCGTCGAAACCGAGTCTGGCCGCGGCCGCCAGCCACGGCATGTCGTCGCCGCCGCGGCGGTCCAGACGCGCGCGCTGAACCGCGAGACGATGGATCTGGGCCAGCAGCCAGGATTGGTCGGGGGTGAAGGCCGGGCCGTCGTGGGCGATCCGGGAGGGCGCGCCGAAACGATCCGTCCCGAGACGTTCGGCGTCGATGCCGACCGCGCCCGACCGATCGACATCGATGTGGCCGAAGGCGTGGTCGGCGTTCAGACGGTCGGTACCGGTGTTGCCCGGCTCGGTGACCTCGGATGGGTGGTCCGCGTGGGAGCCGGGCAGACCATGGACTGCGTCGTCTGTGCCCTGGTGGCATCGGTCCGGGTGGTCCGTGCCGAGGCGATCCGGGGTCTCGGAGCGAGAGCCTGCCTCGGTGCTCGCGCGGTCGGGCAGGCGGGAACCCTCGTGGGAGTAGACGACGCCGCGACCGAAGGCGACATCCATCGCACCGTAGGTGTGGGGGGCCAGGTCGGATCGTTGTTCGGTCGCGACGAACGCCGAACGCCCCCACGGCGTCCCGAGGTCCGGCCCGGGACGCGACAGCGGAGCTGGCTCGGTGTGGTCGTCCCTTGATTCCGCGGCGGGGAAATCGGGTTCCCGGCCGGCGTCGTCCTCGTCGACGATCCACTGCGCCGATCTCGCCCGTCGATAGCCTTCGCGGACCACATCTTCGGCGGCACCGCGGCGGTGCAGCACCCGCAGGGCCAGCCCGAACGCGGCGGCGCCGGTGGCGCGGTAGAGCGCGCGCATCTCCTCGCGATCGTCGGCACCGGCCACGATCGGGGGTATCCGCGGACCGGCGCCGCGCGACCCCGGCGGCGGTTGGGGACCGCGCTGCCCACTCATCGTCGAATTCCTGCCCGCACTAAGGCAATTCGCAGCGCGAGCGGTTGTGGATCGGTATTCACCGGCCGATCGCGGCGATCAGCATGAACGCGGTCCCGATGTCCATCACCACATGAGGCACCAGCGCCGAGGTCAGCGGGTGGGAACCGGCGGGATGAACGATGCGGTGCCAGCGTGACCGGTGACCGGCCGTACCGAGGACGAGCAGCGCATCGAGGCCGAACAGCACCGCCAGCCCGACGGCGGGCCAGCGCGCCCCACCGGGGTCGTGCACGGCCCCGTGCCCGGCCATCGCGTACAGCATCGCCGCAGCCGCGAGGGTGTGATAGCCCAGCGCCAACACACCGTCGGGTGCCGAACCGGTGCGCCACTCCATGACACGTTCGGCGAGCAGGATCGCGAACGCCACGGTGAGGGCGGTGAGTATCGCGCGCATCGCGTGCGGGTCGGTCGCGGCGGGGAACACCAGCATGGCCAACATCACCAGGCACATGAGCAGGTGCGCGCTGTCGGAGGCGGTATCGATCCGGTGCGCCGACCGGGTTCGCCCGGTCAGCCGGGTCGCCACGATCAGCGATGCCAGGACGAACGCGGCGACCACCGGCCACCGCACGAACGCATACTGCTGCACGAAATCGGCCACACCCCACCACTTTCGAGTCGACACCCGCGTCACCATGCTCGCACCCGTGCTGGTGCCCCGGGGCGTTTTCCGCGGTCGGGGCGTGCCTCGTCCAGATGCCTCGCGGAAGCGGACACCACCGCGAGGCCCTCGCGCCGTGCCCTCGGCACCGCTCGCTCAGCACGGCGAGCTCACTGCCACCGTGGCCGACCCGGATCGATGGGCCGCGGCATCGATCGGCAAACTGGACTTATGACCGATAACCCGACTGCTGCGGTCGACCAGCTTCGCGTGGTGGCCGATGATCTCACCGGCGCGGAAATCCGGAGCCTGCTGGCCGCCCACCACGCGGAAATGGCGGACACCACCCCCGCCTGCAGCATGCACGCCCTCGACCTCGCCGCCCTGCGCGATCCCGCGGTCACGGTGTGGAGCGCGTGGTCCGGCGAGGACCTCGTCGGGTGCGGCGCGCTGAAGGAGCTCGACGCCGAGCACGCCGAGATCAAGTCCATGCGCACCGCCGACGGGCATACCGGCCGCGGTGTCGCCGCCGCCGTGCTCGCCCACCTGGTCGTGGTGAGCCGAGAACGCGGGTACCGGCGGCTGAGCCTGGAAACCGGCGCCGAGGACTTCTTCGCCCCGGCCCGCCGCCTGTATCTGCGCCACGGGTTCGCTGAATGCGGCCCGTTCGGCAGCTACTCCATCGACCCGCTGAGCCGCTTCTTCACCCTGCGGCTCGATCCTCGCTGATCCCGGATCGGCGTCGGCCACGCCACGCTGTCGGCTCAGCGCAGGCGGAAGACCGGGCCCCGGGGGGCGAACGGTAGGCAAGCGCCCGCGGGGACGAGGAACGCATGTTCGCGGCGGATCCGTACCGCGTCGCACTGCCCGTCGGTGATCACCAGAATCGGGCCGTCGACCGGGAAGTCCTCGGCTCGTTCGAGCAGGCGGATGCCGGGCTGCAGGATCGTGCCGCCGCGACCGCGCACCCGCACGCCCGCGGCGATCTCCTCCACCGGCAGGTAGCCCGCGTCGTAGGCGGCCGCATCGCAGTAGACGACTCTGGCTCGCGGCACGTCTCGGGCCAGCGCGTAGGACGCGATCGCGCCGAGCCCTTTGCCGAGCAGGGTTACGTCCATCGAACCCGACGTATCGAGGACTACCCCGAAGGTCGGCAACCGCACGTTCTCCTCGGGGCGCACCCACGCCGTCGGCGGTGCGCTCGCCGCCCGCGGTGGCCAGCGCCGCACGGGCGGCGGCCGCGATACCCCGCGCGAACCGGGCGGGGTTGTCGACGCGTTTCGCGGTCTCGGCCGAGGTGAGCAGGAAGTCGGCGAACCCGGTGCGCGCGAAGGCATCCGGCACTGCCGTATCGCGCCACCGGGCTGCGGCAGCGTGCTCGTCGGCCAACTCGGGCGTCGGCGGGATGTCGGCGGGGCGGGTGCCGATCTTCATCGTCGTCAGGTAGGTGTCGACGGCGGCACAGCACGCCGCGCGGTAGGCCGGATGCGGTGCGCGCACGTCGCGCCTGCCCTCGGGGTCTCCCGGGTCGAGGCCGGTGATGTTGGCGGGCACCGTGTTTCGTGGATCGAGGTGACCGAATCCGGCGTGGAGCAGGCAATGCGCGAACACCCATGCCCATTCCTGTGCGGTGGCCCGGCGTTTCGGGTGATAGCCCACGTAGCTGCCGCTCAGCCGCGCCCACACCGCACGAGGAGTCCGCTCGTCGAGGCGGTACAACTGGGTGGCCAGCGGCCGCAACGCCGGGTGGGCGCATGCCGCCTTCCAGCCGTCGTCGACCGCCTGCTGCCACGGATCCGCGACCGTGCGCCGCTTGCGTGCCATGCTCAGCGCCGCGCGGCCAGGCGCGGCAGATCCCGCGACACCTCGATGAGGAACCACGACGGCAGTACCGGCATCCCCTCGGCATCGGAGGCGATCACCAGTTGCGCGCACTCCACCGAGATCTCGGCGAGTTCCACCAGCAGCGACTTGGCGCGCATCACGAAGCGCTGCACCGTCGGCGAGGTGTGCGCGCGGTCGCCGGGGAGATCTTTGATCAACCGGACGCGCATCGTCTCGGACAGGAAATAGAGCAGGTCACGGTCGGCCGGGTCACGCGGCCACCCGGCGTCACCCTTGAGCACCGCGTCCAGGTCGTAGGCGTGGCGGATCGTTTTCACGAAGGCGCGGAAGCCGGAACCGTGGCCGAGGGTGAGCGTGCCCGCGGCGAGGACCTGCAGGGTCGTGTCGTCGATGTCGTCGCCGCAGGAGTGCAGCGCGTCGGAGAGCATGTGCCAGCCGCGCGGCGTGGAGAAAGGTGCCTCGGTTTTGGGCGGCGCCGACCACAGGTGATCGGGGCGCTGGGTGAGGTAGCGGATGATCCAGGGGTGAATGTCGTGGGTGGTGGCCCACTGCAGCCAGTCGTCGACATCGGCGCGCAGGTGCAGGTGCACCATCCGGTTGACCAGTGCCGAGGCCATCGGCCGGGCGAGCGCGTTGTCGGTGGCGCGATTGCCCGCGCCGATCACCACCGAACCGGCGGGCAATTCGTAGGTCCCGATCCGGCGGTCCAGGATCAGCGAATAGAACGACTTCTGCACTTCCGGTGAGGCGGCGTTGAGTTCGTCGAGGAACAGGCAGTAGGGCTCCGGTCGCGCGATCAGCTCCGGCGGTGCGAAGCGGCTGCGATCATCGACGATCTGCGGGACACCGATCAGGTCTTCGGGGGCGAGCTGGGTGCCGAGGAGCGTGACGCACTCCAGGCCGAGCGAATCGGCGAAGGTCCGCACGAGCGAGCTCTTACCGATTCCCGGCGCACCCCACAGGAACACCGGCCGCACCACCGCGACATGCAGCAGCAATTCCGGTAGTTGGTCCGGTGTCACGGTCACCGATGCTTGCACGCAGGTCCTCCCCTGTTCGATCAGAACAGAGCAGGCTAGCCCGCACGACTCCGGGCCCGCCAGCGAGTTTCGCCGACGGGCCCGGTGTCGATCGACTCCCGAATCAGCCCAGGGCGCGGGCGAATCCGTCGGCGAGCTCGGCAACCTGGGCGTCGGTCATGACGAACGACGGCGAGATCTGCATGGCGCCCGCACCGGCGGCGCGGCCCGAGATGCCGTGTTCGCGCAGGGTTTTCACCAGGGCGGGGCCCTCGGACGGGTCGGCGAGCTGCACGGCCGCCACCGCGCCGAGTCCGCTGCGGACCTCAGCGACGCGGGGGTGGTCGGCCAACGGCGCCAACGCGGTGTGGAGGGTGGATTCGAGGCGGGCGGCTTCTTCCAGGAGGCCCTCGCGTTCGACGATGGCGAGGTTGGCCAGGGCCGCGGCGGCCGCGCCGGCGTGGCCGCCGTAGGTGTAGCCGTGGCGGAACCAGGTGCCGCCGGCGAAGAAGGGCTCGGCCAGGTGGGGAGCGATGAAGACCGCGCCCATCGGGAGGTAGCCGGAGGTGAGGCCCTTGGCGGTGGTCATCAGATCGGGCTGCAGGTCGAAGCGGGTGGAGGCGAACCAGGAACCGCCGATGCGGCCGAAACCGGTGACGACCTCGTCGGCGACGAACAGGATGTCGTGGTCACGGCAGATCTGGCGGACCTCGGCCAGGTAGCCCTGCGGCGGCGGGTACACCCCGCCCGCGCCGATGATCGGTTCGCAGAAGAACGCGGCGATCCGCTCGGCGCCGACCTCTTCGATCAGGGCGAGCAGCGATTTCGCGTCGTTCCATTCGACGGTGCGGGTGTCGTCCACCAGCACGCCGTAGCCCTCCTTGTTCGGCGCCAGACCGCCGAGCGCGGTGCTCGCGTAATGCATGCCGTGATAGGCCAGACGTCGCCCGACCAGGATTTTCTTGTCGGTGCGGCCCTGCTCGTGCCAGTAGCGGCGGGCCAGTTTCGCCGCGGTCTCCACCGAGTCGGAGCCGCCGGAGGTGAAGAAGATCTTGCTGCCGGGAACAGGGGCGATCGACGAGAGTTTCTCGGCGAGTTCCTGGGTGGGCGCTTCGGTGATGTCGCCGAAGTTGGAGTAGTGCGCGATGGTGCGCAACTGGTCGGCGACGGCGTCGGCGATCTCGCCACGGCCGTGTCCGACATTGGCGAACCACAGCCCGGCGGTGGCGTCGAGGTACCGCTTGCCCGCGGTGTCGAAGACGTAGGCGCCCTCGCCGCGAGCGATAACGAACGCACCGTCACGATCGACGGCACCCATATCGGCGAATCCATGCCAGAGCGCATTCATGGCTCCACATTTACCCCACTGCGCCGACAGGCGCGCACCTGGCCCGCCGCCGGGTCAGCCTGCTGACTTGCGTTCGCGCCACCGAGCGGGCAGATCTCCCAAGCCGGCCATCGCGACCGCGAGCACGACGAACACCACCAGCAACACCACCAACCCGATCGTCAGCGACACGTATCCCTGCGTCCGTGGGTCGAAGTATGAGAGAATTGGGGTTACGTACAAATCGACCGGCAAACAGGGCCGTGACCAGCAATATCGAGCGAGGTAGCCCACATGTCGGAATCAACTAACGTTTCGCCCCGCCGCGCCGTCATCTACTGCCGGGTGAGCGAGGACAAGGCGCACGGCCGATCGGTGGCCGAACAGGAAAAAGAGTGCCGCGCAGATTGTGAGCGCAGCGGGTGGCCGGTCGGCGAAGTGATCACCGACAACTCTGTCGGCGCGTCGCGGTGGTCGTCGGGCGTTCGGTCCGGTTTCGAGCGGT
This sequence comes from Nocardia sp. NPDC055165, assembly GCF_053606985.1. Lineage (NCBI taxonomy): Bacteria > Bacillati > Actinomycetota > Actinomycetes > Mycobacteriales > Nocardiaceae > Nocardia > Nocardia sp. NPDC055165. The sequence continues at coordinate 65,260 of NZ_JBSGSS010000006.1, forward strand.
TGGCAGACGTGCTTCGCTCCGGTGATGTGCTCGTCTACTGGGAGGCTTCGCGCGCTACCCGAGACCTCGCGACGTTCGTGCTGCTGCGGGAGATGTGCGCGAGCCGGGGCGTGTTGCTCCGCTACTCCGGCAAGACGCTCGACCCTGCCAGCGGCGCGGACCGGTTCACGCTCGGGCTCGACGCGCTACTCAGCGAGAAAGCCAGCGAGGAGACGCGGGAACGGGTACTACGAGCGCACAGGGCCAGTGCGGCGGCGGGAGAGATCCACGGAGGGCGGACCGCGTTCGGGTACATGCGGGTGGGTGTACGCCAGATCGAGCCGGACCCGGAAACCTCGGTGCTGGTCCAGGGGGCGGCTACTCGGGTTTTGGCGGGCGCGTCGCTACGATCCATCGCCGCAGATTGGCGCACGAAGGGAGTCACCCGGTCCGATGGCGGGGTGTGGACGGGCGCTGCGATCGGCCGGATGTTGGTTCGGCCGGTCTACGCGGGCAAACGCGCTCATCAGGGGCGAATCACGGCGGACGGCAACTGGGCTCCGCTCTGGGGAATCGACCAGCACCGGCGATTGGTGGCCCTGCTCAGCGATCCGAAACGGCGGACACAGCGCGGCATCCAGGTGAAATACCTGCTGTCCGGTATCGCAACGTGCGCGGGGTGCGGCGGTCCGGTCGGGTACCACGAGAACCACCGAACACCAGGCCAATACCGTTGCCGCACTGGTCGATCCGGGTGTGTGTCAATTCGCGCCGAATGGGTCGATGACTACGTGACCGGCAAGGTGTTCGAGCTGTTCCAGCACATAGCGGCCGACCTGTTCCTGTTCGGCGACGACACAATGCCGCAAGCGCACCAGGACAAGGCCGACGAACTACGAGGGCGCTTGGACGAGTTCACGGAAGCCGCAGCGCGAGGAGATATTTCGGTGTCGATACTGGGCAAGATGGAACGGTCACTACAGCCCCAGATAGACGACCACGAGCGCCGCGCCGCTGGCAGAGATCCACTGTTGGCCGCGCTGGTGGCCGACCCTCACGGGCTGTGGAATGGGGACGGCGGTGTCGAGGGGCAACGGAACATCATCCGGCTAGCCTTTCGGATCACGCTGCACAGTCCGGGACGCGGTGCGCGGGAATTCAAACCGGAATGCGTCGATATCCGGCGCATAGAACAGCGCGCGGCCTAATTCTATTCATGCATAAAATCGACTCCATACACTGGGTTTCGCGCCGACCTCGAGCGAGCAGGACCGGAACCACCGAAAAGGATAGGCAATTTTTTGCGGGTTTTCGCCCAAAAACGGGAGCGAATTTTGGGGTAGCCTCTGCATTTTCGCAGGTCAGAGCCATGTTTCTAACTTTTTAACTTAGGGAGAGAAGGGGTCGGACCCGGCGTCGAGCCCTGCTCCCGGTTACCCCGTGTGGGTATAGCCCCCCCCAGGGTGTGCGCGCCAAGCCATACGTTGCGACGCATAATCATTCATCTATTCAGCGAATGTCCACGCGCAGTTTTCATGTTCACTAGCTGCGCACTGGGCACGCGGGGCGCTGGAAGCGTGTTGGGTTTTGGCGCGTCCTGTCCATTCGCCACCGATCAAAGGGGCACGGTTGCGTCTTGCGCGCGGTTCGGGCTGCGCGACCTTTCCACCTTGCACACGTTCTAATCTTTCGACTGTTTGTTCGTTCGCTGTTGAAATACGTTGCTTGTATTGCATTCTCAATATCTGTTCTCTGATAAGCATTGCAAGACAAGCATATTCAGTGCACAAGACACACGTCGTTTGGGCGTATCACGATGGGCAAGGCGTGGTCTACTGCTCGAGCTGCTCTCGGTCCAACCTAGCTTGGATGTCGTGCACCTTGGGTCGGTCGTCACGCAGGGGTGGAAGCAAGATACACAGCACGATCACGACCAACGGAATACCTATTGCGACGCATAGCAATACCACGATCCATAACGCACTGAGCACGTTTCGATGCCTTCCGTTGGCTACTTGGTAGGCACCCACCGTCGGGGACTTGGGCAACATTCCTGCCCGGGCGGCTCAATGCTGGGCCGGAATGTTCGGAGCGTCGACCCGACGGCGGGGCCACATAGAGACTCACAGCAACGGATGCGCGCTGTCTGTGGCACTCTCGGAAGGGCAGCCGCGGAAATGCTACCTACGACTGAAACCTACAGTGCCAGTTCAGTATTCGAGTTTCATGAAGTCGGCAAGGTCGCGCATCTCGGCGGTGAGGGTGCGCCGCTTACGGACGATGCGACCGAGGATGTCACGAGCCATACGCTGTTCGGCCAGCCACGGACGCGCCTCTTGCGAGAGCTTCACCAGCACATCGAAAGCGGCGTCGTACTGGCGTAACTCGAGGTTCGCGGCGGATACGTCGAGTAGATGCCGATTGCGGTTGTCGCTGGTCGGGCGCTGGTCCGGGGGGATCTCTCTTGCGAGCCTGAGCGCGAGGTCTGGTCGGTCGTCTACCAGGGCATTTTCCACGCGCTTCATGTCGACGGTCGCCACATCGAAAGTTGTCCAATATTGGTGATATGGGCCGGATTCCGGACGTACGGCAACGGCACCCGCGCGGGCGAGTCTCATCATGTCGTCGGCCTCATCTGCCCGGTTGTCCCGAACAGCAGCCGCTGAGCCGCGCAACAGCAACCATCCCCAGGTGGACAGTTCGCGCGTGGTGGCGGTCGAGAAGCGCGGTTCGGTGCGATCGGCCCATGCGGTAGCCAGCGTGCGCACGGTGTCGAATTTCCGTTCCACGATCAGCAGCCAGCACAGCGTGATCACAGCGGATGCGGCGTCGAGCACGTTGCCGGTCGATTCGGCGTCGGCCAGGGATTGATGCAGCGCTGTTCGTGCGGGCTCGAGGTTGCGTGTTTGAACCATCGCGGAACCGGTGAGTTGCAGCACGCGAGATCGCAAGACGGGCGTCGCGGTGGCGCTGTCGGCAATGAGGCGCGGAAGGATGCGAGACAGTTGCTCGTATTCGTTGTCGTGGTAGAGCCGGGTCGCGTGTGCCAGTACGGCGTCCATGCCGGGGGCCGGTTCGGGGGCGCTGGGCTGTAGGGCGGCGAGAGCATCGCGGGTGGGTGCCCAGAGTTCCGCCGGTGCCGTGTCATCGGGTGGGGGCGGATCGCTGCCCAGGAGCGCACTCAGCGGGCAATCCAGGGCCACGGCGAATCGGCGTAGCGTGTCCATCCGGGCTGTGTTGCGTTCGGCCTGCTCGAGCTTGCGGACCAGCGACACGGACACCCCGGCGGCGTCGGCTAGTTCGCGCTGAGTCAAGCCCCGGCGCACGCGCACCGATCGCAAGAGTTCGCCCAGCTCGGCAGTCATGCCCTACAGGCTAGGCGCGGGCGGCTGATGAGGCGACTAACGCTGGCGTCGCACCGGAAGATCCAGGGCCAGCGTGACGGCCGGATTACCCCTGGTCTCGAGGGCAAGCGCGTCGAGTAGGGCTTGCAAGTCGTCTACCAGGGCGTCAACGGTGACGTAGGTTCGTCCTGCCGCGCGGATAGGGGCTGTCGTCGGTGTGGGCATATCTCCCAGGGTGCGCGGCGACGGCGTGTGTGTCTATGGCCGTTTCGTTATCCAGCTTGGCCGTTTCGTTGCGGCGTGCGCTGGGCAATCAGCCGGTCCAGCAGGGCTAGCGCTGCTGTGTTGCCGGTCCGGCAGGCTTGTTCGCGCAGCCAGAGCAGACGGCGCAGCGGAATCTTTCTGTTTTCCATGTTTGGTCCTGTCGAGGAAATGAGAAAGGCCGGTACTCGGGGCGCTGTGATGGAGGTGTCACGCGCTGCCCCGAGTACCGGCCTTTTCTGTTGCGCCGCATGTGATTCCGGTCCCGGCTGGCAGATCGAGCGAGAAGAGGGGAACCAACCCTGTGAGACTCGATCCGTGCCAGCCGCGCGAGGGTGGATACCGGCCTAATCACATGCGGCGCGGGGTGATCCGATGCCCAGAGCCCGAGGAAGGAAGAAGCCCTATTTCTCCGAGCACCGGATCACGTTCTAGCGCCTGCCGTTACGCGGTGGTTGCGATGTTCAGCAGACGGAAGGCATTCGGCACAAGCACATCCGAGCCGGTGCGGTACCAGAGCACCATGCCGCGCTGTCCGGTCGGGCGGCGGTTGTCTCCAACCAGGTGCTGCACGATCTCGACGGTGCTGCCGACGCGGTCCACGATCACAAACTGACTGAAGTCACCGTAGAGCAGGTTGTAATTGCTCTCTGTCGCAGCGGCATTCAGCACGCCATCCATGTTCGAGTTCTCGAAGACAGGGCGGCCCAGCAGCATCGGCGGATTCTGCGTCAGCTCTGGGAACTTGATCGAGCCGTTGATGGTCTCGAACTGCCGCGCGCTGTTGAGGGTCGCGAGATGTGCGTTCCACTTGGCATTCGCGGAGAAGCGAGCCGGAAGCGCGTTCTGCACCTTGTAGATGTCTGCGGCGGCGAAGGTCTCGGCGGTGGTCGGCGAGATCAGCGGGACCGAACCGGCGGACGCCACCAGGCTGGTGATGATGCCCTTGGGTGCGGTCGAGCCGTTGCCCGTGGTGTAGGCGGTCGCGTTCTGCTGCTCAGCGGCGTCGGCAAGAACTCCCTGTAGCTGCTGCACGAAGGAAAGGCCGTCGCCCTCGAGCTCGAAGCTGTACGGCACGAACACATCACCCTTGTGCACGGGGATCGGCGCGGGTGCCAGGGTCGGACTGCCATCGGCGAATTCCGTTGCCTCTGCGGTCCATTCGGCGGTCGCGCCAGCGCTGGTAACGCCGTTCCACGAGTCCGACGTGGTGGTCACGACACGAGAGATGGCGCGCAGCGGGTTGTTGGAACCGCCATTGCTGAGCACGATCGCCGGATCGAGGTGGGTGGGAACGATGTACTGTCCCGAGCCACCGACCGACATGGCGCGTTCCTCATTGAGGCTCTGGACAGCGCGGAACGCTTCGGCCTCTTCGGGAGTGAACAGCATGTGGCCTCGGTGCGGATCGGCTGCCAGCTTGGCGAACGCGCGGGTGTACTCCGGGCTTCCGGCCGATGCGGCCCAGCGCTCGGTCCAGGTGCGTGCGGCGGTGTTGCCCTTGCCCATCAGACGCTCGACAGTCGAAGCGGACTCGGCGCGCAGGATGTCGGCCTTTACGTTGGCGTCGAGATGGCGCATGGCCGCGTTGTATTCGGCGGATCGCTGCTCGGAGTTGCGCGCGGTGGGGCGCTGTTCGTCGCGTGCGGTGGCCTTGATGTTCTGGATGCGCGTCTCGATATCGGCGATCTGCTCGCGGGTCTCGGGGATGCGCTGCTCGAGGTAGTCGAAACGGTCGGCATCCTCGGCGCTCATGTCGGCGTCATCGCGCGTGACGAGTTCGGCCACCTCGGAAGTCATTTCGGCCAGTTTGGTGCGGAGTTCGGTAATGGTCTTCTTCATGATCTGTTGTCTTTCAATAGTTTTCGGGTAGCTCAGAGTTCGATACCGAGTGCGGCGGCTCGTGTGCGTGCGGATTCACGGCTCATCGGTAGGCGCTCGGCGCGGTTGGTGCGCTGGCCATCTCGGACAGACACGGTGGTCTGCTCGTACGCCGGATTGAGGACCGGGCCAGCTTCGGTGAGGCGAACCTCTCGAATGGTCCGGCGGATCGGTCCTCGGCTACCGGGGTCCATCATGAGGCGGTATGCCTGCTGCGGTGTGAGCGCGGCACCCTTGCCATCGGTCCAGGTTTCGAGCAGGACGTGAAAGGCGATAGACATACCCAGTACCGCGCCAGCTTCGACGGCCTGGCGTACCGAGTCGGCTGCCGGGGTGTCGAGCAGTCTGCCGCGCACGTGGAGCCCGTGGGAGTCTTCGCGGATCTCCTCGTAAACGCCGATTGGGAGACTCCCAATGGCCGGATCGCGTCCATGGTTGTACTGCATAGAGATTCGATTGCCGCGCTCGGCCAGCGTCTTCTTGAATGCGCCGGGTGCGATCTGCTCGATGAAATCGCCTTCATAACCACCGATTCGAGTGCTCGCATTGAACACAGCGGCGTAGCCCTCGAGAGTGCGCCCGTCGCCACCGGTGAGCCCGTCGCGGAACTCGGTGATGCGGGAACGGTTTCGATACTTGAGCTGGGGATTTGGTGCCATTGCGGCGGTTTCCTTCGATCGGGTCAGGACAGGGACGTTCACAGCGAGCGGATGACTGGCTGTGTGGTCTGCTGTCCGGTGAACCCGAGAGGTCCGGCCGTGCGGCGGAGATACTGCGGCGGTGGTGGTTTCTCGCTGAGCGAGTCCGGCCGTCCGTGCGTTGGTATTATTATACCGCACATCCCCTGGCCGCGCCTTCAGACGTGAGTTCGCGCAGCTCAGCGAATCGAACCGAGCCGCGCGGCATCACCCACGTTCGGCCTACTGCGTCCAGCTCTCCGGAACGGTGTCGGGCACGGCAGGCAGCCACCCGGCCCCGAATGCGTCGTCGTCGTCGTCGGCGTCGTCGTCGCTGTGCAGGTAGGCCAGCGGAATTGCGGCCAGGTCGAGCGGTGCGCCGGTGGGATCGGTCCCCCAGAACAGATGCACCACGCCGTCGTCGGCCTTGGCGAACACCTGCACGGCTTGGCCTACCCGGTACAGGAACTCGTGGGGGTCGGCCTTGCTCAGCGCCATCTTGGCGTCCAGAATGGCGCGGCGGAGCTTCACCTCATGCGGGCACAGTCCATCGGTGGACACGGCCTGGTCGATCTTCACGAACTCGGCGGCCACGGAGTCGGCCAGGACGCGCGCGTTTTCGATCGGGATCATTTCAGTCCTCTCGGTCGGTCTTGCGGCGTGGCGGTGGCGGTGCGAGCTTGCGGCGCGGTTGTGGTGGGATACCGGGGCTGTAGGGCCAGTTGCCGCGCCCGGTGGCATCGAGCGAGCCTCGGACCGGCCGTTTACGCTTGGGCATTGCGGTTCCTCCCCGTGGGTAGCTGGCGGCGGTATTGGTGTGGCAGCTTGCGGTCCAGGCGAAGGTGGATTTCGGCTCGCGCCACGGCTGCGCGCGTGGGGTGTACGGGAATTACCGCCCCGGCAGCGACCAGTCCCGTAACCCCTACCCGGACTGCCCAATTGGCGCAGTCACGAATGACCGGACAGCCTCGGCACAGAGCCTTGGCCGCGTCGCTGGGCCTGTTCGGATAGTGGGGGATCGAAGCGGGCAGGTTGTCGATATCCCAAAGATCGGGATCATCTGCGTTGCGGCACTTCGCCTCCAACATCCACGGCTCACCGGCCGCGAGATCGAACGGCTTCACGCGCGGCCACCATTTCCCTCGATCGGGTTGCGGCGCTTGGGTATCATCTGTCGCCGTTCGCGCTCCTCTAGTTGGAAGGGGAATGGCCCAGTCCCCATGAGAAATCGGTTGATCGCCCGGTCGAGTCTGAGCGCGGCCCTGTATCTCTCTCTGGCTCGGGCGCGTTGGTAGTGAGCCATCCCCTTGAATGACGGAAGGCTTTCTGGATCAATGTCTTTCACACTTCAGCCCTCCAAGGGACTACTTGGCCGTGGGTGCATACAGAACCCTCCACCGTGATATGTTGAATGGGTGCTCAACATAAGTTGAGGTTGATCGAATTGCCCGCCCAGCAAACGGAGAACGAGAGATGCCGAACCCCGATTATCGAGACAGCGATCCGGCCCGCATTCGCGCCTACACGCGGCACGTCCGCGACGCAGCGCCGCCCTCCGAGCCGATCGACAGGGATTTCACCGATACGGTTTTCGAGGGCGTGCAGATTCCCGACGCGATTCACCGACATGCATCCGGCGCGCTCACAGAGATTCGCTTCAAGAGTGACCGATCGGGGAAGGTGCGGGACTGGTTCGCGACGTGGCGGTGAGTTCTGCTCTGTCTTCACACGCGGCGTCGATGTTGCTCAGGAATTCCTCGGCGCGATCATTGCCGTGGCCGTAAATGGTGGCTGTGATCGGCCAATCCGTCTGCGACTCATCGAAATCATGATGCCCCCAGCTGTCCATCACGGCGTCCTGCGCGGCTACCATCGCCTCATGGAACAACTCGCCTAACGCGGCCTGTTGCTCGTCGGTGAGCGTGGCGCGGTTCTTCCACAGCTTGTAATAGGCAGGCACCAAGCGGATTTCGAGGTATTCGTCACCTCGCCGCGTCTTGACCTGCGCGTGGAATGCGTCGCGGGACAGCACGATTTCGTTTTCTGCTGCATTCTTGGTGGTGCGTCGGCGGGTGGCCCTCTTGGGCGTAATCTCGTTCCATCGCCAGAACTCCGGGGCGCAACGTAGACCGCCGTCCGCTTCGACCCACAGTCCCGCATTCAGCAGCCGAGCGCGAATTTTCCTCTGGCTTCGCGGTTTTCCGAGCGCGTGGAACACGAGTTGCACCTGACTATCCGATAGAAACCCGCCTTCTCGCTTCGCGATGGCGCGCACCAACAGGCAGTGGTGGACCATGAATTCGTCCCCGGACAGCCCCTTGTCCGCTATGAATCTCTCATCGAATTGAGCTGGATATTTCGTCAGCCGCATGGTTTTCATGGCGCGGTCTCAGTCTCGAGCAGCACCAGGATTCGATCGTGTGCGCGCGTAGCCAGGTCGGTTGAAATACCAAGAGCTAGCAGGTATTCACGAAACTTGCGGACTCCCCGAAGCGCCTCCCTGGTATCTTCGCCGTCGGAAATCCCCCGATGAGCGAGTTCAGCGAGGAAAATGGCGGCGACAGTGTCGGGTAGCGGCGCGCTCTTTGGAATCGACTTCACTTCACACCGGCCCGACGTATCGCCGCGCTCAGGGTTTCGATCTGCGCGGGTGTGAACGGCGCGGTGTCGACTGTGAACGTTTCGATTACGCCCAATAGGCGTTCGGTCACGTAGTCCCGGCGCGCTGCGCGTATCTCGCTTTCGGGTGCGCCGGTCCGACTCAGCACGCCTAGCCGGGAGCGAGTTCTGCACATGGCGGGGTTCATCGGGGTTCGCATGGGAAACCCTCTCGGAATCGACAAGGGGGTGCGCGGTGCTCGCCGGTCTGCCGTTTGACACGTATTCGTCAAAGCCGGTGACCCAGGCTCGATGTGGGGTGCGCGGGTGGCCGTATCGAAAGGTGGCCTATGTGGTGTCCTGCACTTACTACCCTAGGTTAGTAGTCCTGCGAGTATGTACCGGTGAAGTCTTTCCCACCCTTTCGATTTCCTCGGGGGTCGCTCACCCCTCACGCGCGCGAGGCTGGAACTGCGTCCCCGGTGTGTCCCCGATGCGTCCCCGTTGGCGTAAATTGGGTTTCAAGCACGATTTACCATCGCTGTGACCGGGGGAAACTAGGTTATAAGAAAGGAGCTTTGCTCCGAAGGTTCTCTATAAGAACCTATTCGGAGTCAAACCTCCCCGCCTTCCGGCGGAACGGATCGAACCCGGCCTTGGGGGCCGGTCGCCCGTCCGCCGAGCAGGCGACAACCCGCGCACCAAAACCCCCGCGCTGCGGAGACAGCCAGACCCAGCGCACCCAACACACCCGCGCCATCCAGACCCCGAACGTCGACGCACAGTCATGGCCTACGGTCACCCAGATTCGACGCTGGGCGGAATTTTGGACGTCTCGGCTACTCCGGTCTGGGTCGGCCGATTTCAGCGGCGCAAATCGAGGTGACACTTACGTGTCAAAAGAGCCTCGCACCTCATCCCGGTGTGGACTTGCGTTCCCGCCACCACGCGGGCAGGTCACCCAGTGACGCCATGGCTACGGCCAACAAGGCGAACACACCGGCGAGCACGACCAGACCCAGTACCATCGACGTAACCCCTAATGGCGGTCTTGGGTCGATGAACGGGTAGGGGTACCAGTCGACGATCGGGCCGCGGATCAGGCTGTAGACGCCGTAGGCGACCGGGAAGATCAGCCACAGGCCGATCAGTTCGAGGCTGGGGCGCAAGCGTTGCGCCATCGCGACGAACAGCCAGTCCAGCAGCAGGACCAGCGGCACGATGCGATGCAGGACATCGTTGATCCACTTGTCGGTGAGCATCACGTCGACATCGGCCAGCAGAACCGCGTAGACGACCATCGTGATGAGCATGTACAGGGTGACCGCGCCGCGAAATATCTGCCAGCGCGGGCTCTGCGGCGCTATCAGGCCACCGACGAGCAGCACGATCACAGCCAAGATGTTGGACTCGATGGTGAAGTAGCTCAGATAGTTCGTGAGCGAGAACGTCGCCGAGTCGAGGTTCCGCACCGGGATCCAGACCAGGGCGAGGATTCCGAGCAGCCCGAAACCGAGCCGACAGGCCCTGATCCACCACGCCGTTCGCACCGAAACGCTCATGCTGTGCCCCTTTCGCATGGTCGGGCGGCCCGCCTGGCGACCCGAGGTGCCCGCTGACCGCTCATGCCCGGATCCTCGCATGACGGACCCCCGCTGACCGGGAGTTCGTGTGCGCACGGTCATCGCGTCGCGCGGTGCCGACCGGACGCGCGGACGGTGACGGGCGGGTGTCGTGGTGTGTCGTTGGTCTCCGCGACGGCGCGAGCGGGCGACGCGCGGGAAAACCGGTGGCGGGCTTCGCTAGGCTGGTAGGCGCAATGACCAGGACAGCTAGCACCGGAACCCGCGCGCTGCGCACCCGCCTGGCGGAGGTCTCGCTGCGCGATGAACATCGGCTCCGGCGCAAGCTCGACCGTGCGCGCCCCGACGACCTGCCCGCCGTCGAGGCCGAGATCGCCACCGCCGAGACCCGCGTGGCCAATCGCCGCGCGGCGCTTCCGCAGATCACCTACCCCGAACAACTGCCGGTTTCCGCGCGCCGCGACGACATCGCCGCCGCCATCGCCGCCAACCAGGTCGTGATCGTGGCCGGTGAGACGGGCTCGGGCAAGACCACCCAGATCCCGAAGATCTGCCTCGAACTCGGTCGCGGAATCCGCGGCACCATCGGTCACACCCAGCCGCGCAGGCTCGCCGCGCGCACCGTGGCCGAACGCATCGCCGAGGAACTGGGCACCGAACTCGGCGACGTGGTCGGCTATACCGTCCGCTTCACCGATCAGGCCTCGGATCGCACGCTGGTCAAACTCATGACCGACGGCATCCTGCTCGCCGAGATCCAGCGCGATCGGATGCTGCGCCGCTACGACACGATCATCATCGACGAGGCCCACGAACGCAGCCTCAATATCGACTTCCTGCTCGGGTATCTGAAGCAGCTGCTGCCGCAGCGGCCCGATCTCAAGGTGATCATCACCTCGGCCACGATCGATCCCGAACTGTTCGCCCGCCATTTCGCCGACGCGCACGGCACACCCGCGCCGATCGTGGAAGTGTCGGGCAGGTCGTATCCGGTGGAGTTGCGGTACCGGCCGCTGTCGCTGGAACTGCCCGGCTCCGACGACGACGAGGACACCCGGGTCGTCGACCGCGACCCCACCGACGCCATCGCCGACGGAGTCGTGGAACTGTTCGCCGCGGGCGACGGTGATGTGCTGGTGTTCCTGTCGGGCGAACGCGAGATCCGCGACACCGCAGACGCTCTGCGCGACCTGAAACTCCCCCGCACCGAGATCGTGCCGCTGTACGCGCGCCTGTCGGCCGCCGAGCAGCACAAGGTGTTCGCCCCGCACACCGGTCGCCGGGTGGTACTGGCCACCAATGTCGCCGAGACCTCGCTGACCGTGCCCGGTATCCGCTACGTGATCGACCCCGGCACCGCGCGCATCTCGCGCTATTCGATGCGGACGAAGGTGCAGCGCCTGCCGATCGAAGAGGTCTCGCAGGCCTCGGCGCGGCAGCGATCGGGTCGCTGTGGGCGCGTGGCGGACGGCATCTGTATCCGGCTGTATTCCGAGGACGATTTCGAGGCCCGGTCCGCGTTCACCGAGCCGGAGATCCTGCGCACCAACCTCGCCGCGGTCATCCTGCAGATGACGGCGCTGGGGCTGGGCGATATCGAGAGTTTCCCGTTCGTGGAGGCCCCCGACCGCCGGGCCATCCGCGACGGTATCGCCCTGCTCGAAGAGCTGGGCGCACTGGCGCACGGCAGCACGAAATCTGTTGACGGCGAAGCTGATTCGGGTAAGCATCTGACACTCACGCCGATCGGGCGGGAGATGGCGCAGCTGCCGGTGGATCCGCGGATGGCGCGCATGCTCGTCGAGGCCCAGCGCAACGGGTGCCTCGACGAGGTGCTGATCATCGTCGCGGCGCTGTCGATCCAGGATGTGCGAGAACGACCCGTCGAGCACCAGCAGGCGGCCGACACCCAGCACGCGCGCTTCGTCGTCGAGGGCTCGGACTTCCTGGCCTACCTGCGGCTGTGGGACTACCTCACCGAGCAGCGCAAATCGCTGTCGTCCAACCAGTTCCGGCGGATGTGCCGCGACGAGTTCCTGCACTACCTGCGCATCAGGGAGTGGCAGGACCTGCACGGCCAGTTGCGCACCATCGCCCGCGGGATGGGCTGGAACGACGCGGGCACGAGCCGAGGACCGACGGACTCCCGCACCACTGCGGGCGGTGCCGACGGCTCCGAGGGCAGTCGCGGACGCCGTGGCCGCGGACGCGGGAAAAGCCAACGCGCGGTGGCAGAGCCGAGCGCCGGTGCGGCCGAAACGAACGCCACTGCCGGTCGGGCCGATACCAAGGGCACCGACTCGCGACAGGCAGGTGAACGGTCTCGACGCGGCGGTGGCACAGCCACGCGTGGGCAGCAATCCGGTGGCGGGTCCTCGGATTCGGCCGACGACGCGATGCCGTGGCCCAGCGCACAGATCCACCAGTCGCTGCTGGCGGGCATGCTCTCGCACATCGGCGTGCGCGAGGCGGAATCGCGCGAGTTCCTCGGGGCCCGCAATGCGAAGTTCATGATCTTCCCCGGGTCGTCGCTGGCCAAGAAGGCGCCGCGCTGGGTGATGGCGGCCGAACTGGTGGAGACCTCGCGGCTGTGGGGACGGATCGCGGCGAAAGTGGAGCCGGAGTGGGCCGAACGGCTCGCCGGCGATCTGGTGAAACGTACCTACTCCGAACCGCATTGGTCGGCCAAGCGCGGGTCGGCGCGTGCCTACGAGCGCGCGACACTGTACGGCGTGCCGTTGGTGACCGGACGTCCCGTCGACTTCGGGCGCATCGACCCGGAACTGTCGCGCGAACTGTTCCTGCGCCATGCACTGGTGCAGGGCGAATGGCAGACACGGCACGGGTTCTTCGCCCGCAATCGCGCCCTGATCGACGATGTGGCCGACCTCGAACACCGGGCACGGCGCCGCGACCTCCTCGTCGACGACGAAGTGCTGTTCGAGTTCTACGACAAGCGCGTCCCCGCCGATGTCGTGTCGGTGCGCCATTTCGACAGCTGGTGGCGCAAGACCGAGCGCGATGACCCCACACTGCTGGACTTCTCGACCGACACCGTGGTCAATGCCGGTGTCGCCACCCTGGACCCGACCGATTTTCCCGACGCCTGGCGCCAGGGTGAACTCAGCTTCCCGCTCACCTACCAGTTCGAGCCGGGCCAGGACGACGACGGCGTCACCGCGCGGATCCCGGTGGAACAGCTCGCGCACGTGCGGGCGGTCGGCTTCGACTGGCTGGTGCCCGGCATGCGTGAGGAGCTGGCCACCGCGTTCATCAAAACACTGCCGAAAACGTTGCGGCGCGCGGTCGTTCCCGCGCCGGACTTCGCGTCGGCGGCCCTGCGCGGGCTGACACCGCGCGCCGAACCGCTGCGCACCGGGCTCGCACGGGAACTGTCCCGGCTGGGTGCGGTCACCATCACCACCGACGACCTCTCCCCCACCGCACTGCCCGATCACCTGCGGATGACCTTCGCCGCAGTCGATCTGAGCGGCAAGGTACTGGCCAAGAACAAGAGCCTGCAACAGCTCAAAGCGACACTGGCCGATCAGGTTTCGGCGTCGGTCGCGCGGGCGACCGCCGGTGCCGAGCGCGCGCCCGCGACAGTGTGGACCTCGGAGTCGCTCGGTTCGGTCGCGCCGACCGTGAGCCGCGAAGTCGCCGGCCAGACCGTGACCGGGTACCCGGCACTGGTGCCCGAGGGCGAGGGCGTCGCGGTGCGTGTCCTTAGCTCGCCCGGCGAACAGGCGGCCGCGATGCGAGCGGGCGTACGCACCCTGCTGCTCGCCGCGATCCCCACCTCGACGCGGGCGGTCACCGCCGGACTGCCCGCCCGCGATCGGCTGGCGCTGAGTCAGAACCCCGACGGTTCCCTGGACAAGCTGGTCGAGGACTGCCGGATCGCCGCCGCCGACGAACTGATCGCCAAGGCAGGCGGCCCGGTGCGCTCGCCGGAGGAGTTCGACAAACTGGTGGCCGCCGTCCGCCCGCAACTGTCCACGGCGGTCGTCGCGCTGATCCGTACCGTCGTGCCCGTCCTGGCCGCCGCCCAGCAGGCGCGTGCCGCGCTGGCCGACACCCTCGAAGCCGATATCGCCGGCGACGTGCGTCAGCAGCTCGACGACCTCCTGTTCCCCGGCTTCGTCGCCGAGTGGGGCCGGGTGCGGCTGCGCGAACTCCCGCGCTACCTCCTCGCGGCGGCCCAGCGCCTGGAATCACTGCCGGGTTCGGCGGTGCGCGACCGGCAGGCGATGGTCGAGGTGGACCGGATGCTCGCCGCCTACGACAAGCTCGTCGCCGCGCTGCCCCCGGCGCGCAAGAACGCCCGCGACGTCACCGAGATCTGGTGGATGATCGAGGAACTGCGAGTCAGCCTGTTCGCCCAGAAGCTGGGTACGCCGTATCCGGTGTCGGCCAAACGCATCGAGAAGGCGATCACCTCGATCCGGCGCTGAGAATCCGCTGCCGAGGCGGCGCCGGGGCGTGGATCAGTCGGTCGCGGCGACCGCTCGAGCAGCACGCATCTCGGTGATCTCGCGTTCGAAATCGGCTGCGCTGGTGAAGGATCGGTACACCGAGGCGAAACGCAGGTAGGCCACCTCGTCGAGGTCGCGCAGGGGGCCGAGGATGGCGAGGCCGACCTCGTGGCTCGGCACTTCGGGAGATCCCTTGGCGCGCACCGCGTCTTCGACCTGCTGGGCGAGCAGGTTCAGGGCGTCGTCGTCGACTTCACGGCCCTGGCAGGCCCGGCGCACACCGACGATCACCTTCTCGCGGCTGAACGGCTCGGTCACGCCACTGCGCTTGACCACCGACAGGATCGCGGTCTCGACGGTGGTGAATCGACGCGCACAGCTCGGGCAGGAACGACGGCGGCGGATCGCGGTGCCCTCCTCGACTTCCCGCGAGTCGACGACGCGCGAGTCGGGGTGTCGGCAATACGGGCAATGCATCCGAGGGTTCCTTCGTCGATGCGCATTTCTATTCCATGGCTCTTGACAGGATACCGGTCAGGATGGCACAACCTGCCACTGCGTGGCCAGGTCCGCGATGATGTCGGGTAGCCGGGCGAGCATCCGGCCCCGGCCGAGCTTGACGGTGAACGGTTCGCGATACACCGTCCCCGCGCGTGCCGCGTCGGTCGCGAGGTCGAGATGACGCGGCAGCAGGTCGGCGGCGATGTAGTCCCAGCGGGTCTCCCGGTCGGCCCAGTTGAACGCGGGCAGTGGCGTCCGCAGACCCATCGGCCGCCCCGCGGCGATCGGCGACCACACCGTGACCGGGGCGTACACGCCGGGGGCGCGGGTGCCGGGGACGGCGGGCTTGCCCGCGACCGTGGTGACGTAGGTGAGCACCCTGCCCATCCCGGCACGACCGCGTGCGGTCACATCCCACTGGTCGGCGATGATCTGGTTCTGTTCCCGATCGGCCATCGCGACCAGCGCGTCGCCGCGACCCGCTTCGGTGCCGCCGTCGATCCCGGCCCAGGCCGTCCGCATGCCGTCGTCGAGCAGGCCGGCCGCGGACATCTCCTCGATGCCCGCCATCCCGTCGGCGAGATAGGCCTCGTGCATCGGGACCAGGTCGATGAAGATGTGCTTCTGCATGATCATCAGCCGGGTCTGATACCAGGCCAGGTCGGCGGCGGTCAGCCGAGGGCCGAGGGCGGCCAGACCGCTGATATCGGCCGGGACGCCGGCGAGCAGTTCCGGCGGGGTGGCACGCAACAGGTCGGCGACAGCATTGCCGAGTTCGTGGATTCCGCCCACGGACACACCGCCGGCGACGTCACCGACGTCGAAGAAGCCGGCGGCGAAGGACGCGCCCGCGATGCCCGCCATGCCCGCCCAGTAGAGATCGGAGCG
Source organism: Nocardia sp. NPDC055165 (assembly GCF_053606985.1). Classification (NCBI taxonomy): domain Bacteria; kingdom Bacillati; phylum Actinomycetota; class Actinomycetes; order Mycobacteriales; family Nocardiaceae; genus Nocardia; species Nocardia sp. NPDC055165. The sequence goes on from NZ_JBSGSS010000006.1 coordinate 81,447, forward strand.
GGTGGCGGCGAGGCGGAAGTAGTTCACGTACACCTGGCTGAAGGTGGCGGAATTGGCCGCGACGCCACGCTCGGGCGCCCAGGCTTCGAGGTCGATCGCGGCATTGTCGGTGGCGACGACGAGCCAGTACTGGTGCAGCAGCGTCGCGTACCGCGCGGGGTCGATGCCGTCGTCGCGCGCCTGGGTGAGTGCGTCCCGCAGGGGTTGCTGCGCCGAGGGCAGCGCCGGGTGCAGCCCGCCACCGTATTCGCCCACACCGTTGAGCGCGGGGAGATCGAGGTACTCGGTGTAGCCGGGAGCCGCGTGCGCGGCGGGTGCCAGTAGGGCACCGAGCACCACACCGAGCAGTAGAGCGATCGAGCAGCGGCGCACCGAGACCTCGCATCCGGGTTCGACCGGGGCCCCCGCCCCGATTCAGGATGCTCGTCACCGTAGCAACGTGTTCTAGTTTCAGGGTGTGATTCGTCGATACAGATGATCTCGCACACTGCCGGAACCCGCGGCGAAAATGCTTCCGCGCAGCGATTTTCGACTCATCGCCCCGGCTCGGACCCCGCTCCGGACCCGAACCCGGCCTGCTCCGAAATTCCGGGCGTCGTCGAGTCGACGTGGTCGGCGAAACTACCCGCGCGCACGTGGGCGAGCCCGAGAAAGGCGACGACGATCAGCGCGGTCACCAGCGCCGTCACGGCGAGCGCGGCGAACCCGGCCTTGGCCTGCTCGACTCGATGCAGCGGGTGGACGCCCCGCGCGCGGCCGGTACGCACGGGACCGCGGGCATAGAGCGCGAGATCGCTGTGCGGCGCGCGGTGCCGCGGGCCGCGGTCCGCCGCCGGCGGGCGAACGATCTCACGGGAACGGCGCGCCGGTGCGCTGCGGGGCACGGTGGCGAAGGCGAGATCGAGTTCGGCGTCGGTGAGGTCTATCCGCCGGGGAACGCGGACGATGTCGGCGGCTTCGGTCGCGGGCAGGCCGTTCGCGGGTGGGCTCAACTCGCCGGAGCGGACGATACTGCGTGCCACGCTCGCGGACGCGGTCGCGACCGGGCGAGGCGAGGCGGGGCTTGCGATGGGCGCGGTCGACGATGCTTCGACGGCCTGGCGTTCGATGCCCGTCGAGCGTGACATCGCCGATCGAACCACGGCGAAAGGTCGTGGGGTGCGGGCGGACCGGCGGCGGCGGAGCACGGGCTCCGGGGCGGCGGTGCGGTCTACGGAACGCAGGGCGCTGGTTGCTGTGCTCATCGGAAGAACCTCCGGGGTGGTGTGCTCCGCTGCTGCGAGAAAGTACTGGTGAGGCGGCAATGCCTCCCGCCGTTCGAACACCTGTGCGACGAACTGATGTTCGATTTCTACCAGATCCCCGCGCCGCTGTCAGCACGAAACGCCCGACATGCTCGAACAGATGTTTGATAGTTCGGCGTGGCACGACTAGCCTCGAGATGGCGAATTCGACAACTGGAAGGGCGGGACACGGTGACCCACACAGACGACACGGGTGACGAAAGCGGCACCGGCACCGTCACATCGGGATCCGGGACGGATCTCACCGTGCGTCAACGCACGGTCCTCGATGTCATCCGCTCCTCGGTGACCGAACGGGGCTACCCGCCCAGCATCCGTGAGATCGGCGACGCGGTCGGCCTCACCTCCACCTCCTCGGTGGCTCATCAACTGCGCGCCCTCGAACGCAAGGGCTACCTCCGTCGCGACCCGAACCGGCCGCGCGCGGTGAATGTCCGCGGACTCGACGAGGCGGTTCGCTCGGTCACCACGCTGTCCCAGCAGACCGACGAGGTCGACCCGAGCCGCCCGACTCCGACCTTCGTCCCGGTCCTCGGCCGGATCGCCGCCGGTGGCCCGATCCTGGCCGAGCAGGCCGTGGAAGATGTGTTCCCGCTGCCGCGCGAACTCGTCGGCGAGGGATCACTGTTCCTGCTCAAGGTCGTCGGCCAGTCGATGGTCGACGCGGCCATCTGCGACGGTGACTTCGTGGTGGTACGTCAGCAGAACGTCGCCGAGGGTGGCGACATCGTCGCGGCGATGATCGACGGCGAGGCCACCGTGAAGACCTTCAAACGCAGCGGTAAGGACGTGTGGCTGATGCCGCACAACCCGCACTTCGAGCCGATCCCCGGCAACGACGCGCAAATCCTGGGCAAGGTCGTCACCGTCATCCGCAAGGTCTAGCGGCGCGCGGTCGCGGTCATCTCCCAGATCAGCAGCTCGGCGGCGGTCACCGCGGTGACGCGGTGGCCGCCGGTCGCTGTCAGGCGGACGGCGTCGCCCTGCTCCAGGGTGCCGTAGCCCTCGTAGTCGGCGGTGCCACGAGCGAGGAAGACGTGACCGTAGGGCGCATCGGGGACGGTGATCGCCTGGCCAGGGTCCAGCCGCGCGACGTGGAAGGCAGCGTGGCGGTTACCGATCCCGATCGCCGCCTCGCCGCGATGGCGCGCCATACCGGACGCCACCGGCACCAGCGCGTTGCGGGCGAGGTCACCTTCGATATCGAGTTCCTGGTAGCTCGGGGCGACGCCCGTCGCGTCCGGCGGTATCCACATCTGCACGACGTGCAGCCGCTCCTTCTCCCGGTAGCCCGCCCCGTTGCGCTCCGAATGCAGGATGCCCGCGCCCGCGCTCATCCGCTGCGCGAGGCCGGGACGGATCACCCCCGAGTGTCCGGCCGAATCCTGATGCACCACGGTGCCTTCCAGCACCCAGGTGAGGATCTCGGTGTCGCGGTGCTGATGGGTGTCGAAGCCCTCGCCCGGGTCGACGATGTCCTCGTTGTGCACGAGCAGCAGCCCGTGCGCGGAGTCCTCGAGCACGAAGTTGCCGGTGACCGGGAACGACTGGCGCGAGTCGAGCCATTCGTTGCGCCAGCGCCTGCGGTCGGCGCCGGGCACGACCTGGACCTGTTCCGTCACGATCATCGCCACCCTCTCGTTATCCGGACCCTAGTCCGTATAACTGGGGTAACGAGATCGGCGCCGCGGGCATTCCGCACCGGCACGAACGCGTCTGCCCTGCGGCGCCGATCCAGCCGATCAGGCGGTTGCGGTCACCAGGGCAGCGCGTTGCGCAGGCGGCCGACCAGCGTGCGCCCGCTGTCGCGGTCGCGCTCGTTGAACAGGAACTGCAGTTCTTCCTCGAGGCCCTTGCGCACCACATCACGCAGATCGGCGGACGCACCGTCGATGTCGTCGGCGTCCATCCACGGTGTGGGGTCGATCGGCGCGCCCGCCGAGAAGTAGAACCGTTCCGGGCGGGGCAGCGGCGTCGGGCCGACTCCCTTGACCAGCGGCGGGCTCAACTCGGGATTGATCCCGAGCAGGCGGCAGGTCCAGCGCAGCGGAGACATCACCGGGTGCTGACCGTCGACGACGATGTCGTAGGCATCGTCGATGCCGATCATCGCCAGCGGCACGATCGGCACCCCCGCCTGGATCGCCATCCGCGCGAACCCGGTGCGGCCCTCCCACTTCAGCTCGTACTTCTCGCCGCTGCGGCGGATCGCCTCCCGGCCACCGCCGGGGAACACCACCACCGCCTCCCCGCGCTCGAGCAGCGCCAGGCAGTTCGAGCGGGTACCGCGCACCGCACCGAAATGATGCAGGAAATCCCGCACGCCGGGCACCATCAGCACATGCTCGGCCAGACCGCGCACCAGCCTGCCGCGCTGGCGCAGGATCTCCGGCATGATCAGCGGTGCGTCGATCCCGCCGAGCAGATTGTGGTTGGCCACGATCAGCACCGGCCCTTCGGCCGGAATATTGTCCAGACCGTAGAACTTCGGACTGGTCCACGCCCGCAGCGGCGCGAGCACCGCTTCGAACGCGCGGATGTCCCATTCACTCGGCGCCGGGTTCAGCGGCGCCCCATCCGAGAGAACAGGGTCGCCCACCGCAACCCTGTTCTCCGTCACTTTTTCCGTACCTTGATGGTCGTTCGACATAACACCCTCCTGCTGTCGATATTCGACCATAGCGTTCGAAAATCCCTGTGTCGCATCGACATTTGTCCGCAACCGGCGGGCAAATCAGCGAAAAAGATCAGCTGAGCACCGGTTCCGCGGGACCGGAGTGCGCGTACTCGGACAGGGCGGCGGCCAACGCGTGCGGCACGCGCGCGCGAACCCGGGTACCGCCCTCCTCGTGCTCGGCGGTGACGATCCGGCCGTCCGCGTGGATGCGGGCGAGCAGGTCGCCACGGCTGTAGGGCAGCAGCACACTGATGTCGACATCGAGTCCGCCGAGCACCTCCGAGAGCCGCTCACGCAACTCGTCCACGCCCGCGCCGGTCTGGGCGGAGACGAACGCCGCCTGCGGCAACATGCCGCGCAACCGGGTGAGCTCGTTCGGGTCGGCGGCGTCGATCTTGTTGACCACCAGCAGTTCCGGCGGCGCCGGCGTGCCCTGCTCCCTGATCACATCGGTGATCACCTCGCGGACCGCCTTGATCTGTTCGAGCGGCAGCGGATCGGCGCCGTCGACGACGTGCAGCAGCAGATCGGCGCCGGTGACCTCTTCCAGGGTCGAGCGGAAGGCCTCGACCAGCTGGGTCGGCAGGTGGCGGACGAAGCCGACGGTGTCGGTGAACACCATCTCGCGGCCGTCGTCGAGCGCGGCCCGGCGGGTGGTCGGGTCCAGGGTGGCGAACAGCGCGTTCTGCACGAGCAGGCCGGCGCCGGTGAGCGCGTTCATCAGGCTGGACTTGCCCGCGTTGGTGTAGCCGACGATCGCGATCGAGGGCACTCCGCTCTCGGTGCGGCGCGCGCGCATGGTGTCACGGGCGGTCTTCATCTCCCGGATCTCGCGGCGCAGTTTGGCCATCCGTTCGCGGATCCGGCGACGATCGGTTTCGATCTTCGTCTCACCGGGACCGCGGGTGCCGACGCCACCGCCGGCGCCGCCCGCCCGGCCACCGGCCTGACGAGACATCGACTCACCCCAGCCGCGCAGGCGCGGCAGCATGTACTCCATCTGCGCCAGCGCGACCTGGGCCTTACCCTCGCGAGAGGTGGCGTGCTGGGCGAAGATGTCGAGGATCAGCGCGGTCCGGTCGATGACCTTCACCTTGACGACCTTCTCCAGCGCGGTGAGCTGCGCGGGCGTGAGTTCACCGTCGCAGATCACCGTGTCGGCACCGGTGTCGAGAACGACCGTGCGCAGCTCTTCGGCCTTGCCGGAGCCGATGTAGGTGGCCGGGTCGGGCTTGTCGCGGCGCTGGATCAGCGCCTCGAGGACCTCCGAGCCCGCGGTCTCGGCGAGCGCGGCCAGTTCGACCATGCTCCCCTCGGCCTGGGCCGAACTGCCGCTGGTCCAGACACCGACCAGCACCACGCGCTCGAGGCGCAGCTGGCGGTACTCGACCTCGGTGATGTCGGTGAGCTCGGTGGACAACCCGGCGACGCGTCGCAGCGACGAGCGCTCGTCGAGCTGCATCTCGCCGACGGTCGGATCGGCCGCCCAACCGGGCTGTTTCATGCGGGCCGCGTGGCGGGCCAGCGCATCATCGACGTCACCGCGATCGGCGGCGACGTCGGGATCGGCCGCGGTGGTGTGCTCGGCCGATGTGGATTCTGTGGGTTCTACTGGTTTCGTCATACGTTCTCTATGCTGCCACGTCCGGGTGACAGCGTGCACGCGGTTATCGGTGCTACTGCGCGTCCCACCAGGACTGCGACAGCGTTCCCGAGGCCAGCAGGACCGAGGGACCGCGCAACCAGGCACGTCCGTCGGCGATCCCGACACGCACCTGCCCGCCGGGCACACGCACGGTGACCTCGCCGGATTCGGTGCCGATCGACACACCGGCGGCGGTCAGCGCGGCAGCGGCGGCGGCCACGGTGCCGGTGCCACAGGAACGGGTTTCGCCGACGCCGCGTTCGTACACGCGCATGTCGACGCTGTTGTCCGCGTCGAGCGCGGTGAGGATCTCGACGTTCACCCCGTGCGGGAACAGGTCGGGGTCGAAGCCGGGGGAAACGCTCAGGTCGAGTTTGGCGAGCGCGTCGACGGTCAGACTGTCGTCGACGCAGGCCAGATGCGGATTGCCGACATCTATGCCGATTCCGGCCAGGGCCCAGCCCGCCAGGGTCGCGGTGGACGGGCCGAGTTCGCGGACGACGCCCATGTCCACCGTCACCTCACCGTCGGTCCGACCGGCGGCGTGCACCACGACCGGACGGGCGCCCGCACGGCTGCCGACGACGTATTCGGTGCGCTGTTCGAGCCCGGTGGCACCGAGGTAGTGCGCGAAGACCCGCACGCCGTTGCCGCACATCTCGGCGATCGACCCGTCACCGTTGCGGTAGTCCATGAACCAGTCCTCGGCGCCGACGCCCTCCGGCAGCGCTTCCAGCACACCGGCGGCGAGCAACGCACCGGCCTTCGCCACGCGCAACACGCCGTCGGCGCCGAGGCCACGCTGCCGGTCGCACAGTGCGGCGACGCGGTCGGCCGTCAGGTCGAGGCGCACCTCGAGGTCGGGCAGCACCACGAAGTCGTTCTGGGTGCCGTGGCCCTTGCTGAATTCGATGTCGGACACGTCGGCCATTCTCCTCTGCGCCGTCGACGGTTTCACTACCGGGCGAAGGTACGCCGCTGCCGGGCGATCTCGTAGAGGCTGATCGCCCCCGCCGACGGCGCGCCGAGCGAACTGGCGGTGCCGCCCATCGGGATGGTGACCAGGTCGTCGCACGCGTCGGCCCAGGCCGAGCTCATGCCGGTGGTCTCGTTGCCGACGACCAGAATCGTCGCCTCGGTGAAGTCGTGGTCGTAGATGGTGCCCGGCGCGTGTTCATCGGTGCCGACGATGCGGGTGGGGATGCCGCGCGCCGCCTGGCGGTCGCGGAATTCGAGTACCTGACCGGGGCCCGCCGCGCGCAGCACCGGCACGGCGAACAGCGAGCCGGTCGAGGCGCGCACGGCCTGCGGGTCGAACTGGTCGGCGCCGTGACCGGTGACGATCACCCCGGAAGCGCCGAAGGCGTCGGCCGAGCGGATCAAGGTGCCGAGGTTGCCGGGCGAGTTCGGGCGATCGAACACGACGACCACCGGGGCGTCCTCCCCCGGCTCACCGGGTGCGTAGTCGGCCAGATCGCGGTGTCGCGACACCGCGACCGCCACGATCTCCGGTGCGCTCGCCGCCTTCTCTCCCAGATCGGCCATGAGCTCGGGCACGAGGCCCACCTGCGGCACGTCGGCGGTGTCGAGGATCTCGCGCGCCCAGCTCGACAGTTCGGGGCCACCGAGCCGGTAGAGCAGGGTTTCCAGCGGCCAGTCATTGGCCAGCGCCTGCGTGATCGGGCGCACGCCTTGCACGAGGAACCGGCCGTCACGATGACGTTTCGTCCGATTGTTGAGGTATGCCTGCCACACCTGCACCGAGGCGTTGCGGGTACTCACTCGTCGCGTCACTGCGCTGTCCGTCCTATCGGGTCGGTATTCGCTTCGGAGAGCAGGGCCAGCGCGGTCGCGGCGAGCTCGGGATCGGCCCCGTCGACCCAGGAGACCCTGGGGTCACGACGGAACCACGACCGCTGCCGTCGCACGTAGCGACGGGTGCCGATCAGGGTGCGTTCGCGAGCGTGGCCGAGGTCGTATTCGTCGTCGAGGTAGGCCAGCACCTGGGCGTAGCCGATCGCGCGGCGGGCGGTCTGGCCTTCGCGCAGGCCCCGGTCGATCAGTCCGCGGACCTCGTCGACCAGACCGTGTTCGAACATCAGGGCGGTGCGGGTCTCGATGCGGGCATCGAGGGCGGCGGTCTCCCGGTCGACGCCGAGAATCGCGGTGTTCCAGCGCGGGGCGCCGATGGTCGGGGCCGAGGCGGCGAACGGGCGACCGGTCAGCTCGACCACCTCGAGCGCGCGCACCATGCGCCGCCCGTCGGTGGGCAGAATGGTCGCCGCGGCGACCGGGTCGGCCTCGCGCAGCGCCGCGTGCAGCGCCTGCACCCCGCCCTCCTCCAGGAGCGCTTCCCAGCGGGCGCGGACCTCGGGATCGGTGGCCGGGAAATCCCACTCGTCGAGCAGCGCCTGCACGTACATCATCGAACCGCCGACGATGACCGGGGTCTTCGCACGCGCCATGATGTCCTCGACGACGGCACGGGCCGCGCTCTGGTAGGCGGCGACAGTCGCCGTCTCGGTGACGTCGAGCACGTCGAGCAGGTGGTGCGGGATACCGCGTCGCTGGTCGGGCGCCAGTTTCGCGGTGCCGACATCCATCCCGCGATAGAGCTGCATCGCGTCGATGTTGACGATCTCGCCGCCGAGTTCGGTGGCGAGATCGAGGGCGAGGTCGGATTTCCCGGTGGCGGTGGGGCCGACGACCGCGATCGGTCTGCTCGTCACTCGTCGATCCCTTCCCGTCCACCCGGTTGCCACACGCTCACGTCGTAGCCGACGCCATAGGGTGCGCCCTGGTACAGGGTACGGACCCGCGGATCGGCCGAATCGGCGGCGAACAGACCGCCGAGTACCTGGTAGGCGGCGCGGCCGTCGACGAGCAGCGCCGCGCACAGGTCCGGCTCGAGCGCGGCCAAGCCTGCCCGCGAACCCGTGCGCAGCGCCGCGTCGAGGTCGTGCTGAACAGCGGTGGCCCGCTCGTCGAGATAGCCGGGCGACTTGACCGTCAACGTCGCGGCACCGTCCGCGACGACGAGCACCGCGCACGGGTCCTGCTCGCTGTCCAGTTCGGCGCGCAGCGCGGCGCCCGCCGCGGTGCAATCGATGGCCGAGGTGCCCGCGGCGAACAGCCGGGCCCGCACCGAGATCCGGGGCGCGGCCTGCTCCCGCAACCATCCGGCGACCAGTACCGGAAGGGGAAGCTGAGCGTCTGCTGGACCGGGGTCCTCGCCCGCCGGGCCGAGTCCGACGACGACGTCGGCGCCGAACCCACGGAAGGTCCCCCGGGTCGCCGAACCGTAGGCCAGGTCATGGCTACCGACTCCGACGACGACCCACCGGTCGGCGGCCTCGGCGAGGGCCGCGGCGGCGTCGAGGGCGGCCGCGCGCAGCACCACGGTCGGATCGTCGGGATCGCTGCCGGACACCGGGACTCGCCCACACAGTTCGGGCACCAGCATCGGCGGCGACGGGACCAGGGCCGCTATCGAGAACACGCGGTAACCGTAGCCGCAGCGCGCACCGGGGCCCACATCCGGCGCGGCGCGGGCGCGCGGCGGTCTGCGAGTGTCCGGCGTAGGGATGCCCGCCGAGATTGCTAGTGTTTTCAGGTGCGACTACCCACGTCGTCCGGGACGAAATCCCAGGAAATCCGCTATTCGATCCTCCGGATCGATGGTTTCCGCGGCTCGAACCGGGTTCAATGGGATGTGCTAGGGCGTAACCAGGCAGCCGTGACGCGCGGCAGGGACGGAGAGCAATGACCGACAGCAACGGAACCGCGAAGCCCACCCCAGGTCCGGCCCCGCGACCGTCCGGTACCCCCAAGCCCGGCGGGAATGCTCCGCGTCCGCCGAAACCCCATGCCGTGAAACCGGCGCCGGGCCCCGATCAACCGCATCCGCACGCCGTGATCGTGCCCAGTGCCACCGACCCGGGCAAGTGGGGCCGCGTCGACGAAGACGGCACCGCCTGGGTGCGGACCGCGGATGGCGAACGGATCGTCGGCTCCTGGCAGGCGGGCGACGTCGCCGAGGGCTTGGCGCACTTCGGCCGCCGCTTCGACGATCTGGCGACCGAGGTCGCGCTGCTCGAGGCCAGGCTGGCCGCGGGGGCCGATGCCCGCAAGACCAAGGCGGCCGCGCTGGCACTGGCCGAGACGCTGCCGACGGCGGCCGTCATCGGCGATATCGACGGCCTCGCCGCGCGGCTACAGGTCATCACCGAACACTCCGAGGAAGCCGCCGCGCACGCCAAGGAGGAGAAGGACCGCGCCCGCCACGAGCACACCGAGCGCAAGGAAGCTCTCGCCGCCGAGGCCGAGCAGATCGCCGCCGAATCCACCCAGTGGAAGGCCGCGGGCGACCGGCTGCGCGAGATCCTCGACGAGTGGAAGTCGATCCGCGGGGTCGACCGCAAGGTCGACGACGCGCTGTGGAAGCGCTATTCCAAGGCCCGTGAGGCGTTCAACCGCCGGCGCGGCGCCCACTTCGCCGACCTCGACCGCGAACGCGCCACCGCCAAGACGCGCAAGGAAGAGCTGTGCGTGCGCGCCGAGGAGCTGGCCGACTCCACCGACTGGACCGGCACCGCCGCGGTGTTCCGCGACCTGCTCACCGAGTGGAAGGCCGCGGGCCGGGCACCGCGCGAGGCCGACGAGTCGCTGTGGCGACGGTTCAAGAGCGCCCAGGATGTGTTCTTCGCCGCCCGCAACGCGGCGGTCAGCGAGCGCGACGCCGAGTTCGATCACAACGCCGCCGCCAAGCTGGAACTGCTGGCCGCTTACGAGCACATCGACCCGGCCAACGGCGTGGACGCCGCCCGCAACGCGCTGCGCGAGCTGCAGGACAAGTGGGACGCCATCGGCAAGGTCCCCCGCGAGCGCATGCAGGAACTCGAAGCCAAGCTGCGCGCCATCGAGAAGCGGGTTCGCGACGCGGCCGATCAGCAGTGGCGTCGTTCCGATCCCGAGGCCGTCGCGCGAGCCGCGCAGTTCCGTGAGCGGGTCGCCCAGTTCGAGGAGCAGGCCGCCAAGGCCACCGCGGCGGGCAAAAAGCGCGATGCGGAGAAGGCGCTCGAGCAGGCACAGCAGTGGCGCGAATGGGCCGAAGCCGCAGAGGGCGCAGTCAGCAATCTGTGAGCGGGACAGAAAGAAACCCCCGGCCGATTCGGTCGGGGGTTTTCTTGTCTCGCAGGACTATTCGCCGCTGAGTCGCTTGCGGTCGCGATCCTCGGCTTCGCGGGCCGCGGTGCGACGCTGTTCCTCCGCGGCGAGTTGCACGGCGGTGCGGCTCCACACCACACGAACCCAGTGGAAGGTGAGCACCATGATCGCGAGGGTGCCCAGGATGAGGCCGATCCCCGGACCCGCGCCCTGGTAGTTGCCCAGGCCCGGGGTCTGGCGGTGCCAGATCGAGAGCACACCGAACACCGAGCCCACGGCCGACCCCGCGCAGGCGATCCAGGCCAGGACCCAGCGACGGGTGGTCAGCGCCAGCAGCGAGAAGCCGACGCCGAAGACGATGACCAGCCACACGAAGATCCGCGACGGCAGGCCGATGTGTTCGACTCCCGCCGCGTCGGTGTCGAGCAGCACGTCGAAGCCGCGCGCCGTACCGGCGGTCGGCAGGACCAGCGAGATCAGCAGCGCGAAGACCGCGCCCGCCACCACCAGCGCTCGCGCGCCTGGGTCGATCTCACCGGCGATGCGGCGCTCGACCGCGTCGAGTTCACCGCGGAATTGTTCGAAATCCTCGTCGTTGCGCGCCGGGTTCACCGCGTGTCCGCTCCTGTCCACAGGCTGGTCGTTGGCGGGTCCCACTGTGCCATCACCGGACGCGCCGTTCGCATCCGACCCACTACGACCGGTAGTAGATTCGTCGTCGCTCACGACGAGCACCCCGTCGAACAGCCGCTCTCGACCGTCTCGATGATCGGTGCGCCGATCCGGGGCAACCCGAGACCGACACCGATCGGCGCCGTTTTGGGCGTGATGCCGCGTTCGTGCGCGTCACCGGCGGCGGTACGCCGATGTGACTTCACCGCGCTGTCGGCGATGAGATGGTGCGGCGCCGCCTCGGTGATGTCGACGGTGACGATGTCGCCCGGCCGGATGCCGGTCACGTCGCCGGGCCGGAAGTGCACCAGCCTGCCGTCGCGCGCACGACCGCTCATCCGCGCGGTCACCGCGTTCTTCTTGCCCGCGCCCTCGGCGACGAGCAGTTCCACCTCGGTGCCGATGAGCGCCTGGTTGTTCTCCCAGGAGACCTGGTCCTGCAAGGCGATCAGGCGTTCGAAGCGTTCCTGCACGACCTGCTTGGGCAGCTGATCGGGCAGGTCGGCGGCCGGAGTTCCGGGACGCTTGGAGTACTGGAAGGTGTAGGCGCTGGTGAAGCGGGCGCGCCGGACCACGTCGAGGGTCTCGAGGAAGTCCTCCTCGGTCTCGCCGGGGAAGCCCACGATGATGTCGGTGGTGATCGACGCGTGCGGCATCGCGGCGCGCACCTTGTCGATGATGCCGAGGAAACGCTCCTTGCGGTAGGAACGGCGCATCGCTTTCAGCACCCGATCCGAACCCGATTGCAGCGGCATGTGCAGCTGCGGGCAGACGTTCGGGGTAGCCGCCATCGCCTCGATCACATCGTCTGTGAACTCCGCGGGATGCGGGGAGGTGAACCGCACGCGTTCGAGGCCCTCGATCTGTCCGGTCGCGCGCAGCAGCTGCGCGAACGCGCCACGGTCGCGCGGCTGCTCGGGATCGACGAAGTTCACGCCGTAGGAGTTGACGTTCTGTCCGAGCAGGGTCACTTCCAGCACGCCCTGGTCGACCAGCGCCTGCACCTCGGCGAGCACGTCTCCGGGACGGCGATCCACTTCCTTGCCACGCAGTGCGGGCACGATGCAGAACGTGCAGGTGTTGTTGCAGCCCACCGAGATCGACACCCAGCCCGCGTACGCCGACTCCCGCTTGGCGGGCAGCGTCGACGGGAAAGCCTCGAGCGATTCGAGGATCTCCACCTGCGCCTGCTCGTTGTGCCGGGCCCGCTCGAGCAGCACCGGCAGCGAACCGATGTTGTGGGTGCCGAACACCACGTCGACCCACGGCGCCTTGCGCACCACGGTCTCGCGATCCTTCTGCGCCAGGCAGCCGCCGACGGCGATCTGCATGCCGGGGCGCCCCTGCTTGACCGGGACCAGCTGACCGAGCGTGCCGTAGAGCTTGTTGTCGGCGTTCTCGCGCACCGCGCAGGTGTTGAACACCATCAGATCGGGCGTCTCTCCGGTGGCGGCCTTGACATAGCCCGCGTCCTCGAGCAGCCCGGACAGGCGTTCGGAGTCGTGCACGTTCATCTGGCAGCCGAATGTGCGAACCTCATAGCTGCGCTGCGCCACAGAGCTGTGCTGCGTCGCGCCCTCAGTCGCGTCCTGAACCGTCGAATCCACCTGTCCAGGGTACGGGCAGCCCTGAGTGTGATGCGCGTCACGGTTGCGTTCGCGCGATAATACGCAAAGGTAACGGGCAGCCGCCGGGTTACCAGCAGGTGTCGTTTCGGCGTGCCGTCACGGCATGTCTTCGAAAGCCGGGCAATTCTCCAGAATGGACATAAGGTTTCTGACCATGACCGACGACGCCGCACCCGCGAACGGGAACGCCGACGCCGCAGCCACCACCGCTGCTCCGCCGATGATCTCGATGCGCAACGTGGACAAACACTTCGGTGAGCTCCATGTCCTGCGCGATATCCACCTCGAAGTGCCCCGTGGGCAGGTCGTGATCGTCCTGGGCCCGTCGGGTTCGGGGAAATCCACCCTGTGCCGCACGATCAATCGCCTCGAACCGATCGACTCCGGTGACATCGCCATCGACGGCGTCGCACTGCCCGACGAGGGCAAGGCTCTCGCCGCGCTGCGCGCCGAGGTGGGCATGGTGTTCCAGTCGTTCAACCTGTTCGCGCACAAGACCATCCTCGAGAACGTGATGCTGGCGCCGACGAAGGTCCGCGGGAAGAAGAAGGACGAGGCGCGCAAGCACGCCCTCGCCCTGCTCGAGCGGGTCGGCATCGCCAACCAGGCCGACAAGTACCCGGCCCAGCTCTCGGGCGGCCAGCAGCAGCGCGTGGCGATCGCCCGCTCACTGGCCATGGATCCCAAGGTCATGTTGTTCGACGAGCCGACCTCGGCGCTGGACCCCGAGATGGTCAACGAGGTGCTCGACGTGATGGTGGCGCTGGCCAAGGAAGGCATGACCATGCTCGTGGTCACCCACGAGATGGGCTTCGCCCGCCGTGCGGGCGACCGCGTGCTGTTCATGGCCGACGGCGAGATCGTCGAAGACGCCGCGCCCGAAACGTTCTTCACCGCACCGAAATCCGAACGCGCCAGGGACTTCCTCGGCAAAATTCTCAGTCACTGACTCGCAGCACCATTGTCACAAGGAGAAGGAAACCCATGAGGATCAATCGTGCGATGCGCGTCGGAATCGGCGCAGCGGCACTGGTATTGGCAGCCACCGTCACCGCGGCCTGTGGTGGCGGTGACAACAAGTCGGCGCTGGACAACGCCAAGGACGGCAAGCTGACCATCGGCATCAAGTTCGACCAGCCGGGTCTGGGCCTGCGCAATACCGACGGCACCTACAGCGGCTTCGACGTCGACGTCGCCAAGTACGTCGCCGACAAGCTCGGCGTGAAGCCGGAGAACCTCACCTTCAAGGAATCGCCGTCGGCGCAGCGCGAGACGCTGATCGAGAACGGTCAGGTCGACCTCGTCGTGGCCACCTACTCGATCAACGACAAGCGCAAGGAGAAGGTCGATTTCGGCGGCCCCTACTACATCGCGGGCCAGGACCTGCTCGTCCCGGCCGCCAACACCGACATCACCGGCCCCGATTCCCTCTCGGGCAAGAAGGTCTGCTCGGTGAAGGGCTCCACCCCGGCCCAGAACATCGAGAAGAACTACCCGCAGGCGCAGCTGCAGACCTACGACACCTACTCGCTGTGCATCGAGGCGATGCGTAGCGGCGCGATCGACGCGGTCACCACCGACAACGTCATCCTGGCCGGTTACGCCGCGCAGTCGCCGGGCACCTTCAAGCTGGTGAACAAGCCCTTCACCACCGAGAAGTACGGCATCGGCCTGAAGAAGGGCGATTCGGAGCTGCGCGGCAAGGTCAACGACGCCATCCAGGCGATGATCGATGACGGTTCGTGGAAGGCCTCGCAGGAGAAGAACTTCGCGGGTACCGGTATCGCGGTGCCCGCACCGCCGACCGTCGACCGCTACTGATCAACCACTGACCATCGGTGGCCCGGGGTTTCCCGGGTCACCGATGCGGTGTTGTCCTGCTGGCTTTCACACCGATCGGAGGACGCGCGTCCGTGTTCGACCTGATCTCGAGGTATGACAACCAAATCCTCGATGCGTTCTGGGTAACCATCAAACTCACCTTCTTCTCGGCGATCGGTGCGCTCGTCATCGGTACCGTCGTCGCCGGCATGCGCGTATCCCCGATTCCGGTCGCGCGCTGGGTCGGCGCGGCGTATGTAGCGGTCTTCCGCAACACTCCGCTCACCCTGATCCTGGTATTCACCTCGCTCGGCCTGTACAGCACCCTCGGGTGGAAACTCGGCAGTGACGAGATCAAGGTCATCAACTATCGCTGGGCGATCATCGGCCTGAGCGTCTACACCGCCGCCTTCGTCTGCGAATCGCTGCGTTCGGGCATCAATACCGTCGCGCTCGGCCAGTCCGAAGCGGGCCGGTCGCTGGGCTTCGGATTCGCCCAGAACCTGCGATTGATCGTGCTGCCCCAAGCCTTCCGGGCCGTCATCGCGCCCCTGGGCAGTGTGCTGATCGCGCTGACCAAGAATTCGACGGTCGCCTCCGTCATCGGTGTCGCCGAAGCCGCGTACCTGATGGGCGCGATGATCGAGAACGAAGCCGCCATTCTCACCATCGGTGCGATCTTCGCGCTCGGCTTCGTCGTCCTCACCCTGCCGACCGGGCTGTTGTTCGGCTGGCTGGCCAAGCGATACGAGGTGGCACGATGAGCGGCGCTTCGGTTCTGTTCGACGCTCCGGGGCCCCGCGCGCGGCTGCGTCACAACCTGTACTCGGTTCTGGTCGTCGTCGTGCTGGTCGGCGCGGGCTGGTGGCTCTACGACGCGTTCGCCGACAAGGGCCAGTTCACCGCGGCCAAGTGGAAGCCGTTCCTCGAGTCCGAGATCTGGGAAACCTATCTCCTGCCCGGTCTGGAAGGCACCCTCACCGCCGCCGTGATCTCGATCATCGGCTCGGTGTTCTTCGGCATGATCTTCGGGATCCTGCGCCTGTCGGACCACGCGTGGGTGCGCTGGGTCGCGGGCACGATCGTCGAGTTCGCCAGGGCGATCCCGGTGCTGATCCTGATGATCTTCCTGTTCGCGGTGTTCGGCGACTACGACCTGTTCCCGTCCGATCAGCTCGCGCTGGCCGCGGTGGTCATCGCGCTGATCATCTACAACTCCGCGGTCATCGCCGAGATCGTGCGCGCGGGCATCAAGTCCCTGCCCAAGGGACAGACCGAAGCCGCCGTGGCGCTGGGGCTGCGCAAGAACCAGCTCATGCGGCTGATCCTGCTGCCGCAGGCCATCACGGCCATGCTGCCCGCACTGGTCTCGCAGATGGTCGTTGTCCTCAAGGACACCGCGCTGGGCTACCAGATCACCTACGTGGAGCTGGTGCGGTCGGGTCAGCAAGAAGGCGCGTCGTTGCAGAACACGATCCCCGCGCTGATCGTCATCGCGCTGATCATGATCTCGCTCAACATGGCGCTGAGCTTCCTGGCCACCACACTGGAAAAGCGGTTGCGGTCGCGGAAGAAGAGCGGTGGCGCGGTGCTGGCCGCCGACTCGATCCTCGCCGACGCCGCGCCCGGCGTGGACATCACCAAGAAGTAGTCCCACCCACGACAATCGGGGCCCGATCCGTCCGGATCGGGCCCCGATCGTTGTTTCCTAGTCCTCGCCGATGAGGCCGAATTCGCGCAGCAGCGGCCCGATCTCGGTGTCGTCGAGCTTCTTCAGCAGTCGATTGCGGACGAACTCAGGTCCGGGCAGGCTCATCTCCTCGCCGTCGCGCAACTTGCTGGTCGCCGCGAGCAGCGACCGGATGTCGTAGGTGGAGCCGAAGACCTCCGGCACTCCCCGCTCGACACCGAGCAGCGTGTAGGCCGCTTCCATACCGGTGCGCACCGAGTACTCGGTGGTGAAGATGCAGTCGCGGGTGGTCTCCGCGAACTGGCCGATGAAGGCGAAGTTCACCGCGCCCGCGGGCACCACGTCGGGGCGGTCACCGGCCTGGCGCGGCATGAAGAACGCGGTGACATACGGCATCATCACCGGGACGCACGTCGCGGCGTCCGCGGCCATCTCCGGGATCTCGGCTTCGGGAACACCCAGGTGGTACAGCCATTCCTGGGTGATCTCCGCGCCTGTACAGTCCTGCATCGACTTCTTCACGAAATCGCCGGGCCGATCGACGAACAGCGCGTACACCCACACCACGATCTGATCGGCGGGCTGCTGCTTGAAGTGCGGCTGCCGGTTCACCGTCCAGCTCATCAGCCAGGACGAGTCCTTCGCCGTCACGATGCCGCCGGTGACCACCCTGCCGCTGAACGGGTCTCGCTTACAGATCTTCTGGATGTAGCGGGGAATGCGCTCGTCGAGGGTGGTGACCGTGGCCGACTCCCATTTGGTCTCCGGGATGTGGCCGCCGAAGACCTCCGGATGGCCGAACGCGGGGTCCTTGGCAGCGATGCGCCGCCACAGATCCCAGGCCGGGGCAGGTCCCTCGTCGAGCCGGGCGGGAGTGTGCTGATCGCCCTCGTTCGAGTTCTCGGTGAGCGAGCCGATGGTGACGAACAGCAGGTCGTCCGCGGTCAGGTCGACCCCGCCCTCGACGCCCTCGGACACCCAGTGCAGCCGGGTGGCCTGCTTGCGCGGCCCGCTGATGTCGAAGTCGACGTCGGTGACCTCGGTGTCGAAGCGGAATCGCACACCCTGGTCGAGCAGCCACCGGTACAGCGGCAGCACCAGCGACTCGTACTGGTTGTATTTGGTGAACTTCAACGCGGAGAAGTCGGGCAGGCCGCCGATGTGGTGGATGAACCGGTGCAGGTACAGCTTCATCTCCAGCGCGCTGTGCCATTCCTCGAACGCGAACATGGTGCGCCAGTACAGCCAGAAGTTGCTGGCCAGGAAGTCCGGGCCGAACACCTCGTCGATGCGCTTGTTCTCCATCTGCTCGCGGGTGGCGAGGAACACCTTCACGATGTCCTTCTGCGCACGATCGGTGAGCGTGAACAAGCCGTCGGTGTGCGCGTCCTGGCCCCGTTGCACGGTGGCCCGCTGCAGGGAGAAGTTCGGGTCGTCCTTGTTGAGCCAGTAGAACTCGTCGAGCACGCTGGCGCCCTCGATCTCCATCGACGGCACCGAACGATAGAGGTCCCACAGGCATTCGAAGTGGTTCTCCATCTCGCGCCCGCCACGAATGACGAACCCCTTCTTCGGTTCCCTGATGCCGTCGAGCGCGCCGCCGGGCAGAGCCAGCCGCTCCAGCACGGTGATCTTGTCGGCTGCCAGCTGCCCGTCCCTGATGAGGAACGCCGCGCCGGAGAGCGAGGCCAGCCCGGCACCGACGAACCAGGCCGATTTGGCGTCCACCCCTTCGGGTTTGCGCGGCCGGGCGAACGCTTCGTAATTGCCACTGCTGTAGTACATCCGTCTCCTCTGTCCGTTCCGGAAAGTCGAGCGGGACTATGCGCTGTAGCGGTAGAACCCCTCTCCTGTCGCGGCACCGAGCTTGCCCTTGTCGATGTAGTTCTCCTTGAGCCAGGCCGCGAGCTTCTTGTGGGCGGCGCTGCCGTTGATCAGGATGTTGTACGGAGTGGTCAGGCCGACGATGTCGAGGATCTGGAACGGGCCCATGGGTGCGCCGGTGGCGATGCGCCAGGTCTCGTCGACCGCGGCGGGTTCGGCGTATCCGCCCGCGGCGAGCTCGATTCCGGAATTCAGGAACGGCACCAGCAGCGAGTTGAGGACGTAACCCGCCTTCTCCTTGTGCAATTCGATCGGCACCATGCCGATCGCTTTCGCGAACTCCACCACGGCGGCGAACACCGCCGGATCGGTCTGCTCGGTGCCCATCACCTCGGCGGTGTTGAACTTCCAGACGTGGTTGGCGAAGTGCAGCGCCAGGAACCGATCGGGGCGCCCGGTGTAGTCGACGATGTCGCTGGGCAGCAGCGTCGAGGAATTCGTCGCGAACACGGTGCGTTCGGGCGCGAGCGCACCGAGCTTGCCGTACAGGTCGCGCTTGATCTCGAGTACCTCCGGCACCGCCTCGATGATGAGGTCCGCCTCGGCCGCCGCGGTGGCCAGATCGGTGGTCAGGGTGATGCGCGCCGCGGTCGCCGCGGTGTTGCTCGCATCGGCGCCTGCCACGTCCTGCTGATACACCGCGGCGAGTCCATCGAATCGGGTGCGTGCGGCGGTGAGCGCCGCGTCGTCGATGTCGTAGGCGGTGACGTCGAACCCGTGGAAGGCGGTCTGGAAGGCGATCTGGGATCCGAGCACCCCCGTCCCGAGGACTGTCACCTTGCGGAATTCGATGGTCATGCGTCAGCCTCCCAGTCTGGACGCGGGCACCCCCACCGCTGCGCGTCCTGGTTTCCGGTGTCTCTACCGCAGTCCATCATGGACCGAGAAGCTGAGGCGTTGGTGTGAGCGACCCACGCGTTCCGGACATCTCGGGCAGATGCTGGTAACAGTTCGGCAAACCGGCACAGTGGGTCAGCCGGCGGTGACGAGGCCCTCGGCGACCATCCAGTCGCGGGCGACATCGGCGGGTTCGCGACCGTCGATGTCGACCTGACGGTTGAGTTCGGTGATCACCTCGTTGGTGAGGCGGGCGGAGATCGGTGCCATCACCTGCACGGCCTCGGGGTGCGCGTCGGCGAAATCGCGGTGCATGACCAGCGACGCGTTGTACTTCGGGAAGAACGCCTTGTCGTCTTCGAGAAGCACCAGTTCGAGCGCGGGGATGCGGCCGTCGGTGGCGGCGACCGAGCCGAAGCGGCACTGCTTCGCGTCGGCGGTGGCCTGGTAGACGAGCGCGTCCTGGACGATCTGGCGCTGGGCCTTGCCCGGGTCGATCCCGTAGGCGGCAGCCAGACCGGGATAGCCGTCCGGGCGGACGTTGAACTCGGTGCCGACGCAGGTGGCCGCCGCAGCGGGATCTTTCGCGAGGAGTTTCGCGTAGTCCGACAGCGTGCGCACGCCGGTTTCCTCGGCGGTGCCCTTGCTCGTGACCAGGGCGTAGGTGTTGTTCATCGGCGCCATCGCCGCCCAGACCATGTTGTGTTCGGCCAGGTCGGCGTCGCGGACCGCGTCGAACTGCGCCGCCTCGGTGGGGATCGGCTTCTCCTTGCCGAGGTAGTTGATCCAGCCGGTGCCGGTGTAGTCGTAGGCGATGTCGATCTGGCCGTTCAGTTGTGCGTCGCGCAAGCTGTTGGAGCCTTGGATATTGGTCAGGTCACGCACATTCGCGCCCGCGGCCGTCAAGGCGAATTCGATCATGTAGCCGAGGATGTTGGCCTCGGTGAAGTCCTTGGAGCCCACCGTCACCGCGACACCGTCGAGTTCCGGCACCGGCTCGATACTGCCCGGTCCCACGGGCAGCGGCACCGAACCGCCCGACTGCAGACCGCAACTCGCGAGCACCACGACGCTCAGCACCGGGACCAGTCCGCGCAACAATCCGGTGAATCTCACCGCAACCCCCTCGGACCGAGAAACTGTTCGGCCAGCGCGCCCAGCCAGTCGACGAACAGCGCCAGCGCGACGGCGAGCACCGCGCCGAGCGTCAGAGTCACGGTGTCGCGCAGTTTGTAACCGGTGTCGATGAGAATGCCGAGTCCACCCGCACTCACCATGAACGACAGGGTGGCGGTGCCGACGGCCAGCACCAACGAAGTCCGCAGGCCGGCCAGGATGTAGGGCACCGCGAGTGGGAACTCGATGCGGCGCAACACGAGTCCCGCCGACATGCCCTGTCCCCGGCCCGCGTCTATCAGGGCGGGGTCGACCTCCTGGTAGCCCAGGATCGTATTGCGCAGCACCGGCAGCAGCGAGCAGAACGCGATCGGCGCGACACCCACCCAGAACCCGGTGGTGCGGGTGACCAGGTAGCACAGCACGATCAGGCCGATCGCCGGCGCCGATGCCCCGATGTTGGCGATGCCGACGAAAATCGGGGCCAGACGGAGGAATCGGTGCCTGGTGAGCAGTGTCCCGAGCGGCACGGCCAGCACCACGACGATGAGCACGACCGCCGCCGTGATCAAGATGTGCTGCCAGGTCACCTGGGCGACATTGCGCACGCTGATGCTGGCCTGCTGGGTGACCGTGAGGTCGCGCCGGAAGGCCCAGACCAGCACCCCGACGGTGAGGATCAGCACGATCACCGGCTGAGCCAGCAGTCGGAGGTATTCCGCGCGCCGCTGGGTGGCGGGGGCAGCGGTCGCGGCGGGGACGTCGGCGATCGAACGTGCAGAGGTGGCAACAGAATTCGTCACGATATCGATCTCCTCACCCGGTCCGATTCGACCAGTGACCGTAGCGCTGACCACTGTGCTCCGACACCACGGACACCCGGGATCTGGTTGGTTCGGCTCGCCGACACCGAGCCAGCGAGAACCAGGCACACCCTGTGTGGACCACGATCATCCGCGGCGCAGCCTGCGGGCACCGCAGGTTCGTAGGAGGCCGGCCATTGATGCGATTCGGTCGTCATGCCGGCGCCGATTCGGTGGCGGCGAGGTGGTTGATGAGGGTGTCGACGGTGACTGTTCCGGCGTAGGTCCCGGTGTTGTCGACGACGACGGCGGAAGCGGTGCGTTCGGTGAGCAGCGCGGCCAGCGCGTCTTGCAGCGTGGCGTCGGCGGGGAGGGTGGCGCCGATCGGGGTGCCGAGGTCGCGCGGCGAATCCGCGTGGGCGAGTTCATCGGTCGTCACTCGCCGGAGCGGGCGGCGCTGGGCGTCGAGGACGATGCCCCAGGTGCGGTCCGCGTCCCGCAGGGCGGCGGTGAAGGCCGCGGGGGTGGTGTCGTCGGTGGCGGTGATGCCCTGGTCCAGGTCGAGGTCGGCGAGGACGGTGAGGCCGAGGCGGTCGATGGTGGCGGTCGCGCCGACGAACCCGGCGACCGTCTCGTCGGCGGGGGCCGCCAGGATCGCGGCGGGGGTGTCGTACTGCAGGATGCGGGAGCGGTCGCCGAGGACGGCGATACGATCGCCCAGCTTCACCGCTTCCCCGAAGTCGTGGGTGACGAAGACGATGGTCTTGCCGAGTTCGCTTTGCAGCCGGAGCAATTCGTCCTGCAGCAGCCCACGGGTGATCGGGTCGACCGCGCCGAACGGCTCGTCCATCAGCAGGACCGGCGGGTCGGCCGCCAGTGCCCTGGCCACACCGACGCGCTGCTGCTGTCCACCGGAGAGCTGGCGGGGGTAGCGGTTGCGGTAGGTGCCGGGGTCGAGGCCGACGAGGGTGAGCATCTCGTCGGTGCGCTCGGCGGTGCGGCGGCGGTCCCAGCCGAGCAGGCCGGGCACCGTGGCGATGTTCTTGGCGACGGTCATGTGCGGGAACAGTCCGGCCTGCTGGATCGAATAGCCGATGCCGCGGCGCAATTCGTCGGCGTCGATCGCGCCGGCGTCGCGGCCGCCGATGGTGACGGTGCCCGAGGTGGGTTCGATCAGCCGGTTGATCATGCGCATGGTGGTGGTCTTGCCGCAGCCGGACGGGCCGACCAGCACCACGATCTCCCCGGCCGGGATGGTCATGGAGACCTCCTCGACCGCGGGTTCGGGCTGCTCGGGATAGCGCTTGGTGACCCGGTCGAGGACGATCTCGACCCCGGAGACCGCGGAAGCACGTACCGCGTTGGTGGTTTCGATGTCAGTCACGAATTCCCCTCGGAATAGTGAGCCGTCCGAGCAGAACCAGGACGCCGTCGAGTGCGAGTGCGAGCACGACGATGAGGACGGTGCCGGTGAGTGCCTGCGGCACCGCGTTCGGGCTGCCGAGGCGGGAGAGTCCGGAGAAGATCACGTTGCCGAGGCCGGGCCCCTTCGCGTAGGCCGCCAGTGCCAGGATGCCCATGATCATCTGGGTGCTGACCCGCATTCCGGTGAGAATGGACGGCCATGCCAGCGGCAGTTCGATCTTGGTCAGCAGGCGCAACCGGTTCATCCCGACACCGCGCGCGGCATCGGTCACCGCCGGATCCACCGACGACAACCCGAGCACCGTGTTCCGCAGGATCGGCAACAGCGCGTAGAGCACCAGGGCCACGATCGTGGGCCCGACGCCGAGCCCGAGAAACGGAATCAGCAACCCGAGCAACGCGAACGAGGGCACCGTCAGAATCGCCCCCGCCATCGCGGTAGCGGCAGCTGACCCGAGCGGACTTCGATACACGAGTATCCCGAGTGCCACCGCGATCACGGTCGCCAGCACCAGCGACTGCACCACCGCCGACACATGCAGATAGGAATCGACCAGCAATTGCTCCCGCCGGTTCACCACGAACGACCACAACGCGTCCAGGGTCCACCTCCCCGTCGTTCGGCGGCCGCCTACGGCCCTGCTCCCCGGATTTCCCACCCCGAACCGGGTGAAACATCCCGTCCCCACATCCACATCGTCACCGACGCGGCGAATCAGCTTGCACTGAAACAGGTTTCGCCGAGCGTGATCATCTTACGCGCCGCGTACCGCCCTCGCGGCAGTTCGGCGCTTGTCTCCACGGACCTCACCGATCCGCCTGCGACAGTTCCGCTTTCACCACCGCGAAGGCCGTTGACGAGCTGTAGCCGCGGCGGGCGAGCATGTCGACCAGGCGTCGCGTCGCCTTGGTGCGGTCCAGATCGGCGGGCATGGAACGGAGTTTGCGCCGAACCAGGTCGATCGCGGCCTGTTCGTCGCCGGGAGCCGGGCGCGAGGGGCGGGCACTATCCGCTTCGTCCGTCTCACCGGCGGTTTCATCGGCGTCCGAAAAACCAGCACCGCGCGACAGCGAACGGCGTGTCCGCCACGAGCCACCTGCCGCGGCGGTAGGCGGCGCCTGCTCCCCCTCGCCGGCAGCACGAGGGGGGCGGGGCGCGGTGCGTTCGAACCCCGCTTCGTCCAACTCGGCGGTGACGACGGCGAAGGCGGTGGATTGGTCGTAGCCGCGGCGGGCCAGCATGCCGACGAGTCGGCGGACTGCCTTGTCGCGTTCTATCTCCCGGGGAAGGGTGCGTAGTTTTCGGCGGACCAGGTCGGCGGCGCGAGCGTTTTCGGCGTCGTCGGTGACCATCGACAACGCCTCTTCCGCGTCGCTCGGGGCGACGCCCTTCTCGCGCAATTCACGGTGGAGAGCCTTCTTGCCCCGGCCGGAGTAGGTGTGCCGTTCGTGGACCCACTGTTCAGCGAACGAGGCGTCGTTGATCAGGCCGATCTCGGTGAACCGCTCGAGAGCGGCCTCGGTCACCTCGATACGGAAGCCCTTCTCGCCGAGTCGTTTCTCCAATTCCGCGCGGCTGCGAGCACGTACCGAGAGCAATCGCAGACACACGTCCTTGGCCTGCTCCAAGGTCGCATCGGGACGGTCGCCCGGGGCGAGCCGGCGTGCGCCGGCCCGCCTGTCGGGCTCTCCCGGCTGGGATCCGGCCGCCACCGGATCCGCCTGCCGTCCGTCGTCACCACCGACGACGGTCGACAGGGAGACTTCGTCGCGCCGCGCGGACTTGCGTTCGCGTCGTGCGCCGCGGGGTCGTCGCCGACCCTCGCTCCCCCACTCTTCATGATCATCACCAACCCGCGCAGCGAAACGCGGTGGTTTGTCACCATCGGTGAATCCGGTCGGGTGCGCGCGCTGCGGATCGCCCGCACCCGACCGAATCCTCTCCGCGTCCGGGTCGGCTCGTGTGTCACGAGCCGACCGGACGAGTTCATCGGCCGTGCCCCTGCCGCGCCCTACCGCGGGCGGTATGACCGGCTCCGGCTCGACCTCGATACCGAGGCGAGCCAGCTGCCTGCGCATCTGTTCGACCGGGTCGGCCGAATCGCGGTGGCCGCCGGGGCTCGGCGTGGTCATCGGCTCAGAAGTCGGCGGGCGCGTCGGCCTCGGCGGTCAGGACGGCGCCGATGCCCAGCTTCTCCTTGATCTTCTTCTCGACCTCGTCGCGCACGTCGGTGTTCTCCAGCAGGAACTTGCGGGCGTTCTCCTTGCCCTGGCCCAGCTGGTCGCCCTCGTAGGTGTACCAGGAGCCGGACTTGCGGATGAAGCCGTGCTCGACACCCATGTCGATGAGCGAGCCCTCCTTGGAGATGCCCTGGCCGTAGAGGATGTCGAACTCGGCCTGCTTGAACGGCGGGGCGACCTTGTTCTTGACCACCTTCACGCGGGTGCGGTTGCCGACCGCGTCGCTGCCGTCCTTGAGGGTCTCGATGCGGCGCACGTCCAGGCGGACCGAGGCGTAGAACTTCAGCGCCTTACCACCGGTGGTGGTCTCCGGGGAGCCGAACATGACGCCGATCTTCTCGCGCAGCTGGTTGATGAAGATGGCGGTGGTGCCGGAGTTGCTGAGCGCACCGGTCATCTTGCGCAGCGCCTGGCTCATGAGGCGGGCCTGCAGGCCGACGTGGCTGTCGCCCATCTCGCCTTCGATTTCCGCGCGCGGCACCAGGGCGGCGACGGAGTCGATGACGAGGATGTCGATGGCGCCGGAGCGCACCAGCATGTCGGCGATCTCCAGGGCCTGCTCACCGGTATCGGGCTGGGAGACCAGCAGCGCGTCGGTGTCGACGCCCAGCTTGCGGGCGTAGTCGGGGTCGAGGGCGTGCTCGGCGTCGATGAAGGCGGCGACACCGCCCGCGGCCTGGGCGTTGGCGACGGCGTGTAGCGCGACGGTGGTCTTACCCGAGGATTCCGGGCCGTAGATCTCCACGACGCGACCGCGCGGCAACCCACCGATACCGAGCGCGACGTCGAGCGCGATGGAGCCGGTCGGGATGACCGCGATCGGCTGGCGGGTCTCTTCGCCCAGGCGCATGACCGCGCCCTTACCGAAGCTCTTCTCCACCTGCGCCAGTGCCAGTTCCAGCGCTTTGTCGCGATCGTAGGCCTGCGGTGCCATGATGTGTGCCCCTTCTCGAGGTGAGTGTCTCTCTGGTTGGCGCCCACAGTAGAGGCCGGCACCGACAAGTTCTGGCGCCCAGGTTAGTCGAACACCCATTCGAGTCAAGCGACGCGCCCGGCAACACGCGAAGCAGCCGCTCCGACCAGCAATCCGGGAGCGATACCGGTCGTCAGCGCTGCGGCAGCACCGAGTCGTCGCCCTCGGCGCGTGGCCCGAAGATCCGCCGCTGCGACTGTTCGATGCGCACGTCGTTGATGCTGGCCTCGCGCCGTGCCATCCGCCCGTCCGCCGCGAACTCCCACTGCTCGTTGCCGTAGCTGCGCCACCACTGCCCCGATTCGTCGTGCCATTCGTACTGGAAGCGCACGGCGATGCGGTTGTCGTGGAAAGCCCACAGATCCTTGCGCAGCGCGTAGCCGTTCTCGGCCGACCATTTGCGGGTGAGGAAGTCGACGATCGCGGCATGGCCGGTGAAGAACTCGTCGCGGTTGCGCCAGACCGAATCCTCGGTGTACGCGGCGGCGACGCGTTCGGGATCCCTGGTGTTCCAGGCATTTTCGGCGGCGAGCACCTTCGCGCGCGCGGAGTCGAGATCAAAGGGTGGCAATGGCGGACGCATGGAAGACCTTTCGATGTCATCAGGGGTTGTTCGGGGAGAGCTCGGGCGGCCCCCAGCGCACAGCGAGCGCACCGGGCCGTTCGATCGCCTCCTCGACGGTGAAGTCGACAGCACACTGCGCGCCGGTAGTGAATGCCGCGCTGTCCCAGACTAATTCGGCGCGGCCGGTGAGCTGCAGCAGCGCACCGGTCGACCAGTCGGCGACGAGCAACCCACAGCGCGGTTGCACGGCGAGGTTGCCCAGCGTCATGAACATCGAGTTGCCGCGATAGTCCGGCCAGCGCAACCGGGTCGGCGACAGCACCTGCAGAAAACCGGGATTGCCACCGCGGTGTGAGGCGTCGGCGTGCCCGTCACTGTCGGCGGTGGCGACGAAGAAGGTGTCGGCGGCCCCCACCATCTCGACCGCAGTGGGCGTGAGCGCCGTGCCACGCCACACCGGGCCGGGCTCCCCGGCGGCAGACACCTCCCGAATCTGCCTGCGCGAGATGTACTTCGGGCAGTTCGCGTAGACCTGCTCGGTGGTGATCCGCAGTCCACCGTCGCGCACCACCGATGTGCCGTTGACGCGCATCCGCCTGCGGCGCTGCGGCTGCAGGGCGATCAGCCCGACGTCGACGTCACCCGCCATCGCCGCCGAGAGCGGATCCGACGTCTCGGGCAGCGTGTCGATGTCGATGGTCGCGTCATCGATCGCGTGCACGAACCCGGCGGGACCGGTGAGCGGGCTCGCCCACAGCCGCCCCGCCGGATCGGCGGCACCGAGCACCACCATCGGCTGCTCGGCCAGGAAGGACGCGGCGACCGCCGGAATCCCGGTTCTGATCGAACGGCCGACGCGAGCAGCCGCGTCGGCCTGCCCCAGGCGTTGCTGCACAGCCAGTTCTCCGGAGTGAAACATCCTCGCCCTCCCTGTCTACGACGTGAATTGCCCGTGGGTCAGAAGAATCCGCACGTCGGGGCGGGTCCGGCCGGCGCGGGAGCGGTATCGGCGCCCAGCGGCGCGAACACCTCGAGGCGAATGCCATCGGGATCGGCGAAGAAGATGCCACCGGAGGACGCGCCCTCACCGTGGGCGACCACCCCGTCGTGAAAGAACTCGGCATCGACCGCGCGCAGCGCCGACTCGACGGCCCGCACCGTGTCGACGTCGTCGACCTGGAACGACAGGTGATGCAGGCCCGGCGTACTGGTGGAGAACTCGCCGCTGCTCTGCTGCCACAGCGTGAGCACCAGCGCACCGCCCCGGCCGAGGAATGCCCAGCGCTGTTCGCCGTCGGCGCCGGTGCCGAGCTGTTCGAAGCCGAGGCCACGGCGGTAGAAGTCGACGGAACGGTCGAGGTCGGCGACGTTGAGTCCGATATGACCGGTGGTGAGCACAGGTGCGGCGACGGTGGTCATGGTTTCCTCCCGGAATGATTAACTGCCTATCGGTTGTTGAGCAGTTAGAACATAGAATGAGCTCACCCGCCTCGTCAACCCTTGAAATACTTTTAGACAGTTAGGAGGGGCGTGTTGATAACCTCGGGCATGCGCGATCCCCGTCCGCACACCGGCGAACCCCCTGCGCTCGACCTGCTCAACACCCGGTGGGCGGGCGCCGAACCCGGCGACCTGCTCGCCGATCTCGACGGGCTGCGCACCTGGCTGGAGCTCCTCGGGCTCGCCGATCGCGTACCCGCCGACAACCACGCCCTCACCGCGCTGCACACCGCGCGCGCAGCCGTGCACGACGCCGTCACTCGCGCCGACCACACCGCACTGAACAAGGTCCTCGACCACGGGCGAATCCGGCGCGAGCTCACCGACGAGGGGCCACAGGACACCCCCGAGGTCGACGACCCGGCGTGGCTACCCGGCTGGCTCGCCGCCGACAATCTGCTGCACCTGATCGCGCAGGCACCGCAGCGGATCCGCCAATGCGCGCATCCCGACTGCGTGTTGTTCTTCTACGACACGTCCAAGAACGGCACCCGCCGCTGGCATTCGATGGCGACCTGCGGCAACCGCACCAAGGCCGCGCGCCACTACGCCAAGACCAGCTGAGCAGCGCCTCGTCAGAACAGTTCGTCGAGCAGCCGGTAGTAGTCGAGCTTGACGCGGTCGGGTTCGGTCAGGCCGTAGGCGGTGTAGAACGCCGTGACCGCCGCGACCCCGAAGTCCCCGGCCAGGTCGCGCTCGGCCAGCGCCAGATCGCGATAGCGGTCGCCGGTGCCCAGCGTCGCGACATCGATGAGCAAGCCGCCGGCGAGCACATTGCCCGGCGTGAAATCGCCGTGCGTGACGACCAGATCCTCGGTGGCCGGGCGCCGCTCCCGCAGGCGCTCGAGTATCGCGGTAGGCGAGAGGTCGCGATGATCGTCGTCGAAATCCGTGGGGTCGACGAAGCCCTCGACCACATGGCGGTGGGCGCGGGCGAGGCTGAGATCCAGACCACCCGCGAAGGGGCAACTCGGCACCGGGAGGTCGTGCAACGACCGCAGGGCGCGGCCCATCTGGGCACCGACTTCGGCCGGATCGGTCTGTCCGGCGAGCGATCCACCGGCATCCGCGAGAACGAGAACATCCTCGGCGAACGCGACCACGTCCGGCACCGCGATCCCGTTGTCGCGCAACCACGTCAGCCGGGCGTGCTCGGCCACCGCCCGCGGACCACGCTTGATCCAGTACTCACCCGACCGCACCAGGTTCCCGTCACAGCCCTCGTGATCGTCGGACCACTCCGGCACCGGCCCGAGGAGCTCCTCGATCACCGGTGGCAGCGGCACGGCCAGCTCGTCGAGATGGTCGAGGGCCGCGCGGGTGGACTCGATGAGTTCGGAATCGCCGTCGGCCACCCGCAGCCGCATGGCCTCGTTGAGCAGCTCGCGCGCCTCCAGCGGACGGTGCTGTTCGGCCAGTGACTTGCCCAGGTGGTGGGCGGCGAAGGAGACGAGCTCGGGGTCGAGCGCGCGGCTGGCGTGCAGCGCCCGGCGGTAGAGGATCTCGGCGTGCCCCGGCTCGCCGTGATAGCGGTAGACATCGGCCAGGTTGATCCAGACGGTGATCCGGCGCCGCTCGGTGTCGGCCAGTTCGAGGGCCTGATCGAGCCGGTCGAGGGCCTCGTCGTAGCGCCCCAGCAGCATCAGCGCGATGCCGAGCCTGCGCAGGCCGGGAAAATCGTGCGGGTCGGCGAGGGCGACCCTGGCCGCGAGGGTTTCGGCGTCGACCGGGATCATCCGCAGCCGCTCGTCGAACCGATACGGTCGCGTGTCCGGGTTCTGCGCTGTCACGGCCATTTCCTGGTCACCACCGGTTCGGAGGTACGTCGAAGTCGGCACACAGCGCCCGCCAGACGTCGCGTGGGTCGACACCATTGTCGATCGCCACCGCCCCCGTGCGCCCCAGCTGGGGTATCACGTGATCGGTCAGCATGGCGTCGGCGCGCGCCACGCCGAACTCGGTGTGCATCAGCTCCTGGAATTCGGTCAATCGCACGTTGCCCAAGATACTCGCGCTGGACCAGAGCCGACAGGGCCCCGCTCAGCGCACCTCCGTCGCGACACCCAGGATCGTCCGCGCGCACCCTGCTCAGGGCCACTCTCCGACTCGTCTGAGCTAACGCCCAGAGACGCACGACGGACGGGATCCGGCGGCGAACTACCGCTTTCGCAGCGTCGTGACAGACCGGGACCAGGCCCTCGAACTCGGCCGGACCGGGGTCGAACTACCGCTTCGCGGCGTCGTGACAGATCTGGACCGGGTCTTCGACTTCCGCCAGACCGGCGGCGGCGTGCCGAGCCGCTTCGGCATAGGCGGGGTCGTCGAGTACCTGACGCACCGCGGCACCGACCGCCTCGGGCGTGAGCGGTCGCACCAGCACCGAACTGCCCTGTCGCACCGCCCGATTGGCGAGTTCCCACTGGTCACCGCCGCCGGGGACGGTCACCACCGGGACGCCCGCGGACAGGGATTTGGCGAGCAGGCCGTGGCCACCGCCGCCGACGACGACCGCGGCGTGCGTGAGCAGTTCGTCCTGGCGGCCCAGGCCGGCGGTGGCCCAGTCGGGAAGATCGGCGGGCGGCGTATCGAGGGTCGAGATGGCCGCGCGCACACCGAGTCCGGCCAGGCCGGACAGGACGATATCGGCCATATCGGCGACGCCGGTGTGCGCGGTCGACGGCGCCACCATCACCAACGGCGCATCGCCGGGGGGCAGCGCAAGCACGGCATCGGTCGGTTCCCACAGCAGCGGCCCGACGACGTGGGTGTCGGCAGGCCAGTCCGGGCGGTCCATCTCCAGCGCGGGCAGGGTGGCGACCAGGCGCGCGGCGGGACCGGGGTCCTCGGCGGGCAGGCCGATGGTTTCGCGGGCCGCCGAACGCTGACGATGTCCGTTGCGGACCGCGCGCGCGGTCATCGTGCGCAGGACACCGTCGCGCATCCGGCCACGCATACCCTCCCCCGGCGCCAGGCCACTACCGATGGGCGGCAAGGCTTTCGACGGCAGGTAGAGCGGGTGCGGTGACAACTCGACCCACGGCAGCCCCAGCCGCTCGGCCGCCATCCCGCCGCCCGCGGTGAGGACGTCGGAGACGATCAGGTCGGGCAGCATCGCGCTGAGTTCGGGCAGGTTCTCGGTAGCGATATGGGCGGCGCGCTCGTGGATCCGGGCGCCCGCGTCGGCGTCGTCGTCGGTGGGGCGCGGCGCGAGACCCTTGAGCTTGCGCACGCTGAGCCCCGCCGAGCGCGCCTGATCCAGCCATCTCGGCCCGGTGAACAACACGGGTTCGTCGCCCGCGGCCAGCAATCGCAGGCACAGCGCGATCGCGGGAAACGCATGCCCTGGATCGGGCCCGGCCACCACAGCTATTCGCATCCGCCCACCCTGCCATACCGCCAGACCCCGCCCACCTCGGACGACCGATCCACGATTTCTGCGCTACCTTGACCGCCGCGAGACCGATCCGTCCGAGCGACACCATCAGGAGCGAGCACGTGCGACACCCCGGAATCGACACCGTCGACGACCTGTTCGCGCTGCTCGAGCGGTGCGCCGGCGCCTGGGACACCGCGGACCGCACCGGCGACCCGGTCGACATCCTCGATCACGATCGCCAGTGCGCGCAGTTGCTCCGCCGCGACTTCCCCGACGACGAAGAACTCCAGGTCGCGGGTCTGCTGCACGACATCGGCCATGTACTTTTCCCCGGTGACAACGCGGGCCACGGCAGGCACGGCGCCGAGGCGGTGCGTACGCTGCTCGGCCCCCGGGTAGCGCGCCTGATCGAACTCCACGTGACCGCGAAACGCTTTCTGGTGGCAACGGATCCAGCACACGCGGCCGGGTTGTCGGCCTCGAGTCACCGCACGCTCGTCGCACAGGGCGGCCCGATGACGCTCACCGAAACCGATTCGTTCCGCGCGGACCCCGACTTCGCCGCGGCCCTGGCGCTGCGAAGGGCCGATGACGCGGGCAAGGTGGTCGGTCTACGGGTCGCCCCGCTTCAGGAGTGGCGGCCACTTGTCGAGCGCGTCGCGGCCCGACGGCTCTGATGGCGACGACACCCAGTGCCCTTGCGCCGCAGCATCATCGATGGATGGTTCGCTGATCAGCCGCCGAAGGTGAACAGTTCGAACCCGACGGCGTGTTCGGCGGGGAACCCTTCCTTGGGACCCGTGGCGAAGCTGACGATCTCGCGCACCTGCTCCTCCACCGGCACCGGGCTCAGCACCTGCAGGTAACGCCGATGCGCCGACAACGACGCGCGCGCCTGCTCCAGCTGAGCGCTCACGTCGACAGCATGGGTGGCCACGGGACCGACCACGGCGGCCCACCGCGCCGACCACAATGGCAGATCAGCGATTTCGGGGAAGATCCACTCGTTGCCCGCGTCGGAGATCGCGTCCATCGCCGAGCGGCCGACGGCCCGGTGATCGGCACTGTTGACCACGCCGGGCGCCCAGGTGTCGCCGAAGTTGAACAGCACCACCATCTCCGGGCGATGTCTGCGCAGCGCGGCGGCGAGTTCCCTTCGCAGGGTGAGACCTTCCTCGATGCGGCCGTCGGAATGGTCGAGGAATTCGACGGTGTGCACGCCGACCTCACGGGCGCCCGAGATCTCCTCGATCTCCCGCAACGGCCCGGCCTGCGCGGGCGGCATCCCGGCGATCCCCGCCTCGCCGCGTGTGACGAGCAGGTAGCGAATGTCCTTGCCCTGCCCCGTCCATCGCGCGACCGCCGCCGCGGCGCCGTATTCGATGTCGTCGGGGTGCGCGACGATCACCAGTCCGCGCTGCCAGTCCTCGGGTACCTGTTCCACCCCGCCATGCTAACCACAGACGACTAACTGATCGGGGTCTTGTCGCTCCCCGACACCGCCTTGTACAGCAGGTACACGCCGGTACCGATCGCCCCGATCACCAGGATGGGCATCAGCGCCTCGATCAGCGCGCCGAGAATCCAGAACGCGATCACCGCGACCACGACGATGCCGATGACTTTCAAGACCATGACGACTCCTTCACCTCTGCGACCGCCGTCCAGCGATCCGACACCTCCGATCCTCCCACCCGGCGAGCAATAGATCACCAGGTCAGCACCGATATCCGGGTGTAGATCAGGGTTCACCCCGAGATCTCGGGCCCAGCCCGGCTACCGTGATCGGCATGGACTATTTGGCGTTGCTCTGTGCGAAGCTCACCGCCTTCGGTGAGCTCATCACCCCCGACACCGATCTGGCCGCGCCGGTGCCGTCCTGCGGCGACTGGGTGTTCTACGACCTCGTCGACCATGTCGGGCGCGGCAATCTGTGGGTGGTCACCGCGGTGGCCGAGCTGCGCGGCGATTTCGAGGGCGAGCCCGCGCCGAGAGATCCCGCCGCCCTGCGCGAGTGGTACGAGTCGACCGCCGACGCCATCGTGACCTCGCTGTCCGCGGACGAGAACCAGGAGGCCTGGACCTTCACCCGGTCCATGCCGCGCACCGTCGGTTTCTGGCGGCGGCGCCGCGCCCACGAGACGCTCATGCACCTGTGGGACGGTCAGAACGCGCTCGGCAAGGCCGACCCGTTCGATGCCGATCTCGCTGTCGACGGCATCGATGAGGTCTTCGAACTGTTCGCGCCGCGGATGATCCACCGCGGCCTGGCGGTCGAACCCGAGGTGGCGCTGCGGCTGCGGGCCACCGATACCGGCGGCACCTGGACCTACGGTCCGGGCGAGTCGGTAGCCGAGCTGGCGGGTACCGCATCGGACCTGCTCCTGGCCCTGTGGGGACGCAAATCCGGCGACGACCCGGAGTTCACCTGGGACGGCGACCGCGCGGCGGGCGAGCGAGTACTCGCCGGACCGCTCGTTCCGTAGGCAAACGACTGACGGCGAACCGGACAAGCGCCCATAATCGGGGCTCACCGCGCGTAGGAGGACTTGTCATGGAACCCATCGTCACGACCACGAGCGGCGCGATCCGCGGCCACACCGAGGCCGGGATCACCCGTTTTCTCGGGGTGCCGTACGCGGCGGCGCCGGTCGGGCCGAAACGTTTCCAGCTGCCCGAGGCCGCGCCCGCATGGGAAAGCGTGCGAGACGCGACCGAAATGGGCGCCACCTGCGCACAGACGCCGTATCCCGCGCCGATCCACGCCCTCATCGGCAGTGACGGTATCCCTGGCGACGAGTACCTCAACGCGAACGTGTGGACGCCCGACTCCGCCGCTTCGGGCCTACCGGTGCTGGTGTGGATTCACGGTGGCGCGTTCGTCCGCGGGTCGAACGCGCGGGCGATCTACGATGGGTCGGCGTTCGCGCGCGACGGCGTGGTGATGGTGGGGATCAACTACCGGCTCGGGGTGTCTGGCTTCGCCGAGATCGAGGGCGCACCGTCCAATCGCGGTCTGCACGACCAGATCTTCGCCTTGCGCTGGGTGCGCGAGAACATCGCCGCCTTCGGTGGCGACCCCGACAATGTGACGATCTTCGGTGAGTCCGCCGGCGCGATG
Source organism: Nocardia sp. NPDC055165 (assembly GCF_053606985.1). Lineage (NCBI taxonomy): Bacteria > Bacillati > Actinomycetota > Actinomycetes > Mycobacteriales > Nocardiaceae > Nocardia > Nocardia sp. NPDC055165. The sequence continues at coordinate 115,891 of NZ_JBSGSS010000006.1, forward strand.
AGTGTGGCGGCGCTGATCGCCGCACCACAGACGGCCGGGCTGTTCCGCCGGGCGATCATGCAGAGCGGCAACGGTGCGGTCGCCGCCGATCCCGAGGACGCGCGCAAGGTGTCGGCCGCGCTGGCCGCCGAGCTCGGAATCTCGCCTACCGCGCAGGATTTCGGGAAACTGGGTCCGGACGAGTTGCGCACGGCGCAGAACGCCGTCGCGCTGGCCGTGATGACCGACCCCGATCCGCAGCGGTGGGGCGACTCGGTGATCCAGCTGGGCGGCGGCATCATGAGCCTGTTCCCGGTGATCGACGACGACATCGTCGCGGGCCCGCCGACGGAGGTGCTGCGCGCCCATCCGGATCGCGCGGTCCCCCTGATCGCGGGCACCACCGCCGACGAGTTCCGCTTCTTCACCGTCCCGGCAGGGCTCGCCGCCGCCATCACCACCGACACCCTGCCGTTCGTCCTCACCCGCTACGGCATCGATCCCGCTGTCGCCCAGGTCTATTCGACAGAGCGCCCGGATGCCACCCCCGCCGAGATCTTCAACGCCGTCCTCACCGACATGAGCTTCCGCTCCGGCACCTACGACTTCGCCGAAGCCTGCGCCGCCACCGTCCCCACCCATGTGTACGAATTCGCGTGGCCCACCGGACTTCCCGGCCTCGGCGCCTGCCACGTCCTGGAGGTCCCGTTCGTCTTCGACACCATCGACGACGCCCATACCCTGACCGGACCCACCCCACCTCAGGCGCTGGCCGACGAAATCCACGCCGCCTGGGTCGCTTTCGCCACCGACGGCACCACCGGCTGGGCCCCGTTCACGACCGACGAGAAGAACGTCCGGATCTTCGACAACCCCGAGTCCGCCACCGTCACCGATCCCCGCGCCACCGAACTCGCGGCCCTGCGCAAGGCCATCGCCCCAGCCTGATCCTCCTGGTCGGCACGCCGCGTCCCGAACCGGCGTGCCGACCGGAAGTCGCGGTGGTCCGAGAGGGGCTAGCGGACGGAATCCGTTCCGCCGGCGAACAAGTCGGGGCCCTGGTCGGCCATCTCGGTGAGCGCTTGGGCCCAGCCGTCGAGGCGGTCGGCGGCTTCACGAAGATCGGCGACGATGCCGTTGAACTGGTACGCCAGGACCGAGTCCTCGGGGACCGCGAGGATGCGGGCCGCGGCGGCGACGAGCTGTTCGTACTCGACCACACCGGTCTCCAGGCGCGTGAGCACGCCGGCGACAGTAGTTTTCAGCGCCGCGACGGTGTCGGGGTTGGCGCGGCCGACGGTGTCGGCGGCCTGTTCCATGGCGACGACGTCGGTGGCGAGCGCGTGCAGGGCGGCCGCGCCGGAGCGGGCCGTCTCGAGCAGGTCGCGCAGTTCGTCTTCGGGGAGGCGGCGGGTGCGCGCGATCTGGGCGCCGAGGTCGTAGAGCGCCCGTTCGGCACGGATCAGGCGCTGGATAGGGGCGCGCGCGGCCGATCGCAGGCCGGGCGACTTGCGGGCGACGAAAGCCGCCTGGGGTAAAGGCTTGTTGCGCAACTCCAGGTAGCGGCGGGCGCTGAGAGCAGTACCGGTGACGAAGGCGATGGCGCCACCACCGATCACCACGACCGCCCAGACGGGCGCCGAGATCACGGCAAGACCGACCGCGCCGACCGTGGTGATACCGGAGGCGGTGCCGAGCTGAAAACTGCGCCTGCGTACCCGGCGCCGACGGCGCAGCTCCCGTTCGCGCGGGTCGGCCCAACGCCGCACCGCGACCAGCGCCTGCTCACCGACCCCCCGCAGCGTCGCGGGCATCGAGCCCGCCACCGCGACCTGCGCGATCGCCGCCGGATCCACGATCTCGGCACGCGCGCGCCGCCTGTTGCCGTTCATCCCCTCATCCTTCCGCTGCTCGAGCACCCGCTGCTGCCGCAGGTACCGACGCCGGCCTTCCCAACCCCGTACGACCCGACCTCGAGGAGGGTCCGCCGCGAAGCGGCGGTTCGCGGCCGTCCCGTCAATCAGGTGCCGTTGCGTAGGCGACGAAGGAGCAAGCAACGGTGCCTGATCGACGGGACACAAGGGGCCGCGAACTCGAGCGCGCCAGCGCTCCGAATATTACAGCGCTTGGCCCTTGTCGATGTTCGGTGCCGGTGCGGCCTTGGGCTGCGCCGGGTTGATCGCCGCGTTGTTGTTGCCGGTGGGCAACGCGTCACCGCGCATGGAGGCGCGGATCTGCTCGAGCTTGCTGTGCCCGGCCATCTGGACGCTGGCCTGCTGCACCTCCATCATGCGACCCTGCACCGTGTTCTGCGCCAGCTCGGCCGAGCCGAGCGCGTTGGCGTAGCGGCGCTCGATCTTGTCGCGCACGGCGTCCAGGCTGGGCGTGGAGCCCGGCGCGGACAGGGTGGAATCCATCTGCTGCAGCGAGGCCGAGACCTGCTCCTGCATCTTGGCCTGCTCGAGCTGGCTGAGCAGCTTGGTGCGCTCGGCGACCTTCTGCTGCAACATCATCGCGTTCTGCTCGACCGCCTTCTTGGCCTGTGCGGCGGCCTGCAGGGACTGATCGTGCAGCACCTTGAGGTCTTCCACCGACTGCTCGGCGGTGACCAGCTGGGCGGCGAACGCCTCGGCGGCGTTGGTGTACTGGATCGCCTTCTCGGTGTCGCCCGCCGCCTGTGCCTGATCGGCCAGGGTGACGGCCTGACGGGCGTTGGCGTTGAGCTTCTCGACCTCGTCGAGCTGGCGGTTCAGCTTCATCTCCAGCTGACGCTGGTTACCGATCACCGACGCCGCCTGCTGCGACAGCGCCTGATGCTGACGCTGCGCCTCCTCGATAGCCTGCTGAATCTGGACCTTCGGATCCGCATGCTCTTCGATCTTGGAGTCGAAGAGGGCCATCATGTACTTCCAGGCCTTCACGAACGGATTAGCCATCGATTGATCCCGCCTCCATCTGTGCGTCGCTCGTGCGACTGGTGGTACGCGACCGTCACGCACCAGATACGTGCTTATCCTTCACCATGCGGCACCCGGACCGGCAGTGGCCGGACCGATCGACGCCTGATGAGAATCTATCCGTTCTCACCAGCGGTGTGCAGCGTCTCGCGCGCCGGGCGCAGGGTTCGCCGCGTCACATTCCCTTCACCAGTACCAGCATCTCGGCCCTCGGGGCCGGGATGACGATGCGGGTGTCTTCGGCGATGCCGATGCGCGCGCCCTGCTCGGCCGCCGCGCTCGCGGAGGCGGAAGCCTCGCCCGCGGCGGGTTCGGGCAGGGTGGCGGGCTCGGCTTCGGCGGGCTCGCGCTCGGCGGCGGGGCCGGTCAGCGCGGGTTCGCGCGGCGCGGAGCCGTCGGCGCCCGCCATCAGGGTGCTCACGTCCCAGAGCACGCGCGAGAGCGGCACGTCGAGTGCCTCGCAGATGCTGGCGAGCAGTTCACTGGAGGCTTCCTTGCGGCCGCGCTCCACTTCCGACAGATAGCCGAGGCTCACGCGCGCCGAGGTCGACACCTCGCGCAGCGTTCGATGCTGGGCGAGACGCGCACGCCGCAGACTGTCCCCGATTGCCTCCCGCAGCAGCGTCATCTCGTTCTCCTCCACCTCGTGTCACCGCCGTAGCGGTGCTCACCTCTTTCTGGCACAACGTCGAGCATGGACCGGTGGTTCCCGAACCGGGCTACTTCACACTGACACAGCGCAGCAACTCCCGCACCGCACTGTGCACCGCACCGAGTCTGATCGTCCACCGGTCACCGTGCAGTTTCAACCGGACCACTTCGCTGTGATGTGGACCGGCCAACCCGAGGTATACCGTGCCGACGGGATGCCCGTCCTGGGAATCGGGTCCGGCGACCCCGGTCAATCCCAGACCCCAGTCCGCGCCACACTGCTCCCGCGCCCCCACAGCGAGCTGTTCGGCGGTCGAGGCGGCGACCGGTCCGTCGGTACGGAGCAGCTCGTCGTCGACGCGGGCCAGACTGTTCTTGAGGTCGGTGGCGTAGACGATCAAGCCGCCCCGCAGCACCGCGCTCGCACCGGGAACTCCCGCCACCGTGGCCGCGAGCAGGCCCGCGGTGAGCGATTCGGCCGTGGCGACGGTCTGACCCGCCGCGTTCAGGGCCTCGACCAGTTCGGCGACCGGCGCACCGTCGACGAGCGGATCACTCACGAGCGCGACCGTCCACCCGCCAGCCACACCCTGGCCGCCTGCCCCACATAGTCCAAACCGGTGACCACCGTCAGCGCCACGGCCAGGTACATCAGCCACATGCCCGCGGTTGCGAAGATCCCCGACAGCGGCAGCACCAGCAGCGCGATCGCCACCGACTGCACCAGCGTTTTGAGCTTGCCGCCGCGTCCGGCCGGGATCACCCCGCGCCGCACCACCACCAGCCGCAGCAGCGTGATGCCGATTTCACGGCCGCAGATGACCAGGGTGATCCACCACGGCAAGTCCCCGAGTACCGAGAGCCCGATCAGCGCGGCTCCGATCAGCGCCTTGTCCGCAATGGGGTCGGCGAGCTTGCCGAAATCGGTGACCAAACCGTATTTGCGGGCCAGTTGCCCGTCGAAGCGGTCGGTGATCGCGGCCAGGCCGAAGACCGCCGCGGCGATGACCCGCCAGCGGGTGTCGTGCCCGCCCTCGGCGAACAGCGCCAGCACGAACAGCGGCACCAGCACGATGCGCGCGATGGTCAGCACGTTGGCGATATTGAGCAGCGGAACCTGCGTCTCCGCCACCCCGTGCATCGGCGTCACCGCACTCGACCCACGATCGATCTCTTCGGGTCGCACGCTCATGCCCTGTCCTCGTGGCATGACCGGGCGCCTCGCGTGGCCACGCGAGCTACCGCCTCCAGACGCTGACCGTTCATGCGCTGCCCTCTCGGCACTCACCGGCACTGCGCCGAAATCCAACGGTTTCGCGAGCTGTTTGCTCGCACGATCGGTGCCGCGCGATCCGGTCGTCGAGCCCGGCGCGATGCGAGGAGCGGAACGACAGGATGTGCGGCACATGTTCAGACTATCGGTAACCCGGCCGACTACTGTGCACCCATGACCTCACGGGGACCCTTGAGCGGTTCGACCAGCGACGCGCATACTGCCGCGCCCACTGTGGCGCCTGTTTCCGGCGTGGTCGTCCGACGAGCGCGAACCTCCGATGTCCCCGAGATCAAGCGCCTGGTCGACGAGTACGCCGGGCGCATCCTGCTGGAGAAGAACCTGGTCACACTGTACGAATCGGTGCAGGAGTTCTGGGTCGCCGAGCTCGACGGGCAGGTCGTCGGCTGCGGCGCGTTGCACGTGCTGTGGGCCGATCTGGGCGAAGTGCGCACTGTCGCAGTGGATCCCGTCGTCAAGGGCCGCGGAGTCGGCGGGGCGGTGGTCGAGCACCTGGTCACCGTCGCCCGCGAACTGCAGTTGCAGCGTGTGTTCGTGCTCACTTTCGAGGTGGACTTCTTCGGCAGGCACGGGTTCGTCGAGATCGACGGCACGCCCGTCACCGCCGAGGTGTACGCGGAGATGTGCCGCTCCTACGACACCGGTGTCGCCGAATTCCTCGACCTCAGCTTCGTCAAGCCGAACACCCTCGGTAATACCCGCATGCTGCTGACCCTGTAGAGAATCCCTCGCGAGAAAGTGATCGACTGTGCCGATCTTCGCTGTCCACTACACCTACTCCGATGCGACGGCGGCCGACCGCGCGACCAACCGACCCGAGCATCGCGGCTGGCTGAATGCGCTCGTCGACGCGGGCACGGTGCTCAGTAGCGGGCCCTACCCCGACGGTTCGGGCGCGCTGCTGCTGTTCCGCGCCGAGGACGCGCCCTCGCTGACCGAACTGCTGGGCAACGACCCGTTCGCGAAGCTGGACCTGATCGACGCCGTCCGCGTGGTCGAGTGGTTGCCGGTGATGGGCGCCTTCGCCGAGTAGCGCAGCCCCGGAGACAGAGCTGCCCGGAACCCTCGGGGTTCCGGGCAGCGTCGTCCGCGGTGGTGTCAGGCCTTGTTGGTGTTACGGGTGCGCAGCAGGCTCGCCACCGTCGCGATGACCAGAATGCCGATGATCACGCTCAGCGAGAACGCCGTGGAGATCTCCGGGACGCTCACGTGCTCACCGCCGTTGATGAACGACAGCGTGTTCTCGTGCAGCGCGTGCAGCACGAGCTTCACGCCGATGAACGCCAGGATCGCGGCCAGGCCGTAGGACAGGTACACCAGGCGGTCGAGCAGGCCGCCGATGAGGAAGTACAGCTGGCGCAGGCCCATCAACGCGAAGGCGTTGGCGGTGAACACCAGGTACGGCTCCTCGGTGAGACCGTAGATCGCCGGAATCGAGTCCAGCGCGAACAGCAGGTCGGCGAAGCCGATCGCCAGCAGCGCGAGCAGCAGCGGCGTCACCACGCGTTTGCCGTTGATCCGGGTGACGAGCTTGTCGCCGTCGTACTCGTCGGTGGTGGGCAGGACCCGTTTGGCCAGCGAGACGATGTAGCTGTCGCGCTTCTTCTCGTGTTCGACTTCGTGCCCGCTCTCGCGCAGCAGGTTGATCGCGGTGTAGATCAGGAATGCGCCGAACAGGTAGAACACCCAGCTGTACGCGCTGATCGCGGCCGCGCCGACCGCGATGAACACACCGCGCATCGCCAGCGCCAGCACGATGCCGATCAGCAGCACCTTCTGCTGGTAGATCCGCGGCACGGCGAAGGTGCTCATGATGATGAGGAAGATGAACAGGTTGTCGACCGAGAGCGCTTTCTCGGTGACGAAGCCCGCGTAATACTCCCCCGAGAACGTGCCGCCCCATTTCCAGGCGACGAACAGGCCGAACAGCAGCGCCAAGCTGATGTAGACAGCCGACCAGATGCCCGATTCCTTGAAGGTGGGCTCGTGCGGGGTGCGCACGTGGGCGAAGAAGTCGAAGACGAACAGGCCGAGGATCACCAGTCCGGTGATCACCCACTCAAGCGTGGTCACCTGCATGTGGTGGTCCGATCGATGAAGTTCATGTCGCCCATCATGCCCGAATTGTCCGTTTCAGTCGGCTTTGCGGAACGATTGCCCGTCATGATTTCACACACATCGGCGGCCGACGAACCCGCCGCGCACACGGAAAAGCGCTTTCGCCCGGTTCGCGAGCGCTGCTACCGTCACCGCATACCCCGACCACAGCCCCGAGAGGAGCGAGCCATGTACGAATCCACCGCGCAGAACCAGCGCCCCACCGCGATGCACCGGCCCAGCCCCGGTGCCGTGAAGTCGGGTACCCGCCTCGCGCGCGCCCGCTTCATCGCCTGACAGGCGATTTTCGCCCGACCCCGGGCCAGTCCCGACCATGAGCCGTGCCAGGTCCCTCCTCGTTCGTCGCCGCCTGCTTCCGGCACGGTCAGAGCAAACCGGGAACGGCGTCACTCGTCCTCGGACGCACCGGGATCGCCGCCACGGATCGACCACAGCAACCCGTCCAATTCGTCGGGCTTGATGAGCACGTCACGCGCCTTGGAACCCTCACTGGGCCCGACCACGCCGCGCGTCTCCATCAGGTCCATCAACCGGCCCGCCTTGGCGAAGCCGACGCGCAGCTTGCGCTGCAGCATCGAGGTCGAACCGAACTGTGAGGTGACCACCAGCTCCACCGCTTGCAGCAGCACGTCCATGTCGTCGCCGATATCGGGGTCGACGTCCTTGACCTCGCCGGCCTTGGCCGCGGTGACACCCTCCTGATATTCGGGTTCGGCCTGGGTCTTGCTGAACTCGACGACAGCCTGGATCTCCTCGTCGGAGATGAACGCGCCCTGCAACCGGGTCGGCTTGCCCTGACCCATCGGCAGGAACAGACCGTCGCCCATGCCGATCAATTTCTCCGCGCCCGGCTGGTCCAGGATGACGCGCGAGTCGGTGAGCGAGGAGGTGGCGAACGCCAGCCGCGAGGGCACATTGGTCTTGATCAGACCGGTCACCACGTCCACCGAGGGCCGCTGGGTGGCCAGCACCAGGTGGATACCCGCGGCACGCGCCTTCTGGGTGATCCGCACGATCGCGTCCTCGACATCGCGCGGTGCGGTCATCATCAGGTCGGCCAGCTCGTCGACGATGGCCAGGATGTACGGGTAGGGCCGGTAGACGCGTTCGCTGCCCAGCGGCGCGGTGATCTTGCCCGAGCGCACGTTCTTGTTGAAGTCGTCGATGTGGCGGACCTTGTTGGCCTGCATGTCCTGGTAGCGCTGCTCCATCTCCTCGACCAGCCAGGCCAGCGCGGCGGCGGCCTTCTTCGGCTGGGTGATGATGGGCGTGATCAGGTGTGGAATGCCCTCGTACGGCGTGAGCTCCACCATCTTCGGGTCGATCAGGATCATCCTGACCTCCTCGGGGGTGGCCCGGTGCAGCAGCGAGATCAGCATCGAGTTCACGAAACTCGACTTACCCGAACCGGTGGAACCGGCCACCAGCAGGTGCGGCATCTTGGCCAGGTTCGCCGAGACGAACTCGCCCTCGATGTTCTTGCCGAGACCGATCACCAGCGGATGGTGGTCGTTGCGGGTGTGCGGCGACTTCAGGACGTCGGCCAGGCGCACCAATTCGCGGTCGGCATTGGGCACTTCGATGCCCACGGCCGACTTACCGGGGATGGGCGCGAGCAGGCGCACGTTCTCGGTGGCGACGGCGTAGGCGAGGTTGCGGGCCAGCGCGGTGATCTTCTCGACCTTGACGCCGGGACCGAGCTCCACCTCGTAGCGAGTGACGGTGGGGCCACGCACGAACCCGGTGACGGCGGCGTCGATCTTGAACTGCACCAGGACTTCGGTGATCGCCTCGATCATCGATTCGTTGGCCGCGGAACGCTTCTTGGGCGGGTCGCCGTCGAGCAGCAGTGTCAGCGGGGGCAGCGTGTAGTCGCCGTCGACGACCCGATCGGTGACGAACTCCGGTTCCGGTGGCGGCGGCGGGGTCTGGTCGACCGGCTTGACCACCGGCCGCTTGCGCGCCGGTTTCGGTGCGGGCGCGGGTGGTTCCTCGATCGGCTTGGCATCGCGCAGCGGCGGTTCGCCCAGTGATTCGGTGACCGCGTCGGAGCCGCCGAACTCGTCGGGCGGGTAGTTGTCGTCGGGGTTACGGCCACGGCGACGGGTTCGGTTGCGGTGCACCGGGAATCCGTCGGCGTCGTAGTTGGCCGGGTCGTAGGGGTCGCCGTCGTCGGCGTATTCGCCGAGGCCGAAGTATTCGCTCAGCTTGGCAGGCACCTCGCGCACCGTGGTACCGGTGAGCAGCAAGACGCCGAACATCATGGCCAGCAACAGGATCGGCAGCGCGAGCCATGGCGTGAGCCCCTGGCCGAGCGGTCCGCCGATCGCATAGCCGAGCGCGCCGGCCGCGGTGGCGCGGCCGTCCGCGCCGGTGGGGGAACCAGCTGCCAGGTGCCAGACCCCCAGGGCGGGAAGCACGACGAGTAGCCCACCGAGGACCAGCCGTGGCCGGATCTCCGGATGTGGTTCGGTGCGCATCAGCACCACCGCGAGCGCGACCAGCAGAATCGGCGCCAGCGCGGCCGCGGAACCGGCGATCGCCCGGACGATGTCTTCGAGGAAACGGCCGACCGGTCCGCCCGCCGACAGCCACATCGCGGCGGCGATGATCGCGCTCAACGCGATGAGCGCCAGGCCGATGCCGTCGCGCCGGTGCCCGTGGTCCAGGTCGCCTGCCCGGCTCAACGTGCGGGTGGTGGCGCCGACGCCGCGCGCCAGCATGGTCCAACCGCTCCCGATCCCGCGGCTGATCACCGCCAGCGGTGCGGTGTTGGAGGCGCGTTTGACCGGCCTGCGTACGGGCGTGGTGCGCCCACGCGGAGCCGCCGTCGCTCGCGGGGTCGCCGAACGAGACCGCGCCGCCGGCGTCTGCCCCCTGGTCGATCCCGCCCGCGCACGAGAGGTCGTGGTGCTGCGGGACTTACCTGCCATGACCATCAGGCTAGCCGCTCGAACACCTCCGAGACCATCCGCAACACTGGTCCCACCGTGCTCGCCGCGGCGATCCAGGGTGGATGCGCAGGTCGCAGCGCCCCGGTCAGCGCGGGGAAATCTCGCCGGGAACCGCGTTTCGCGGGCCCGAACTTACGGAATCCTTGTCGATCGCCACTGATTCGGGCGTGAGCGGGCTCGCGCGTCTAGCGCAGGCGCCGTAACCCTCGGTACGTTGACTGCGCTCTATCGGGTCGTCGACCCGTGCAGATGAAGGGGACGCTACAAGTGAAGAGAATGCTCACCAGCGCGGCCGTGCTGGGTGCCACCGCAGCCGCAGTGTTCGCGGGGCACATCGCACCGGCCCAGGCGCAGTCGGGCAACTACGGCGCCATCGCGGTGTCGGTCAAACCGGGGGTTTACGGATACGCCACGGACTACGGCAGCTATGCCGATGCCGAGGCCGGTGCCATGTCGGCCTGCCTGCGTGGCGGTGGTGGTGGCGGGTGCGACGTGAAGGTGTCCTACCGCAACGGGTGTGGAGCCATCGCGATCTCGCGCGGGTGGTGGAGCTACGGCTCCGCGTCGACGATCGGCGGCGCGAAACGCGAAGCGCTGAACAACAATCCGGGCAACGCCTACATCAAGCACTGGAACTGCACCAGCGGCTACCAGCTCTAGCCCGACCGTTTCGACCATGATCATGGGAGTTGTAGTGAACAACCGTCCAGTGAAATACGCTGCCGTTCTCGTCGCGATCGTCGCGGCGCTCGGCCTCAGCGCGTGCAGTTCCGGCACCGACTCGACCAGCACGAGCGCGGGAACCACCACCAGCAAGGGCGGCGCCTTCGAAACGGGCGACGCCAAGTCGGGCAAGGAAGAGGGCGGTGAGCCCGCGGCCACCACGGTGCCCAACCTGCCCAAGCCGACCGCCGCCGAGCTGAACGCCCGGTTGAACAAGGCCCTCGCGGGCCAGCTCACCGGAGAGGAGAAGAAGACCTACATCGAGGACGCCGACCAGGATCCGATGCTGGTCGACAAGTTCGTCGAGGCGGCGAAGCAGAACAACGTCAAGGTCGCCATCACCACCGTCGGTGACCCCGCCGACGGCAAGCTCAAGGCGAACGCCGATGTCACCATCGACGGCGCCCCGGTCAAGGACGCCTTCGTCGACTTCGTCGCCGAGGACGATTCCTGGAAGGTGTCGCACGTGTTCGCGTGCAACATCGTGAAGTCGGCGCAGCTCGACTCCGCTGCCTGCCAGGCCTGAGTCACGGTCCGAATATCGGTCCGAAATATCGGGTCCGAATATCAAGAAAACCGCTGGGCGACATAGCCGCCCAGCGGTTTTCCGTTGATCTGTTGATCTCTCGATCAGGCGATCAGACGGCGACGACCGTCGGCACGATCATCGGGCGGCGACGGTAGACGTCGGCGACCCAGCGGCCGACCACCCGGCGCACGCCCTGGGCGATGCGGTGGGTGTCGGTGATGCCCTCACCGGCCAGGCGCAGCAGCTCCGCCTCGACCAGTTCGTTCGCGCCGTCGAGCGCGGTCCGGTCGTCGGAGAAGCCGCGCCCGTTGAGCTCGGGCGTGCTCACCGCCTTGCCGGTGGTCGAGTCGATGACGATGGTGATCGAGATGAACCCACCCTCGCCCAGGACCAGGCGGTCCGACAGGGTCGACTCGCCGACGTCGCCGACCGAGAGGCCGTCGACGTAGACGTGTCCGACCGGCACACGGCCGACGATGGAGGCGATGCCGTCGACCAGGTCGACCACCACGCCGTCCTCGGCCAGCATGACCCGCTCCTCGGGCACACCGGTCGCCACCGCCAGTGCGGCGTTGGCGCGCAGGTGCCGCCATTCGCCGTGCACGGGCATGGCGTTGGTCGGGCGCACCGCGTTGTACAGGTACAGCAGCTCACCGGCGGAAGCGTGCCCGGAGACGTGCACCTTCGCGTTCTGCTGGGTGATCACGGTCGCGCCGAGCCTGGCCAGGCCGTTGACCACGGCGAACACCGAGTTCTCGTTGCCGGGGATCAGCGAGGACGCCAGCACCACCAGGTCGTCGGCGCGGATGTTGATCTGGCGGTGCTCGCCGCGCGCCATCCGTGACAGCGCCGAGAGCGGCTCGCCCTGGGAGCCGGTGGAGATCAGCACCAGGCGGTTGCCGGGCAGGTTCGCGGCCTGATCGAGGGTGACCACGACGTTGTCGGGCACGGTGAGGTAGCCGAGGTCCTGCGCGATCTCCATGTTGCGGACCATCGAGCGACCGACGAAGCAGACCTTGCGGTTGTACTTCTGCGCGACGTCGACGACCTGCTGGATGCGGTGCACGTGGCTGGCGAACGACGCCACGATGACGCGGTTGGTGGCCTTGCCGATGACGTTGTCGAGCACGCCACCGATCTCGCGCTCGGGGGTGACGAAACCGGGAACCTCGGCGTTGGTGGAGTCGACCAGGAACAGGTCGACACCTTCGTCGCCGAGGCGGGAGAAACCGGCCAGGTCGGTGAGGCGGCCATCGAGGGGCAGCTGGTCTAGCTTGATGTCGCCGGTGTGCAGGACCACGCCGGCACCGGTGCGGATGGCCACGGCCAGCGCGTCGGGAATCGAGTGGTTGACCGCGAAGTACTCGAGCTCGAACGGGCCGTGCACCGTGGTCTCGCCCTCGGCGACCTCGCGCAGCTTGGGCTGCAACCGGTGCTCGCGCGCCTTGGCCGCGACCAGCGCGAGGGTGAACTTGGCGCCGATCACCGGGATGTCCTGGCGCAGGCGCAGCAGGAACGGCACGGCACCGATGTGGTCCTCGTGGCCGTGGGTGAGCACGATGGCCTCGACGTCGGCCATCCGGCCCTCGATGGGTCCGAAGTCCGGCAGGATCAGGTCGACACCGGGCTGCTGGTCCTCGGGGAACAGCACACCGCAGTCGACGATCAGCAGCTTGCCGCCGTATTCGAACACGGTCATGTTGCGGCCGATTTCGCCGATGCCGCCCAGGGCGAACAGGCGCAAGCCGTTCTTCACCAGCTTCGGCGGCGGGCCCAGCTTGTCGTGGGCCGCCTTCTCGCGCGGCTCGGCGACCGGCGCGGAACCGCGACCGCGTCCACCGCCCTGCCTGCCACGGCCACCACCGCGGGACTGCTCGGCGGCGGGCTTGCTCTTGGCCTCGGCCTGCTTGCCCTTGGCTTCGGTAGCCGGCTTGGTCCTCGCGCGCCGCGGCGCGGTCTTCTTCGCGGTCACTTGTTCTTCGGCGACGCTGAGCAGGTCGGTGCCCACTTCGGCACTACCGGCCAGGTTCGCTTCCGCGGTGACCTCGGCGATCGGTTCGGCGATCGCCGGTTCCTTCGCCGCGGGGGCTTCCTCGGGCGCGACCACCTTCTTCACCGTGGCCTGCGCGGTCTCCACCGGCGTCGGCTCCGGCGCACCGGCGGCACGCGATGCCGAACGGCGGCGGGGCTTACGGGCTACGGGTTCGGTCATGCCGACACCCCCGCGGCCTGCAGGTCCAGCGCCAGCTCCTCGAGCTGTGCCTGCGTCGGCATCAGCTGGGGCAACCGGGGCTCACCTACGTCGATGCCGAGCAATCGGAGTCCTCCCTTACACATCGCCACACCTCCCAGGCGGGTCATGGCCGCGTACAGCGGCAGTAGTGTCGCGTTGATCTCTCGCGCCCTGGCCACGTCACCGATGGTGTAGGCGTGGTGGATCTCGCGCAGTCGCTCCGGCACGAGGTGTCCGATGACGCTGATGAACCCGACCGCACCGACCGAGAGCCAGGGGAGATTCAGTCCGTCGTCACCGGAGTAGAAATCCAGATCGGTGGTCGCGATGAGATCGGCTCCGGAGACGAGATCGCCCTTGGCATCCTTCACCGCGACGATGTTGGGATGCTCGGCAAGGCGCCGGATCGTGTCGATGGCGATAGGCACCACCGACCTCGGTGGAATGTCGTAGAGCGTGATCGGCAGCGCGGTGGCGTCGGCGACCGCGGTGAAATGCGCGATCAGGCCCTCCTGTGTGGGCCGCGAGTAATACGGGGTCACCACGAGCAGGCCGTGTGCGCCCGCGTTCTCCGCGGCACGCGCCAGTTCGATCGAGTGTGCGGTGTCGTAGGTACCCGCGCCCGCGACCACGGTGGCCCGGTCGCCGACGCCGTCGACGACCGCCCGCAGCAGATCATGCTTCTCGGTTTCGGTCGTGGTCGGCGATTCGCCGGTGGTACCCGAGATGATCAGCAGGTCGACCCCACGGTCGACCAGGTGTGCCGCCAGTGCGACACCGGCATCGACGTCGAGCTTGCCCGCAGCGCTGAAGGGGGTCACCATCGCGACACCTACCGTGCCGGACGCGCGCAGCTCCGTTGGCGTCGATTCACCGTTCGTCATGGTCAGAAAGGCTACCCGGTCGCCGGATGCGCCTCGACACCCTAGCGCCCGAAGCGGCTGCCGGTGGGTGTTTTTCACCTTGCGTGATGTCACATATGACGTCACAATGATGTCATGGATCTGAATGCTCATACCGCGCGGTTGCGCGAGGAACTGATCGCCGCCGCCGCGCTCGGCGACGAGAAAACGCAGGCCACCGCCGCCGCCCTCGCCGCCGCGGTGGAGAGTTCGAGCCGCCTGGTGCTGCTGTCGGCGCTGTCGGAACTGGCCGCCGAGATCAGTACCGAACTCGGTGACCGCACCGTGCACGTCCGCCTGGAAGGCACGCAGGCGAAGGCCGACGTGCGCAAGAACACGCCGCCGGGCGCGGAGGAACCCCAGACTTTCGAGGAAATGACCGGCGACATCAGCCGGGTGACCCTGCGACTGGTCGAACAGCTCAAGTCCCGCGCGGAGGAAGCGGCCCAGCAGAACGGGCAGTCGCTCAACTCCTGGCTCTCCGGCGCGGTCAGTGGCGCGTTGAAGGATCAGATGCGCGGTTACGGCGGCAAGGGCTGGTAGACGGCGTCCGAGTTCACAGCAGTGGGGCCAGGTCGCCGCGTTCGCCGATAACGACTTCGTCGAGTTCGAGCCAGTCGGCCATTTCCCGCAGTGCCCCGCGCAAAGCCTGGGCGGTCTCGGCGGTCGCGTAGCCGGGTTCGGCGAACGCGCCGGGGGCGAGCAGTCGGCCGGTGGCGCGTTCGGCGCGCAGATCCACCCGGCCGACGAGCTTGCCGTCGACGAGCAGCGGGAAGACGTAATAGCCGTGCACCCGTTTGGGTTCGGGGGTGTAGATCTCGATGCGGTAGTGGAAGTCGAAGATCCGCTGGGTACGTGGGCGGAAGAAGATCAGCGGATCGAACGGGCACAACAGCGCGGTCCCGGTGATCCGGCGCGGGGTGGCGGCCTCCGGGTGCAGGTAGGCGGGCGCGTCCCAGCCGTCGACGTCGACAGGCAGTAGTTCGCCCGCGTCGACCAGGTCGGCGATCGCCGGGGCGCTCTGGCGCCGGGCCAGGCGGTAGTAGTCGCGCAGGTCGGCCTCGGTGCCGATCCCGAGGGCCCGGCTGGACCGGCGGATCAGCTCGCGCACGGCGTCGTCCTCGGCGATCTCCCGGTCGCGTACATCGGCCGGGACGACCCGTTCGGTGAGGTCGTAATGCCGGGTGAACCCGACCCGGCGGGCGGTGGACAGCTCACCGGCGGCGAAGAGCTGCTCGCAGATCATCTTCGTGTCGCTCAGGTTCCACCAGGTCCCCTTCGGCCGGGGCTTGTCCAGTTCCAGATGACGTTCGATCTCCCCGGCGCTCGCCGCGCCCACCTCGGTCACGACATCGAGAATGTCCTTGCCCAGCGTGGGATTTCGTTCGACGATCGTGCGCATCCCCGACCAGCGCCCGTGCCGGTACTCCCGCATCCGCCAGCGCATCAGCGGCCAGTCGGCGACCGGGATCAGCGCCGCCTCGTGCGCCCAGTACTCCACCAGCCCCCGTCGCGCCTTCGCGCTGTCGCTCCAGGCGGCGCCGTCGAGCAGGCCGCGATCGTAGGGGCCGATCCGGCTGAACACCGGCGCGTAGTGCGCGCGGACCACAGCCGAGACCGAATCTATTTGCAGCAGACGGGTTCTGGCGACCACATCGAGCACGGCCCGACGCTTCGGGTTGGTGGGCCTTCGCTTGCCGAAGCCCTGCGCGGCCAGCGCCGTTCGACGGGCCTGCGCCGCATTCATCCGCTGCATTCGCTCAGCCTGACACAGGGGTCCGACAGGTTTTCGGCGCTCAGGTGGAGACCCGGACCTCACCCGCGGTGTCGATCTCGGTCCGCCGATCCCCGCCCGGCGCGGCGGCCAGCACGGTCGCCACCCAGCGTCTGCCGACCGGCAGCACGCGCACGGTCACCGAGCCCGCTCCCGCCATGTCGAGTTCGTCGACCGCGGCCTCGATCACGTGGTGGCGCACCCATTCCGGGACCCCGAGAAAGCCGCCGTCGTCGAGCAGGGTGACCTCGACGCCGCGCGATCGCGCCCCCCGAGCGGCGGCGCTGAGCCGATCGGTGACCAGCTGCGGCGCCCGGAGACCGTCGCGCAGTTCGGCTTCGAGCAGCCTGCACTGTTCGCGTTCGGTGTCGGTGAGCTCGATCCCGGCGGCGATGCGGGCGAGCAGGGGCCCGGCCACCCGGTCGAGTGCTCCCAGCTGACGATCACGCTCGGCAGTGGCCGCGGCCAGCGCGGCCTCGGTCGCCGCGCGTCGATTGGCCTCGCTGCGCAGTTCCCGCAGCGAACGCTGGGTGGGCCGCACGATCGACATGAACACCGTCACCGCGCCGACAGTGGCGACCGGCGTCAGCGCGCGCACCACGGTTTCGGGGTGCCAACTCGTGAACACACCCATCGTCACCAGCACCGTCGCGGCGGCCGCCACGCCGAGCCAGGCCGACACGATCCGCCCGCGCAGCACCAGCATCGCCAGCAGATACGACGTCGGATAGGCGGTCCACAGCTGGTGGGCGAACCCCGACGAGCTCTCGAGCCACGGCACGGTGAGCGCCATCGCCGCAGGTCCGGCACACGCCACGTAGATCGTGGCGGGCCACGGCAGCGGGTCCACCGGGAACACCAGCACCACCAGCGCGGCCACGGCCATCAGCACCAGCGCGGCGGCCGCGGCCGCCGGCGGGGCGATATCGAAATTCACCCGCAGGTACATCACGATGGTGGCTTCGAAGATCACCACGAACAGCCACGCCGTGCCGTCGCTGAGGCCGAACAGATCGCGCATCGCGAACGGCAGATCCCGATCGACCATCAGCTACCCCACACCAGCGTCACCACGGTTCCCGCGCCCGGCGCCGATTCCACGAACGCCGCGCCACCGGCGAGCGCGCGCATCCGGCCCAGGATGCTGCCCGCGATCCCCATCCGATCGGCCGACACCCGCGCCGGGTCGAACCCGGCGCCGTCATCGGACAGCACCACCCGGATGCCGCCGGTCGCGATGGTGACCGACACACCGCGCCGCACCGTCCGACCGGGGACGTCGGCATGACGCACGCTGTTGCGCACCGCCTCCGAGAGCGCGGCCCCCAGCACCTGCGCGGCCTCGATCGGCAGGCACAGATCGGCCGCGCGCCGCGAGGACACCTGCACCGGGACCTCGGATTCCACCTCGCGCACCGCCTCGCGCAGGAATTCGATCGCCGCGGCGGCGTCGAGGTGGTCGATCTCGGGCGCGGTCCGCGACAGCTCGAGCTGTTCGAGGGTGCGCGCGGCCTGGTTGCGCAGCACCGGCGAGGACTGCTGCGCCCGCGAGGCCTCCAGCAGCGTCGACAGCACCGCGTCGTGGATGAGCGCCGCGAAACGCGCGCCCTCGCGTTCTCTGGCCGAGGTCGCCGCGACCGCCGCCGCCCGGCTGCGCTGCCGGACCGCTTCCCGGTCGACCCGTTCGGCGGCGGCACGCGCGTACACCACACACCACAGGAACAGCGCGGCTACGCCGAGCGCCCTGGTGATGTCGCCGAACAACGCCCCCATCGAACTGTCGGGCACCACAAGGGCATTCGACACACTGGTCGTCACCGCGAGCAGGGCTGCGAACGCGGCCGCACCACGTCGCGGCCACGCCAGACCCGCGGCCAGCACGCCGACAGCGAGCCCTCGATAAGGCCACGAGGCGAACGAACCGACGTGCACCACCGGATACACCAGCGGCGTCGCCACGGTGGCCGCGAGGTAACACACGGCGGCCGCGGCGGCGGTGCGCCGGATCGCCGCGGCGGTGCCGCGCGCCGACACGATCGCCAGCACACCGAACATCAGATACGCCGACACCAGATGCAGTTCCGGCCACACCGAATGATTGATCGGCTGCACCAGCACCGCGGGCAGTTCCAGCACCATCACGATCGTGGCGCCGGTCCCGATCACCAGCCCGAGCCTGCGCAGGATCTGTTCGGTCGCCGCGCGCGAGAAGTCGACGTCGCCGACCGGTGCGGGCGCCGTCGCGACCGCGAGATCGGTCACGTGCGCTGCTGCCTTTCCGGCACGGGCAGCCATCCGTCCTCGACGGCCCGTTTGTACAGATCGGTCTTGGTGGGCGCGGGTCGGCCCGCGTCGGCGTACTTCTGCCGGATGCGGCCCAGGTAGTCGTTGACGGTCTGTTCCGACAGACCGGTCAGCCGGGCCACCCGCGAGGCCTTCTCCCCCGAGGCGTACAGCATCAGCACTTCCTCCTGACGCGGGCTGAGCCCGACGTCGGAGAGCTTCGGATCGCCGTCGATGGCGGCGGCCCAGTCGGTGGTCACCACCTGCTCCCCCGACGCGGCCCGGCGCACCGCCTCGACCACGGTCGCCACGCTCTCGGACTTGCGCAGCACCCCGAGCACGCCCGCTTTGGCGGCGGAGCGGACCAGGAAGGCGTTGTCAGCGCCGGTGAACACCAGCACCTCGATGTCGCGTTCGCGCAGCGCGGTGACATTGTCCTCGGGCGTCGAGCCGTCGGGCAGGCGCAGATCGAGGACGACGAGGTCGAGATCGGTGGTCTCGGCGAGCAGCCCGGCGACGGACTCCGCCACCGCCACCAGTTCCAGGTCGGGTTCGGGGCCGAGCATGGCCGCCAGTCCGATCGCCACGGACTCGTGGTCCTCCACCAGACCGACCCGCCGCACCGTGCGCGTCTGCGCCAACTCGCTCACCCGACCACTCCCCATCCTCGAACACCCACCGCGGCCAGCCCGCAACACGTCGGTCGAGTTCTACCGCATCCCGAGCCCACGTGTCAGCCCACCAAAATTCGGGGCGGACCCGCTGTCCCGATCAGCTATTCCATCAGACCAGCGGCGATGGTCGCGCCGAGTTCCCAGCATTTCTCCAGATCGGCCTTGCTCGGCGGTCCCGAGACCACGACCGCCTCGGCGGCGCGCTGCCAGCCCAGCCCGGTGGTGATCCGCTCCACGCTGCTCTCAGCACCTTCGGTGCCTTCGTTGCCGTGCAGGTAGAGGCCGTAGGGGCGCCCACCGGTCGAGTCGAGGCAGGGGTAGTAGATGGTGTCGAAGGCGTGTTTGAGCGCGCCGCTCATGTAGCCGAGATTGGCCGGGGTGCCGAGCAGGTAGCCGTCGGCGTCGAGCACATCGACGGCGGTCACCGCCAGCGCGGCCCGGCGCACCACCTCGACCCCCTCGATCTCGGGGTCGCTCGCCCCGGCGAGTACCGCTTCGAACATCGCCTGGGTGTGCGGCGAGGGGGTGTGATGGATGATCAGCAACCGGGCCATGGGCTCGCTACTCTCCTGGGTCGCGTTCCAGTTTTTCCAGTGCCACCGCGCGGCGCATGGTGTCGCGGGCGCGGCCCCGGTCGCCGGCGTAGTCGTAGGCGCGGGCCAGCCGGTAGGAGGAGCGCCAGTTGTCCGGGTCGGCTTCCCACTCGGTCTTGATCTGCGCGAACAGGGCGTCGGCCGCGTCGCGTTCGATCCGGCCGGAGGGTCGGCGCGGCAGTTGCGAGGTGTCGACCTCCAGTCCTTCCTCGTGGATACGCCGGGCCAGCCGTTGATGCGCGAACGCCGCGCTCAAGGTCGCCCACAGGATCCAGAGACCGACGACGGGCAGCAGCAGCATGCCGATGCCGATCGCGATACCCGCGAACCCGCCGTCGGCGATGTAGGCGACGGCGAGCCCGCCGAGCCGGACGAAGTAGAACAGCAGCGCGACGACCAGGAACACCACGACCGCAACGGTTTTCAGGACCTGCCGATCGGGTCGCTGCGCGTCGGAGTCGCTCACAGATCCAGGAACGGGTCGAGCCCGACGGTCAGACCCGGCCGTCCGGCGATCTCACGCACCCCGAGCAGCACGCCCGGGGCGAACGAGGACCGGTCGATGGAGTCGTGGCGAATGGTCAGGGTCTCGCCCTGGGTGCCGAACAGCACCTCCTGGTGGGCCACGAGCCCGGCCAGACGCACCGAATGCACTCGCACACCGTCGACATCGGCGCCGCGGGCACCCTCGAGTTCGGTGGTGGTGGCGTCGGGGCTGATCCCGACCCCGGCCTCGGCGCGGGCCGCGGCGATCACCGCGGCGGTGCGGTAGGCGGTGCCCGAGGGGGCGTCGGCCTTGTTCGGGTGGTGCAACTCGATGACCTCGACCGAGTCGAAGAACCGCGCCGCCTGCTCGGCGAATCGCATCGACAGCACGGCGCCGATGGCGAAGTTCGGCGCGATCAGCACGCCCACCTCGGGCCGCTGCGCCAGCTGCCCGCGTACCTCGGCGAGGCGGGCCTCGTCGAAGCCGGTGGTGCCGACGACGGCGTGGATGCCGTTCTCGATCAGGAACTTCAGGTTGCCCATCACCACATCGGGGTGGGTGAAATCGACGACCACCTGGGTGCCCGCCTCGGTGAACGTCTCGAGCGCGTCACCCTTGTCGACCTGCGCCACCAGCTCCAGATCGGGCGCCGCCTCCACCGCCGCGCAGATCGCCTGCCCGACCTTGCCGCGTGCTCCGAGCACTCCGACCCGAATGGTCACCGCATCTCCTCGTCCTCGACTCAGCTTGCTCGTCGAAGCCTATCGAGCAGCCCGTGGGGCCGCGGCGCCGACCTCACACCATCGGGCCGGCCGAGCCGTCAGTCGAAGACGATCACCTGTCGTAGCGCCGCGCCCGCCGCGAGATCGTCCATCGCCTGGTTCACCTGGTCGAGTCCGATGCGGGCCGAGACGAGCCGTTCCAGCGGCAGCTTGCCCTCGCGCCACCGCCGCACGTATTCGGGGATGTCACGGTCGGGAACAGCGGAGCCGAGGTAGCTGCCGATGATGGTGCGGCCCTGCGCCACCAGCGCCAGTGGCGAGATGGTGGCCGTGGCGGTCGGGGCGGGCAGGCCGACCGTCACGGTGACGCCACCGGGTGCTGTTGCGGTGACGGCGGTTTCGAACGCGCGGACGTTGCCCGCCGCTTCGATCACCACGTCGGCCTGCACGCCCTGCTCGGCGACCTCGCCCGGCGTGCAGGCCGCGGTCGCACCGAATTCGCGGGCGAGCGCCAGCTTTTCGGGAACCGTGTCGACGGCGATCACCTCACCGAGACCGAGCGACACCGCGACGAGCACCGCCGCCATCCCGACACCACCGAGCCCGACCACCATGATCCGGTCGCCCGCACCGGGTTTCGCGGCGTTGAGCAGTGCGCCGCCGCCGGTGAGCACCGCGCAGCCGAGCACCGCCGCCACCTCGGGCGGCACGTCGTGGTCGACCGGGACGACCGAGCGCCGGTCCACCACCGCGTGCGTAGCGAAGCCGGAGACGCCGAGATGGTGCTGCACCACCTCGCCGTCGCGGGTGAGCCGTCGGCCGCCGCCGAGCAATTCGCCCGCGTTGTTGGCAACACTGCCCGGCCCGCACGGCGTGCGCCCGTTGCTCGCACAGCCCGCGCAGTCGCCGCAGCGCGGCAGGAACGTCATCACGACCCGCTGTCCAGGGGCCACATCGGTGACACCGGCGCCCACCGATTCGACGATGCCTGCGGCTTCGTGGCCGAGCAGCATGGGCACCGGGCGCACCCGATTGCCGTCCACCACAGACAGATCCGAATGGCACAGGCCGGCCGCTTCGATGCGCACCAGCAATTCGCCCCGACCCGGTTCGGCCAGTTCCAGGTCACACACCGTGATGGGCTGCGAATCGGCGAACGGCGCCGGATCGGCGATCCGTTCCAGAACGGCTCCACGAATCTTCATGCTCGCGACGCTACCGCGAGTGCCCTTTACAGGTTCCGGGATCTGTCGCTAACCTCGATCTCGGTGATGGTGCTCCTGTCGGCCGCCTCGTACCGTGCCCAGGGTCGGCGCCATCACGAACAAGGAGAAATCCCCTGTCAGTGCAGTTCAATCACACCATTGTCGGATGCCGCGATAATCGGGAGACCGCCGAGTTCTGGGCGGACATCCTCGGGTTGGACGTAGGAAAAGAGTGGGGGCCGTTCATTCCGATCGCCCTCGATCACGGCGCGGCCTTCGATTTCGCCAAGGTCCCGCCCTTCGTTTCCGAGATCCAGCCGCAGCACTACGCGTTCCTGGTCAGCGAGGCCGAGTTCGACGCGGCCTACGCCAAGATCCAGCGCTACAAGCTGGACCATTGGGCCGACCCCCAGCAACACGGGGTCAACGAGATCAATCACAACGATGGTGGTCGCGGTGTCTATTTCCTCGATCCCAACGGCCACTTCCTGGAACTGATCACCGTTCCGTACGGCGGTTGGCCCGAGTAGTCGTTCAGGCCGGTCCCTGCTGGGACCGGCCTGTTTGCGATTACCCGAGTTTCGCGGCCGCGCGGGTCCCGCGCAGACCCAGCAGCGCGGCGCCGACACACGCCACCGAGACGCCCACGATGAACCAGGGGAATACCGTCGTGAGTCCCCAGGTCGTCGCGGCCCAGCCCGCCGCCAGGGTCGGCAAGGCCATCGCCGAATAGGCCAGCAGGTAGAAGGCCGACATGGTCTCGCCACGGCGATGCGGCGGAACGACCTCGGACAGGTGCCGCAGCGACCCACCGAAACCGAGACCGAAGGTGCCGCCGAGCACCAGACCGGCGAGGACCACTACCGCGGGCTCTTTCGTGGCCAGCGCCGGAATAGTGGCGAGTAGTGCGGCCGCCATGCCGAGGTCACCGATCATCGCGGCGCGACGGGCCGGCACCCGGGTGGCCAGCAACTGCGCCAACGCGCCCGCCAGCGCGGTGCTCGCGACGACGACACCACCGAACACCAGATTGTGCACGCCGGTTTCGGCCGCGGCCAGCGACGGATACAGCGACAGCAGGACACCCAGCACCGACCAGGCGGCCATCACGCCGATCGCGGAGAACCAGAAGTCGGACCTGATCTCGTGCGGGACGGACGGTTTCGCGATGGTGATGCGCGCCTTCACCCGGGTGGTGTGCGGTTCACGAAGGGCGAGAATGCCGGCCCCCGCGGCCACACAGATGACGGTGATCACCACATACGGCGTGCGCAACGGCGACGGCGCGTACTGCGCGAGCACCGCGGTGCCGAGCACCGCGATCGCGATGCCGACGTTGAACGCGACGCCGCTGAGCTGCCCGGAGCGAGCACCACGCTCGGGCCGCAGATCCAGCAGCGCCGCCGCGCCCGCGACGACGGTGGCGCCGACGGCCGCCCCGTGTAATGCCCTGGCCAGCAACAACATCGGCACCGAATCGGCGAGCAGGAAGACGCCCAGCCCGAGGATCATGGTGGCGAAGGCGCCGATCATCACCGGCTTGCGGCCGACCACATCGGAGATCCGGCCGGAGACCAGCACCGCACCGAGCGCCGCGAAGGCATAGACGGCGAAGACCAGGGTCGTGGTCAGCGGGGACAGATGCCACTCGGTCTCGTAGATCCCGTAGAGCGGAGCGGGCGCCCCGGAAACCCCGAGCGCCACCGCGCTCGCGGCCAGGACGAGCCCGTACGCCCAGCGCTGCCCGGCCTCGACCGGCGCCATCGTTGTCGCTGCCACAGCAGCCCCCATCAGCAGAGTTTGATAACCATCGAACGATGATCAGGCTACGCCGAGTATGATGACTATCAAACCCCCGAGTGAGGTAACTCATGACACAGGCTAAAGATCTCACCCCGGCGCCGACCATACCCGTCGCCGCGCTCCCCACCGTCCTCGGCGCCCTTCACGACCCCGTCCGCCTGGAGATGGTCCGTCGCCTGAGCAATGCCGCCGCCCCCGTCCGCTGCGCGGCGCTCTACGACGCGATCAACAAATCCACCGCGACCCACCACTTCAAGATCCTGCGCGAAGCGGGCCTGATCGAACGGCTCACCATCGACGGCCAGACCTTCCAGGAACTGCGCACCGATGCCGTAGAGCACGCGCTGCCCGGCCTGCTCCCCTCGATCGTCGACGCCGCCAACCGCGTGGATGCGGATGCCACACACCGCGACGAGCAGTCCTTGCGCTGATCGCCCGACCGGCCCTGCGTGTTTCCAGCGTTCCGCGGCTGTCGCCACCGCGCCGCCCGGCAGTGACGGCGTGCCGGCCAGATCCCGACTCGGACAGATGGCCACAGGCGACCGGGGCTTCCACCCGGGGTGGCGCGACACCGCTCACCACCGATCATCGGCACCGCCGTTCACGCGCGCACCCGGATGACCCCGGTGCCGAATTGCTCAGCGCTCGACGAGCTTTCGGACCGAGGCGGGCAGATCGCGGGTGCGCTGATACGGGCCCGACACCGCCGCACCGTAGGGGCGGGCGAGCAAGGTGCGGGCGATCTCGCTGACCTCGTCGGTGGTGACGGCGTCGATGCGAGCCAGGGTCGCCGAGACGCTGCGATGGTTGCCGTAGCTGAGTTCGCTGCGGCCGATGCGGTTCATCCGGGAGGCCGAGTCCTCGAGGCCCAAGACCAGCCCGCCGCGCAAAGAGCCCTTGGCCCTGGCGCATTCGGCATCGGTGACACCGTTGGCGGCGACCTCGTCGAGCACGCCACGTGCCAATGTCGCGACCTGGCCGAGGTTTTCGGGCTGGCAGCCGAGCGAGACCGAGAACGCGCCGGTGTCGGCGAAGGTGTCGACGCTCGAGTACACCGAGTACGCCAGGCCGCGTTCTTCCCGGATGCGCTGGAACAGGCGCGAACTCAGGCCGCCGCCGACGATGGTGTTGAGGATCGACAGCGGCCAGCGCTGTTGACCTTCGTGCCTGCCGAACGCCCGCACCCCGAAGGCGAGGTGGGTCTGTTCACTGTCGCGGTTGATCCTGATCAGGCCGGGTGCGCCCTGCGCGCGGAACTTCCCTTCGCGGCGCGGCGCGGGCTCGGCGGTGGTGTCCAGGTGTGGCCCGAACGCGCGGTGCACCAGTTCCACTACGCGTTCGTGCTCCACGTTGCCCGCCACCGCGACGACCATGCGATCGGGCCGGTAGCGGCGCTGATGGAAGCCGCGCAGCTGGGCAGCCTGCATGTTCTCGATGGATTCGACGCTGCCGATCACCGGGCGCCCGATCGGATGGTCGCCGAACATGGCGGTGAGGAAGGAGTCGGCGACCAGGTCTTCGGGGTCGTCGTCGCGCATCGCGATCTCTTCCAGGACCACCTGGCGCTCCACGTCGACGTCGATCGCGCGACACAGACCGTTGAGCACCACATCGGAGACGAGGTCCACGGCGAGCGGCAGGTCCTCGTCGATGACGTGGGCGTAGTAGCAGGTCTGTTCCTTGGCGGTGAACGCGTTGAGCTCGCCGCCGACCGCGTCCATGGATTGCGCGATGTCGAGGGCGGTGCGTGTGGGCGTCGCCTTGAACAGCAGATGTTCGAGGAAGTGCGCGGCGCCGGCCACGGTGGGGCCCTCGTCGCGCGAACCGACGCCTACCCACACCCCGATGGAGGCCGAGCGCACGCCGGGCACGTGCTCGGTGACCACACGAAGGCCACCGGGCAGCACGGTGCGGCGCACTCCCCCGGTGGAGACATCGTCAGCGGATTCGGTATTCGACTCGGTCAACTTCGGTTTCGTCACCCGATCCTCGATAACAGTGTCTTCGTCGGACTCGGTCTGCGACTCGATGTGCTCGGACCTCGTCACCCGATCCCACCGGACGGCTGTGCTGGCATGGTTCCTCAAACTCTCGAACGGGACCTGGCGACGTGCGCGTAATGCCTCATTGTGCAGGCCGCAGGCACGACGGCCGGCTCCGCGATTCTATGCGCCCATCGCCCCCGCCCGCGCATCGGCCCTCGTCGCCGGGTCCTCTCCTGCGAGCCCGCGCGTCTCGGATCCGCTCCCGTCGAGGACATCCGCGATCCGGGCCAGCGCCGCCTCCCCCGCCATCGCCCAGTGCGTGGCGGGGATGGCGTGCCGGTGGACCGTGCCGTCGACGGCGGTGGCCCAACTCGCCGCGCCACGCGATCCGCTGGGATCGTCGACGGTGGCGGCGAAGTAGACGAGGTCGCCGTCGAAGCGACGTGGCCGGTATTCGTCGACCATCCGCATCGAGGCCGTGGCGGCGTCGATGATGCGGGCGATGCGGTCGCGATCGAGTGCCGCCAGTGGTCCGCCGATGCCCGCGGCCGCGGCGGCGAGACCGTCGGTGTCGAACGCGAGATCGTCACCGGCGAGCCCGCCGAGCAGGTCGCCGACGGTGGGCATCGCAGTCTGTTGCGGTCCGTCGCCGAGCCAGCTGTCCATCATGGCCAGCTGTGCCACCTGTTCGCCGTCGGCTTGCAGGCCGGTGGCGACGGCGTGGGCCAGCAGCCCGCCCAGCGACCAGCCGAGCAGGTGGTACGGCCCTTCCGGCTGCACCTCGCGGATGGCGGCGATGTAGCGGCGCGCCCAGTCCTCGATCGTGGCGGGCAGCGGTTCGTCGGCGGTGAGGGCAGGCGACTGCAACCCGTAGATCGGGCGCTGCGGGTCGAGGTGGCGGGTCAGTCCGGCGAACGACCAGGACACACCGCCGACGGGGTGGATGCAGAACAGCGGCGCGCCGGTGCCGCCGGCGCGCAGCGGGAGCAGGACCGCGAACGCGTCATCGCTCGAATCATCGTCGGCGCGTAGCCGTTCCACGACGACCGCCGGCGTGGGGTCGGTGAAGAACCACGCCACCGGCACCGGGCTGCCCAGTGCTTCGCTCAGTCGAGACGACAGCTGGACCGCGGTGAGGGAGTTGCCGCCGAGGTCGAAGAAGTTGTCGTCCATGCCGATGCGGTCCAGTCCGAGTACCCGGGCGAAGGCGCCTGCGACGAGCTGCTCGGTCTCGGTGATCGGCGCCCGATAGGTCGCCTGGCGGATCTCCGGGCGCGGCAGTGCGCCGCGGTCGAGTTTGCCGGAGGTGTTGACCGGCAACGCGTCCAGCTCGAGGACCACGGCGGGCACCAGGTAGCCGGGTAGTTCGGTGGCCAGCGCCGCCCGCAGCACGGCCGCATCGAATCCCGAACCAGCGTGTGTCACAGTGCCGTCGACCGCCGCACCGGGACCTGCTCCGACGGTAGTGGGCGCACCGGCAATGCCATCGGATTCCTTGTTCCGTGACGCCACCACGTACGCGACAAGTCGATCTGCGCCGACCCCGGACACCACGGCCGCCGCGGCCTGCGCCACCCCGGGCCGCCGCTGCAGCGCGGCTTCCACTTCACCGAGTTCGATGCGCTGGCCGTTGAGCTTCACCTGCAGGTCGGCACGCCCGAGGTATTCCAGTGCCGGGGTGTCGCTTCCCCGCAGGCGAACGAGGTCGCCGGTGCGATACATCCGAGCGCCGGACGCACCGAACGGGTCCGGGACGAACCGCTCCGCGGTGAGCTCGGCGGCCCCGATGTACCCGTGTGCGAGTTGCGCGCCACCGACATACAGCTCACCGGTCACCCCCGGCGGCACCGGACGCATCCTGGCATCGAGCACGTAGAGCCCCGTATTCCACACCGGCGCACCGATCGGCACCGTGACGACGTCGTCATCGGTCACCCGGTGCGCACTCACCTGCACCGTGGTCTCGGTCGGCCCGTAGAGGTTCACCACCTGCGCGCCGGTCAGTGCGCGCACCTGCTGTGCCAGCCCGGCGGGCAACGCCTCGCCACCGGCGAACACCCGCCGTAGCGTCGTACTCACGACACTGTTCCCCGCAGTGGCCGCCTCCCGCACATGCGCCGCATAGGCCGCGAGCAGGGTTGGGGCGAATTGCGCTGTGTCGATGTGGTGTTCGGTGATCAGCGCGGCCAGGTAGGCCGGGTCCCCGTGCCCACCGGGCCGGGCGATGACCGTGCGGGCGCCCACCCGCAGCGGCAGCAACAGCTCCCAGATCGAGGCGTCGAAGGTGATCGGCGTCTTGTGCAGCACCCTGTCACCGGCAGCGAAGCCGAACTGCTGTGCCAGCCAGTCGAGTTGGTGGACGATCGCGCGATGCGGCACGCCGACGCCCTTGGGCAGACCGGTCGACCCGGACGTGAAGATCACGTACGCGGTGTGCTCCGGGAGCAACGGCGCCACCCGTTCGGCGTCGGCGATCGGCGCTATCGGCAAGCCCGCGAGATCGACGGTGTCCAGCGTGATCACCTCGTGCCCGCGCAGTGGGAGGTCCATAGCATCGCCGCTGGTGGTGAGCACGCAGACCGGTTGCGCGATCCGCAGGATGCGGGTGATCCGCTCCGCCGGATGATCCGGATCGATCGGCACGTAGGTGCCACCCGCCGCCAGCACCGCGTACACGCCGACCAGCAACTCGGCCGAGCGCCGAACCCCCACCGCCACCGCGTGATCCGGCCCGACACCGTGGTCGATCAGATGGCGGGCGAGCCGGTTCACCCGCGCCGCGAATTCGGCGTAGGTGAGAACGAGGTCACCGTCGACGAGCGCGACGGCGTCCGGTGTCGCCGCGGCTCGGCGATCGAACGCTGTCGGCAGAACGCCGACCGCGCCGACGTGAGCGATGTCGCCCGGCAGCGACCTCGCATCCTCGGTCGCCGCGACCGGCCACGCATCGTCGGCCGGATGCGCGGTGTCACACCAATTCTCGAGCATCTGACGGTCGCCGTCGGTGAGCAGGTCGATATCACCGACCGCACCTTCCGGGTTCGCCGTGACCGCGTCGAGGATCCGCACGTACCCGTCCGCGATGCGGGCGACCGTCTCGGCGTCGAACAGATCGGTGGCGTAGGTCACGCTCACCGCGCAACCACCGTCGGCGGTGCCGGTGAGGACCAGATCCAGGTCGAACTTGGCGATGGCGGCGTCGGCGTCCAGTCCGGTCACGGTGAGGCCGGGCAGGACCACCTCGACCGGGCCTGCGGCCAGGTTCTGGAAGGCCAGCATCACCTGGAACAGCGGGCTGTGCGCGGTCGAGCGGGTCGGGTCGAGCATGTCGACCAGCCGTTCGAACGGCACCTGCGCGTTCTCGAAGGCATCCAGATCCACCCGCCTGGTCTCGCGCAGCAGCGAACTGAACGACGCTGCGGGGTCGACACCGGTGCGCAGCACCAGCGTGTTGACGAACATGCCGACGAGATCGTCAAGGGCCTGCTCACCGCGACCCGCCACCGGGGTGCCGATCGCGATGTCGCCGGCGCCACCGAGTCGCGCGAGCAACGCGGCCAGCGCGGCATGGGCAACCATGAACTCGCTCACGTCGGCGCGACGCGCCAACCGCGCCACCCGCTGCCATACCGTCGGCGGCACAACAGTGTCAACGCTCGCACCACGATGCGACGCGACAGCAGGCCGCGGCCGGTCGGCGGGCAATTCGAGCAACCCGGGCAGTCCGGCCAGCTCGGTGCGCCAGAACCGCAGCTGCCGTGCGGCGACCGACTCGGCGTCGTCCTCGCTGCCCAGCACGGCACGCTGCCACAGCGTGTAGTCGGCGTACTGCACCGGCAGCGGCGCCCACCCGGGTTCGCTCCCCGCGCGACGGGCGAGGTAGGCGGCGGTGGTGTCACGCAGCAGCGGCCCGGCGGAGAACCCGTCGGCGCTGATGTGGTGGATCACCACGACCAGCACGACTTCGTCCGCCGCGCAGCGCAATACGCGCACCCGCACCGGCGGCGCGACGGTGACATCGAATCCGCGCCCGATCTCGGCCGCGACGATCGCCGGTACCGCGATGGGGTCCACGGTCTCCACCACCGGCGTCGGCACGAACTCCCACACCGCCTGGTGCCCGATCCCGTCGACGGCAGGGTAGGCCGTGCGCAGCACCTCGTGCCGGTCGAGCACGTCGGTGACCGCGGCGGCCAGCGCGCCGGCATCGACATCACCGGTGAGCCGCACCGCGATCGGGATGTTGTACGCGGCGGACTCGGGATCGAGGCGGTTGAGCAGCCACATGCGCTGCTGGGCCGCGGACAGCGGTATCCGGGCCGGTCGTTCGCCGGATGTCAACGCGATCCCCGCGCCGCTGCCGGCCGTGGTCGCGAGCGCGGCGGCCAGGTCGGCCACGGTGGTCGCTTCGAACAGGGTCCGCACGGGCACCCGCGTCGACATGGTCGCGCCGAGGCGGGCGGCGACCCTGGTCGCGATGAGTGAGTTGCCGCCGAGTTCGAAGAAGTCGTCGTCGAGCCCGACCCGCTCGCGCCCGAGCACCTCACCGAACACCTCGGCCACCGCCCGCTGCGCCGCGCTGACCGGCGCCCGGAACGGCCTGGCCACGAATTCCGGTGCGGGCAGCGCCTTGCGGTCGAGCTTGCCGGAGGTGTTGAGCGGGAACGCGTCGAGCACCACGATCACCGACGGCACCATGTAGGACGGCAGCACCGCGCCGAGGCCCGACCGCAGGGCGGCCGGATCCAGCGCGATGCCCGGCCTCGGCACGACATAGCCGACGAGCTGGTCACCGGTCGCACTCGCCGCGACCACCGCCGCGGCCTGACCGACCCCGGCCGATCCGCCGAGCGCGGCCTCGATCTCACCGAGTTCGATGCGCTGACCACGGAACTTCACCTGGAAGTCGATGCGCGCCAGATAGACCAGTACGCCGTCGCGAGTCCACTTCACCAGGTCTCCGGTGCGATACATTCTCGCGCCCCGGCGATGCCGGTCGCGGCCGTCACCGACGGAATACGCGGTGTCGAGACCCGCGTCCGCGACGGTGCTTGCCGCGCCGGACTGGATGTCCGCCCCGGCGAACGGGTCCGCGACGAATCTGTCGGCGGTGAGCGCGGTGCGGCCGAGGTACCCGCGAGCGAGCTGGTCACCCGCCAGGTACAGCTCGCCGGCCACTCCCGGTGCGACCGGGCGCAGCCGTTCGTCTAGCACGTACACACGCGAATTCCATTCGGGCACACCGATGGGCACCGTCTGCCCGGTCGCACCGTCGGCGGGCCACGCCGTCACCGACACGGCGGACTCGGTCGGCCCGTACAGGTTGTGCACCGCCGCAGCCGATTTCGCCCGCAGCGCGCCGACTGTCTCCGGAGTGAGCGCTTCACCGATCGCGAGCACCAGCCGCAGACCGGCCAGGTGCTCGGCGTCGGCGTGCGCGGCGAACACTGCCAGCATCGACGGCACGAAGTCGACGACGGTGACCTGCCGCGCTGCCACCAGTTCGGCGAGGTACAGCGGGTCGCGATGCCCGTCCGGGGTGGCGAGCACCAGCGTCGCGCCCGCTGCGAGCGGTGCGAAGAAGCCCCAGACCGACAAGTCGAACCCGGCCGCGGACTTCTGCAGGTACACATCGTCACCGTCGATCGCGTACTGATCGATCAGCCAGGCGATCTGGTTGCGAATGCCGGCATGACTCATGGCCACGCCCTTGGGTTCGCCGGTCGAGCCGGAGGTGAACAGCACGTAGGCGAGGTTCGAATCCCGCAGGGGGGCGCGGAGTTCGGACTCCACGACCGGATGACCCGGGTAACGGGCAGTGTCGACGTCATCGAGCACGACAACCCCGGTCGGCCCCGCGGTCCGCGAACCACCTGGCGCGGTCTCGCCGCCCTCGACTCCCGGGATCGGCGATCCGCGATCACTGCCGATCACCCGGAACGGCGAGTCGGACGAACCGTCAGCCGGTGCCGGCTTGTCGAATGCGTCTGCGGCGGTGGTGAGGACGAGGTGTGGCCGCGCGGTGTCGAGGATCTGGGTGATCCGGTCGGCCGGGTGATCCGGATCGATCGGCACGTACGCGCCGCCCGCGGTGAGGACCGCGTACAAGGCGACGACGAGTTCGGTGGAGCGCCGGATGGCGAGCCCCACCAAGGCGTCGGGGCCGACACCTTCCTCGATCAGGTACCGGGCCAGGCGGTTGACCCGGGTGTCGAATTCGGCGTAGGTCAGGGCCGTGTCCTCGAACACGAGCGCTGTCGCGTCCGGGGTAGCCCGAACCTGCGCACGGAACGCGGTGAGTAGCGTGGCGGCGCCGTCGATCTCGTGGGTGGTGGCATTCCACTCGGTGAGGATGCGCGTGCGCTCGACCGGTTCGAGCACCTCGACCGAATCCAGCGGTGTACGCGGCGATGCCGCGACAGCGGTGAGCAGGCGTTCCAGCCGTCCGGCGATCGCCACCGCGGTCTCGGTGTCGAACACGTCGTGGGCGTAGGTGAGGACGCCGGTGACGCCCGCGGCCGCACCGTCGACCGCGTACTCGTCGCTGACGATGAGGTGCAGATCGAACTGCGACAGCTCGTTCTCGGTGTCCAGCCCCGACACGGTGATCCCGGGCAGGGCCAGCTCGGCACGCTCGAAGTTCTGGAACGAGAAGCCGACCTGGAACAGCGGATGCCGGGCGGTGGAGCGGGCCGGATCGAGCACCTCGACGAGACGCTCGAACGGCACCTCGGCATGGGCGTACACGGCGAGGTCGGTGGCGCGCTGGCGAATCAGCAACTGCTGGAACGACTCTCCCGCGCGCAGCCGGGTTCGGAAGACCAGCGTGTTCACGAACATGCCGATCAGGTCCTCGAGCGCGGCCTCACCGCGCCCGGCGACCGGCGTGCCGACGGTGATGTCCGCGCTGCCCGAGAGGCGACCGAGCAGCGCCGCGAACGCGGTGTGCACGACCATGAACAGCGTTGCGCCGGACTCCCTGGCCAGCGCGCTGAGCCGGGCGTGGGTGCCCGCGTCCAGGGTCACCGGCACGGTCCCACCGGCGAGGGTCCGCACCGCCGGGCGCGGGCGGTCCAGCGGCAACGCGAGTTCATCGGGGAGGTCGGCGAGTTCGGCGCGCCAGAAGTCGAGCTGGCGGGCGGCCACCGAGTCGGGATCGGCTTCGTCGCCGAGCAGCGCGCGCTGCCACAGCGCGTAGTCGGCGTACTGCACCGGCAGCGGCGTCCACGACGGGGCCGTACCGTCGCGTCGTGCGAGGTAGGCGGTCATCAGGTCGCGCACCAGCGGCGGCATCGACGAACCGTCGGCGCTGATGTGGTGCACGACCATGGCGAGCACCGCCTCGTCGGCGCTGATCCGATACAGCACCACCTGCCACGGCACACCGGCCGTGACATCGAAGGCGGTGGCGGCCAGCGCTGTCACGGCAGCCACGATCTCCGCCGGCGCGAGGTACTGAACCCGCAGAGCCACACCGGCTTCGGCGGCGGACACGATCCGCTGTACCGGACCTTCGGCGGTCTCGGGGTAATAGGTGCGCAGTACTTCGTGCCGGTCGATGAGATCGTCCACCGCGGCGGCGAGCGCGTCGAGATCGAGCGCGCCACCGAGTCGCACCGCGATCGGCACGTTGTAGCCGGCCGAGTCCGGATCGAACCGGTTGAGGAACCACATGCGCTGCTGGGCGGGCGAGAGCGGGATCGAAGCGGGCCGCTCCCCCGCCACCAGCGCCAGCCGCGCCGCGCCGCCCGCGGCGTCGAGCGCGGCAGCCAACGCGGCCACCACGGGCGTCTCGAAGATCCGCGCCACGGGCACCTGCCGGTTCAACGCCGCACCGAGGCGCGCCGCGACCCGGGTCGCGATCAGCGAGTTGCCGCCCAGATCGAAGAAATCGTCCTCGGCACCGACCAGTTCGACACCGAGCACCTCGGCGACGACCCCGGCCACCAACTGCTCCGACGGTGTCGCCGGAGCACGGAATTCACGAGCGGCCAGCTCGGGCGCGGGCAGCGCCCGCCGATCGAGCTTGCCCGAGGAATTGACCGGGAACTCCGTGAGAACAACGAACGCGCTCGGCACCATGTAGACCGGAAGTGCCTGCTGTAGAGCGGATTTCACCACGTCGAGGTCCACACCCGGGACGCCGAGCAGGTAGGCGGTGAGGTAGTCGCCGGTGCCGTCGTCACGGACCGTGACCACCGCCCGTTCGATGGTGTCGAGACCGGTGAGAACGGCCTCGATTTCGCCGAGTTCGATGCGCAGGCCGCGCAGTTTCACCTGGAAGTCGGTGCGGCCCAGGTATTCCAGTTCGCCCGAGCGAGTGCGGACCACGAGGTCGCCGGTGCGGTACATGCGGTCGCCGGGGGCACCGAGGGGGTTGGCGACGAAGCGGTCGGCGGACAGATCCGGGCGGGCGAGGTAGCCGCGGGCGAGTTGGACGCCGGCCAGATACAGCTCACCCGGTGTGCCGACGGGAACGGGACGCAGGCGGGCATCGAGCACGTGCAGGGCGGTGTTGGCGACCGGGGCGCCGATCGGCACCGTGACCGTGTCGGCGTCGGTGACCTCGTGGAAGCTCACGTCGACCGCGGCCTCGGTGGGTCCGTACAGGTTGTGCACGGCGACACCGGGGACCAGCGCGCGCAGGCGCTGGGCAGCGGCGGCGGGCAGCGCCTCACCGGAGGCGAACACCTGCCGCAGCGAGACACAGTCGGCCGCACGCGGCTCGGCGAGGAAGGCCGCCAGCATCGACGGCACGAAGTGCGCGACGCCGACACCCGTGCGGGTGATGACCTCGGCCAGGTAGGCGGGGTCGCGGTGCCCGTCGGGCCGCGCGATCACCAGGGTGGCGCCGATCTGCAAGGGCCAGAACAGTTCCCACACCGACACATCGAAGGTGATCGGCGTCTTGTGCAGCACGGTGCCGGCCGCGTCGAGCCGGTAGGCATCCTGCATCCACACCAGACGGTTGACGATCGCGGCATGGGTCACCGCGACGCCCTTGGGCTTACCGGTCGAGCCGGACGTGAACAGCACATACGCCAGGTCCGCGGCACGCAACGGCCGGATCCGGTCGGCATCGGTCACCGGGTCGACTGCGAACCCGGAAAGATCGAGCGCGCCGGGCTCGACACGACGAATGCCGGGCTCGGTGCCGGATTCGACCGGCCGGTAGCCGGACTCGACCTGCGCGGCGGGCACCGCGGTGCGTGCGCCGGTTTCGGGGAAGTCGGCGGCGGCCAGCACACAGACCGGGGCCGCGGTCGCCAGGATGTCGGCGATCCGGTCGGCCGGGTGGTCGGGATCCAGCGGCAGATAGGCGGCGCCCGCGGCCTGGACCGCGTAGAGGGCGACCAGGAGATCGATGCCGCGCCGCAGCCCGACACCGACGACCGCGCCGGGACCGACCTGCTCGGCGATCAGCCAACGCGCGAGGCGGGCGACACGCATCGCGAACTCGCCATAGGTGATCCGCTGCCCCTCGAACTCCAGGGCGATCGCGTCGGGGGTACGCGCGGCCTGCGCGGCGAACATCGAGACCAGCGTCGCCTCGGCGCCGAGCGGGGCCACGGTGTCGTTCCACGCCGCGAGCTGGGCGGACTCGGCGGCATCCAGCAGATCGATCTCGCCGACCGCGATGCTGTCGTCGGCGACGACCGCGCTCAGCACCCGCACGAACCGCGCACCGAACGCCGCCACCGTGTCGGCGTCGAACAGATCCGTGGCGTAGCGCAGCCACCCGCGCATGCCGGGCTCCCCCGCGGCGCCGACGATCTCGTTGATCGCCAGCGACAGATCGAACTGGGTGGTCGCCGCGTCCAGAGCGAACTCGTCGATCCGCAGTCCGGGCAACTCGATGATGGTGTCCTCGCGATGCTCGAACGCGAGCATCACCTGCACGATCGGCGAATACGCCGTGGAGCGGCTCGGATTGAGCTCGTCGACGAGCCGCTCGAACGGCAGGTCGGCGTGTGCGAAGGCCCGCAGATCAGCGTCGCGCACCTCGGCCAGTAGTTCACCGAACCCGGCACCGGCATCGACCGCCGTCCGCAACACGAGGGTGTTGACGAACATGCCGACCAGGTCGTCGAGCGCGGCATCGGCCCGCCCGGCGACCGGCGTGCCGACGAGCACATCCGCGCCTGCGCCCTGACGAGACAGCAGCACCGCGAACGCCGCGTGCACCACCATGAAGGTGGACACCCCGTGGCGGCGGGCCAGCGCCTCGATCCCCGCCACGACATCGGCGGGCACCTCGAACCCGACGGCCCCACCCGCACCCGCGCGGACGGCGGGCCGGGGCCGATCCGTCGCCAGTTCGAGAACCGGTGCGATCCCGGCCAATTCGTCACGCCAGTGCGCCGACTGCCGCGCCAGGCGCGACTGCGGGTCGGCCGCGTCGCCGAGCACGGCACGCTGCCACAGGGTGAAGTCCGGATACTGCACCGGCAACGGCTCCCACACCGGAGCGATCCCCGCGGCGCGCGCGGCATAGGCGGCGATGAGGTCCCGCGCCAGCGGCGTCGTCGACACCCCATCGGCGGCGATGTGATGTACAGCGAGCACCAGCACGTGCTCTGTCTGGTGCGAACCCACGCAATGCACGGCCGCGAGACGCGGCGTGGCATCGCCGACCACTGGTCGGCGGTCGACAGCTTCGACCGGCGTTTCCCGGCGCAGCAGCGCGGCGCGCAGCGGCGGCTGAGTGGTCAGGTCGTAACCCTGGCCGATGATCGAGCGAACGGTAGCGGCCAGCTCACCCTCGGCGATCTCGCGCACGACGGCAGCGGGCAGCACCGCGTCGGCGGGAAGGACCACCTGGGTCGGGCCGTCGGCGTCTTCGGGGAAAATGGTGCGCAGTGATTCGTGCCGGTCGAGGACGTCGGCCAGCGCCGCCCACAGGGCGCCGGTGTCGAGATCGCCGGTCAGGCGCAATGCGATCGGCAGGGTGTAGACGGCCGATTCGGGATCGATCCGGTTCAGTAACCACAGGCGAGTCTGGGCCAGCGACAGCGGGATTCGATCCGGGCGCGGTCGCACCACGGTCAGTGGCGGCGACTGTTCGCCGCCGACGCCCGCACGCTCGGCGAGTCCGGCGACGGTCGGGGCGTCGAACACATCGCGCACGTCCAGCGCACTGCCGAGGGCCGCGTTGGCCCGGGCGACCAGACGCATCGCGAGCAGTGAGTTGCCGCCGACGGCGAAGAAGTCGTCGTTGGCGCCGATGCGTGCCACGCCGAGCAATTCGCCGATCACACCGGCGAGCGCGGTCTGCGCACCCGGTCGCGGCGCCACGTATTCGGTGGTGACGGACAGATCGGCGGCGGGCAGCGCGGCCCGATCCAGTTTGCCCGCCGAGTTGAGCGGCACGGTGTCGAGCACGACCAGGTGCGAGGGCACCATGTACGCGGGCACCCGGCCCGCGACGTGGGCACGCACCGCCACGCTGTCCACCTCGCCCGCGACATATCCGACCAGACACTGCCGACCGGCGTCGTCGGTGGCGGGCAGCACAGTCGCGTGGGTGACGCCGGGTGCGTCGCCGAGCGCGGCCTCGATCTCGCCCAGCTCGATCCGCAGTCCCCGGATCTTCACCTGGAAATCGTTGCGGCCCAAGTAGACCAGCGCATCGTCGCGATCGCGGCGAACGAGGTCACCCGTGCGGTACATCCGGGTTCCGTCCGCCCCGAACGGGTCGGCGACGAAGCGGTCGGCGGTCAGGTCGGGCCTGCCCAGGTAGCCTCGGGCCAGCTGATCACCCGCGAGATACAGCTCGCCCGCGACACCGCCGGGCACCGGGTGCAGGCGCTCGTCGAGCACGTAGGCGCGCACGTTCCAGGTCGGCCTGCCGATGGGCAGCTCGGTCTGCTCGACCGGCGCGGTGATCCGCTGGAACGTGCTGGTGATCGCCACTTCGGTGGGGCCGTAGGTGTTGTGCAGTTCGCCGGGGATCGTGGCGAGGACGGTGGCCGCCAGTGGCGCGGGCAGTTCCTCGCCGCCCACGTGCAGCATGCGCAGCCCGCTCAGCGCGTCGCCGAGCCCTTCGGCGAGCATCGCGGCCAGCACCGACGGCACGATCTCCATGATGGTGACGCCCTGCTCGCGCACCACTCGCGTTTGATATTCCAGGTCGAGGTGACCGCCCGGGCGCAACAGCACCAGCGGGGCGCCGAGCAGCGCGGGCGCCAGCAGTTCCCAGAGCGAGACGTCGAAGGTGAGGGGCGCGCGCTGCAGGAAGCGATCGGCCGACGTCATGCCGTATTCGCCACGCAGCCAGCAGATCTCGTTGACCACGGCGCGATGCGAGATCAGCACGCCCTTCGGCGTACCGGTGGAGCCGGACGTGAACAGCACGTACGCCGGGTGCTCGGGGTGCAGCGGCGCCAGGCGTTCGAGGTCGGTGACCGGGCCGGCTGCCACCGTATCCTGCGCTACGTCCTCGAGCTGGCCGACGGTGAGCACCGCAACCCCGGAGCGCGACGCGGCGGCGAAATGCACCGAGGCCGTGGCGGATCGGATACCGCTGTCCACATGGTCGAGGTCACCGGCCCCCGCGACGACGACGAGTCGCGGGGTGGCGGTCGCCAGCACATGCCCGATGCGTTCGGCGGGCTGGCCCGCGTCGATCGGCACGTACACGCCCCCGGCGGCGAGTACACCGTGCAGCACCACCAGCAGTTCGATGCTGCGCGGAACAGCCACGGCCACCGGTGTTTCCGGCCCGACACCGCAGTCGATCAACCTGCGCGCCAACCGGTTCGCCCTGGCAGCGAGCGCGCCGTAGGTGATCTCGACGCCTTCGAAGATCGCCGCCACGGCGTGGGGAGCTCGCGCTGCCGCGGCATCGAGCAGGTGGGCGGCGAGTGGGGCGCGCAGGCCCAGTTCCGCGAGCGCGCTGTCGAGTGGCACCACCTCACCGTGGTGCCGCGCCGGCGTTGTGGCCGCGGCGGTGTCGGCCAGCAAGGCGAGGTCGCCGACCGCGGTGCCGGGGGCGGTGACCGCGTCCCGCAGCACCCGATCGAGCATCGCGACCATGGTCGCGATGGTGTCGGCGTCGAAAAGATCGGTGGCGTAGCGCAGTTCGAGGTCGAGCCCGTCAGGTGCGCCGTCGGGCGCGAAACGGTCGACGAAGGTGAAGTCCAGATCGACTTCGATCGGCGCATCCGGCAGGGTCAGCCCCGACAGGGTCAGGCCCGGCAATTCGAAGGCGGTCCTGCGCTGGTTCTGCAAGGCCAGGGAGATCTGGTACAGCGGTGAATACCCCTGTGAGCGCGCCGGATTCAGTGCGTCGACCAGGCTTTCGAACGGCACGTCGGCATTGTCGAAAGCATCGAGATCCTCGGCACGGACCGCGTCGAGGAGATCGCTGAAACGCGCGCCCGCGCGCACCTGCGCACGGAGCACGAGCGTGTTGACGAACATGCCGACGATGTCGTCGAGTTCGCGATGGCCACGCCCGGCCACGGGCGTGCCGACGACGATGTCGGTACCGGCCGAGAGCCGCGCGAGCAGCACCGAGAGGCCCGCGTGCAGCACCATGAACGCAGTGGCGCGGTGCGCGCGAGCCAGCTCCTCGATCCCGCGATGCAGGTCGGCGCCGAGGGTGGTGGTGAAGGTCGCGCCCCGGTTGGAGGCGATCAGCGGCCTGCGCCGGTCGGCGGGCAGCGTCAGGACATCGGGCAAACCTGCGAGTCGGCGCGTCCAGTAGTCGAGCTGGCGGGCCAGCGGCGCGTCCGGGTCGTCGGCACTGCCGAGCCCCTCGGTCTGCCACAGTGCGTAGTCGGCATAGTGCACAGCGAGCGCGGGCAGCTGTGGCTGCGCACCTACAGCGCGGGCGGCGTAGGCGGCCACCAGATCCCGCGTCAGCGGCCCCATCGACCAGCCGTCGGCCGCGATGTGATGCACAACGAGCACCAGCACGTATTCGGTCGCCGCGACCCGCAGCAGTGCGGCGCGCACCGGCACCTCGCGGGTGATGTCGAAACCGCCGGCGAGGACCGACACCACGGTCGCGGGCACGTGATCGGCGGCCACGTCGACGACGGCGAGCTCGGGCACGAACGCCGGACCGACGAGTTGGGTCG
Source organism: Nocardia sp. NPDC055165 (assembly GCF_053606985.1). Taxonomy (NCBI): domain Bacteria; kingdom Bacillati; phylum Actinomycetota; class Actinomycetes; order Mycobacteriales; family Nocardiaceae; genus Nocardia; species Nocardia sp. NPDC055165. Next base: position 155,841 of record NZ_JBSGSS010000006.1, read on the forward strand.
CCCGCCCGTCGAATTCGGGATAGGTCGTGCGCAATGTCTCGTGCCGGGCGATCAGATCACCCAGGGCGCCGCGCAGCGCGGTCGTATCCAGCTCGCCGCTGAGCCGGATCGCAACCGGGATGTGGTACGCGGCGGAGTCCGGATCGAAGCGGTGCAGGAACCACATCCGCTGCTGGGCGGGCGAGAGCGGGATCCGCTGCGGCCGTTGGCCCGCTACCGGTCCACGCCTGCTGCCGGTGCCGCGCAGCGCGTCCAGCCGCACGGCGAGTCCGTCGACGGTGCTGGCCTCGAACAGCTCGCGCACCGGCACCCGCGCATCCAGCGCGGCACCGAGCCGGGCCGCCACCTGGGTCGCCAGCAGCGAGTTGCCCCCGAGGGCGAAGAAGTCGTCGCCCGCGCCGACTCGGTCGAGGTCGAGCACCCCGGCGAACGTCGCGGCGACGATCCGCTCGGTGGCGGTGGCGGGCTCGCGGTAGTCGAGCTGCCGCGACTGCGGCGCAGGAAGTGCCCGGCGATCGAGCTTGCCCGAAGCATTCACGGGCAACTCGTCGAGGAAGACGTAGGCGCCCGGGACCATGTAGGAGGGCAGGGTCGCCGCGATCGCTGCGTCGAAGTCGGCGGTGGTGGGCGCCGCCGACGAGTCGCGTCGCGGAACAGCCGGCGCGACGTCGACAGCACGGACCGCGTCACCTCCCCCGGAATCGGCGCCGCCGGCGATGGGGCCGAAGTCGCCGACGACGACCTCGGGCGTCTCGGCAGCACGGACGACGTAGGCGACGAGCTGATCGGTCCGGCCTTCGTCCGAGCGGACCAGCACGGCGACGCGGCCGACGCCGGGAACCGAGGCGATCGCGGCTTCGATTTCGGCCGGTTCGATGCGCAGACCGCGCAGTTTCACCTGCAAGTCGGTGCGGCCGAGGTAGTGCAGCGCCGGACCGTCGGCACCGGTGCGCCAGGTGACCAGATCGCCGGTGCGGTACAGGCGCTCGCCCGCGCCGAAGGGGTCGGCGACGAAACGTTCGGCGGTGAGCTCGGTACGGCCGTGATAGCCGTCGGCGAGCTGCGCGCCCGCCACGTACAGCTCGCCCGGAACACCCGCGGGGACGGGACGCAGGCGCGAATCCAGCACGTACACACGGGTATCGGCGACCGGTGCACCGATCGGCACCGTGGCGCCGAGTTCGTCACCGGCCTCGTGCGTGGTGACCTGGATGGCGGTTTCGGTCGGGCCGTACAGGTTGACCACCGTCGCGCCGGTCATCGCGCGCACCCGCCGCGCCAGGTCGGTCGTCAGCGCTTCACCGCCCACGAAGACCAGTCGCAGCGAATCGGACTGCGCGGCAGCCGGTTCCGCCACGACCGCGGCGAGCACCGACGGTACGTACTGGACGACGCTCACCCGATGTCGCACGGTGGCTGCCGCCAGGTAGGCCGGATCGCGATGCCCGTCAGCGGTGGCGAGCACCAAGCGCGCCCCGGCGTGCAACGGCCACAGCAGTTCCCACACCGATGCGTCGAAGGTGAACGGTGTCTTCTGCAGCACCACGTCGTCGGCACCGAGCGGGTACTCCCGCTGCAACCACAGCAACTGGTTCACCGCGGCCTTGTGCGGCACGGCCACACCCTTCGGCCTGCCGGTGGAACCCGACGTGAACAGCACATACGCGAGGTGCTCTGGACGCAGCGGCGCCACCCGCTCCGCATCGGTGATCGGCTCGCCGGACAGCTCCGACAGGTCGAGCACGTCGACCTCCACCACCGACTCGCCCACAGCCACACCGATTCCGGCAAGCGTCAGCACACAGACCGGTGCCGTCTGCGCCAGCACATACGCGGTCCGCTCGGCCGGATGATCCGGGTCCAGCGGCACATAGGCCGCCCCGGCCACCAGCACGGCGTGCACCGCGACCAACTGCTCCACACCACGGCGCATCGCGACAGCGACCAGCGAGCCAGGGCCCGCTCCCAGCCCGATCAGATGACGAGCCAGTCGTGCGACTCGCACGCCGAACTCCCCGTACGAAAGCTCCACCGCGGTCGTGGAATCAGCAGCACGCAGCGGCACCTCGGGCACCACACCCCCGGCGCGGTGTGCGGCGATGGCATCGGCTGCCGCGTGTTCGAGCCGGGAAATCGCGCTCGAGGACGCCCCGATTCCGAGGGGCGCGCCATCGGCAACTACCTGAGCGCCGTCCTCGGCCGGCGTGCCCGCCTCGACCGTGCGCGCCGACAGACGACCCGGCTTCGTCGTCGACTCCAGGCGCTCCTGCACCGATTCGTCTCTCGCGGTGGGCGATACATCGAGCGCCCGTGCCATTGTCGTGGCGGCCAGCGGCGCGGCATCGGCCGCGATGGGGTCGGTGTCGACGACGACGGCGATCGCGTGGGGCGTTGCGGCCGCTCGGTCGGCGAGCAGCGAGGCGAGAGTCGCGGCGTGGCCGGTCTCGGTGGCGGTGTCGTTCCACGTGGTCAGGATGTGGGTCCGCTCGGCGGCGTCGAGGAAGTCGAGGTCGCCGACGGGGCGGGCCGGGTCGGCAAGGACGGCCGTGAGGATGCGGTCCAAGCGGGTAGCGAAAGTGGCGACGGTGGTGGCGTCGAACAGGTCGGTGGCGTAGAGGAAGGCACCGGAAATGCCGGTGGGAGTGCCGTTGTCGTCGCGGTGCTCGGTGAGGGTGAGTTCCAGGTCGAACTTGGCGATACCGGTGGGCAGGTCGAAACCTGCGACGGTGAGGCCGGGGAGCGCGAGTTCGCTCGGGGTGTCCTCGTTGAGGGACAGCATCACCTGGAACAGGGGGTTGCGGGCGGTGGAGCGGACCGGATCGAGGACCTCGACCAGGCGCTCGAACGGCACGTCGGCGTGGCCGAAGGCGGCGAGGTCCTGCTCGCGGACCTGGGCCACCAGTGCGGCGAACGGGGTCGCGGGTGCCACCTGCGTGCGCAGGACGAGGGTGTTGACGAACATGCCGACGAGATCATCGAGCGCACGCGCACCGCGTCCCGACACCGGCGTGCCGATCGCGATGTCGGTGGTCGCCGACAGCCGTGCCAGCAGCACCGCGAACACCGCGTGCGCGGCCATGAACACCGTGATGCCCTGCGCGCGAGCGAATTCCGCCAGTGCCCGATGGGTCGCGGCATCGATCTCGACGCCGTGCATCGCACCGCGCCGGGAAGCGACCGCAGGCCGGGTCCGGTCGGTGGGCAGTTCCAGCTGCTCGGGCACCCCCGCCAGCGCGTCACGCCAGAACGAGAGCTGCTTCGCCGCCACCGATTCCGGATCGGCCGCATCACCGAGCACCGTGTGCTGCCACACGGCGTAGTCGGCGTATTGCACCTCCAACGGCGCCCAACCCGGGGCCTCACCGATGGCGCGCGTGCCGTAGGCCGTGAGCACGTCCCGGATCAACGGCCCGAACGAGAAACCATCGGCCGCGATGTGATGCACCACGATGACCAGCACGTACTCAGCACCGGCGGACCCCGTCGAGTCCGCCACTGCGGCATGCCCATCGGCCCGGTCACGCGCACCCGACGCGCGATGCTCCAGCGCGGTGTCCGGGGCAACACGCAGCAGCGTCGCGCGGATCGGGGCGTCGACGGTGAGGTCGAAGCCGGTGGCGGCGAAGGTACGCACGGCGTCGGACAGGTCGGCCGCAGCCACGATCTGCGGGTGGACCTCGGGAAGCAGGCCGGTCGCCGGAAGGATCTCGGCGATGGCGTTGCCGTCCAGTTCCGGGTAGCGGGTGCGCAGGACCTCGTGCCGGTCCAGCACGTCGACGATCGCGGCCTGGAGTGCGGCGATGTCGAGCGCACCGGTGAGCCGGACGGCCAGCGGGATGTTGTCGGTGGCCGAGCCGGGATCGAAGCGGTTGAGGAACCACATGCGCTGCTGGGCAGGCGAGAGCGGCACGGGATCGGGTCGGGGTCCCGCCACCAGCGCGGGGCCGGTGCCGGTGCCACGCAGACGGTCGGCGGCCGCGGCCAGCGTCAGCACCGTCGTGGTGTCGAAGAGCTGGCGGACGGGAATGCGCAGGTCGAGGTCGGCGCCGATGCGCGCCATCAACCGGGTCGCCAGGAGCGAGTTGCCGCCCAGATCGAAGAAGTCGTCGTCGCGGCCGACCCGGTCCAGTCCGAGGACCTCGGCGAACGCGGCGGCCACCACCTGCTCGGCCACCGTTTCCGGTGCCCGGTAGGCGGCGGTGTCGAAGACCGGTGCGGGCAGCGCGGCCCGATCGAGCTTGCCGACGGGGGTCAGCGGCACGGCATCGAGAGTGACGACCGCGGCGGGCACCATGTGCGAGGGCAGGTGCGCGGCGGTGTGCGCGATGAGGGTCGCGGCGTCGATCGTGGCACCGGCGACGGGCACGACATAGGAGACCAGCAGGGTGGCGCCCGCGTCGGTCCGATGACCGACGGTGGCGACGAAGTCGACCGTCCGATGGCGGGCCAGGACCGCGTCGATCTCGCCGAGTTCGATCCGGAAGCCGCGCACCTTCACCTGGAAGTCGTTGCGGCCCAGGTACTCCAGATCGAACGAGCCTTCGCGCCGCACCCAGCGCACGGTGTCACCGGTGCGGTACATCCGCTCGCCGGGCGCGCCGAAGGGATTGGTGACGAACCGTCCGGCGGTCAGCGCGGGCCTGCGATGGTAGCCGCGCGCCAGCTGCGCACCAGCGATGTACAGCTCGCCGACGATCCCCGCGGGCACCGGCCGCAGCCGCTCGTCGAGCACCAGTTCGGTCGTGCCCTCCACCGGTGCGCCGAGCGTGATCGCCGTTGTCGCACTGAGTGGTTCGCTGATATTGGTGACGATGGTCGTCTCGGTCGGGCCGTAACCGTTGCGGAAGATCAGACCCGGAATCGCGGCGGTCCACCGCGCCACCAGTTCCGGCGGGCACGCCTCGCCACCGACCACCACCATCCGCAGCTCGTCGAGGCCCTCCGGGTGTACCGTCGCCAGCGCCGACGGCGTGATGACCACATGGGTCACCCGCTCGGCCCGCAGCAACTCCCCCAGCTCCGCCCCACCGAACACCCCGGCGGGCGCGATGACCATCGTCGCGCCCTCGGTCACGGTCAGCAGCAGCTCGGCCACGGAGATGTCGAACGAGGGCGACGCCACGTGCAGCACGCGCGCATCGGCGCAGGCCAGGTACCGCCCGGCCTGCACGGGCAGATACGCCGCGACCGCACCGTGCGGAATCACCACACCCTTGGGCAGACCGGTGGTGCCGGAGGTGTAGATGACGTACGCGGGATCCAGCGGATCCACCGCTCGTGCACCCGCCGCGCCGCCGTTCACCGCACGGCCACCTGCTGCGCCGACCGTACGGGAATCGGCCACGGGGGCATGGGGAGAGGTCACGACTCCGCCGCGACCGGTCTCGGCATCGACGGCGTTCTCGACGCTGATCGTCCTGTCACCGGCACGTGCGTGTGCGCCCAGGTCTGCCCGCGCCGCATCGTCTGCCGTGGGTTCTGTGCCATCGAGCACGAGCCAGTTCACGGTAGCCGGCAGATCCGACCGCACCGCCTCGATCGTGATACCCGCCGCCGCGCCGGAATCGGAGAGCATGTGGGCGATGCGGTCGGCGGGATAGTTCGGGTCGACCGGGAGGAAACCCGCGCCGGACTTCACGACGGCCCAGATCGCGGTGATCGAGTCGGCCGAACGCGGAATACTCACGGCGACAAGGTCGCCCGTGCCGACGCCGAGATCGGCGAGACGGGCGGCCAGGGAGGTGGAGGCGTCGTCGAGCTCGCCGTAGGCGAGGGTGCGGGCGCCGTCGCGGATGGCGATCGCGGTGGGGTCGGCGGCGGCGCGGGCGAGCACCTGCGGCAGCAGCGGAGCCGGAGTCGACGGGCCGCCGGTGCGGGCGGTCAGCTCGGCGAGTTCGGTGTCGATCAGCAGTGGCAGGTCGGCGACGGGAGTCTGCGGGGCCGCGGCGATCGCGGCGAGCAGGCCGGTGAAGCGGGCCACCGTGCGCGTGATGGTCTGCTCGTCGAACAGATCTGTGGCGTAGGAGAATTCGCCGGACAGACCAAGGGCCGCGGAATCACGCAGGGTCAGGGAGAGATCGAACTTCTCGATGTCATAGGGCAAGTCGACGGCGGCAGCGCGCAGACCGGGCAGCTCGAAGGTGGTCGGCGGCAGGTTCTGCAACGACAGTGCCACCTGGAACAGCGGATGACGACCGGCTGAACGGGTCGGCGCGAGCACCTCGACGAGCCGCTCGAACGGCAGGGTGGTGTGGTCGAAGGCGGCCAGATCCCCGGTGCGGACGCGGTCGAGCAGGCCGGCGAACGGTTCGCCGCCACGCACCTGAGTGCGCAGCACGGCGGTATTGACGAACATGCCGATGACGTCGTCGAGTTCGGCGGCACCGCGCCCGGCGACCGGCGTGCCGATCGCCACATCGGCATTGCCCGACAGGCGTGCGATCAGCACCGACAATGCCGCGTGCAGCACCATGAACAGGGTCGCACCCTGTTCCGCGGCAACAGCGTTCAGCGCCGCGACCACGTCGGCATCGAGCTCGAACGAGACCCGGCGTCCCCGCATCGACGCGGTGGCGGGGCGAGAGCGATCGGTCGGCAGGCCCGACTCGTCCGGCAGTCCGGCCAGCGAGTCACGCCAGAACGCGATCTCGCGCCCGGCCTGCGAGTCGGCGTCGTCCTCCGCGCCGAGGACGGCACGCTGCCACAGGGTGTAGTCGGCGTACTGCACCGGCAGCGGATTCCACTGCGGCGCCACACCTTCGGCACGCGCGTAGTAGGCGGTCATCGTGTCACGCACCAGCGGACCGGCCGACCAGCCGTCGGAGGCGATGTGATGCACCACCAGCACCAGCACGTGATCACCGTCGACCTCGAACAGGCTCGCGCGCACCGGTGGCGCGGCCGTGACATCGAATCCGCGCAGAACGACGGCCGCCAACACCTCCGGAAGGTCCTCGGCGCCGATGCTGACGGCGTCGAGCACCGTCGAAGACCCCGCCGCGACCCCATCGGCGCCGGCATCGGGGTGGTCGCTCGAAGACAATTCGGCCGCAAGCACTTCGAGCGCCTCGGCGACAGGAAGAACCCGCTGCGTCCCCACCCCGTCGACCTCGGGGTACACCGTGCGCAGCACCTCGTGCCGCGCGATCAGATCACCCACCGCCGCCCGCAACGCGTCCCGATCCAGCGCACCCGTCAACCGCACCGCGATCGGGATGTTGTACGCCCCGGTCTCCGGATCGAACCGGTTGAGGAACCACATCCGCTGCTGCGCGGGCGAGAGCGGCAACAGCTCGGGACGCGGACCCGCGACGAGCGCGGGCCGATCATCGACCACCCCGCCCTCGACCAGCTTCGCGAGTACGGCCACCGTCGGGCTGTCGAAGAAGTCGCGAACATCCACCCGCACACCGAAGTTCGCCTGCAACCGGCCGATGGCGCGGGTGGCGATCAGCGAGTTGCCGCCGAGGCGGAAGAAGTCGTCGTCCAAGCCGACCACGTCCACCTCGAGCAGCTCGGCGAACAACGCGGCGACGGTACGCTCGGTCGCCGTGCGCGGCTCCCGGAATTCGGCGGCCGACACCCGGAAGTCCGGCTCCGGCAACGCTTTCCGATCCAGCTTGCCGCTGGCATTGATCGGCATCGCGTCCAGTTGCACCAGCAGCGACGGCACCATGTACTCGGGCATCGACGACTTGGCGTGCTCGACCAGCTCGGCCTCGTCGAGCACCGCACCGTCGACGCTCACCACATAACCGACCAGCGCCTCACCGGCGCCATGGCGATGCAGCACCACCGCCGCGTTGCCGACGCGAGGGTGCGCGGCCAGCACGGCCTCGATCTCCCCCAGCTCGATTCGCAGGCCACGCAGCTTCACCTGGAAGTCGGTGCGCCCCAGGTATTCCAGCTCACCGCGCGACTCCCGTACCAGGTCACCGGTGCGATACATGCGCTCACCGGGCACGCCGTACGGATTGGCGACGAACCGATCCGCGGTGAGCCCCGGGCGCGCCACGTACCCACGCGCCAACTGGACGCCCGCCAGATACAGCTCGCCGACCACCCCGACGGGTACCTGGTCGAGGTTCTCGTCGAGCACGAGCAGCCCGGTGTCGTCGGCGGGACCCCCGATCGGCACCGACACCTCGTCGAGAGCGGTCACTTCGTGCGCGGTGACGTCGACCGCCGCCTCGGTGGGCCCGTACAGGTTGTGCAGCGCCGTCGCCGACAACGCGCGCAGCCGGGCGGCCGTGGCAGCGGGCAGCGCCTCACCGGAGGCGAACACCATCCGCAACGACGACAGATCCACCTCGGGACCCACGTCACCGACGAACGCGGCCAGCATCGACGGCACGAAGTGCGTCACGGTGACCCGATGCTGGGCGATCAGCGCCGCCAGGTACGCGGGATCACCGTGGCGCCCCGCCTCGGCGACCACCAGCCGAGCGCCGATCTGCAAGGGCCAGAACAACTCCCACACCGACACATCGAAGGTGTAAGGCGTCTTCTGCACCACCACATCGGCCTCGGTCATGGCGTAGCGGCGCTGTCGCCAATCCAGGTTCGCCACGATCGCCCCGTGGGTGACCGCCACACCCTTCGGCCTGCCCGTGGAGCCGGACGTGAAGATGACGTAGGCCGTGTTGCCCGCCCGTACCCCGGACACCACCTCGCCGGGCGCCGCGTCCCAGTCGATGTCATCGGTGCGCAGCACCGGCGCGCCGTTCAGATCCGGCTCGTCGCCTGCCCGTGTCACGACCACCACCGGCCGCGCCACCTCGAGCACATAGCGCAACCGGTCCACCGGATGATCGGGGTCCAGCGGCACATACGCACCGCCCGCACGCACGATCGCGTGCACCGCGACGATCAGCTCGACGCTGCGCCGCAGCGCCAACCCGACCAGCGTCTCCGGCCCGACGCCCGCCTCGACCAATCGCGCCGCCAGCACCCGCACTCTGGCATCGAATGCCGCGTAGGTCAGCGTGACGTCACCGCACTGCACCGCGACAGCATCCGGCGTCCGTGCCACCTGCGCGGCGAACCGATCGACCAGCGTCGCCGCGGCCACCGCCTCCAGCCCCAGCGCCGCCATCACATCGCCCGCGAGCGAATCCAGCAGCACACCGAACGTCCCCTCGGCGGCATCGACCACGCCGGGGAACAGCTCGGCGAGCACCACCTGCACGAGCGTCTCCGCGTCCAGCGCCCCACCGGTGAGCTCGGCCATCAGCGTGAGCTGGGCGTCGAGATCGGCATAGGACACCGCGGTGCTGTCGAACTCGACCGCGATCCGCGCCGGATCCATCGCCGCGACCGTCGCCACCAGCGCCGCCAGCTGTTCTGTTTCCGCGCGCGCCGGAGTGGGGTTGGTCATCGCACACTGCCTTCCATTACCGGCCGCGGGTAACGCCACGCGGCCGCACAAACTCTCGGAACTCCCCGGCTCGAACCGGGGTGGGGTGGATCGGCGCGGGGGCGGCCAACCTCGGGCACCCTGCCCGAAATCCGCCCGCGCACACCGGATTCAGTGCGATCGGCTATGACACGATCGCGGCAATCCGGCTCGCCGCCACGCAACCAGCAATGACTCGGCTATCTCCCGACCTCCATCGTCAACCCCGACACCTGAAACACGCGTCCGAACACGAGGAGAAGCGTATTCGTTTCAATAATAAACCGGACCAGATTCAGTCAAAATCACGGCGGGGCGACACACTTTCCGGCGCCGAGAAACGGTCCAGCGATCCGACCGCGTACGCCGAGCCGACAGCGGTCGGCACTGCGCTCCGAGTGGGCGGCAGCACGGCTGTCGGCACAGATTCTTACTGTGTCCAGCCACACTAGGCGACGCAACGTTGCATCACCGTTGCATCTTCGTGACCCAGGTCACGAACCTGCCAGAGCCCGGAAACGACAAAACCCCCGCCGTGCAACGGCGGGGGTTTCGGCAGTCGGCAGCAGTAACGCCTACTCGGCGTCGGTGTTCTCCTCGACGGCGGCCGGCTCAGCGGCAGCGGCCTCGTCCTCGACCGGGACGAGCGAGATCTTGCCGCGGTTGTCGATATCGGCGATCTCCACACGCAGCTTGTCGCCGACGTTGACCACGTCTTCGACCTTGGCCACACGCTTGCCGTTGCCCAGCTTGGAGATGTGCACCAGACCGTCGCGGCCCGGCAGGAGCGACACGAACGCACCGAAGGCGGTGGTCTTGACGACCGTGCCCAGGAAGCGCTCGCCGACCTTGGGCAGCTGCGGGTTGGCGATGGCGTTGATCATGTCGATCGCGGCCTGGGCCGACGGCCCATCGGTCGCACCGACGAACACGGTGCCGTCATCCTCGATGGAGATGTTGGCGCCGGTTTCCTCGGTGATCTGGTTGATCATCTTGCCCTTGGGCCCGATGACCTCGCCGATCTTGTCGACCGGGATCTTGATGGCCGTCACGCGCGGGGCGTAGGGGCTCATCTCGTCGGGGTCGGTGATGGCCTCGGCCATCACGTCCAGGATGGTGGTGCGGGCGTCGTGCGCCTGGTTCAGCGCACCGGCCAGCACCTGCGAGGGGATGCCGTCGAGCTTGGTGTCCAGCTGCAGGGCGGTGACGAAGTCACGGGTACCGGCAACCTTGAAGTCCATGTCGCCGAAGGCATCCTCGGCGCCGAGGATGTCGGTGAGCGCGACGTAGCGGACCTCGTCCTCACCCTTGTCGTTGGTGATGGTGTCGGAGACCAGGCCCATGGCGATACCCGCGACCGGCGCCTTCAGCGGCACACCGGCGTTGAGCAGCGACAGGGTCGAGGCACAGACCGAACCCATCGAGGTGGAGCCGTTGGAGCTCAGCGCCTCCGAGACCTGACGGATGGCGTAGGGGAACTCCTCCTGCGAGGGCAGCACCGGCATCAGCGCACGCTCGGCGAGCGCGCCGTGGCCGATCTCGCGACGCTTCGGCGAACCGACGCGACCGGTCTCGCCGGTGGAGAACGGCGGGAAGTTGTAGTGGTGCATGTAGCGCTTGGAGGTCTCCGGGCCGAGCGAGTCGACCTGCTGCGCCATCTTCACCATGTCGAGGGTGGTGACGCCCATGATCTGGGTCTCACCACGCTCGAAGATCGCCGAACCGTGGGCGCGCGGGATCACGTCGACCTCGGCGGAGAGCTGACGGATGTCGGCCAGGCCACGGCCGTCGATGCGGAAACCGTCGGTGAGGATGCGCTGGCGGACCAGCTTCTTGGTGACCGAGCGGAACGCGGCACCCAGTTCCTTCTCGCGACCGACGAAGTCGTCACCCAGACGGGCGAGCACCTCGGCCTTGATCTCGTCGATGCGGGCCTCGCGGGTCTGCTTGTCGGCGATGCTCAGCGCCTCGTTCAGCTCGACCTTCGAGGTTCCCTCGACAGCCTCGAACACGTCCGGGCCGTACGGCGGGAAGAGCGGGAACTCCTGGGTCGGCTTGGCAGCCAGCGCGGCCAGGTCGGCCTGGGCGCGGACCAGGCGCGCGATGAACGGCTTGGCGGCTTCCAGACCCTCGGCCACCACGGCCTCGGTCGGGGCCTGCGCACCGTCTTCGATCAGCGCGATGACCTTGTCGGTGGCCTCGGCCTCGACCATCATGATGGCGACGTCGCCGGTGTCGGTGACGCGGCCCGCGACGACCATGTCGAACACGGCGCCTTCGAGCTGCTCGACGGTCGGGAACGCGACCCACTGGCCACCGATGAGGGCGACGCGGACGCCACCGATCGGGCCGGAGAACGGGATGCCCGAGAGCTGAGTCGACGCCGAAGCGGCGTTGATGGCCACCACGTCGTAGAGGTCGGCCGGGTTGAGGCTCAGGACCGTGACGACGACCTGGATCTCGTTGCGCAGACCGTCGATGAAGGTCGGGCGCAGCGGCCGGTCGATCAGGCGGCAGGTCAGGATCGCGTCGGTGGAGGGGCGGCCCTCGCGACGGAAGAACGAGCCGGGGATGCGACCCGCGGCATACATGCGCTCTTCGACATCGACCGTCAGCGGGAAGAAGTCGAACTGGTCCTTGGGGTACTTACCGGCGGTGGTCGCCGACAGCAGCATGGTCTCGTCGTCCAGGTAGGCGGCGACGGAACCCGCGGCCTGCTTGGCCAGACGGCCGGTCTCGAAGCGGATGGTGCGGGTGCCGAAGCTACCGTTGTCGATCAGCGCGACCGACTCGAAAACTCCGGGCTCGACCTCGACCGCAGTCGAAGGGCGTTCAGTTGTCTGCGTCATATTCTCTTCTCTCGACCTCTCGTCTCGCTGGAGCGCAGCACCATGTGGGCGCGAACCAGCTATTCGTCAGCCGTACCGGACACGGACACGTGGAAACCCTCCTGGCTGCCACGCGCAGCACCCGGCCGGATCCCCTTGGCTGGAACATTCCACAAGAGGGGCGACGCGGAGGCGATCATCGATCGAAGCCCGACGGCGGCGAGAACAACGCCTGCCGAAAGGCCACTACCGAAGACCGACGCCACGCGGACGGATGCACACGGCTGTCACATGTTGTAATGCAGCCGGGAACCCGATGGTCCCCGAATACACGAATAGCCAACGAGAAGAAGTGTACTTCTTCCCGTTGGCCAGGTGTCGACCGCCTCGACGAGGAGGCGTGTCCGATTCAGATCAGCGACGCAGACCCAGGCGCTCGATGAGCGAACGGTAGCGGTTGATGTCGTTGGCCTGCAGGTACTTCGACAGGCGGCGACGACGACCGATCAGGGCCAGCAGGCCGTGCCGGGTGTGGTGATCGTGCTTGTGCTGCTTCAGGTGCTCGGTCAGGTCCGAGATCCGCTTCGACAGCAGCGCGATCTGCGCCTCCGGCGAGCCGGTGTCGGTGGGGTGCAGGCCGTATTCGGCGAGAATTGCCGACTTCTGCTCAGTGGTCAGCGCCATGTGGCTCGACTCCTATTTTCAGTTCCGCGCTCGAAGGTCCGGTTACCCGGGATGGGCGCCACCGCGGACCGCAGCAAACCCGAGGAGCCACTTTACTCGACACGTGGTGGCGAGATAAATCGGGGTTCAGGCTTCTGCTGCGGTGAGAACCTTGCGCGCGGCCTCGACGTCGCGGCCCATGGCCTCGACCAGATCGTCGATGGAGTCGAACTTGCGCATTCCGCGTAGTTGTTCGACGAAATCGACACCGACGTGCTGGCCGTAGAGATCGGCCTCGCCGTCGAGCACGAATGCCTCGACGGTCCGTGAGCGACCCGAGAACGTGGGGTTGGTGCCGACCGAGATCGCGGCCATCGCGCGCTCGCCGGGTGCGGCGTCACCGATGGCCGGGCCCGCCCCGAGCACGGTGAACCACCCCGCGTACACCCCGTCGGCCGGGATCGCGGCGTGCATCGGCGGGGCGACATTGGCGGTCGGGAAACCCAGCCCGCGCCCGCGCCCGTCGCCGTGCACGACGACGCCCTCGACGCGATGTGGCCGCCCCAGCGCCTCGGCCGCCGCGGCCATGTCGCCCGCGTCGACACAGGCCCGGATGTAGGTGGAGGAGAAAGTGACAGCGTGTTCGCCCAGCAGGGTCACCCCGTCGACCTCGAAGCCGAACCGCTCGCCGAGTTCGCGCATCGTGTCGACGGTGCCCGCGGCCTTCTTACCGAAGGTGAAATTGTCGCCGACCACGACCTCGGTGACGTGCAGACGTTCGACCAGCAGGTCGTGTACGTATTCCGACGGGGTGAGCTTCATGAATTCCTGGGTGAACGGCATCACGCAGAACACGTCGATCCCGAGCTCCTCGGCCAGCTCCGCGCGGCGGGTCAGCGTGGTCAGCTGCGCGGGGTGCGAACCGGGTCGCACCACCTCCATCGGGTGCGGATCGAAGGTCATCAGAACCGAGCGCACGCCACGCTTCTCCGCCGCGGCGACCGCGCGGCTGATCAGCTGCGCGTGCCCCCGATGTACCCCGTCGAACACGCCGATCGTGAGAACGCAACGCCCCCAGTCCGCGGGCACGTCGTCGAGACTTCGCCATCTCTGCACAGAGCGAAGCCTACGCAAAGCGGTGCCCGAACAGAATTCCGGTGTGCGGCGGATCGCCGGTGCGCGGCGTGCCGGTTCGCCGATGTGTCATTCGGGCCAGGGATGCCTAACATTGGTGATGTGCCAGCTAAACGAGATGTCGCGACCCGCAGCGCGCTGACGCAACCCGCCGAGCAGGCCGAACTCGCCGCCACGATCGCGCCCGAACTGTCGGCGGTGGCACAGGATTATCTGAAGGTCATCTGGACCGCTCAGGAGTGGTCGCAGGAGAAGGTGTCGACCAAGTTACTGGCCGAGCGGATCGGCGTGTCGGCCTCGACGGTGTCGGAGGCGGTGCGCAAGCTCACCGATCAGGGCCTGGTCGAGCACGCCCGCTACGGCGCGATCACCCTGACCGAACACGGCCGTCGCGCCGCGGTCGCGATGGTGCGCCGTCACCGGCTGATCGAGACCTTTCTGGTGAACGAACTCGGCTACGGCTGGGACGAAGTGCACGACGAGGCCGAGGTCCTCGAACACGCCGTCTCCGACCTGCTCATGTCCCGCATCGACGCGAAACTCGGCCACCCCGACCGCGACCCGCACGGCGACCCCATCCCCTCCACCGACGGCGCCGTCCCCACTCCCCCCGCCCGTCAGCTCAGCGACTTCGCCGCGGGCGAATCCGGCCGGGTGGCCCGCATCTCCGACTCCGACCCCGCGATGCTGCGCTATTTCGACTCGGTCGGTATCGCGCTCGACACCACCATCGAAGTCGCCGAACGCCGCGATTTCGCCGGCACCATCGCCGTCCGCATCGCCTCGGCCGAAGCCCCCACCGAACTGGGAACTCTTGCCGCCGAAGCGATTTGGCTCACCACATAGTCCTGGATCAGCAGTTGAAGTAGGTACGGAGGCGGTCCGGAACGCCATCGGCGACCGCGCTGGACCAACAGATGTCGTGGGGGAACCGGACATAGGTGGACCAGGTTCCCGACGTGCGGGTGATGACGCGCTGGTTGTCGCCGGGTGTCTCCCAGCGGATGACACCCCACTGCCCGTCACAGTCGGCAATGGTGGCGACGGGTCCCGGATCGACACCGAGTTCGGTTTCGATGGTGGATTCGGCGCAGGCCGGGGCAGGTTCGGGTGGGGTGTCCTGGAAGCGCAGCTGACCGGTGGCCGTGCCGCCGGGGGTGACCAGGAACAGCGAGTGCATACCCTCGGGGACCGGGTTCGTGCCGGCGGGCGCGGTCATCCCGAAGCGGTAGCAACCGATTTCGGTGGCGAAGGCCGCCCGGCCCTGCTCGTCGGTGACACCGTCGCGGCGCAGCGTTTCCACCGTCTCGCCGACGGGGATGTCGTTGCTCGCCGGATCACACGGCTGCTGCAGCGACAGGTACACCGGCACACCGGGAACGGGGATCCCGGACAGCGTCACGGTGCGCAGCACCACGGTGCCGGTCGCGAGTTCGGGCGGTCTCGCGGTCTTCGCTGGGGCAGTGGAGGCACCCACGGAATTCGAGGAGCCCGCGCCAGGGCGACCGGCGGGCGTGACTGCGGGAGCCGGGCTGGGCGTGGCGACCGAGATCGGCACAGTGCGAGTGGTGGTCGGACGCGCCGAGCTCGATCCCGGTGCCTGCGGATCGACGCCGCCACAGCCCGCGAGGACCATCGTCACCCCGGCGACGGCACCGATCCAGATCTTCCTGATCGCAGCCATGGTCTACCCCTCCGACGCGAAAGCTATACATCCTCGCTATCGTGCGTTCCGAGCAGGGTGTTATCGGCCGTCCAGTACCCCTGACTACAGATGCGGCCGCCGACCGGGGAAGGCGGCACCTTCAGCGCGACAGGAAATCCAGCAGCACCCGGAATTCGGACAGGCAGAGGTAGCCGTCGCCGTCTTGATCGGCGGCCGCGAGCAGGTCGGCGGCCGGTTCGTCGATGCGCCCCGCACCCACGTGGCGGATCAACGATTCCAGCTCGGCCACCGAGATCCGGCCGTCACCGTTGGTGTCGAAGACCCGGAACGCCGCATCGGCGTCGGTGACCTCGATCCGCCCCGCGACGACGGCGGCGTCGAATTCGGCACGGGAGACGAGAAAATCACCGTTGGTATCCGCGGCGGCGACCATCCGCTCGACGGCCTCCCGGTCGACTTCGATTCCCGCCGAACGAATTCCGTCGGCGATATCGTCCACCGACACCAGTCCGTCACCGTCGCGATCCCACAGTGTGAACGTGTCGACCGACTCTGCACTCATCTCACGATCCCTCTTCCACCCCGGCCACCGGCCGGTTTCCGCCACTCTACGGATTCGCCGGAGTGGGTGCGGCGCACAGGGAGTCGGCCCCGCGGTCCGCGAGATCGCCGCTCAGCCGGCGCGTCCGTCGAGGACCCGCAGTGTGACCGATTCGGCCGCCGGTTGCCGGTATTCGGTGAACAGGGCCGCGACGAGCTCGCCACGGCTGGTGACACCCGTCTTGTCGAAGACGGACTTCACGTGGTCGCGCACGGTGTGGGCGGAGACGAGCAGCTGCCGGGCGATGGCGGCGGTGGACAGTCCCGCCGCGATGAGTTCGGTGACCTCCAGTTCACGGCGGGTCAGTTCACAGGCGGCGACGATGAGCGCCGCGACGTCCGAGGGCGTCGCGTGTTCGATCACCAGCGCCGTCGTAGTCGGTTCGCCGTTCGCGTCACGCAGACACGAGGCGTGGCAGACGAGCCACTGCCCGGTCAGGGTGCGAATGCGGATGCGAGCGCTGTCTCCGGTGAGCCGCGCACGCCCCGCGGTGCTGAGAATCCAGACCGGCAAGGGCAATTCGAGTCCGGCGCCGGTCGTGGTGGACGGGCCAGGCGGCATCAGCGCGAGCAGCTCGCGGGCCTCGTCGTTCACCGAGAGCAGCGCGCCGTCTGCGCCGAACAGCAGCAGGCCGGGTGCGTGGACGCCGCTCGAACCCGTGGTCGCCGGTCGGGCGAAGCCGCGCAGGCGCCGCGCCATCGGGGCCGACAACGCGTGCAGCACCGCCACATCGGCGGCGGCGAAGGCCTGTCTGCCGCGTTCCCGGAACAAGCTCACCTGCCCCCAACCCTGACCGTCCACGCGCAGCACGGCCCGCAGTTCGTCACCGAATCCGCGGGGCCGCATGAAGCTTCGATACAGCGGGCTCAGTGTCGGCCGGTCGCCCGTCACCGCGCGCAAACCGGCCACCGGCACCTGCGCCACGGCCAGATCGCGGAACAGGTTGACGTGCTCGGCGAAAAGCTCTGACTCCCAGTAGGTCCCGCAGCCGCCTTCGTGCAGGTTCTCCACCCGCACCGGCGCGGTCGTCAGGCCGTTGACCGGATCGGTGGCCACCCACACCGCCGCGTCGAACCCCACGGACCGGCGCAACCGGGTGGAAGTCCGCTCGAACAGCTCGTGCGCATCCGGCGCCGCGTCGATCCCGCGGAGCAAGGCGGTCATGGCAGGCGAAGCCGGGGCGGTCATGTGCCCATTGTCGTCGCGGTCAATGCTCGGGACCATCCCGCGATCGAGGGGGTGCCCGTCTCGATCCCGCACCGCCGCGGCCCCGGGTCACCCGGTGAGCCGTATCCCGCACATGCGGGATTTCGCGGCGGCACCGGCGCGAGCACGCTGATCACAGGCCGGGCACGACGTCGTGCTCGCCATCGAATGAGAGTGCGCGGCAACGCCGCCTCCGACGACAGGAGTCGACATGCAAATCGGGATCATCGGTGCGGGAGTGGCCGCGGTCGGGTTGCTCGACGCGCTCGCGGGTGCCGACGGGGCACCGGGCACGATCACCGTGTTCGAGGGATCCGCGGCGCTGTGGCGTGGGCGGGCCTATCAGCGCGATGTGCCCGCGGTGCGCGTGAACGCCCCGCCCGCGTTGATGTCCGCGCGGGCGAGCGACCGTGGGCATTTCCAGGACTGGCTCGCCCGGCGACCGGACGCGGTGCGCTTCCTCGACCCCGGGTTGGGACAGCCGATCGTGCCGCGCGCGATGTACGGCGAGTACCTGGAACAGTCGGCGCGGGCGTCGATCGACCGGTTGCGTCACGACGGATGGCGGGTCGACGTGGTGAACGACCGGGTCACCGGCGTCGCGCAGCAACAGCCGGTGGTACTGCGCACCGAGGGCGGTGTCAGGTATCCGGTGGATCGCGTGGTGCTCTGCGTCGGCAGTGGCCGTCCCCGCGACCAGTACGGACTGACCGGGGCCCCCGGCTATGTCGACGAGCCGTATCCGCTGGCGCGCACGCTCACCGAGGTGGATCCCGAGGCTCGGGTAGCCGTGGTCGGTAGCGGCCTGACCGCCGTCGACATCACGGCCGCGTTGACCGAGAACGGTCATCGAGGTCCGATCACCCTGCTGTCGCGCAGCGGGATCCTGCCGTTCGTCCAGCAACGTCCACGACCACTGTCACCGCGCCACCTCACCCCGGCCGCCGCACTGGACCTCGCGGCGGGCGGGGCGGTCGAGTTCACCGCGGTGGTCGCGCTCCTGCGTGCCGAATTGGCCGGCCTGGGTGAGGATTTCGACGAGTTCGCCGCCGAGATCCGCGCCACCGGCGCCGAGGACCCGGTACTTCGCCTGCGCCGCCAGCTCGCCGATGTCGACTCCAGCCTGCTGGGTCGACGCCTGCTCACGATGGCGATCCGCACGATGGGCCCGATCCTGTGGCCCGCCCTGACCGACGCCGACCGGATGAGGTTGCGGACCGATCACTACCGCACGATCAGCAGCCTCAGCTCGCCGATGGTCCCGCACAACGCGGAAATCCTGCTGCGCCTGCTGGATTCGGGTCAGGTGCGGTTGCGCACCGGACTCACCGCGATCGCGGCGGGCGACACCGGGTTCACCCTGACCGGCGAATCCACCGGGACGGCCGACATCGTGATCAACGCCGTCAACCCACCCGCCTACGTCACCCCGCAGGACACCGAGACGCTGATGACACACCTGCTCGACAGCGGCACAGCGCAAGTCGCGCCCACCGGTGGTCTCCGCGCCGAACCACGCACCCGTGCGCTGCGTGCCGGCACCTGGCACATCCTCGGCAACCTGGCGGCGGATTCGATGTTCGTCGCCACCAACCCACCCGGCCTCGCTGCGGAAGCGGCACAGCTGGCCGAGCACCTGACGAAGGAATCCGGTCTACCGGAATTCCGGCACGAGACACTGCCCGTGCGCAGCTGACCCCTGCCCGGCGGGGCGGTTTCGGGCTCGGGCGCCCGCCTCACCCGGCCACGAGGCGGGCATCGAACGACAACGAGCTCGTCAGTCGCCGATTCCCCTCGGACGCACCACCATCACCGAGCCCGCGCGTTTGCCGCTCTCCTCCAGAAGTGCGATGGCCCGGCCCCGTGGGTCGATCGCGGCGTAGACGCCCTTGATGCCGACGGGCTCGAGCCAGCGGCCGGTCCGCAGGTCGGTGGCCTGCGATTCGTCGATGTCACGGAGCGGGAAGGCGGTGCGGACGGCGGCGTCGATATCGAGGCTGAGCAGGGGCTGCTCGGCTTCGACCGCGGTCGCGAGTTGTTCGAGGGTACGGGCGTGTTCGAGCGTGAAGGGACCGACCCTGGTGCGGCGCAAGGCGCTCAGGTGTCCGCCCACACCGAGGGCCACGCCGAGGTCGCGGGCCAGGGCGCGAATGTAGGTACCGGAGGTGCATTCGACCGCGACGTCGAGATCCACGAATTCACCGTCGGCGACATCGCGACGGGCCAGGATGTCGAAGCGCGACACCGTGACCGGCCGGGCGGCCAGTTGTACCTCCTCGCCGGCGCGCACGCGCGCGTAGGCCCGTTCGCCGTCGACCTTGATGGCGCTCACCGTGGCGGGGACCTGCTCGATGTCACCGGTCAGGGCCGCGACGCCAGTCGCGATCTCGTCGTCGGTGACGTGCAGCGCGGGTGTGGTCGCGGTGACCTCACCCTCGGCGTCGTCGGTGTTCGTGGCCTGGCCGAGGCGGATCGTCGCGGTGTAGGCCTTGGTGGTGAGCAGCAGCTGGCCGAGGAGTTTCGTGGCCCGCTCCACCCCGAGCACCAGCACCCCGGTGGCCATCGGGTCGAGGGTGCCCGCGTGGCCGACCTTCTTGGTCTGCAACAGCTTTCGGCTGCGCGCCACCACGTCGTGGCTGGTGAGGCCGCTGTCCTTGTCGACGATCACGAGACCGCCCAGCTCGCCCACCCGCGACACTCGCGCGGCCATCAGCCGTGTGCGATCGCGGTCAGGATCAGCCCGTCGGCGATCAACCAGAGGCCGTCGAACTCGGTCAGCGCGGCGCCGCCGTCGTTCGTCAGACCGGGCACGAGCAGCTTCGTATGAAAAGTGCCCGAGCCCGCATTGTCTGTGCGGGAGTCGATCTCGAAGGTGATGTGCGCGTCCTCGAAACCGAGCCACCGCAGCGTGAGCGGGAACCAGGCTTTGTAGGTGGCCTCCTTGGCACAGAACAGCAGCCGATCCAGATGCAGGCCCTCGCCGGGCGTATCCGACAGCCACTCGCGTTCGGCGGGCAGACTGACCGAATCGAGCACTCCCTCGGGCAGGGTGTCGTGCGGTTCGGCGTCGATACCGACCGAGCGGAAACGCAGCGAGTGCGCCATCGCGGCGGCACGGTAGCCGTCGCAATGGGTGAGGCTGCCGACGATGCCGCGCGGGAACAGCGGCATGCCGCGTTCGCCCTTGCCGATCGCGACAGGCTGCTCACCGAGCTGTTCGAGGGCGAGGCGAGCACAGTGCCGGGCGCCGATGAAATCGCGGCGCCGCTTCTCCACGGACTTGGCGATGAGGTGCTCCTCGGCGGGATGCGCCGTGAGATCCTCCGGGAAAACCAGCAACTCCGCCGAAGCCACACTCCTCGGCAAAATCCTCTCCAGCACTGGCTTGTCCGCCTCTCCGCGTCGTGTGGCCAGACCTCGGCGCTGGTTGGGTCAGCACTGGCGTCTGGCGGTACCGGGTGGGCGGGTTTGCTCGTGCCCGGTGAGTTGCCGATGCTCTTACGAAATCAGGCGTGGGGTTTTCGTGCAAATTCGCTGTCAGATGCCTCGCCTGCGCTCGGCCTTCTCGCGCATCTCGGCGGCTGCGGCTTCCATCTCCGGGGTGACCTTGAAGTGGCCGCCCCAGGAGTTCAGATCGCCTTCGGCGTAGACCGGGTCGGGAAGGATCTGGCGGAGCAGCGGTTCGGGCATGCCTCGGCGTTTCCATTCGCGGGGATAGCCGAGGGAGACCTCTTCGAAGCGGACGCCGTCGTAATAGGTGGTGCGCGGGATGTGGAGGTGTCCGTAGACCGAGCAGACCACGTTGTAGCTGGTGTGCCAGTCGGCGGTCAGGTCGGTGCCGCACCACAGCGAGAACTCCGGGTAGAACAGGATGTCGGTGGGCTGGCGGACCAGGGGGAAGTGGTTGATCATCACCAACGGAGTGTCGGTGGGCAGCGCGTCGAGGCGGCGCTGGGTGTACTGGACACGGGCGTGGCACCAGGCGTCGCGGGTGAGGTACGGGTCGGGAGTCAGCAGGAACTCGTCGGTCGCCACCACATTGCGTTCGCGCGCCAGCGCCAGACCTTCCGCCTTGGTCTTCGTGCCCGCCGGTCGCCACGAGTAGTCGTAGAGCAGGAACATCGGCGCCAGGGTGACCCGGCCGCCGTACTTCTCGGCGCCCGGACCCGTCCACACCGGGAACGGGTCCTCGGGGGTGACGACATCGAGGTCACGGCACATCGCGACGAGATAGTCGTAGCGGGCGGCGCCGTGCATCTGCACCGGATCCTTCGGCGTGGTCCACAGCTCGTGGTTGCCCGGTACCCAGATCACCTTGGCGAAGCGGCCGCGCAGCAACTCCAGCGCCCACCGCACCTCCTCGGCCTTCTCCCCCACGTCACCGGCGACGATCAGCCAGTCCTCGGGCGAATCGGGAACGATCTGCTCCACCACAGGCTTGTTGCCCTGATGCCCCACGTGCACATCGCTGACCGCCATCAACTTCGGAATCACCTGTCCACAGTGGCACACCCCGGGTGCGCGGCACCGGCGGGTTCACCCCTGCGCGTCGGCTGCCTCGGCCACCAGCAGATCGAGCAGCCCGGGAAACCGCGCGTCGAGGTCGGCCCGCCGCAGGACGACGGTGCTGCGATTGCCGTAATTCACCTGCCGGACCAGCCCCGCCTCGCGCAGCACCCGGAAGTGGTGGGTGCGGGTCGCCTTCGTCACCGGTAGGTCGAACGACGAGCAGCTGCGGTCGCCATCGGCGGGATCCAGCGCGAGCAGGGTGATCACGCGACGCCGCAGCGGATCGGCCAGCGCGCCGAGTACCGCTCCCAGCTCGAGTTCCTGGTCCACCCACCACCTCCACATAGGTACGGCTTGCGTCATACCTAGCTGCCGCCTAGCGTCCTTAGGTACGTAGAACATCGTACCTAAGGAGCATCATGTCGAGCACCTACGCGCTGGTGGGGTTCGCCCACCCGAAACCCGAACGCCGCGACGACCTGCGTGAGCTGCTGCTCTCGTTCGTCGAACCGACCCGCGCCGAAGAAGGCTGCCTCGAATACCACTTCCACGTCGACAGCGACGACCCCTCGGTCTTCGTCTTCTACGAGGTATGGCGCAGCAAAGCCGACCTCGACCGCCACCTCGCCCTGCCGCACATGCAGGACTTCTGGAATTCGCGCCTGGACTACCTGACCCGCGACCTGGACATCCGCTGGATCGACATGCTCAGCCCCTATCCCCGCTGAGCCGTCCCGCTCCCGGGTCAGGCGGTGGCGAGTAAGCCGTCGACGAAAGCCAGGACCCGTTCCCGCGATTCGACGCCGACCTGTTCGTGTCCGCCCGGGTACTGCGCGAACTCGACCTGGGTGCCCGCCGATCGCATCTGCGCGAGCAGCGCGAAGGTCAGCGGCAGCGGCACCACCGTGTCGGCCGCGCCGTGGGCGATCAGCACCGGTTGGCGATAGCCGACCGTGGGGACCACCATGTAGTCGCGCAGGGCCGCGCCGATGCCGTCGGCGGCCACGGGCTTCGCCAGGAGCGCGCCGATCGACGCATTGCCGACGGCCCGGTCGAAATCGTCGACACAACTGGTGGCGATCGCGTCGACCACTTCGCGGCCACGCGCGCTGAGCAGACCGTTCACATCCAGATCGGGACGGGTGGCGCGAAGCCCGGCGAGCATGCCCGCGAACGGGCCGACGAGCCGGTCCACTACGGGAAGGTTCGGGACCTCGGGACCGAGCTGGGTCAGAATCTGCTCGTAGTTGGATGCCGGCGCCAGTGCCACGGTGCCGCGGAAGTCCAGTTCGGGCGCGTAGTCGCCGGCGAGGTTGCCGGTCCCCAGTGCGGCATGTCCTCCCTGCGAACCGCCGACCACGGCCCACGTCGGCGCCAGACTCGGCTCCGCGGCCCGCGCGGCACGAACCAGGTCGATCGTGGCCGTGGCCTCGGTGCGAGTGTGCAGGTACGGGTGCACGGTGTCGGAGCCGGGCGACAGGCCGAGGTAATCCGGTGCGACCACCGCCCAGCCACGATCGAGGAACGCTTGCAGCAGCGGGCGTTCATGCCGCGCCTTGTCGGTGGTGAGGCCGCAGTCGGGCCCGAGCCCGCTGGTCCCGTGATCCCACGCCACCACCGGATAACCACCTTCCGGGGCGGGCGAATCCGGGAGCAGCACCAGACCTGCCGCGTTCGCGATGCCGTGCGTCGCACCCTCTGTGCGGTATTCGACGATGGCTGCCCGCGACCATTCACCCCAGCCGGCAGGCTGCGCGGTGTGGGCAATCAGCTGCCCCGGCGCGACGGGCGCCGCCTGCGCCGCGGGCCCCGCACCCACCGCGCCGATCAACACCAGCGCCGCGGCCACCGCCACCCGGCCGGCCTGGGCGATCACATCGTGCACGGCCATTGCGCCTCCATCGTCGATCCCACTGTCCGCACTTGCGACGGTAGGCGATCGACTGCCGAGAAGCACCTTCGTACCCGTCACCAGAATCGAATCTGCTGCGTCGCAAAGGTTTCCACAGCCCTATGCGGCACCGCGCGGAATTTCGGCGCCCACCTTGGCCCAGCGACCGGATCGTGCGCGGGCGATGACGGCCAGCAGTCGAGCCAACATGAAGACGACCAAACCGGTCCAGATTCCCGCCACGCCCCAGTCGAAGATCAGCGACAGCCAGATCAGCGGCAGGAAGCCGGTCAGGGCGGCGACGAGGGTCGCGGTGCGAAGGAAGGCGGCGTCGCCCGCGCCGAGCAGGACACCGTCGAGGGCGAACACCGCGCCGGCCACCGGGATCATGGCGACGAAGAACCACCAGATGACATGGATGCGTTCGAGGACCTGGGGGTCATCGGTGAACAGCAGCGGGATCGCGGTCACGCCCGCGGCGAAGACGGCGGCAAGGAGTAGCGCGAAGATCTCGGACCAGACTGTCACCCGGCGCGCGATCGCCTTGGCGCCGTGGGCATTACCGGCACCGAGAGCCGCGCCGACCAGCGTCTGGGCGGCGATGGCGAGCGAGTCCAAGGTCAGGGCGAGGAAATTCCAGAGCTGCAGAACCACCTGGTGGGCGGCCACGGACGCGGCGCCGAAACGGGCGGCCACCGCGGCGGCGGAGACGAAGCAGATCTGGAACGACAGACTGCGGATGATGAGGTCGCGCCCGAGGACGAGTTGAGCGCGCATCACCGCGACGCGCGGGCGCAGCGAAACACGTTCGCGCAGCAGGGCATAGGCGAACAGGACGCCGGAGACCGATTGGCCGACGAGATTCGCCACCGCCGAGCCGGCCAGTTCCATCCGCGGTGCGCCGAGCAGTCCGTACACCAGAACCGGACACAGCACCGCCGACAACGCCAGACCCACCACCACATAGGTCAGTGGTCGTCGCACATCCTGCACACCGCGCATCCACCCGTTGCCCGCCATCGACAGCAGGATCAACGGCACGCCGAACAGCGCGATCCGCACCCAGATCAGCGCCTCGTCGGCGATCTCCCCACCGCCGGAGAGCACCGAACACAGTGGCACCGCGAACAACTGGATCACCGCGACGATCACCAGACCGATCGCCACACCCACCCAGCTGGCCTGCACGCCCTCCTCGACAGCACCTGTCCGATCCCCCGCACCGTGTCTACGGGCCGCACGCGCGGTCGTCCCATAGGACAGGAACGTCAGCTGGGTGCTCACCGACCCGAGGATCACGGCGCCGACGGCCAGCCCGGCCAGTGCCAGCGCCCCCAGCCTGCCGACCACCGCGATGTCGAAGAGCAGATACAGCGGCTCGGCGACCAACACGCCCAGGGTGGGCACGGCGATGCCGAGAATTCGCCGCGGCCCGACCTGGTCGGCCTCATCGCCGGTCACGGCTTCGTCCCTCGGTTCAGCGGACCCCACACCGACCTCCCACGGTCACCACGAACTCATCGGACGCGCTGCCGACCTGCCGATGGTGGCACACGCCACCGACACCATCGCCCGCCGCGCAGCGCCACCAGAGCGATCTCGCCGATCGCCGGGCATGATCATGTTCGCGGTGGTGGTGCATCGACGCCGCCACCCATACCGCCGATCACGCCCGCCGCTCGCGGACGCACCCACCGATCAGCACGAAATGGCGGGTACGAAGTGTGGACGGCAGGCAGGATGAGCGACGATACTGGTCGCCTGCCCAGCTCGGGCGGGACGATGACATACCGCGGACGCCTGGTTCGCCCGGACAACTCAGGATCGACCATGGTGTTTGTGCAGCGATGGCGGGTGATCACGGCGTTCGCCCTGGTCGGCGCGGCCACCCAGCTGGTGTGGCTCACCTACGCGCCGGTGACGACCGTGGCGGCGGAGCACTTCGGTGTGTCCGAGTCCGCGATCGGGTGGCTGGCGAACATGTTCCCGCTGCTCTACGTCGTGCTCGCCGTACCCGCCGGAATCGCACTCGATCGCTGGTTCCGCCCCAGCCTGATCGCCGGCGCGGTTCTCACCGCGATCGGTGCGGCGTTGCGCCTGCTCGACGGCGGTTTCGCGATCGTGCTCATCGGTCAGACCGTCGTCGCCATCGCGCAACCGCTGGTGCTCAACGCCATCACCGGCATCGCGGGGCATTATCTCGACGAGAAGGACCGGCCGACCGGTATCGCGGTGGGCACCGCGAGCACCTTCGCCGGGATGGCCGCCGCGTTCGTACTCGGCGCGGCGCTGCCCGCGCAAAGCCAGCTCACCGCCCTCACCGCGATCGGCACGATCTTCGCCGCCCTGGCCGCGGTCGCACTGACCGTCGAGCTGATGCGCGCGGGCACCGGACCTGCCGCGAGCACATCGACCTCGTTCGTCGCGCTGCGAGCGACCCTCGGGGACCGGTATGTGCGCCGACTCTGCGTCACCGTGTTCTTCCCCTTCGGCACGTTCGTCGCGCTGGCGACCTATGGCCAAGCGCTGCTGGAACCGTCCGGTGTGAGCGCGGATGCGGCCAGCATCGTGCTGCTGGTGAACGTCCTCGCCGGTGTCGTCGGCTGCGCGGTGATTCCGGTCGCGGTCCTGCGCCGCGGTATCGAACTCCCCGCGGTGATGGTCGGTCTCACCGCCAGCGCCGCCGCCTGTCTGCTCGTCGCCCTCGCCCCCGGCCTCGCCACCGGCTTCCTGGCCTTCGTCCTCATCGGCCTGACCCTGCTCCCCGCTCTCCCGATCGTGCTGGCCATGGCCGAACGCCACACCGGCGCCGCGGACGGCACCGCCGCGGGCCTCATCTGGATGACCGGCAACCTCGGCGGTCTCGTCGTAGCGGGCCTGACCGGCCTCCTCGTAGACCAGCCCGCCCTGGCCTTCACCCTCTGCGCCACCACCACCGTCCTCGGCGTCCCCCTGGCCCTGCGCCTGCGCCGCGAGAAGACTGTCGCCGCAACCTAGGTCAGCCCAGGGCGGCGATCAGGGCGCGCACGACATCCTCGGCGTTGCCGTAGGTGGTGTAGCCGGCGGCGAAGCGGTGGCCGCCGCCGCCGAAAACGCCGGCGACCGCGGCGACATCGACGCCGTCCGTACGGCCTGGGGCGGAGTCGCGGGAGCGCAGGGAGACCGTCCAGCGGTCGTTCTGGCCGCGGGCTTCCTTGAAGACGGCGGCGATGCCCGCTTCGGCAGTGGTCCGGATGACGTCGATGACGCTCTCGACCTCTTCGGGCCCCACGTCATGGGTATCGGCGGCGCGCACGAGCGCATAAACCAGGCCGACACCCGCGGCGGCGGGCACGACCACGGCGGTGGACAGCACCTTCGACAACATCGGGAGCCAGGCGTAGGGGTGGGTGTCGAGCAGGACACGGGTGATCTCGGTGCCGTCGATGCCGGTGGCGAGCAGGCGTTCGGCCATCGCGTGGCTGCCGGACCGGGCCCAGCGGAACGAGCCGGTATCGGTGACCAGTCCCGCGAACAGGCAGTGCGCGATGGGGGCGTCGATCTCCACGCCCCACGCATCGAGGAGCCGAGTCACCAATTCGGTGGTCGAGGCCGCGGATTCGTCGATCAGGTCGACGGTGCCGAAGCCGTCGTTGGCCCGATGATGATCGATCACCAATGTCATGGTCGCACCGGGTAATCGGTCGGCGAGAGCGCCGAGACGGCTGCGCGCGCCGCAGTCGACGACGATCAACAGGTCCACCTCGGCCGGCACCTGCGCGGGTGGCACCACCAGCTGCACACCGGGCAGCGTGCGCAACGAAGCGGGCAGCTCAGCGGGCTCGGCGAAGGACACACACACCGGTACCTCGCGCCGGTGCAGCGCCAGCGCCAGCGCCAGCCCGCTCCCCACGGTGTCGGCATCGGGCTGCACGTGGCACAGGATCGTCACCGAGCGCGCCGCCGCCAAGGCGGCGACGGCTGTGCCCAGTTCGGTCCCGTCGCGGACGCTGGTCATCCGGCGTCCACGACGGGCACCGGTCGTCGGCCCGACAAGGCGGTGGCCACCGGGCAGGATGACGTACCCTGCGTGGTCACTCGGGCTACCGCCTGCGGGCGCTGACCGGACATGCCTGCCTACTCGTCTTCGTCGTCGCGATCGGCCTTGTACGGGTCGGCCTCGCCCGCGTGCTTGGCGTTGGCGGCGACCTTGGCCACCTCGTCGTCGATGGCGCGAGCTCTCGCGAGCAACTCTTCCATCTCGCGGGCCACCTCGGGCACCTTATCGAGAGTGAAAGACAGGATCGGGGTGAACTTCACTCCGGTACCCGCGCCCACCTTGGACCGCAACACACCCTTGGCCGCGTCGAGCCCGGCGGCGGCCTCGGCGTAGTCGGGTTCGGCGTCGATGGTCTCGCCCATCACCGTGTAATAGACGTTCGCCTCGCGCAGATCCCCGGACACCTTGGCATCGGTGACGGTGACGAACCGCAGCCGCGGATCCTTGATCTCGTATTCGATCGCGGTGGCCACGATCGCGGAAATCCGCTTGGCGAGCCGGCGTGCCCTGGCTTGATCAACCATGGCTGAACCTCCCTAGTCTTCGGGTCCGAAGATCCGGCGGCGTACTGCCAGCAACTCTATCTCCGGACGCGCGGCAACGTGCCGCTCACACTTGTCGAGCACCTCGTTCAGGTGTCCCGTTTCCGCACTGACCATGGCAACCCCGAGCAGTGCCCGGCGGTGCAGGTCTTGATCTCCGGCTTCGGCGGCATTCACGCCGAAGCGCTTTCCCAGCTCGGCGAGGATCGGCCGGATCACCGACCGCTTCTCCTTGAGCGAATGCACGTCACCGAGCAGTAGATCGAATTCGAGCGCACCGATGAACAGCGGTGCTCACCTCCTGGTAGATGGGGTTCCCGCAAGACTCCACGCCGCACCCGAAGAATCGGATGCGGCGTGGATCGAGCGGTATTGCGTTGATCAGTCGCGCGGCTTTTCACGAAGCTCGTAAGCCTCGATGATGTCGCCGTCCTTGATGTCGCTGTAGGTGACGGTCATACCGCACTCGAAACCTTCGCGAACCTCAGGAGCATCGTCCTTCTCCCGCTTGAGCGAGGAGATGGTCATCGTCTCCGCGACCACTCGACCGTCACGGATCAGGCGCGCCTTGGCGTTGCGCTTGACCGAGCCGGAGGTGACCATGCAACCGGCGATGTTGCCGATCTTGGACGAACGGAAGATCGCGCGGATCTCGGCGCGGCCCAGCTCGACCTCTTCGTAGATCGGCTTGAGCATGCCCTTGAGGGCCTTCTCGATCTCGTCGATCGCCTGGTAGATCACCGAGTAGTACCGGATGTCGACGCCTTCGCGGTTGGCCAGCTCAGTGGCCTTGCCCTCCGCGCGGACGTTGAAGCCGATGATGATCGCGTTGGAGGCCGACGCCAGGTTGACGTTGGTCTCGGTGACGCCACCGACACCGCGGTCGATGACGCGCAGACGCACCTCGTCGTCGATCTCGATGCCGAGCAGGGCCTCTTCGAGGGCCTCGACGGTACCGGAGTTGTCGCCCTTGAGGATCAGGTTGAGCTCCGAAGTCTCCTTCAGTGCGGCATCCAGATCTTCCAGGCTGATCCGCTTGCGGCTGCGAGCGGCCAGCGCGTTGCGCTTACGCGCATTGCGGCGATCGGCGATCTGCCGGGCGATGCGGTCTTCCTCGACCACGATCAGGTTGTCACCGGCGCCGGGCACCGAGGTGAAACCGATGACCTGGACCGGGCGCGACGGGGTCGCCGCGTGGACGTCCTCGCCGTGCTCGTCGACCATGCGACGGACGCGACCGTAGGCGTCGCCCGCCACGATCGAGTCGCCGACGTGCAGCGTGCCGCGCTGGATGAGCACGGTGGCCACGGGGCCACGGCCGCGGTCGAGGTGCGCCTCGATGGCGACACCCTGGGCGTCCATGTCCGGGTTGGCCCGCAGGTCGAGCGAGGCATCCGCGGTCAGCAGCACGGCTTCGAGCAGCTGATCGATGTTGGTGCCCTGCTTGGCCGAGATGTTGACGAACATGGTGTCGCCGCCGTACTCCTCGGTGACCAGGCCGTACTCGGTGAGCTGCTGCTTGATCTTGTCCGGGTTCGCACCCTCTTTGTCGATCTTGTTGATCGCGACGACGATCGGCACATCAGCGGCTTGGGCGTGGTTGATCGCTTCCACCGTCTGCGGCATGACGCCGTCGTCGGCCGCGACCACGAGGATCGCGATATCGGTGGCCTTCGCACCACGAGCACGCATGGCGGTGAACGCCTCGTGACCCGGGGTGTCGATGAAGGTGATCAGACGCTCTTCCTCGTTGAGGTTGGTGAGCACCTGGTAGGCACCGATGTGCTGGGTGATGCCACCGGCCTCGCCCTCAGCGACGTTGGCCTTACGGATCGTGTCGAGCAGTCGGGTCTTACCGTGGTCGACGTGACCCATGACGGTCACGACCGGCGGACGGTGCTCGAGGTCGTCCTCGCCGCCGGCGTCTTCGCCGTAGGTGAGGTCGAACGACTGCAGCAGTTCGCGATCTTCGTCCTCGGGGCTGACCACGTGGACGACGTAGTTCATCTCGCCGCCGAGCAGCTCGAGGGTCTCGTCGTTCACCGACTGGGTCGCGGTGACCATCTCGCCGAGGTTGAACAGTGCCTGCACGAGAGCTGCGGGGTTCGCGTCGATCTTCTCGGCGAAGTCCGACAGCGATGCGCCACGGGCGAGACGGATGATCTCGCCGTTGCCGCGGGGCAGACGCACGCCACCGACGGCGGGAGCCTGCATGTTCTCGTACTCGGCGCGCTTCGCCCGCTTCGACTTACGGCCACGGCGAACCGCGCCACCGGGACGACCGAAGGCGCCTGCGGCACCACCACGGCCACCGGGACCACCGGGACGACCGCCGCCGCCACCGGGACGACCACGGAAACCACCGGCCGCGGGAGCGCCGGCACCGGGAGCGCCGGGGGCACCGCCACCGCCACCGCGGTAACCGCCACCGCCGCCGCCACCACCGGGACGGCCTGCGCCGCCACCGCCGGGAGCGCCACCCGGACGACCCGGACGGCCACCGGCCGCGGGGCCGGGACGTGCGGAGCGTGCGGGCATGGCGCCGGGGTTCGGACGCGGAGGCATCGAACCCGGGTTGGGACGGGGACCACCGGGACGCGGGGCACCGCCCTGCGCGGCGGCCGGACGCTGACCCTGACCACCCTGACCGGGGCGGGGACCGCCCTGACCGGGAGCCGGACGCGGGCCACCCTGACCGGGAGCCGGACGGGGACCGCCCTGACCCGGAGTGGGACGCGGGCCACCCTGCGGAGCGGGACGCGGTGCCGGACGCTCACGATCGGGCGCCGAGCTGAACGGGTTGTTGCCGACGCGCGGAGCCTTCGGCCCCGGCTTCGGGCCGGGACCGGCCGGACGCGGACCGGGCGCGGCAGCACCCGGCGTCGCCTGACCCGGACGGGTCTGACCTGCGGCGGGAGCCTGTGCCGGACGCGGCGCGGCGGGAGCCGGACGCGGGCCGGGCGCGGGGGCGCCTGCGGGCTTGGTGGCCGGAGCCGACTGCGCGGCGGCCGGAGCAGGGCTCGCGGGTGCCGGAGTAGCGGGCTTGGCCTCGACCGGAGCGGCCTGTTCGGGCTTCGGCGCAGCCGGCGCGGCAGCGGCTGCCGGGGCGGGAGCGGCCGGAGCCGGACGCGGACCGGGGCGAGGGCCACCGGGGGTGGGCTTGGCAGCCGGACGGGCTGCTGCTGCCGACGACGGGCCGGGACGGGCCGCCGACTTGGCATCGGCCGCCGGAGCGGACTTCGACGCCAGTGATTCGCGCAGACGACGTGCGACGGGTGCTTCCACCGTCGAGGACGCCGACTTCACGAACTCGCCTTGCTCCTTGAGCTTCGCGAGTAGTTCCTTGCTTGTGACACCGAGCTCTTTAGCCAACTCGTGCACGCGGGCCTTGCCTGCCACTGCTCTCCTCACTGAGAGGCCGAGCAGTGACGCCGCCTAGGTAAGGCGGGCCCGCACGACCTCGGGTTATCTCCGACGGACGTTCATCGTTGGTGCTTCACGGTGTGCTCATGAGTGCTCGTGCCTGTTCTCGAGGTACTGCTCCAGGGCTGAGATATCCAGATTTCCGGACACTCGTAGGGCTCTGCCGAATGCTCGGCGCCGCTCTGCGGAACGCAAACAAACTGAAACGGGGTGCAGCCATGCACCCCGTCCGGGCTGTCTGCGCCGCGGATCGGGAACAATCGCGACATCGGTGTTCCGATGCTGCGCCACGATCCGCAACAGGTCGGCAGACGGCTCGCGCTGACGGCATCCGATACAGGTGCGAACGGATTGCGCGGGCCGGTCCTGTACCCACTCTACCGGTGACCCGGTCATAACGACGAACCCCTCCCCTCCGGAAGTTACGAACATGTCATCCGCCGGTCGGGATTCGACGTGTTCGGATCAGCTACGGTGCGCTTCCGGCCGGGCGGAGTCGTCCGGTTGCGGAGCCGCGTCGCTGCGGATATCGATGCGCCAGCCCGTCAGACGAGCAGCCAGGCGGGCATTCTGGCCCTCCTTGCCGATGGCGAGGGAGAGCTGGAAGTCGGGCACGATCACCCGTGCCGCCCTGGCGTCGGGATCGACGACAGTGACCGAAACCACCTTCGACGGCGAGAGCGCATTGCCGACGAACGTCGCCGGATCCTCGGCGTAGTCGATGATATCGATCTTCTCGCCCGCCAGTTCACTCATCACGTTGCGCACGCGCTGACCCATCGGGCCGATGCACGCGCCCTTGGCGTTCACGCCCGGCACGGTGGACTGCACGGCGATCTTGGACCGGTGTCCCGACTCGCGCGCCACCGCGACGATCTCGACGGAGCCGTCGGCGATCTCGGGCACCTCGAGCGAGAACAGCCGCCGCACCAGGTTCGGGTGGGTGCGCGAGAGCTGGATCTGCGGGCCACGCGGGCCACGCGAGACACCGTAGACGTAGCACTTGATCCGGTCGCCGTGCTCGTAGGTCTCGCCCGGCACCTGCTCGGCGGGCGGGATCAGTCCCTCGGCGCCGTTGGCCTCGCTGCCGATGCGTACCACCACGATGCCGCGGGCATTGGCCCTGGCGTCGCGCTGGACCACACCACCGACGATCTCACCCTCGTGGGTGGCGAAGTCGCCGAAGGACTTCTCGTTCTCGGCGTCACGCAGCCGCTGCAGCACCACCTGGCGGGCGGTGGTCGCGGCGATGCGGCCGAAACCCTCCGGGGTGTCGTCCCATTCGGAGACGAGGTTGCCGTCGGCGTCGAGCTCACGCGCCATCACCCGCACCACACCGGTCTTCTGGTTGATGTCGATGCGCGCGTTGGCCTCGTGGCCGTCGGTGTGCCGGTAGGCGGTGAGCAGTGCCGACTCGATCGCCGAGATCACGGTCTCGATCGAGATACCTTTGTCGGCGACGATCGCCCGCAAGGCTTCGATTTCAATATTCATTCCGCAACCCCTTCGGTGGGAGTGTCACTGTGTTGTCCTGGTGCGGCGAGGTCGGCGGGTTCGTCGCCCGGTACCGGGCGGCCCGGTGCGATACCGCCCGCGAGCTCGAGTTCGGCGGCGCCCGGTGCGTTGAACTCGACCTGGACGACAGCCTCGGCGATATCGACGACCGGAACGTGCACGCGGTGTGGCTTCACCTTGCCGCCGATGACGAGCGCGATGGCGGTGGCGTCGTCGGTGAACTGGCCGACGCGCGCGTCGAAACGGGCCTTGCCCTCGATCCGCTCGGCGCCGTCGGCCAGCTTCACGCGGACCTTGCGGCCCTGTGCGCGCCGCCAATGCCGTTCGGTGGTGAGCGGGCGCTCCACGCCGGGAGTCGTCACTTCGAGCAGATAGGCGGCTTCGCCGAAATCGCCTGCGGCATCGAGAAGTTCGGACATCTCGCGGCTGAGCGCGGCGATGGCGTCCAGGTCGGCGGGGCCGTCGCTGTCGACGGTGACCTTCACTCGAACCGGAGCCAGCTCGCCATTGCCCGCGGCGGCGATCGCGACGCCCTCGAGGTCGAATCCCCGGCGTGCGACGAGCTCAGCGACTAGCTGGCTCACCCTTTCCTCGGTGGGCATCGGCATATGGGCGGCTCCTGGTTCAGTTGTGACGCGATCGGAAATATCTACGCCGAAGGTCTAGCGTAACGCGCTCAGAGAGTGTAAAGGACCAGGCGCTGAGCGCCACGCACCGGTCCGACTCGGCGTGCCCGAGGCCTGTCAGCACGCATGCGAGCCGCCCGCGTGAGATCTGGCACGATGGTCAACGTGCCCCACCGCCATTCCGTCCCGCCGAGAGCCGGGCGACCTTCCGGCATGCGTTCCGACCGGCACGAACCCTCTCGGTTACGGGTCGAGCCCGCCGCCGCGCACCTCGCCGGGCCGACGCAGGCTCCCACCGGCGCGACCGCGTCGCCGCCGCCCGCCGTAGTGCCGCATCCCACACCGGTGCAGCAGCTTTCGCCGTCGGCGACCGGACGGGTCGACACCCGGCCTGCCTGGCGCCGCCGCACCGTGCTCCGACTCGTCGGCGCGAGCGCGATCGGCCTTCCCGTGGTGGCCACGCTGGCCGCCTGCACCGAGGACGATACCGTCCACGCGCCGGATCCTCTTGCCGCGCAAGAAGTTCTGGCTCGCGCCGATGCCGCGGCCGCGACCGCGGCGATCGCGCTGGCACCCCAGTCGAATGCCGCGCTGAGCACGATCGCCACCGAGCGCACCGCGCACGCCGACGCGCTCCGCACCGAAATCGACCGGGTGATCGGCGTGTACGGCGACGGCACCACGCCCGTTCATCGCACGGGCGCCGTGACCGTGCCCGGCCCCGGCGGATCGCCGGTCCCGGCCTCGGAGGCCGAGACCGCGTCCGCGCAGCCGGCCACCCTCGCGCAAGTGCGTGATCAGCTGGTCCGGTCCCAACAGTCCGCCGCCGCCCTGGCCCGCACCGAAACCGGCTATCGCGCAGGTCTTCTCGCGTCGATCAGCGCGGCCTGCGCCACCCAGGCAGGAGTCCTGCTGACATGACCGAACAGCGAACGGCATTGCAGAGCGCACTCGATGCCGAGTACGCGGCCGTCTACTCCTACGGCCTGATCGCCGCGTACGCCAATGCCGACCGGTCCCGGCTGGTCGCCGAGTTCAGCGCCGCGCATCGAGCACGTCGCGACAGCACGGTCGAACTGCTCGAAGCGGAGGGCACCGCGCCCGACGCTCCCCGCGCCGCCTACACCCCACCCGCCCCGGTCGACGACCCGATCCCCGCGGCGCATCTCGCGGTGAGCGTCGAAACCGATTGCGCGGCAGCGTGGTACGCGGTCGTGGAGAACGCGACCGACGAAGTGGTGCGCGCCACCGCGACGGAAGCCCTCACCGAGGCCGCCGTTCGCCGCGCCCGCTGGCAGACGATTCTGGGATCGGTCCCGGTCACCGTCACCTTCCCGGGACGGGCGTAGCGAACCGAGTCGGCGGTTGCGGGTAGATCGGCGATCTACCCGCAACCGAGGGCCCGACTACGGGCGCATCGCGTACGCGCCGTCGTAGGCCTCGACCTGCTGCCACACCCGACCGAAACGCTCGGCGTCGGCAACCGGGCTGCGCAGGGCCCCGATCGCCCAGGCACGCTGAGCCTCGGTGACCGACGGCTTGCCGAGCAGCGCCGCCGCCTGGGTGTTGAAGTCGCGGATCTGGAAGTCGAAGATCTGATCGAGCACATCGCGGTCGAGCCCGGTGAGCTCGGCCTGCTCGAGAATCAGCTGCCCGTAGACCACCGTGGAGAACAGGTGGCCGATGGTCAGCATGAAGTCCAGGTCCTTCTGCTGGTCCGCATCGGGAGCCGCGGTGAGCAGCAGGCTGCGCAGCGCTTGGGCCTGCTCGTAGAACCGGCCGACATTCGGGACCGCGGATGCCTGCTCGTAGGCGGGGGTCCAGTCGGCGAACTGCACCTTGCCCGCGCCGCGCGCCGGACCCTGCTGCCAGAAGAACGGCTGGTCGCCAGGGGCGAGGTCGGTGCCGATCGCCGGGTATTCCTTCGGGTTGAGCAGGTAGTTCGGCATGAACTTCAGGATCTGGCCCACGTTCACGTGCACGGTACCCTCGAGGCGCGGCAGGTGGTTGATGTAGCGCGAGGCCTGCGCGAAGTAGGTGGCCTTCTCGAACCCCTTGGCCGCCAGCACATCCAGCAGCAGGGTCATCGCGACCTCGGCTTCGGAGGTGACCTTGGACTTGGTCATCGGGTTGAACAGCAGGTAGCGGCGGTCCTCGAGCGAGGCGCTGCGGAAGTAGTCGACGGCGCGGTCGCTGAACAGCTTCATCGCGATCAACCGCGCGTAGGCGTCGACGAAATTGCCGCGCACATGGGCGAAGTCGGTGACGGGGTTGCCGTAGAGGATGCGGTTGTTGGCGTGGGTGATGGCCTCGAAGAACGAGTGCTCGACCATGCCGATGCCGCCGTGGCAGAGGTTGAACTTGCCGACGTTGACGGTGTTGAGCGCGGCCGAGAAGGCCTCCGGCCCCTCGTGCAGCAGGTCGGCGGCGGTCACCGGGTAGTTCTCCAGCCGGAAGTGGCTGACATACATCTGACCGTGGATGACGCTCTCGATCAGGTGGTAGTCGTCGTGGCGGCTGTCGGCGGCGAACCAGATGTAGCCCGCCGGACCCTCGACGTCGGCGCGGCGCGAGAACACCGACACCATCGAGGCGACGTTGCCGTTGCCGATGTAGTACTTCTCGCCGCTCGCCCGGAACAGGATGCCCGCCTCGGCGTCGGCGCTGCCCGGCTCGCTCGGGGTGAGGATCAGGTCGGTGTTGTAGATGTCGGCGCCGTGGTCGCGCTCGGACAGCGCGAACGCCATCACCTGACCGTCGTCGAGATCGGCGGCGGCCTTGCGCTTGGCGATCTCGTTATCGCTCTGCCAGATCGGGCCGAGGCCGAGGATTGTGACCTGCTCGGCGTACCAGTACGCCAGTCCGTAGAACCCGAAGATCTCCGCCAGCGCCGCGTTGCGGGCCGCGTCCCAGCGCTTGTTCGGGTCGCCGTCGGCGTAGGCGGCCGGGGTCAGGAAGGTCGCGAACAGCTTCTCCTTGCCGACGAACTCGAGGAACTCCGAGGTCCACACCGCGTCGCGATCCTCGACCAGCAGCTGCGCCTTGCCCTTGGACTCGAACCACTCGATCGTGACCTTCAGCAGCCGCCGCGTCTCGGCGTCGAAGTGCTGCGGGTCGTAGGTGGCCGGGTTGAACAGCAGGCTGGGCGAACTCGTCATGCCGTTAACTTATCAGCGCCGCCCACTCGCCACGCCGACCCTCACACCCCCTACCAGCACTTTCGCCTACGTAGCCGTAAGTTCGAACAACTTGCTGTTCCCCCCGATCGCACAAGAACCAGATTTCCGGCCTCGCCCAGATGCCGAGCAACTCTCGCCGAGGAGATGCGCCAGGACGTACGAACCGGTCCGCGGCGCGGTCCTACAGACAGCAATCGCGCTGCCCCACATCAAGTGGGACAGCGCGATTCGTGCGATGAACTCAGCCGCGAACCTTGGCGGTGACCGCGCTGACGGCGTCTTCGGCCGGGATCTCCTCGGCTTCGCCGGTGAAGCGGTTGCGCAGCTCCACCTTGCCCTCGGCCCAGCCGCGGCCGATGACCAGGATCCAGGGCATGCCGAGCAGTTCGGCGTCCTTGAACTTCACGCCGGGCGAGGCGGTGCGGTCGTCGAAGAGGACCTCGAGGCCCTCGGCGTCCAGGCCCGCGACGACGTGTTCGGCGCCGTCGCGGGCGGCGGCGTCCTTGTTGGCGATGACGACGTGCACGTCGAACGGGGCGACCTCGGCGGGCCAGCGCAGGCCCTTCTCGTCGTGCTGCTGTTCGGCGATCACCGCGACCATGCGGGAGACACCGATGCCGTAGGAACCCATGGTGAGGCGCACCGGCTTGCCGTTCTCGCCGAGCACGTCGACATCGAAGGCGTCGGTGTACTTACGGCCGAGCTGGAAGATGTGACCGATCTCGATGCCACGGGCGGACACCAGCGGGCCCGCGCCGTCGGGCGAGGGATCGCCGTCGCGGACCTCGGCAGCCTCGATGGTGCCGTCGGGGGTGAAGTCGCGGCCGGCGACCAGGCCGACAACGTGCTTGCCCGCCACGTCGGCACCGGTGATCCAGGCGGTGCCGTCGACGACGCGGGGGTCGACGAGGTAACGAACACCGTTGGCGGCCAGGCCCTTCGGGCCGATGTAGCCCTTCACCAGGAACGGGTTGGCGGCGAAGTCGGCCTCGGTGAGCAGTTCCACCTCGGCGGGTTCGACGGCGGCGCCCAGACGCTTGTCGTCGACCTCGCGGTCACCGGGGACGCCGATGCCGAGGATCTCGGTCTTGCCGTCGGGGTGGCGCAGCTTCACCATCACGTTCTTCAACGTGTCGGCGGCGGTCACCGTGCGGTCGAGGACCTTCGCCTCGTTGGCCCAGTCGACCAGCGTCGCGATGGTGGGGGTGTTCGGGGTGTCGTATTCGACCGCGGCGGCCTGGCCCTCGATGGGCAGCGGCGCGGGCGCGGGCGTGACCACGGCTTCCACGTTCGCCGCGTAGCCGGACTCGACGCAGCGCACGTAGGTGTCCTCACCGACGGGGCTGGCGGCGAGGAACTCCTCGGACGCGCTGCCGCCCATGGCGCCGGAGGTGGCGGCCACGATCACGTACTCGACGTCGAGCCGGTCGAAGATGGCCTGGTAGGCCTTGCGGTGGGTGGCGTAGCTGTTGGTGAGACCGTCGTCGTCGATGTCGAAGGAGTAGGAGTCCTTCATCACGAACTCGCGCCCGCGCAGGATGCCCGCGCGGGGACGTTCCTCGTCGCGGTACTTGGTCTGGATCTGGTAGAGCGTGACCGGCAGATCCTTGTAGGAGTTGTACTCGCCCTTGACGGTGAGCGCGAACAGCTCCTCGTGGGTGGGCCCGAGCAGGTAGTCGCCGCCCTTGCGGTCCTTGAGCCGGAACAGGCCTGGCCCGTACTCGGTCCACCGGTTGGTGGTCTCGTAGGGCTCGCGCGGCAGCAGCGCGGGCAGCGAGATCTCCTGGGCGCCGGTGGCGTCCATCTCCTGGCGCACCACGTCCTCGATCTTGCGCAGCGTGCGCAGACCGAGCGGCAGCCACGAGTACACGCCGGGGGCGACCCGGCGGACGTAGCCGGCGCGAACGAGCAGTTTGTGGCTGGGCACTTCAGCGTCGGCGGGATCGTCTCGCAGGGTGCGCAGGAACAGGCGGGAGAGGCGGGTGATCACGAATGCACAGGGTAGTCCCTGGTCCGCGCGGGGCGACAGCCGATTACCACCTGGGCGCCCGCAGGCCCCCGAAAACCGGTTCCGACAAAAGAGCGCATACCAGGTTACCCACTACAAATCTATTTCAATCATCAGATAACAACCTGATAACGTAACCGCATCTGGCAATTCTTACGTGACTAGATTTTCTCTATAAGTCAATTACGCACTTACAACAGAAAATTGGTGGCGGTGACGCTGCCCTTGCGAGAGGTCACAATGGCTGAGACGAAATCCATGTC
Source organism: Nocardia sp. NPDC055165 (assembly GCF_053606985.1). NCBI lineage: Bacteria > Bacillati > Actinomycetota > Actinomycetes > Mycobacteriales > Nocardiaceae > Nocardia > Nocardia sp. NPDC055165. The sequence continues at coordinate 195,328 of NZ_JBSGSS010000006.1, forward strand.
GAAGCGCTGTACAGCGGTGTTCACCGGAGCCGCGTTGGTGGCCGCGGCCCTCGCCGGATGCACCAAGACCGAGACCACCGAGAGCGGTCAGCTCCTGCAGTCGCTGAAGGACAAGGGCACGATCACCGTGGGTTTCGCCGGTGAGGCGCCCTATTCGTTCGAAGAGGGAGGCCAGCTCACCGGTGCCACGGTGGCCCTGCACAAGGAGATCTTCGCCAACCTCGGCATCAAGACCGTCGACGGTGTGCAGACCGAGTTCGGCGCACTGATCCCCGGTCTGCAGGCCAATCGCTTCGACGCGGTCAGCGCCGGGATGTCGATCTTGCCGAAACGCTGTGAACAGGCATCTTTCAGCGAACCGGAATTCATGTACACCACCGCACTGATGGTGAAACCCGGTAATCCGATGAATTTGACGGATATGCAGTCGATCAAGGCCGGTGGCGCGAAGATGGCCGCGATGACCGGCGCCATCGAATCCGATTACGCCAGCTCGCTGGGCATCGACGCCACCCAGGTCGGCACCCCGCAGGACGGAATGGACGCGGTCACCTCCGGGCGCGCCGACGTGTTCGCACTCACCGCGATCTCGCTGAACTGGCTCAAGAGCCACACCCCCAACGCCGCGGTCGACGTAACACCGTCGTTCGTGGCCGTCATCGACGGCAAACCGCAGGTCGGCGCCGGTGGCACCGTGTTCCGCACCACCGATCCCGATCTGCTCGCCGCCTACAACGCCGAGCTGGCCAAGATCACCGGCGACAAGGACAAGTACTTGTCGATCGTCGGGAAATTCGGGTTCACCGAGCGCGAGCTGCCCGATCCGAAGTACACGACGGCCGCGCTGTGCAAGGGCGAAATCTGATCCACGCATGAGCAATGTCGATGCGGTCCGCGATGCCCTGCCCTCGTTGTGGCAGGGCATCGCGGTCACGCTGGAGCTGACCATCGGCGGCGCGCTGCTCGCGTTCGTCCTCGCCCTCGCCCTCGGCACCACCGCCCGCGTGCGCAATCTCGCGGCACGCGGCAGTGCCAGGGTCATGATCGAATTCTTCCGCGGCACCTCACTGCTGGTGCAGATCTTCTGGCTGTTCTATGTACTGCCGTTGCTCGGCTACAAGCTCGACCCGCTGTTCTGCGGCATCCTGGCGCTCGGCCTCAACTACGGCGCCTACGGCGCCGAGGTGGTGCGCGGCGCGCTCAACGCGGTGCCGCGCGCGCAGTTCGAGGCGGCGGTCGCGCTGAACTTCAGTCCGTGGCAGCGGATGCGCAGGGTGCTGTTCCCGCAAGCATGGGCGCTGATGCTGCCCTCGCTGACCAATCTGCTGGTCCACCTGCTCAAAGGCACCGCAGTGGCGTCCTACATCACCCTGCACGACCTGACCTACGAGATCGGTGACCTGCGCAAGACCACCAGCGACACGCTGTTCTCCTTCGGTGTCGGCCTGGTCATCTACTTCGTCCTCGGCTACCTGCTCACCCTGGGCATGAACCTGCTCGAAACCCGCGCCAAGACCAAGCTGGGTCGCGGCGCGTCGCTCAAGGAGGTCCTCAGCCTGGCGCCCGACGACACGAAGGTGGCGCCATGAGAGCCGAATGGAGTTGGGAGCGCGCCCGCGAGGCGCTGCCGGTGCTGTGGGACGGCTTCCAGATCACACTGCTGGCCACGGTGCTCGGCTTCGCCCTGGCCGCGGTGCTCGGGCTGGCGATCGCGATCATCCGTCGCACGATGCCGCGCCCGATCGCCGCGCCGGTGCACGCGGTGAGCGAGTTCGTCCGGCTCACCCCGCTGGTCGTGCAGCTGCTGTTCGCCTACACACTGTTCACGCAGTTCTCGGCGTTGCAGATCGGCATCGTGGTGCTGGGCATCCACTATTCGAGTTACCTGGCCGAGGTGTACCGGGCCGGGATCGAGGCGGTGCCGAAGGGACAGTGGGAGGCAGCGCGCGCCCTGTCGTTGCCGCCTGCCCGCACCTGGGGCGCGGTGGTGCTGCCGCAGGCGATCCGGGCGAGCCTGCCCGCGCTCGGCACCAACGCCGTCTCGATGTTCAAGGACACACCGTTCCTGTTCGCCATCTCGGTCGTCGAATTGGTGACCGCCGCACAGCAATTCGGGGCACGCAATTTCGCGTACCTGGAGTCGATCACGATGGCCGGGGTGTTCTTCCTCGTCGCCAGCTACCCGACGTCTGTGCTGATCAGAAGACTGGAGAAGCGACTTGCCTACTACTGACGAGATGATCCGATTCGATCAGGTGGTCAAACGCTTCGGCGACCTCACCGTGCTCGATCACCTCGATTTCAGCGTGCGCCGCGGGGAGAAGGTCACCCTGATCGGGCCGTCGGGGTCGGGCAAGACCACCATTCTGCGGCTGCTGATGACCCTGGAGACGATCAGCGACGGCGTGATCTGGGTCGACGGTGAACCACTCACCCACACCGAGCGCGGCGGAAAGCTGGTGCCCGCCAAGGAGAAACACCTGCGCGCGGTGCGGACCAAGATCGGCATGGTGTTCCAGCAGTTCAACCTGTTCCCGAACATGACGGTGCTGGAGAACATCACCGAGGCGCCGATCCATGTGCTCGGCAAGTCGAAAGACGAAGCGCGCGAACGTGCTCGCCATCTGCTCGACGTCGTCGGCCTGTCGGACAAGGCCGGCGCGCATCCCTCGCAGCTGTCGGGCGGGCAGCAACAGCGGGTCGCGATCGCCCGGTGCTGCGCGATGGATCCGAAGGTCATGCTGCTCGACGAGGTGACGTCGGCCTTGGATCCGGAACTGGTCGGCGACGTCCTCGACGTGCTGCGCACCATCGCCGAAACCACCGACATCACCATGCTGATCGTCACCCACGAGATGCGTTTCGCGCGCGAGGTCTCGGATCGGGTCCTGATGTTCGACTCCGGCCGCATCGTCGAACAGGGCCCGCCGGAGCAGATCTTCGAAGCACCGACCAACGAGCGCACGCGCAAGTTCCTCGAAGCCGTGCGCTGAACCACGCGGACAGCGGATCGGGGCGGGTCCAGCGAGGCCGCTGACCGCCGGACGACCGGTCCGCGGCGGGGCGGGGCGCGGTGGTGGTTGCGGCGACGATTACCGTTGTCGATCGTGCTGGTGCTGCTGCCTCCCTCCGAAACCAAGTCCGACGGCGGATCGGGCGTGCCGCTGGAACTCGCCGATCTCGCGATGCCGCAGCTCAGCGCGATTCGCGACAAGTTGATCACCGAGGTCGTCCAGCTGGCGGCCGACCCCGCTGCCTCGGCCGCGGTGCTCGGTCTGGGTAAAGGCGCCGACGCGGAGATCGCCCGCAACGCGAGCCTGCGCACGTCGGCGACCCGCCCCGCCCTCGAGCGCTACACCGGGGTCCTCTACGACGCCCTGGACGCGAAGTCGTTCACCACGGTGCAGCGGGCCAAGGCATTCGCCCGCCTGGGGATCGGATCGGCCCTGTTCGGCGCGGTTCGCGCGGCCGACCCCATCCCCGCCTACCGCCTCTCCGGCGGCACCAAACTGCCAGGGCTGCCGACACTTTCGGCCCTCTGGCGCGACGTGCTGCCCGACGCTCTCTACGCGGAGGCCGCGGGCGAGCTCGTCATCGACCTGCGGTCGGGTACCTACCAGCAACTCGGCCGAGTCCCCGGCGCCATCACCGCCAATGTGCTCACCGAGCACCCGGACGGCTCACGCACGGTGGTCAGCCACTTCAACAAACATCACAAGGGTCTGCTCGCCCGCGCGCTGGTCCTCACCCGCGCCGACCCCACCGACATCCGCGCCGTTACCCGGGTAGCCACCAAGGCAGGCCTGCGCGCCGAAATCGCCTCCCCCACCGAACTTCTGATCATCACTCGGTGACGGGCGCCATCAGCTGGATGAGGTTGCCGCAGGTGTCGTCGAACACCGCGGTGGCGAACGCGCCCATCGGGGCGGGGGCCTGCGTGAAGAAGACATCGCGGTCGAGCAGCCGGCGGTATTCGGCGTCGAGATCGTCGACGGTGAAGACGATGACGGGGATACCTTCGGCGCTCAGTGCCGTTTTGTAGGCCTTGGCGGCCGGATGCTGGTCGGGCTCGAGCAACAACTGGATGCCGTCGACATCGGCGGGTGAGACGAGGGTGAGCCAGTCGAATTCGCCGAGCGAGACCTTGTCTTTGACCTGGAAGCCGAGCACGTCCGTGTAGAAGGCCTCGGCCTTGGCCTGGTCGTCGACGAAAACGCTGGTCACTCCGATGCGGATCATGTGTCCTCCTGAGGGATGGGCCAACGCACCGAAATCGCCTGTAGCGGCGTGAAATCGGCGTGATGGAACTTGTATCGGCCTTGCCGGCGGGTATGGACGAGACCGACTTCCTCGAGCACGCCCAGGTGCTGGGTGATCGCCTGACGTGACGAGCTGATGCCGTGCTTGTTCACGAGGCGGGCGCACAATTCGAACAGGGTTTGCCCGTCGCGATCAGCCAGTTCGTCGAGCAGCGCGCGTCGTGTCGAATCCGCCAACGCGGTGAAGATATCGGTCACTCTGCACGCTCCGTTCACTCCCCTCGAACCATAGGCAAGTGTGCGCTTGCCTGTCAAGCGCAAGTGCTCGCTTGCCTGTCAAGCGCCACACCCCGCCCGCCAACCTCGCGCCGCCTCCACCAACCGGGCGCGAACCACGTCGACGTGTGGTCGCGACGGTGCGCCGATCCGGCGGGCCAGGAAGCCGGTGTTGATCGGCGGGTCGGCGGGATCGAGCAGCGTGACCAGCGTTCCGTCGGCCAGTTCCCGGCCGCACAGGTAGTGCGGAAGCACGCTGATCCCCGCCCCCGAGGTGACAGCGGCCAGTACCGCGCGCAGATCGCCGACGATCAGGGCGGGCTCGGTTTCCAGGCGGGTCTCGAAGACATGGCGCCAGTAGCGACGCAGGATCGGCAGATCGGCGGCGTAGCTGACGAGCGGGATGCCGTCGAGCGCGATCGGGCCCTCGGCCCGCAGACGGTCGGCGTCGATCCGGTCGGCGATCGACGGGGCTGCGACGAGCAGGAATTCCTCGTCGACGAGCGGTTCCGCCAGCACGGTCCGACCGCGTGGGCGGGTGGTGGCGAAGACCAGGTCCAGCGCCCCCGAATGCAATCGAGCGAGCAACTCGTCGGTCAGGCCGGTACTGACCGTGAGCCGCACACCGTCGGCGACCAACGGCGACAACGCGGGCACGATCTTGGCGGCCAGCATCTCCGCCGGTCCACCGAGCAGCACCGGCGGCTCGGGCGGGGCCGCCCGGGCGGTCGCCGCACCGCTGACGACCGCCTCCAGCTCCTCGAGTGGACCGCCCACCCGTGCCGCGAGCTCGTGACCGGCGGCGGTCGGCGTCACCCCGCGCGGCAGGCGTTCGAACAGCGGCCTGCCGAGGTGCCGTTCGAGCGCCTGGATCTGCGTGGTCACGGTCGGCTGGGACAGCCCGACCTGGGCGGCGCCCGCGGTGAGCGAGCCGGTGCGGAACACGGCAAGGAAGGTCCGCAGCTGCACCAGATCCATCGATCCATCGGCTGACCTATGTCTCATATAGGCAATCCTATTGGTCAGGAGATGCCATCAACCCTAGCGTTGTTCCCATGGCACACATCCTGTTCGTTCTCACCGGCACTGATCATTGGACACTGGCCGACGGCACCGAACATCCCACCGGCTACTGGGCCGAGGAATTCACGGCGCCCTATGCGGCCTTCACCGCCGCGGGCCACACCGTTACCGTGGCGACCCCGGACGGCGTTGTCGCGACCGTCGACCAGGCCAGCCTGGCCCCCGAGGTCAACGGTGGCGCCGACGGTGCGGCGGCGGTCGCCGAAATCCTGTCCGGCGCCGACGCATTGCGGAATCCGCTCGCTCTCGACAAGGTCGACCTCGCCGACTACGACGCCGTCTTCTATCCCGGCGGACACGGCCCGATGCAAGATCTCGCCGTCGACCCGGTCTCGGGCACCCTGCTCGTCAACGCCCTTGCCTCCGGCAAACCGCTCGGCATCGTCTGCCACGCCCCCGCCGCGCTACTCGCCACCGCCGAATCGGGCAACTCCCCCTTCGCGGGCTACCGCCTCACCGCGTTCAGCAATGCCGAGGAAACCCAGGCGGGCTTCGCCGACAAGGCGAAGTGGCTGCTCCAGGATCGCCTGGTCGCACTCGGTGCCGACTACCGCGAAGGCGACCCGTGGGCCCCGCACATCGAGGTGGACCGCAATCTCTACACCGGCCAGAACCCCGCGTCCGCGGGCCCGCTGGCCGCCGAAATGCTCACCGCCCTCTGACACAGCGCCGTATCGACCGGCTGCGGTCGTCGACGACCGCAGCCGGTGCCGCCGGGTCGGTAACCCGGGATCACCGGAGCCACCGAGACAGGGGCAGTCGGCCGGTCAGCCGATCTCCGCGGTGAGTTCGGCGAGTTCCGCGGCGAGGTTGGCGCGGGCGATCGCCTCGTACCGGTCGTGGGCGAGGTCGGTGCGGAAAAGGCGGGGCTGGTCGGCCAGATTGCGCAGCACCGAGGCGCGCCCGGCCCGGAACAGATCGTCGGGCACGTGGGCGTATTCGGCGCGGATCGCGGTGGTGTAGGCGGCGTATTCCTGCGGACTACCGCCGAGCACAACGAGGTCGGCATCACAGAGCACCGCGCCGTTCGCGTCACCGGGCTGTGGACGGTGCCCACGGGTCACAACCACGAGCCGCACTACCTCCTCGACCAATTCCGGTGCGGCACCGAGTGATTCGAGGATGTCACGGCCCAGGTCGGCGCTGCGCTCCTCGTTGTCGGCCCGGGCGACGGCGTAGATCGCGTCGTGGAAGAACGCCGCGTAGCGCACGGCGTCGATATCGGTTGCGGCATCGGCCAATTCGTCGATGGCCGCGAGCATCACCGCCAGGTGCGTGCCGGTGTGGTAGCGGCGGTGCGGTTCGCTGTAGCGCCCCACTACTCCGGCACCGATCTGTTCGGCCCCGATCCCGGCCAATGCGATCCACCGGTCCATCAGGTTCTGTGACAACGCACTCATACAACAAGTTTCGTCGTCGGTACCGACACCCACAACCCCCCGAAACTGGTCGTCCGGCCGGTCGCGGCCGGCCGGACGACGCTCAGCGCTCAGACCTCGGCGGCGGCGAGGGCCGCACGCACCTCCTCGGCGCCCGCGGGCTTCGAGGCGGGCGGCCAGTTGTCGTCGGCGGCATAGGGGCGTACGTAAACCGGGGTATCCCGTTGGGAGCGGCGGCTTTCGGCGAGGGACCCACCGTCGACCACGTCATAGCCGATGGCGTCGATGAGGTCGGTGGCGAGCTTCTTGGCGTCGGGGTCGTCGCCGAACACGGGCAGGGCAGACCGGTCCGCGGCACCGACCGGGCGCGCGAGTTCGGCGAGGTTGGCGTAGGCGATGTTGTTGAACGCCTTGACCACCTTCGATTCCGGCAGGTGGCGTTGCAGCAGTTCGCTGGTGGTGGTCTGGTCGGCGTCGAGTTCGGGGAAGGCGCCGTCGCGGTCGGGATAGTAGTTGTTGGTGTCGAACACGACCTTGCCCGCGAGCGGTGCGACCGGTACGTCCCGATACGCCTTCAACGGCACCGTGACCACCACATAGTCGCCCGCTTCGGCCGCTTCGGCCGGGGTACCCGCCCGAGCCCGCGGACCCAGCTCGGCGACCAGATCCGCCAGGGTCTGCGGTCCGCGTGAGTTGCTGAGCACCACGTCATAACCCGCGTCCACCGCCAGCCGCGCGACGGTGGATCCGATATGTCCGCTACCGATCAATCCGAGTGTCGTCATGCGCAGCACAACCGCCACCACCGCATCGTTGTTCCCGCGCACCGCGGCCGTTGTCACCGCGCCCACTGCCGGATAGCGTGGGGCGATGGTGTCGTCGGCTCATCTGGTCTCGTTCGCGGGTTTGGCGTTTCTGCTGGTGATCGTGCCCGGACCCAGCGTCTTGTTCACGATCGGCCGGGCACTCACCGTCGGGCGACGATCGGCGCTGATGACCGTGCTGGGCAATGCGGTCGGGGTGTACGGCCAAGTCGTGGCAGTCGCGTTCGGGTTGGGCGCGGTGGTGGCGGCGTCGGCGGCGGTGTTCACCGCGATCAAACTGGTCGGCGCCGCCTATCTGGTCTATCTCGGCGTGCAGGCGATTCGCCATCGTGACGCGCTACGGACTGCCTTTCACGCCGAGCAGGACGTGGCCGCGCACAGTCCGATGGCGGCGTTGCGCGACGGCGTGATCGTCGGGGCCGCCAACCCGAAGACCATCGTCTTCCTGGCGGCGCTGCTGCCACAGTTCGTGGATACCACGCACGGTGCGGTCCCTCAGCAGATGTTGATCCTCGGGCTCTGCATCCCCGTGTTCGGCCTGATCTTCGACTCGCTCTGGGCGTTCGCGGCCGGGTCGGCACGGTCCTGGTTCGCGCGGTCGCCACGCCGTCTCGCCGCCATCGGCGGTACCAGTGGCCTGGTGATGATCGGGCTCGGCACGTCACTCGCTCTCACCGGTCGCAAAGACTGAACTACAACCGTCAGGATCTTCGATGAAGAGCTTGCTGCTCACCGGCGCTGTGGCGCTGATGGTCTCGGTGTCGACGCACGCGGTGGCACAGGCCGAGGTGCGGCCGGGCGCCACCTACGTCGCGCTCGGTGATTCCGGGGCAGCCACCACCGGTGCGGTCGATCTCGACGTGACGGCTCCGCTGCGCTGTGTGCGGTCCACCGCCAACGCGCCGAAGCTGGTCGCCGAAAAACTCGGGCTGGCGCTGGACGACCGGACCTGCAGCTCGGCGAAGATCCCGGATCTGTACGGGTCGCAAGGCGCCGGGATCGACCCCCAGTTCGACGCACTCGGTCCCGCCACCCGGATCGTCACCCTGCACATGGGCGCCAACGACGCCGGCATGACCGAGTTCATCCTCGGCCACTGTCACGCCGGAGCACTCAGCGGCGGTTGTGCCGCCGAGGCAGATCCGGAGTGGGACAACAGGATAGACGCGATCGCGCCCGCCTACGCCGCCGCGCTGGCCGACATCACCCGGCGCGCACCCGAGGCGACCGTTTTCGTCGACGGGTGGCCCACCTATCTCACGAACACCAGCTGCCCGGCCATGCTCGGCCTGCTTCCCGCCGACGCCGCCTACATCCAGTCCAAGTTCGAACGCCTCAACACCGTCGTCGCGCGGGCGGCCGCCGACCACGGCGCCGTGTACATCGATACCGTCACCGCCTCCCGCGAATTCGGGATGTGCGCCGACCCTGGCGTCCGCTGGTTCGATCCGATTCTCGCCGATCAGACCCTGCTCCCCTATCACCCCACCCTCGCGGGCCAACGGGGCGTCGCGGACCTGATCGTCGCCGCCGTCGAGTCGACCGGAGTCCTTTCCCGCTGACCCCTGCGGTCTAGAGCTTCGCGCCACCCGCGGTGAGGTCGCGCACGAGCAGCGCGGCGTGCAGGGAGGTGCGCGATTCACCGTCGTCGAGGTCGACGGCGAGGACGCGTTCGATGCGGGCGAGACGGTCGTAGAGGGTGGGCCGGCTGATCGCGAGCGCCTTGGCGAGCTCGGTCTTGTTGCCCGCCAGGTCGAGGAAGCGGCGCAGCGTACCGGTGAGGTCGGCGGTGTGGCGGATGTCGTAGCGCAGCAGTGCCCCGAGTTCGGCCTCGGCGAAACTCTGCACGCCGGGCTCGTCGCGGATCAGCGACAGCAGACCGCGCAGACGAATATCCGCGCTGCGGAAGAACGCGCGATTCGCCGCCGCGGTCATCGACAGGGCTACCTCGGCGACACCCGCGGCATGCGCGAGCCTGCCCGCGGTGTCGAGGAGGGAATCGGAGTCGGCGCCGACGCCGACGACCGCACGACGCACGTTGTCGACCCGGCGGACCTCGGCCAGCACCGCCGAACACACCGTCGCCAGCCGGCCGTCGACGTCGCCGCCCCGCGGCACCGCGAGGATCACGGTGACCTGCTCCCCATCGGAGCCACCGCGGGTTCGCCGATGTTCCGCCGCGCTGAGCGCCGACGCGTCGACCAGGCCGAGCGCATGCGTCAGCGCTTCGACGATGGCCTCGCTGCGTCGTTGCGCCGCCACCGGATCCGGTGCCGGCTCGGTATCGATCTCGATCGCCAGCGGCACATAACGAGCCCGGCGGTGCAGACCGAGGGCGGCCGCGCGCGCCTGCGCGTCGCGCTCGTCGATCACCCGGCCCTCCACCAAATCGGCGATCAGGCCGGTCTGGGCCTGGCGGTGCAGGCCGAAACGGTCCTTGTCGATCATCCGGTGCAGGGTGATGGTCTGCGCGGCGCGTTCGAGGACCATGCCCACCCGCGCGGTGTGGGCATGGTCGGTGCGCAGGATCAGCCTGCCCCAGCGCTGTGTGTGCGGTCCGACGCCGACCACACCGGACCCGTCGGGCAGCATCCGCGACACCGATTCCCAATCATCGAGCAGCGCGGCCGAACTGGTGTGGCGGGCGGTAACCGCCAGCACCCGATGCGACAGGTCTTCCAGCACCACCGACGCGTCGAGCATGCTCGCGGCCGTGTGCACGATCTCGGCCAGCGCGGCGCGGCGCACGCTCAGCTCGGTGAAGGTCTCGTGCACGGTGCGCGCGAATTCGAGTTCGGCGTATTGGTCGGCGACGATCGCCCGATGGACGGCTTCGGTGATCTCCACGAAGCGGGTCACCCGGTGCAGCACGATCACCGGCAACCCGAGTTCGGCGGCCGTGGCGGCAACGACGGGACCCAGCTCGCTCACGTAGCTGCCCAGCTCCACGACCAGTCCCGCGACGCCGGCGGCGGACAGCGATCTCAGGTAGACGATCCGCGCCTGCTCAGGAGCGGCGAGCGCCTGCCCGGTGGTCAGGATCAACTCCGAGCCGACCAGGAGGTCGGCCACCTCGGCCTGGTCGCTGACATGCACCCAGCGCACCGCCCGGTCCAGGTTCGCGGCACAGATGACCTCGGGTTGCCCGGCCTGCATCACCGGCGTCGCGAGCACATCGGCCACGGTCATCAGCATTGACGAATCGTAATATGAATGCCGCGATTGTGTACATATCGTCGGCCCGCCGACGGCTCAGGATGGACCAGGGTGGAAGCACCACACCACCGGCGACACGAGGCATTCATGCAGTCCATCGGGCACTGGATCGACGGCAAATCGGTCAGCGGCAGCAGCGAGACCACCGCGCCGGTGACCAATCCCGCCACCGGCGCCGTCACCGGGGAGCTGGCGCTGGCCAATGTGGCCGACACCCGCGCCGCGATCGACGCCGCGACGATGGCCTTCGCCTCCTGGCGTGACGCCTCGCTCACCCGCCGCACCCAGGTGCTGTTCCGCTTCCGCGAACTCCTGGCCGAGCGGAAGACCGAACTGGCCGCGGTGATCACCGCCGAACACGGCAAGGTGGCCGCCGACGCGCTCGGCGAGGTGACCCGTGGGCTCGAAGTCGTCGAATTCGCCTGTGGTGTCCCGCATCTGCTCAAAGGCGGCTTCACTGAGAACGCCTCGACCGATGTCGACATCTACTCGATCCGGCAGCCGCTGGGTCCGGTCGCGATCATCGCACCGTTCAACTTCCCCGCCATGGTGCCGATGTGGTTCTTCCCGCTGGCGATCGGCGCGGGCAACACCGTGGTGCTCAAGCCGAGCGAGAAGGACCCGTCGGCGGCGCTGTGGCTGGCGCGGCTGTGGCAGGAGGCAGGCCTGCCCGACGGTGTGTTCAATGTCGTGCAGGGCGACAAGGTCGCCGTCGACGAGCTCCTGGACAACCCGGCCGTCAAGGCCGTCTCGTTCGTCGGCTCGACCCCGATCGCCAAGTACGTGTACCAGCGCGGCACCGCGGCGGGCAAGCGGGTGCAGGCGCTCGGCGGCGCGAAGAACCACATGGTGGTACTGCCCGACGCCGATCTGGACCTGGCCGCCGATGCCGCCGTGAACGCCGGTTTCGGGTCGGCGGGTGAGCGGTGCATGGCGATCAGCGTGGTCGTCGCCGTCGGCGGGGTGGCCGACGACCTGGTCACCAAGATCAGTGCACGAGCCGCGAACATCGTCACCGGTGACGGCACCGGTGGCGCCGAGATGGGCCCGCTGATCACCCGGGCGCACCGCGACCGGGTGGCCGAGTACATCGACGCGGGCGAGACGGCCGGTGCCCGGGTGGTGCTCGACGGGCGCGATCTCACCGTCGACGGCGCACCGGACGGATTCTGGCTGGGCCCCACGATTCTCGACGAGGTCACCCCGACCATGAGCGTCTACACCGACGAGATCTTCGGCCCGGTGCTGTCGGTCGTGCGGGTCGGCACCTATGAGGAGGCGGTGGCGCTGATCAACGCGAACCGCTACGGCAACGGCACCGCCATCTTCACCAACGACGGCGGCGCGGGACGACGGTTCCAGCACGAGGTGGAGGTGGGTATGGTCGGCATCAACGTCCCGATCCCCGTGCCGATGGCCTATTTCAGCTTCGGCGGCTGGAAGAATTCCCTGTTCGGTGACTCGCACGCGCACGGCACCGACGGCGTGCACTTCTTCACCCGCACCAAAGCGGTCACCACCCGCTGGCTCGACCCGAGCCACGGTGGGCTGGAACTCGGTTTCCCACAGAACAAGTGACTTCAGGAGACTTCGCCATGACGCTTTCCGAAGAGGCCGCTCGCGCCTACGAGCTCGACCGCCGCCACGTCTTCCATTCCTGGTCCGCGCAGGCGACTCTCACGCCGACGGTGCTCACCGCCGCCGAGGGGTGCTACGTGTGGGACGGCGAGGGCAACCGCCTGCTCGACTTCTCCTCGATGATGGTGAACACCAATATCGGCCACCAGCATCCGAAGGTCGTGGCCGCGATCCAGGAGCAGGCGGCCAAGCTGTGCACTGTCGCACCCTCGTTCGTCAACGATGCCCGCTCGGAAGCGGCCCGCCTGATCAGCGAACGCACGCCCGGTGACCTCGACACGATCTTCTTCACCAACGGCGGCGCCGACGCCGTCGAGCACGCCGTCCGGATGGCGCGACTGCACACCGGCCGCTACAAGGTGCTCTCGCGCTACCGCTCCTATCATGGCGGCACCGAGACCGCGGTGAACCTCACCGGCGACCCGCGCCGCTGGCCCAACGACCACGGCAACACCGGCACCGTGCACTTCTTCGGCCCGTTCCTGTATCGCTCGGAGTTCCACGCCACCGACGAGGCGCAGGAAACCGAACGCGCGCTGGCGCATCTGGAACGCACCATCGAGATGGAGGGTCCGGCCACCATCGCCGCGGTCGTCCTGGAGTCGGTCCCGGGCACCGCGGGCATCATGGTGCCGACCACGGAGTACATGCGTGGAGTGCGCGCGCTGTGCGACAAGCACGGCATCGTCTTCATCGCCGACGAGGTGATGGCAGGCTTCGGCCGGACCGGAAAGTGGTTCGCCATCGACAATTTCGATGTCGTGCCCGATCTGATCACCTTCGCCAAGGGCGTGAACTCCGGGTATGTCCCGCTCGGCGGCGTGGCGATCAACGCGGCCATCGCGGCGACCTTCGCCCACCGCCCGTATCCCGGCGGGCTCACCTATTCCGGTCATCCGCTGGCCACCGCCGCTGCCGTCGCGACGATCAACGCGATGGCCGAGGAAGGCATTGTCGAGAACGCCGCCGACATCGGCGCGCAGGTCATCGGGCCCGGCCTTCGTGAACTGGCGCAACGGCATCCGAGCATCGGCGAAGTCCGCGGGCTCGGTGTCTTCTGGGCCGTCGAGCTGGTCCGGAACCGGGCCACCCGCGAGCCACTGGCCCCCTACGGCGGCACCAGCCCCGCGATGAACGAACTGGTGGCCGCCTGCCGCGCAGGCGGGATGCTGCCGTTCGTCAATTTCAACCGCTTGCACGTGGTCCCGCCGTGCGTGATCACCGAGGCCGAGGCCAAGGAGGGGCTCGCCATCCTCGACCAAGCCCTCACCGTCGCCGACGCGCACACCGTCGCTACCCCTTGATCCAGTCGATCGCGACGGCGACGACGGCGGCGTTGAAGAAGAAACTCAGCACGCTGTGGGCGGTGACGCGCCGGCGCATCGACCGGTGCACCACCTTCACATCCGATACCGCGAACGACGTACCGATGGTGAACGAGAAGTACACGAACTCCGACAGCTGCGGCACCGGGCACTCCGGGAAACGCAGTCCCCCGTCGGCGAACTGGGCCCGCGCGTAGATCTGCGCGAACGCGGTGTGCAGGAGCAACCACGACATCAGCACCGTCGCCGCCGCGACGGCGTTGTCGGCATCGCTGTCGCGGGCGCCGATCATGATCATCCCGGCCGCCAGCCCGGCGCCACTGGCCACCACCGCGAAAGTGGTGGTGTACCAGCGTGGACCGATCCAGTCGATGGAGTCGTCGGGCAGGTCGCGGCGCAACAGCAGCCAGCCCGACGCGACATAGGCGACGGCCAGCAGATCCCAGACCAGCAGCAGGCCGATCCCGCCGGTTGTCCACGAGAAGAGCGACAACCAGACCACACCGAGGACGGTCAGCCCGAGCTCCAGTACCCACACCAGCGTGCGACTCATGGCCGCAACGTCTACCACGCCGCCGCGTGGACACACCGACACCGCGCCCGGCGGCGGCGTTTCCGCGCCGCGCGACTGGTCGACGCGCTCCGGCTACTTGTGACCACCGATCGAATCCTGACCGGAATTCCCCGGCCGGGCAATGCGTTGTCCAAGAGCGTGACCGATACCGCAGTGCTTTCCGATGAACTGAAGTCGTACCTCGACGAGGAGAAGGTCTACGCGACCGTCGCCACCGTCGGGCCCAACGGGCATCCGCATCTGACCGTGGTCTGGATCAAACGCGAGGGCGACGAACTGCTGTTCTCCACCACCGTCTCACGGCAGCAGGCCAAGAACCTGGTGCGTGACCCGCGGATCACCGTGATGGTGAACCCGCCGGAGCGGCCGTTCCTGTACGCCGAGGTACGCGGAACCGCCACCACCACACCGGATCCCGAGCGGGCGCTGCCGGACGAGATGTCGCTCAAATACACCGGCAAGCCGTATCGCGAGTTCAACCCGGCCTCGGTGGACGACGCCGAACGCGTCGTCATCCGCGTCACCCCCACCAAGGTCGCCGGACGCTTCTGACCAGCGGGCCCGGCGGAGTCAGCTCCGCTGGGCCTCTTCCTGCGCGTGCTGTGCCTGCACCAGCTGTTGCGGGGTGTAGCGCACGGTCAGCGCGACGAGCGCGGCGACGGCGGCGATGATCGCGCAGATGAACAGCACCAGGGTGTAGCCACTGTTGAGCGCGTCGATCTCGGCGGGCGTCGTGTTCGCGCCGGGGGTATCGCTGCCGCCGAGCGACAGCGTGCGTGACGCCGCGATCGGGCTGAGCAGACCGATGGCGATCGGTGTCGCCAGGCTCATGAACATCTGGCCGACCGCCGAGAGCGGGCCGATGTTCGACGGCGGAACCCCGACCAGCACGCAGAGCGGAGCGAGCACGATCGCCATCCCGACGCCGAAGCCGATCACCAGCAGCAGGGCCAGCAGCGTCGGCAGGTACTGCACGTGCCGGTCCAGCGTCGACCCGAAGAACAGGCCGACGGCGAGCACCACACCCGCGGTGGCGAGCAACCAGCGCGGCGCGATCACCAACGCGGCCTTGGAGGCCACGGCACCGCCGACACCGATGCCGATGGTGAACGGGATCGAGGCGACACCGGCCAGCAGCGGGCTGTAGCCGAGCACGTTCTGCAGCAGCTGGGCGACGAAGAATGTCATCGCGCCGAGCACCGCACCGGCCAGGAAGATCAGAACGAAGGTGGCGACCCGGTCGCGGCTGTCGAACAGCGACCACGGCAGCAGCGGATCGGATTCGCGTCGCTCGGCGAAAACGAAGATCACCAGCAGGACGAAACCGCCGATCAGCGAACCGAGGATCAGCGGGCTCGTCCAGCCCATGGCCGGGCCCTCGGTGGCACCGAACACGATCGTCGCGCAGGCCAGGGTGCCCAGAATCGCGCCCTTGATGTCGAGCGGAGTGCGGTGGTGTTCGGTGTCGGTGAGCTTGTAGACCGCGCCGAGCACGATGAGCGCGCCGATCGGGACGTTGATCAGGAAGATCCAGCGCCACCCGACCTCGGTCAGCGCACCGCCGACGATGAGGCCACCGACCGATCCGATGCCCGCCATCGAGCCGACGATCGCGATCGCCTGGTTCCTGGCCGGTCCGGGTGCGAAGGTGGTCGCAACCAGTGCGAACGCGGTCGGTGCCGCGATGGCGGCGCCCGCGCCCTGGAAGGCGCGCGAGATCAGCAGCATCGCCTCACCGGTGGCCAGACCACACGCCAGCGAGGCGGCGGTGAACAGGCCGACACCGTAGATCAGCATGCGTTTGCGGCCGAACGCGTCGCCGAGCCTGCCACCGAGCAGCATCAACCCCGCGAAGGTGAGCCCGTAGGCGGTCACCGTCCACGCACTGCCCGAACTGGACAGCCCCATGTCCTGCTGCAGGCGCGGCAGCGCGAAGATCACGACGGTGCCGTCGAGCACCACCATGAACTGCAGACCGCTCAGCACGAGGATGGCCAGGCCGAACGCCCGCTGCTTCACCGGATACTGCATCGTCGCAGCGGGTTTATCGAGCACAGTGAGGCAGTGTAATTGGCGCACCGGCAACGAGTGGGCGCGCCGTCGGTGAAGCTAGTCGAGGCCGAAGCCGGCCGTGGGGCCGATGACGATGATCGCGGGCGGGCGGATGCCCTCTTCCTTGACCCGGTCGGCGACCGTGGCGAGGTCGGCGCGCACCACCCGCTGCGTGCGCAGCGTGCCTTCCTGGATGACCGCGGCCGGGGTATCGCTCGGGCGACCACCGGCGAGCAGGGCCGCGGCGAACTTGTCGATCCGCTCGACCGCCATCATCAGCACGATGGTGCCGCGCAGCTTGGCCAGTGCCGACCAGTCGACGAGCGAATCGGGATGATCGGGGGCCACGTGTCCGCTCACGACCACGAACTCGTGGGTGACCCCGCGATGGGTCACCGGGATGCCTGCCGCGCCGGGCACCGAGATCGGGCTCGTGACACCGGGCACCACCGTCACCGGGATGCCTGCCTCGGTGCACGCCTCGAGCTCCTCGTAGCCGCGACCGAACACGTACGGATCGCCGCCCTTGAGCCGGACCACGAACTTGCCCGCTTTGAAGCCTTCGACGAGCGCGAGGTTGATCGCCTCCTGGGCCATCGACCGGCCGTACGGGATCTTCGCGGCGTCGATCACCTCGACGTGCGGGCCCAGTTCGGCGAGCAGTTCCGGCGGGGCGAGCCGGTCGGCGACGACCAGATCGGCGCGCGCGAGGAGCCTGCGACCACGCACGGTGATCAGGTCGGGATCGCCGGGGCCGCCGCCCACCAGCGCGACGCCCGGAGTCACCGGTTCCGAATCATCGGTCACCACACCCGATTGCAGCGCTTCGAGGAGACCGTTGCGCACGGCGGCCGAGCGGCGGTGCGCGCCACCGGCGAGCACGCCGAGGGAGAGTCCGTCGTAGCGAGCGGTCGCGGGCGTGACCGCGGTGCCGTCGCGCGCGATGTCGGCGCGGACGCAGAAGATGCGCTTGGCGGTGGCTTCGGCGACCACCGCGGCGTTGGTCTCCGGTTCGTCGGTGCAGGCCATCGCGTACCAGGCGCCGTCGAGATCGCCGTCGGCGTAAGCGCGCAGTTCGACCGTGAGTTGTCCCGCCGTAGCCATGCCCTCCACCGCCGGGGTGACCGCCCGGCTGATCACGTGCACCTCCGCACCCGAGGCCACGAGCAGGCCGAGTCGGCGCTGGGCGACGGTTCCGCCGCCGACCACCACTACTCTGCGTCCACGCAGATCGAGCCCGACCAGGTAGTTCGGGTCGCCTGCGGGCGGGGTCGATGCGGTGTCAGCGGTGTTCGGCACAGTGTCCCAGCCTAGTTCCTGGCTCGGTGCGGCCCGAACGCACCCGCCGACAGACTCGGCGCCGATCGACGATCTGTCCGTCGGCGGACCCGTCTTGACGGACGATCCGTCGGTTGTCCACGACACGGGACCCGACGAATGTTCAAGAATGGCTACGACCGAAGACAACGCGCCCGCCGCGGACTACACCGATCGCGTGATCGCGGTGGAGCCCGGCGGCAACGAAACCATCCCCGAATCCGCCCGGCACGGCAGTCCGCGCGGGCTGCTGTGGACGTGGACCTCGCCCAATCTCGAGTTCGCCACGATCTTCATCGGGGTGCTGTCGGTGACCGTCTTCGGCATGAGTTTCTGGCAGGCGGCGCTCGGGCTGGCGGTCGGTATCGGACTCGGTGCCGGGGCGCACTACGTGTTGTCCGCGCGTGGTCCGGTGTACGGCGTACCGCAGATGGTGCTGGGCCGCACGGCTTTCGGGTATCGCGGGAACGCGCTGCCCGCCACGTTCATGGCGATCATGTGCGGTGTCGGCTGGTTCGCCACCAACAGTGTGTCGGGCGCGTTCGCGTTGAACACGCTGACCGGTCTGCCGAAGGTTCCGTCGCTGGTGCTGATCGTGGTGTTGCAAACCGGTTTCGCGGTCTTCGGGCACAACCTGGTGCAGGCCTTCGAGCGGTTCGTCTTCCCGTTGCTGGCGGTGGTTTTCGTGCTGGTGACCGTCGTGATCGTCAGCAAGGCCGAGCTGACCGGCGCCGCGCCCGAGGGCGGTGTGGGTGGGATCGCCGGATTCCTGCTCACCGTCGGCACCGCCTTCGGCTACGCGGGCGGCTGGAACCCGTACGCGGCGGACTACTCCCGCTACCTGCCGACCGCGGTGTCGAAGGTCGCGACCGGCGGATACGCGGCGACCGGGCTGTTCGTCTCCTGCCTGTGGTTGTCGGCGCTCGGGGCCGCGTCGGCGACCATCGTGAGCACGGCGACCGGGAGCCCCACGGACGTGTTCACCGCGAATCTGCCCGGCGCACTGGCGAATCTGACGCTGCTGGCCATCACCCTCGGCGCGATCGCGGCGAACGCGCTCAATGTGTACTCGGGTGCGATGGCGTTCGTGACGATCGGGGTGAAGCTGCCGGTGCGCACCCAGCGGGCGCTCGTCTCGGCGGTGTTCGGCGTGGTCGGCTTCCTGGTGGCGTGGTGGGCACTGCCCGACGCGGCGGCCGGCTACGAGGCGTTCTTGCTGATCGTGGCCTACTGGATCGGGCCGTGGCTCGGTGTCGTGTTCGCCGACCAGTACCTGCGCCGTGGCACCGACATCCGCCCACTGCTCTACGACCGCGCCTCCACCAACCGGGGTGGAGTCGTGGCCTTCGCGACCGGCCTGGTGGTGTCGGTGCTGTTGTTCTCCAACCAGGCGAAGTTCACCGGCTACCTGGTGCGGGAGTTCCCGAATCTGGGCGACATCACCGTCTTCGTCGGATTCGCGCTGGCGGGTGGGTTGTACCTCTTGCTCACCCGGGGACGGGTCAGCGCCGACCGGGCGGTGGTCGCGGCGTGAGGCCCGTCGAGCCGGCGGCCGACTCGGACCAGTCAGCGGCCGGATGACCGGATTCCCACCCCGTGCTCGCGATCCGCGTCAGTTCGACACCCGGTGCGCGCTGAGCGCCAGCAGCAAGGTGGGGGTGAGTTCCGGTGCGGCGGGATCGAAGCCGAGAAGCGCTTTGATCCGGTCCAGGCGTTGGTAGAGCGATTGCCTGCCGATGTGGAGGGCGGCGGCGCATCGGGTGGCGCTGCCACCGTGACGCAGGAACGCTTCGAGCGTGGGGGTGAGAGCGCTGTGATGGGCGGTGTCCCAGGCGATCAGCGGAGCGAGAGTCGTCTCGACGAGGCGGGCTCGGTCGGCGGCGGGCAGCGCGTCGACCAGCAGATCACCGGCCAGTGCACGCCGGGTGGTGACGGGGCCGCTCTGCCCGGCGCGGTCGCGGCGCTGCCGGACGGCCAGCCGTAGCGCCGGGCCCGTCGCGGTGAGTGCGGCGGACAGACTCGCCGCTGTCGACTCCGCCGGGTCACCGACCACCAGGGTGACGCCATCGATGCTGTTGGTGGCACACGCTTTTCGCATCAGGTCCGCGACCTCGGCGACGGGATCGGTCGCCGAGGGGTCGGGTGCGAGCACCCCGTACACCGTCGCGTGCACCTCACCGATCACCCCGGGGCGCCCGAGTTCCTTGACCGCGCTGTCGAGCAGCCTGGCGGCGATCCGCGTGTCCGGCGCGTCGACCGCCACCGGGACCAGACGTAGCCCGGCCGTCGCACCGGCACCGGCCGCGGCCAGCCGCGCACGGAGGTCGGCGGGGCGGATCTGCTTGTCCGCCATCAGATCCGCGAGCAACCGGGTGGCCACCCGGCGCGGCCGGCCGCTGGGGTCGGCGGATCGCGCGAGCGCCGGTCCCAGCACGGCGGCGGCACGGTCGAGGACTTCGCCCAGCGTCGTCGGATCCAGCGGTGAACCGGGACCGGCGGTGAGGGTGCCCCAGAAACTGTCGCGCACCGTGATCTTCGCGGTAGCTCCGGCGGATTCCACGGCGGCCCAGGCAGATCGATCATCGT
Source organism: Nocardia sp. NPDC055165 (assembly GCF_053606985.1). Classification (NCBI taxonomy): domain Bacteria; kingdom Bacillati; phylum Actinomycetota; class Actinomycetes; order Mycobacteriales; family Nocardiaceae; genus Nocardia; species Nocardia sp. NPDC055165. The sequence goes on from NZ_JBSGSS010000006.1 coordinate 215,857, forward strand.
CGACCCCGTGCGCCGCGACCAACGCGCCACTGCCCGCGGTGAGCACCACCGGGCACCCGGTCACCGCGCCGACCTTCGACAGCAGTCGCGCCGGGCCGTGCCCGGCACCGAGCTCGACCAGCAGCTCGCGGGTCAACCCGTCGACCACCCGCAGCATCCCCACTTCGCGCGAGACGATCACCGTATTGGCCGCGCGGCACAGGTCGATGAACGGCACCACACTGCGCAGGGCGATCAGCGGCAGCCCGGCGCGCGAGGCCTCCGCGACCATGTCCGGCGGGACGGTGTCGAACGTGCGGCCCAGCTCGACCGCCACCCCGGCTACCGCACGATCGGCGATCTCGCGCAGGTAGTGACGCCGGGTTCCGGCATCGACACCCGCCAACCCCAGCCCCGTCGTCAGCAGCAGCTCACCGCCCGAGAGCAGCGGGCTGATCTCGAAGATCTCGCTGGAGTGCACCCACCGCACGGCCCGGTCCAGCGACGAGCGCCCCGACAGCACCAGCGGGTCGGCCGCCAGGAACTGGTCGGCGAGCAGTTGTCGGACGGTGGGCAACATGCGGTCATCCTGTCATCGATCGACCGCGCGGGTATGGACGAAATGTACGTTGCCGACCGGGCGAGCAGGCAGGACAGTGGAGTCCATGACACCGCCGGACGCACTCCTGGACGTGGCCTACGACGAAGCCCTGCGCGGGCTGGCCGAAGGGGGTGTCCCCATCGGCGCGGCCCTGTTCGACGCCGACGGCACTCTGCTGGGCCGCGGCCACAACCGCCGCGTACAGAACGACGATCCGAGTGTGCACGCCGAAACCGACGCCTTCCGCGCCGCGGGCCGACGCCGCGACTACGGGCCGACGATCATGGTCACCACGCTGTCCCCGTGCTGGTACTGCAGCGGCCTGGTACGCCAGTTCGGGATCGGCACCGTGATCATCGGCGAGGCGCGGACCTTCCACGGCGGCCACGATTGGCTGGCCGAACACGGGGTGACGGTGATCGTGCTGGACGACCCGCGCTGCGTGTCGCTGATGACCGACTTCATCGCCGAGCGCCCCGACCTGTGGTTCGAGGACATCGGCGTCGCGCCGACGAAGGAGACACCCGCATGAGCAGCATCGCCTCGGTCGATCTGGCCCGCTGGCACACCGGCGGCGAGGTGGCCCGCACCGTGGAACGCGAGGTCGACGAAGGGCTGCGCCGGGCCGGCTTCCTCCTGGTGCACGGCCACGGCATCGACCCCGCGTTGCCCGCCGCGGTCCGGGCCGCCGCACGCCGGTTCTTCGCCCTGCCGGACGACGTGAAGCAGCGGTACGCGGTGGCCGTCGGCGGTCGTGGCTGGATCGGTCCCGGCCGCGAGGCCAACGGCTATGCCGAGGGCACCGAAACCCCGCCGGATCTGAAGGAGACCTTCGCCGTCGGCGCCGACACCGCGACCGGTGATCCGGCGATCGACCAGATGTGGTTCCTGCCGAATGTGTGGCCCGCGGAGGTCGTGGAGCTGCGCGCGCTGCTGACCGAGTACACCGCCGCCGTGCGCACGCTGTCCGACGAACTGCTCGCCCTGTTCGCCGCGGCCCTCGCGCTGCCGGTCAACCCGTTCGCCGACCTGGCCGCACGCCCGACCTGGACCTGCAATATCAACCACTATCCGCCGATGACCGATGTCGGTGAGCCGGAGCCCGGCCAGTTCCGGATCGGTCCGCATACCGACTTCGGCACGGTGACGGTGCTCGACCGAGAACCCGGTGCGGGCGGGTTGCAGGTCTACACCGAGGCAGGCGGGTGGGCCGACGCTCCCTACGATCCGGCGGCGCTGACGGTGAACATCGGTGACCTGCTGGCCTATTGGAGCGGCGAGCGATGGCCGTCGGGTCGGCATCGGGTGCTGCCACCCCAGCCCGATGCCCCCGAGGAGGACCTGGTCTCGCTCATCTACTTCTACGAACTCGACCACGACGCGGTGGTGACTCCGCTGGCACCGCCGATCGGCCGGGTGGCGCAGGGTCCGCCGGTGGTGTCGGCCGATTTCCTCCGTATCCGGTTGGATGCCATCACTATCGGCTGACGCACCGAGCGCGCGATCATTCGAAGTACGGCTGGTTCTGCACCCAGCGGAAGTCTGTGCTGCGCAACGGGAACCGCTCGAGGTCGAGGCGGTCGAGAGTGACCGTGGCGGGCCGACCGTCCAGTTCTCCACGCAATGTCAGCGTGTCGACCGAGGGATGCTCGACGGTGAAGGTGGCGTAGGGCACCGGGGTTCCGTCGGCGCCGCTGGGTGCGGCGACGAGCGTCATCGTGGCGGCCGCCAGGTCGGTCGTGGCCGACACCGGCACCACCGAATCGTCCATTCGCTGGTATCCCGCCGAGCCCACGTCGATCACGAGGCGTTGCCAGCGCACCGGATCGGTGGCCAGCGGCGGGATCGGGGTCGCTTCGACGCTGAACTCGCGCACCTCCCAGATGCCGTACAGCTCGGGTTTCGGTGCACCGCCGCCGTATTCGCGCCAGCTCTGCATTCCCGTGTCGATCATGCCCGCCGTGATCCACAGTCCGACCACGACCTGCGCCACCGCCGCCCACCGGTTGGCCCGCGACGAGGAGAACAGCGGTGGCTGCACGGCCGGGCCCGAATCACGGTCCAGCACGAGGAAATTCGCGAGCCTGCGTGCCTGCGGGGCGAGCAGCACCAGCCCCATCAGCAGCAGGTGCCCGGCCAGCATCTTCACCGGCACGTCGAAAGTCAGATTGAGCAGGAACACCTGCGCCATGCTGATCACGCCCAGCATGGCGCCCACCGTCGCGGTGCGTGGCCAGAACAGCAGCAGACCGGCGAGTACTTCGGCTGCGCCCAAGGCGATCTCGTAGGCGGGTGACGATCCGACCTGGGTCCACAGCATCGCCATCGGCGTCAGATCACCGACCCGGGTGAGCAATGTGGTCAGCGCGGGTTCGGGCATCTGCGTCGGGATGAGCTTGGCGAATCCGTAGAACAGCATCTGTCCGCCTACACACAGCCGCAGCGCCGTGAGAAACCAGCTCAGCAGTCGTGGATACGCGAGCCTGCGCCGGTCGAGCACCGACCACACCAGGGTGATCAGCACCGCGACCACCAGCAGCAGACCGCACTGGATCCAGATCGCGGCCTGGTCGCCGCTGCCGTTCATCGCCAGCTCGGCCGCCACCCCGAACACGTGCTCACCGATCCAGCTACTCACCGGATCGAGGGCCATGATCTGCCAGAGCATGGCCTCCTCGGGCAACCGCAGCGCGAGCACACCCAGGAAGACGAAGGTGATCTGAGCCATCCACAGACAGAAAAGGCCCAGGTACGCCACACTGAACCGGAAGGCGAGCCGGGTGATCGGATGCCACATCGGTGGCGGTGAGGGCGGGTTCGCGATGTCGTCGCGCGCACGCTCAATGGTCCCTGTGGTCACCCACGCCTCCTCATCGAGTTCGGTTGTTACCGAAGCTAATCGGAAGATACGGTGGAGCGCGTCGGGGAAAACCCCGATCTTTGCGCTGTCAACCCTGAGTCTCACTCAGCGATGCCGCCCTTACATTCCGGTCGGCCGTCCGGTACTCAGAAGTGACACACGTTACAGTTTTGCCGACAGGGGTACCCCGTAGATGTCCGAAGATCAGGATCCGGCCGCTCAGATGTCGCTCACCGTCAGCGAGCGCGATCTGGACGAGCTAGCCGGGAAGCTGGCGAGCTGGCTGACCGACAAGGTCGGCGCCGACGTGACGGTCAGCAATCTGAACAAACCGTCCAGCGGCGGCATGTCGAGCACCACCATCCTGTTCGACGCCGAATGGCCGGCGGACGGGGCCGCCGAACAGGGGTCCTTCGTCATCCGGATGGCGCCCGAGGACAGCTCGTTCCCGGTGTTCGAGTCCTACGACCTGGCGATGCAGTACCAGGTGATGGCCGGTGTCGCCGCGTCCTCCGAGGTCGCCGTGCCGACGCTGCGCTGGCTCGAACTCGACGATTCGGTGTTCGGCTCCCCCTTCATCGTGATGGAGCGGGTCGAGGGCAGGGCGCCGTCGGACAATCCGCCGTACGTGTTCTTCGGCTGGCTGTTCGACGCGACGGTCGCCGAGCGCGAGCTGGTGGCGGACGCGACGGTCGAGGTGATCGCCCAGGTGCACGCCATCGACAAGGTGGCCGAGCGCTTCCCGCTGCTCGACGGTGCGGGCACCGCGCTGCGCAGGCATTTCGACGCCCAGCGCGCCTGGTACCGGTGGGCACTGACCGACCACGGTGTCGAGGTGCCGCTGATCGAGCGGACCTTCGATTGGCTCGAGGCCAACTGGCCGGCCGATCCCGGTCCCGAAGTGCTGAACTGGGGCGACGCTCGTCCCGGCAACATCCTGTTCGACGGGTTCACCCCGGCGGCCGTGCTCGACTGGGAGATGGCGACGTTCGCGCCACGCGAACTCGACCTGGGCTGGACCATCTTCATCCACCGGTTCTTCCAGGACATCGCCACCCGCTTCGACCAGCCGGGTCTGGTGGACTTCCTGCGCCGCGACGCGGTGGTGGCGAAATACGAGGAACTGACCGGGCATTCGGTCCGGAATCTGGACTTCTACATCGTCTACGCCGCGCTGCGGCACGCGATCGTGATGGCCAGGATCAAGTGCCGGATGATCCATTTCGGCGAGGACACCGTGCCCGCCGAACTCGACGACTACGTGATGCACCGCCTCACCCTCGAGGCGTTGCTCGACGGCACCTACGAATGGGACTGACTATGCGCGCGATCATGCCCGTCCCCCTGGACGAATACCCGGTCCATCAGACCCCGCTGTCGCTGGCCAGGGTGGCCACCAGCGACCGGAACTTCTACGACCGCTATTACTTCAACGCCTTCGACCCGGCCGGCGACGCGATGCTGATCACCGGGTTCGGCGTGTACCCGAACCTCGGGGTGGTCGACGCGTTCGCGACGGTGCGCCACGGTGACGCCCAGCGCAGCGTGCGCTTCTCCGACGCGCTCACCTCGCGCGATCTGACCACCGCCGTCGGCGGCTACCGGATCGAGGTGATCGAGCCGCTCCAGAAGCTCCGAGTGGTCTGCGAGCACGACGATCTCGGGTTCGATCTGACCTGGACCGGTGCGCAGCCCGCCGTGCAGGAGCAGCCGCACCTGATCCTGTCCGGCACCAAGCCGATCATCGAGGCCTCGCGCTTCGCCCAATCGGGTTCGTGGGAGGGCACTCTCGCGGTCGACGGCATCGACTACCCGGTCGACCCGGCGGTGTGGACGGGCAGCCGCGATCGATCCTGGGGCATCCGGCCCTCCGGTGAGCCCGAACCCGCAGGCAGGCCGACCGGCATGGACGGTTTCTGGTGGCTGTACGCGCCGCTGCGGTTCCAGGATTTCTCGATCGTGGTGATCGTGCAGGAGGAGCCCGACGGCACCCGCACCCTCAACAACGCGGTGCGGATCTGGAACGACGGGCGCAAGGAACAACTGGGCTGGCCGCGCATGCACTGGACCTACGAGTCCGGCACCCGGCACCCGAAATCTGTGCGCCTGGACATGACCACCCCCGACGGGAAGCCGCTCGAGGTCGAGATCGAGTCGCGCCCCGGGATCGCCCTGCACGTCGGCTGCGGTTACGGCGCCGACCCCGACTGGACCCACGGCCGCTGGATGGGCGAGAACTGGTCGCTGTCGAGCGCCTACGACCTCACCGACCCCGCGATCAAGGGCCGTACCCCCTACGGCGTGATCGACCACATCGGCTACGCCCGCTGCGGTGATCTCGAAGGCTGGGGCCTGTTCGAACACGCCTCCATGGGCCGCCACGACCCCACGGGTTTCGCCGATTGGTCTTCCGTCGCCCCTTGACGGAACTCTCGCGCGAGAAGAAAAGGCGCCGCCGCGACAACGAGGTCGCGGCGGCTCCGATTTTTTCTGGGGTCGTATTCTTATGCGGCCGTGGCGAAGTCGGCCAGGAGCGACGGCACGGCGGCGTCGAAGCCGGCGACGTCGAGCATGCCCGCGTCGCCTGGATCGGCGATGCTGAAGTTCGTCGCCGTCATGCCGACCACCACGAGCTTGGCCCGCGGGTTCACCTCGCGGCGGTAGCGGGCCAGCGCCTGGTGCGGGTGCACCGCTCCCGCCCAGGTCTCGTTGTCGGTGAAGATCGAGAACACATCGACTTCGATGCCCTTGTCCAGCGCGTGCAGGATGGGCAGCGAGCAGTCGGTGCCGCCGAACGGCAAACCCGATATCGTTCGCACCGCGTCGTCGAGACGCTGCCGCGGCGAGATCGACAGCGGGGACAGGCCGCGCGCCCCCTGCCACCCCTGACCGCTGGCGGTGAACCCCACGATCTCGTGCCGCGGCTCGGTACGTGCGGTGACCAGGGCGAGCGCGGCCGAGGCCTCGCGCGCCGAGATCGGCAGTCCTGCGATCGCACTCATCATCGAGCCCGACACGTCCAGCGCCAGCAGGTGACGCAGGCCGGTCGGCCGCACGAACTCGAAGGCCGCGTAGAACGCGGCGTCGAGGGCGTCGACGACCGGGGCCGACGGCGTCCAGGTGCCCGCGCCACGCGCCGACCGCCCGGAAGCGTAGGTGCGCAACGCGATCAGCACCGACACCGGGTGCACGCGAGCCTTGCGCAGCCTCGCCGGGTCGGCGAGCTGCGCGCAGATCGCCGCGGTGCGCGGTCCGAGCGGATCGAGCAGGCCGAGACGGGTCAGGCGCGGCAGCTGTCGCAGCAGCGCCGTCTGCGGGATGCCGTTGTCGAGCAACGCTTCCCACACCGGCGCGGTGTTCAGTGCGGCGTCGGGCAGCATCTCCCAGCTGAGCCGGTACTCACGCACCAACTCCGGCACCCGCGCCACCGGTGCTTCCTGTGCCCGCTGGAAACCGTCGAGCAGTGCCAAGCCGTCGAGTTCCGGTGCGCGACCACAGATCCAGTCGAACAGCCTGCGCCGATCGTCGTCGGTGGTCGCCGGGTGTGAGAGTCGCAGCAGGTCACGGTTCGACCAGCCCTCCCGCTGCCGGTACTTGACCACCTGGAATGCCAGGTCGTCGATCGGCTTGTCCAGGTACCAGTTCGCGACGGCACGCCGCAGACCACGACCCCAGCCACGGAACTGCTCGGCGTAGCCGGCGAACAGGAACAGGTGCGTACCGGTGCGCGCGACCAGCGGCAGCGCGGCGAAGGCGGCCCGGCGGCCCTCGACGTCACCGAGCGACGCGGCGGCGGCCAGCGCGAACAGGGCCGGGTTCTGGCGCGGCGCGCGCCCGGAGGCGGAGATCTCGACGATCTCGCGAACCAGATCGGCGGTGTGCTCAGCGGCGTATTCGACGACGAATTCAGCGTTGTCCGCTGTCAAAGCCTTCGCATCGACATAGAAAGTTCCGGATTCCGTGCCGAGCGTGAGGAAGCGACGCACCCGCGCCTGCGGGGTGATCTCGAAAACGTAGCCGCCCGCGTTGTTCACGACCTGCCGGCGATCGGCGGGCACGGTCTGCGGCGTGGCGCGACGAGAAAAGCGCGACAAGATATTCATTGTTCCCCCTCCGATACGTGTACCGGCGTCGATGTTTCGGACCCGGGACCCGACCGGGGCATGTGGTGACGTGGTGAGCGGACGGACGTGTAGTTACGGCCGAAGAACGGAAATCACTTTCCGCCACGGGGTTCGAACCCGCTGGACCCAGAGGTCGTGCCAGATAACCGACCGAATCCGGTCCGTCCTGCTCGTTCACGTTGGACAGTTGCTCAGCGGACGTGTGTGTCCCGACCGGTACAGGTGCTCTACCAGCTGAGCTACCACCATCTTGCGATGGCGGGCAGGATTCGAACCTGCGACATCCCCAATCCGAGTGGTAACCGATCAGATCCGGTCCGCCTCGCAACTGCTGACATGAATTTACTGCGCACCAACGATCTTGCCCAGCGAATTAATCTCCGGGCATCGACGACCGCGGCGAAGTCGACGCGGCGGCGACCACGATTCCGTCGACAATTGTTCTGCCGCAGACGAGTTCGCCACTGCCCGCGAGCAATGCCGCGGCTTCCGCGACGCTGGGGGTGCCGACCGCCGCCGAGGCGTGGCCCGAACGGTGCCCTACGTCGACTTCGGCCAGTTGTTCGGCGGTGAACGCCACCACGGCCACACCGAGGGTCGCCGCGGCGGTCAGGACACCGGGTTCGGTCGCACGCCGATCGAGGGTCGCCAAACAGCTGATGGTGGTATCGCCGACTACCGCCCGCACCGCGCGGACGATCCGCCCCGCATCGGTGCCCGGCCGTATGCCGATGCCGACGGCCGGCGCCGGGCCCGAAGGCGTATCACCGGTTCCCGGTTGTCGCTCGCCGTCGGAAGTCGTCATCGTCGCCGTGTACCGCCGCACGCCATCAGTGGTCGAATCGTCGTGCGGCGGTGACGAATCGGGCGATTGCGTCGGGATTTCCCGCCGGATGGGTGTGCAGGTAGGAGGCGTGGACCTGGCGGACCACAGCGCCTTCGGCGACGGAACCCGGTGCGCGCCAACCCCAGGCGGGGTTCTCCGCGCCGGTGCGGACCAGGCGGGTGCGGTGGAATTCGTGGCCTCGCACCCGCGACCCCGCGCGCCACAGCGCCGAGTCGTGCAGCGCGACGGCGTCGCGGTAGCCGAGGGTCAGGCGCGGACCGAATTCGGCGTCGGCGTCGATCACGCCTGCCATCCGATGGCCGTCGAGCGAGCGGGTGAGGTAGAGCAGGCCCGCGCACTCGGCGTGGATCGGCAAGCCACTCGACGCACCGTCGGCCACTGCGGCGCGGAGACGCTCGTTGGCTGACAGCTGCCCCGCGTGCTCCTCCGGAAAACCACCGGGCAGGACCAATCCGGCTGTGCCGTCAGGGAGTTCATCGGTCAGCGGATCGAAAACCACTACCCGGGCACCGGCCGCGACCAGTAGTTCCCGATGCTCGGCATAGCCGAATGTGAAGGCCGGACCGCCCGCCATCGCGATCAACGGATCTCTGCCCGAGACGACGCCGGACCCCGCGGCCGAGGACGCGGATTCCGAGGCGGGATCGACCGAGGTCGGCTGCCGGCGGACCATCGCCGCGTCCGTTGCGTGCGGGTCGTCCGCGCAGTGGCCGTCGGAACTTGTTCCGGCCGTGGCATGTTCAGCGATGGAGGCCAGTTCGACGTGTGGATCCCACGCGGCGCCCAGCACCGACCCGCCTGCCAGGGCCACGATCGCATGCAGGTCCACGTGTGCCGCGACGAGTTCGGTCATTGCGTCGACTGCGGCGGTGGCGGCGGAGCCGTGTTCGACGGCGGGGATGAGGCCGAGATGGCGGGAGGGGACTTCCAGTTCGGCCATGCGGGGCAGCGCGCCGAGAACGGGCAGACCGACACGATCGCAGGCCGCGCGCAAGACCTGTTCGTGGCGTTCGCTGCCGACGCGATTGAGGATCACACCGCCGAGGCGGACCGAGGAGTCGTAGGTGGCGAAGCCGTGCAGGAGCGCGGCGAGACTCTGGGAATGACCGCGTGCGTCGACCACCAGCACCACCAGTGCCCCGAGCAGCCCCGCCACCTGCGCGGTGGAACCCTCGGCGATCGCGTCGCCGCGGTTCTCGTCGATCCGGCCGTCGAACAGGCCCATCACGCCTTCGACGACGGCGATATCGCAGCCCTGCGCGCCGTGGCGATACAGCGGCACCACCCGATCCTCGCCCACCAGAACGGGATCCAGATTGCGCCCCGGCCGCCCGGCCGCGAGCCCGTGGTAGCCGGGGTCGATGTAGTCGGGTCCCACCTTGAACGGTGCCACCCGATGCCCGGCCCGTCGCAGCGCACCGATCAGCCCGGTGGCCAAGGTGGTCTTCCCGCTACCCGATGCCGGGGCCGCGATCACTACTGCGGGAGCACTCACCATTCGATACCGCGTTGGCCCTTGCGACCCGCGTCCATCGGGTGCTTGACCTTCGTCATCTCGGTGACCAGGTCGGCGGCCTCGATCAGGGCCGGGGGCGCGTCGCGACCGGTAATGACCACGTGCTGGTTGCCGGGGCGGTGGGTGAGGGTGTCGACGACCTCGTCGATGTCGACCCAGCCCCATTTGAGCGGGTAGGTGAACTCGTCGAGGACGTAGAAGCGGTGCTGTTCGGCGGCGAGACGGCGGGCGATCTCCTGCCAGCCGGACAGGGCGGCGGCCGCGTGGTCCTCCTCGGTGCCGTGCTTGCGGGTCCAGGACCAGCCTTCGCCCATCTTGTGCCACTCGACCGCGCCACCCGCGCCGGTCTCCTCGTGCAGGGTGCCGAGGGTCCGGAAGGCGGCTTCCTCGCCGACCTTCCATTTCGCGCTCTTCACGAACTGGAAGACCGCCACGTCGAAGCCCTGGTTCCAGGCCCGCAACGCCATCCCGAACGCCGCGGTGGACTTGCCCTTGCCCGGCCCGGTGTGCACGGCGAGCACCGGCTGATTGCGCCGCTGCCGAGTGGTCAGACCGTCTTCGGGGACGGTCTCCGGAACACCTTTGGGCACAGAAACTCCTCTTCTCGACGCACGCGAGGTGCGCGTTCTGCACGACCTCGCGGTCGATATCTGTCGCACGCCGGCGCGCTCGAATGTCGAAGCCCGCTCCGCGACCCGTACCTCTCGGGCCGGCCGCGCGTGCCGGTTCGTCACCCTTTCTATCAGGGTGCGCCCGGCACACTCACAGGGCTCGACCCCTACGCCGGACGGGCTGGAACCTTTACGCCGCTCGAGCGGGCAGACCCGTGGCACGGACCACGTCGGCGACTGTCTCGCCGGTGAGTTCGGTCAAGCGCAGGTAGCGGGCGCGCAGGTCGCGAGCGAGTTCGGCGGCGAGGCCGAGCCGGATCATGCCGCGCTCGCAGTCGATGACCATGGCGGTGTGCCCTTGCGCGGCCAGCAGCTTGGCGGCGGTGCGCGCCCGTGGCAGCGGGTCGGTGCCGCCGGTAGCACGGCCGTCGGTGAGCAGGATCAGCATCGGGCGGCGGCGGGGGTCGCGGACGTGTTCGCGGGCGATCACCTCGCGCGCCTTCTGCAAGCCCGCGGCGAGTGGCGTTTTGCCGCCGGTACGCATCCCGGCCAGGCGGCGGACCGCGATGTCGACCGAGGAGGTGGGCGGCAGAACCAGTTCGGCCGTACTGCCGCGGACGCTGATCACGGCCACCTTGTCGCGGCGCTGATAGGCATCGCGCAGCAGCGTGACAATCGCGCCGGTGACGGCGGTGAGCCGGTCGCGCGCGGCCATCGAGCCGGACGCGTCGACCACGAAAACGACCAGATTGCCTTCTCTACCTTCGCGATACGCGCCGCGCAGGTCCTCGGTTTCCAGGGCGAGTGGGCCGCTGATCCTGCCACGCTCGAATTGCTTCGGCGCGGCCGCGAAGACGGTGCCGAGCAGGTGCAGGCCGGTCGACGGGTCGGCGTCGGGGCGGACCGTACGGCCGGTCCTGGTCCGGGCGCGCGAACGGCGCCCGGGGGCACCTTCGCCGATACCGGGGACCTCCCACCGCGGCGCGGGCTTGCCTGCCGAAGTCGGTGTGCCCGAGAGTTTTTCGGGTCCGGGTCGCGAACCGTTGCCCGCGTTGTCCTGGTTGGAGCTGTCCGAGCGGTCGCCGCCGGAACCGCCGCCGCCCGGTCCGCCACCGTCCGGTCCTCGATCGTCCGGGCCGCCGCCATCAGGGCCGCCGTCATCATCAGGACCATCATCGGGACCCAGGCCGTCCGGACCGCTTTCGCGACCGCTGCCTCGCGACCGCTCGTCCTCGCGGCCACCGGGGTCGACATCATCCGGGTGCGCGCTGTCACCGCCATCGGCGTCGAGCTCGTCCCGGTGGCCGTTCCCCTCGGCACCCGGTCCACGCGAACCGTCGAATTCCTCATCCCCCGAAGCCTTGTCGACCTCGGCGGCCGCGGCGTCCATCGCTTCGTCGAGCTGCTGCTCGCTGATCCCGGGCTCGTCGAACGGATCTCGCCGACGACGGTGCGGCAGCGCGAGTTCCGCCGCGATCCGCACATCGTCCTCGGTGACCCGATCCCGTCCACGCCACGCGGCATGCGCGGTCGCGGTCCGGGCGACGACGAGGTCGGCACGCATCCCGTCGACATCGAACGACGCGCACAGCGCCGCGATCCGGCGCAGCTCCGCATTGTCCAGCACGACCTCGGGCAACCGGTCGCGTGCGGTCAGAATGCGTTCGGCCACCACCTGATCGGCGTCGACATAGCGGGCGGCGAACGCGGCCGGGTCGGCTTCGTAGTCGAGGCGACGGCGCACCACCGCCATCCGCACGTCGACCTCGCGCGAGGCCGCCACATCGACCGTGAGCCCGAACCGGTCGAGCAGCTGCGGGCGCAACTCGCCCTCTTCGGGGTTCATCGTGCCGACCAGCACGAACCGCGCCGGATGCGAGTGCGAGACACCGTCGCGCTCGACGTGCACGCGTCCCATCGCCGCCGCGTCGAGCAGCACGTCCACCAGGTGGTCGTGCAGCAGGTTCACTTCGTCCACGTAGAGCACGCCGTGGTGGGCAGCGGCGAGCAGCCCGGGCCGGAACGCCTGCTCCCCGTCGCGCAGCACCCGCTCGAGATCGAGTGACCCGACGACCCGGTCCTCGGTGGCGCCGACCGGCAACTCCACGAGCCGGGCGGGCCGGGCCCCGGTCTCGTCGACCACGGGCGGCAGCAACTGCGCGAGCGCGCGGACCACGGTCGACTTCGCCGTGCCCTTCTCACCCCGCACCAGCACCCCGCCGATCCCGGGGTGCACGGCCGACAAGATCAACGCCAGCTGCAACCGCTCCTGCCCCACCACAGCGGAGAACGGGAATCCCGCCTCACCCGCCGCACGTGCGGCGGTGTGCGGACCAGCGGCGACATCAGCAAAACCAGGCACGCCCCAACTCTATGCGCGCGCCGTTGCGGGCCCTCCCCCGGGCATCGACGGGCGGTGTACCGCCTCAGCCGCGCCGCATCGGCACGTGCATGATCCCGTCGTCGTCGTATTCGGGCCCGTCGACGGCGAAACCGAACTTCGCGTACATGCCGACCAGGTGCGACTGGGCATCCAGTCGCACAGTGGCCGAGCCGGTTTCGGCCAGTGCGGCCTGCATCAGCCGGGTGGTGTACCCGTGTTTGCGAGCGGACTGCGCGACGCAGACCCGGCCGATGCGATAGCTGGTGACCCCGTTATCGGACTCGTCGAGCAGGCGCAACGTGGCGAGCACGGAACCGTCGTCGAGCCACAGGTGCCGCGTCGTCGCCAGCAGGTCGCGCCCGTCCAGCTCGGGATAGGCGCATTCCTGCTCGACGACGAACACCTCGACGCGCAGGCACAACAACCGGTACAGGGTGGCGGCGTCGAGATCCGCCGCCCACGCCCGTCTCAGTTCGGCGCTCACACCTGGGCGTAGCTCGAGACCTGCTCGTTCGCAGGCGCGGTGTTGCCGTCCAGCTTCAGCGACTTGCTGGTCCAGTCCCACACTTCCTGGAACAGGGCCTGGTTCTCCGACAGCTTCTGGCCGAGGGAGGGGATCATCTGCTGCAGCTGCGGCGTCCAGCCGGTGTACTGCTCCGGGAAGCACCGCTGCATCACGTCGAGCATGGCGGTGACGCAGGTCGACGCACCCGGCGACGCACCGAGCAGACCGGCGATGGAGCCGTCCTGCGCGGAGATGACCGCGGTGCCGAACTCGAGCACGCCACCCACACCCTTGCGGCGGATGACCTGCACGCGCTGACCGGCGGTGATGAGCTCCCAGTCGCGGCCCTGCGCGCGCGGCAGGAACTCCCCGAGTACGCCCACCTTGCCGTTCTGCGACTTGAGCAGCTCTTCGACCAGGTACTTGGTCAGGCCGAGCTCGGTGAGGCCGACGCCGACGAGCGAGCCGATGTTGTTCGGCTTGATCGACTTGAACAGGTCGGCGTTGGAGCCGTCCTTGAGGAACTTGGGGGTCCAGCCGGCATACGGGCCGAACAGCAGGCCCTTCTGGCCGTTGATGACGCGGGTGTCGAGGTGCGGCACCGACATGGGCGGCGCGCCGACGGCGGCCTTGCCGTAGACCTTGGCCTCGTGCGCGGCGATCAGCTCCGGGTTGGTGGAGCGCAGGAACTGGCCGCTGATCGGGAAGCCGCCGAAGCCCTTGGCTTCGGCGATGCCTGCCTTCTGCAGCAGCGGCAGCGCGCCACCACCGGCGCCGACGAACACGAACTTCGCGTTGATGGTGCGCGACTGGTAGGTGCGCAGATTGCGGACGGTGACGTTCCACGACCCGTCGGACTGCTTGTCGAGGTTGCGGACCTCGGTGCCGAAGGCGATCTCGCCGCCGGAGTAGCCGATGTAGGCGAGCAGCTGCTTGGTGAGCGCGCCGAAGTCGATATCGGTGCCGCCGTCGGACCAGTTCAGCGCGATCGGGTCGCTGAAGTCACGGCCCTTGGCCATCAGCGGCAGGCGCGCGGCGAACTCGTCGGGGGTGTCGATGTACTCCATGCCACGGAACAGCGGGTGCGGCGACAGTGCCTCGTAGCGCTTGCGCAGGTAATCGACGTTGTCGGCGCCGTGCACGAAGCTGACGTGCGGGATGGGGTTGATGAAGCCCGCGGGGTCGTCCAGCACGCCTGCGTCGACAGCGGAGGCCCAGAACTGGCGCGAGACCTGGAAGCGCTCGTTGATGTCGACGGCCTTGCTCACGTCGACCGAGCCGTCGGCGTTCTGCGGGCTGTAGTTGAGCTCACACAGCGCCGAGTGGCCGGTGCCCGCGTTGTTCCACGGGTCGCTGCTCTCCGCGGCGGCGGCGTCGAGCCGCTCGAACACCGAGATCGTCCAATCCGGCTGCAGCTGCCGCAGCAGCGCGCCCAGCGTGGCACTCATGATGCCAGCGCCGATGAGAACTACATCGGTCTTTTCACTCTTCGCAGCGTTCGGCACGGGTAGATCGACTTCCTTGTCCTTCTCAGCTACCCACCGGCAGGTGAGTTCGCTTGGCGCGGGCGCTTTGGCGGTGTTCATGCGACTCGCGGTGAATCGCCGGGAGGTAGGTTACCCGTCGTTCACCTGATGCCAATTGTGCACCTCAGCTGAGCACAGTTCTGCAACGGACCTCCCGAATGTGATGAAAAGCAAGCCTGCACGTCACCATGACCGCGCGATAGATTGAGCAGTGTGACGAAAGAAACCCTCGCTGATCGAACCGACGAGCAGTGGCAACCCGATGTTCTCGGCACCGCCTATCAACAGCGGACCCTCCCGCTCGGTATCGACCCCGACGGTGAGGGCGAGGTGGTGGCCACGCTCGTGCGCTATCTGCCCGATGCCACGGCGCCGGCGATCGAGCCGACCGTGCTCTACGTGCACGGGTTCACCGACTACTTCTTCCAGGAGCACCTGGCCGAGCATTTCGCGGCGCGCGGGCACCGGTTCTACGCGCTCGACCTGCGTAAATGCGGGAGGTCGCGGCGAGAAGGACAGAGCGCGCACTACGTGAGCGACCTGGCGCTCTACGACGACGAGCTGACCGAGGCGCTGCGGATCGCGCGCGAGGAGACCGGCAACGATGTGCTGATCGTCGCGCATTCGACCGGTGGCCTGATCGTGCCGCTGTGGCTGGACCGGCTCGAGGCGGCCGGTGGCAGCGCGGCGGCGGGTGTGGCCGGGGTCGTCCTCAACAGTCCCTGGTTCGACCTCCAGGGACCGTCCTTCTACCGCACCGTCGGCACCCCCGTGATCAACGCGGTGGGCCGGTTCCGCGCCTTCGCCCAGTTGCCCGGCGGCGTCAGCACCGCCTACGGCGACAGCCTGCACACCAGCCGCTCGGGTGAGTGGGATTACAACTTGGACTGGAAGCCGCTCAGTGGTGAACCGGTGCGGCTGGGCTGGCTGCGCGCCATCCGCCGGGGACACGCGCGCCTGCACCAGGGCCTGACCATCGGCGTGCCGGCGCTGATCCTGCGTTCGCGGCTCACCAAGTTCGCCCGTGAGCACTCCCCCGCCGTCGACGTGGCCGATGCCGTGCTCGATGTGAAGCAGATCCAGCGCTGGGCGGGTTGTCTGGGCGAGCGCACCTCGATCGTCCCGATCGACGGCGCCCGCCACGACGTGTTCCTGTCCTCGGAAGCCGTGCGCGCCAACGCGTTCCAGGAAACCGACAACTGGCTCGACTGGTTGGCGGCCTACCGCAAGTCCTGATCCGGACACACCGCTCACCAGGCTCTGGCGCGATCAGCGATCCGCGTCAGTGCCTGGTGAGCTCGGCCGCATCTACCAGAGGCTGGTGCGCAAGACGATCTCGGTGGCGAATTCGTGGCCCGCCTCGGTGGCGATGTTGTCGACTTCCAGTGGGACGACCCGGAATTCGCCGTAGACATAGCGGCCGGAGGCGTCGGCGGTGGCGCGGGGCAGGCCCTTGGTGACCAGCATCGTGACGGGCAGTTCCAGCGGCGGACAGGTCGCGTCGGGGACTCGGCCGTCGGCGTCGGGAACCGCCGGGTGCCCGTGGTCGGCGACGACCAGACTCATGAACCGGCCGAACCGGCCCGCGCACACCCGCCACGCCAGCTCCGCGCCCGACCCACGCCCCGCGACGTTGACGTAGGGCAGTTCGAGTTCGTCGAGAATCGCGCGCACACCCGCCGGATCGAGCCCCTCGACAGACTCCACGACGATGGTCTGTAAGTCGGATTCGTGCAGCCGCGTGCACACCTTGTCGAACACGTCGGCAGGGTCGTCCGCATCGGGAAGCAGCAGCACATTGTGCCGCGAAGATGGTCCGTCGACCCGCACCGTCCAGGCCTGGTCACCGACCGTGATCTGCCGAGATTTCATGCCGGGTTACGGTACACGTCCAGCCTGAACAACGCGGCCTGTTCCGCCGCGGCCCGCCGATCCACACACCCCCGTGTACTGGGCTTTCACTGTCCACAACACCCGAATTGCCGAACCTGTCACAACGCCGCGCCCCGGGCTGTGAGGCGAGACGAGCCGCACACCGCCGCGTCCACAGCGCGCCGGGTCACTGGGACGTTCGGATGACCGGGATGCCGGCCGGGGCGCCGCCGCGGATCAGCTGGTCCAGCGCCACGAGGTCGACGTGTTTCTCGATGAGGTCGGCGAGGAGGTCGAGTTGCGCGGATCGGACGGCCGCGACCGAGGTGCCGGGCGCGACGGTGAAGCCGGTGCGTCCGGCGCGGGCGGCCACCTCGGTGAGCCAGGTGCGGCGGAACTCGTCGGACTCGAGGAGCCCGTGGACATGAGTGCCCCAGATCGCTTCTCGCACACTGCCTTCCGGGTCGCCGTCGAGGGTCAGCCAGGCGGGGTCGGCGGTGCGGGTGACGCGGCCGTGATGGATCTCGTAGCCGTGCAGGGGGTCCGTGCCCGCGATGCCCGACACCTGCCGGGCGATCTTGGGGTCCGCGAATTCGATATCGAGGTCGAGGAGACCGAGGCCGTCCACCACGCAGGGCCGCGCAGACCCCGATTCGGGGACGTCGGCCTGACCCGCTGCCGCTGTGTGCTCGACGCCGTCGACGATGCGGGTGCCGAGCATCTGGTAGCCGCCACAGATGCCGAGGACGGGACGGCCTGCGACGGCGCGAGCACGAAGAGCATCGGCGATTCCGTTGGCGCGCAACCAGTTCAGGTCGGAGATGGTCGCCTTGCTGCCGGGAACGATCACGAGGTCGGCGGTGGCCAGCTGATGGGGGCTGTCGGCCCAGCGGACCGAGACGCCGGGTTCGCAGGCGAGAGCCTCGATGTCGGTGGAGTTGGAGATTCGCGGGAGGCGGATGGCGGCCACGGTGAGCCAGTCGGTGCCGTGCGGCGGGCCGGGGCGGCCCACGGGGGCGCCGGAGAGGGTGCCGAGGGAATCTTCGGCATCGAGCCAGAGCTCTTCGGCGAAGGGAAGAACGCCGAGGGTGGGGCGGCCGGTCAGCGCGACCAGCTGGTCGAGGCCGGGTTGCAGCAGGGACACGTCACCGCGGAATTTGTTGATGAGGAAGCCCGCGATGAGCTGCTGATCTTCGGGTTCCAGCACGGCGACGGTGCCGAACAGGTGGGCGAGAACGCCGCCGCGGTCGATGTCGCCCACCACCAGGACCGGAATATCGGCGGCGCGGGCCAAACCCATGTTCGCGAGATCGGTTGCCCTGAGGTTGATTTCGGCCGGTGAGCCCGCCCCCTCACAGATCACTACGTCGAATTCGTCACGTAACGAGGCCAATTCGGCCGCGACGACCTCGCGCAGTTCCTGCCGACGAGTGAAATAGTCACGCGCGCCGACAGTTCCGACAGCGGCGCCGCGAACCACCAGCTGCGAGCGGCGATCGCTACCGGGCTTCAACAGCACCGGGTTGAACCGCACGCTCGGCTCCAGCCCGCAGGCTCGTGCTTGCAGCGCCTGGGCACGCCCGATCTCCCCGCCGTCGAGGGTGACGACCGAGTTGTTCGACATGTTCTGCGCCTTGAACGGCGCCACCCGCACCCCGCGCCGCGCCAGCATCCGGCAGATACCCGCCACCACGACACTCTTCCCGGCGTCGGAGGTGGTACCCGCGATCAACAGCGCGCCGCGCAGGGGCGCGCTCACGGCAGCGTGAGAATTTCCGCGCCCGTGTCGGTGACGACCCAAAGGCGCGAGCCTCGACCTGCGCCGATTCACGGCAAGGTCAGAACTTCCGCACCCGTGTCGGTGACGACCAGTGTGTGCTCGAACTGCGCGGTCCACTTGCGGTCCTGGGTGACCACGGTCCAGCCGTCGTCCCAGATGTCGTAGTCGATGCCGCCGAGATTGATCATCGGCTCGATCGTGAAGGTCATGCCGGGCTCGATCACCGACTCGATGTTGGGCTGGTCGTAGTGCAGCACCACCAGTCCGCTGTGGAAGGTGGGGCCGACGCCGTGGCCGGTGAAGTCGCGCACCACGCCGTAGCCGAAGCGGTTGGCGTAGGCCTCGATGACACGCCCGACCACGTTCAGGGCGCGACCCGGCTTGACCGCCTTGATGGCCCGGTTGGTGGCCTCTTCGGTGCGCTCGACGAGCAGACGCACCTCCTCGTCGACATCGCCGGCCAGGAAGGTCTTGTTGGTGTCGCCGTGCACGCCGTGGATGAAGGCGGTGACGTCGATATTGACGATGTCACCGTCTTCGACCACCGTCGAGTCGGGGATGCCGTGGCAGATGACCTCATTGAGCGAGGTGCAGCAGGATTTGGGAAAACCCTTGTAGCCCAACGTCGACGGGTAGGCGCCGTGGTCGCACATGTACTCGTGGGCGATCCGGTCGAGCTCGTCGGTGGTAACGCCGGGAACCACGGCCTTACCCGCCTCTTCGAGGGCCCGCGCCGCGATCTTGCCGGCGATTCGCATCTTCTCGATGGTCTCGGTGGTCTGTACCCAGGGCTCGTTGCCCTCGTTCGCGGTCTTCTTCCACACGTATTCGGGCCGCTCGATGGAGCGGGGAACTTCCCGGATCGGCGACTGGGTACCGGGAACTAGTGGCTGACGGGTGCGCACGGACATGAGAGCAGTGTATCTATGCGCGCTCGTCGCCGTCGGTCCCAGCCCGTCGGACCACCGGCTCCAAACGGACGATGATGCCTTTCGAGGTCGGCGTGTTGCTGATGTCGGCGACGCTGTCGAGCGGAACCAGCACGTTGGTCTCCGGGTAGTACGCGGCGGCCGACCCACGGCTGGCCGGGTACCCGACGGCGACGAACTTCTCCGCGCGCCGCTCGGTGCCATCGTGCCAGATGCTGACGATGTCGACCACTTCCCCGTCGGCGATCCCCCGCTCGGCCAGGTCGTCGGGGTTGACCATCACCACCCGGCGGGCGTGGTGGATGCCGCGGTAGCGGTCGTTGCTCGCGTAGGGAATGGTGTTCCACTGATCGTGGGACCGCAGTGATTGCAGCACAAGGTATCCCGGCGGCGCGTCGATCATGTCGAAGTCGTTGCGGGTGAACTCGGCCTTCCCGCTCGCGGTGCGGTAGATGCCCTGGTTGACCGGATTGACCAGCAGCATCCCGCCCGGCGCGGTGACCCGCTCGTTGAAGTTCTCGAAGCCGGGTACGACCCGGGAGATACGGTCGCGCACGGTGCTGTAGTCGGCGACGAATTCCTCCCACGGAATCGTGGACTCCGCCCCCAGCGTGCTGCGCGCCAGCCGGGAGATGATCGCGATCTCGCTCAGCAGGTCGGGTGAGGCCGGGTCGAGGCGCCCCCGCGACGTGCGGACCTGACTCATCGAATCCTCGACCGTGTAGAACTGCTCACCCGTGGCCTGGATGTCACGATCGCTGCGACCCAGCGTGGGCAGGATCAGTGCCGTCTCGCCGCAGACCGTGTGGGAGCGGTTGAGTTTGGTGGAGATCTGCACGGTCAGCGAACACTGCCGCAGGGCCGCTTCGGTGACCTCGCTGTCGGGCGTGGCCCGCACGAAATTGCCTGCGACACCGACGAATACCTTCGCCTTGCCGTCGCGCATGGCACGGATGGCACCGACCGCGTCCAGCCCATGAGCCGCGGGCGGGGTGAAACCGAACTCCGTGCCGAGCGCGTCCAGGAACGACTGCGGCATCCGCTCCCAGATGCCCATGGTGCGGTCGCCCTGGACATTGCTGTGCCCGCGCACCGGACACACCCCGGCGCCGGGTCGGCCGAGGTTGCCGCGCAGCAGCAGGAAGTCGACGATCTCGCGGATCGTGGGCACGCCGTGCTTGTGCTGGGTCAAACCCATCGCCCAGCACACGATGACCTTCTTGCTCGCCACCGCCTGCTGGTGCACGGCCTCGATCTCCGCGCGCGTGAGCCCGGTGGCGGTGAGCGCGTGCTCCCAGCTCACCGTCCTGGCATGCTCGGCGAAGGCGTCGAAACCGCTGGTGTGCGCGGCGATGAACGCGTGGTCGAGCACCGTGCCCGGCGCCGCGTCCTCGGCGTCGAGGAGCAGCTTGTTCAGCATCTGGAACAGGGCCAGGTCGCCGCCGGGGCGGATCTTGAGGAAGATATCGGCGATCTCGGTGCCGCGCCCGAGCACCCCGCGCGCCTTCTGCGGGTTCTTGAACCGGATCAGCCCGGCCTCGGGCAGCGGGTTCACCGCCACGATCTTGCCGCCGTTGCGTTTGGTCTCCTCGAGCGCCGACAGCATGCGCGGATGGTTCGTGCCGGGGTTCTGGCCGACGACGAAGACCAGGTCGGCTTCGTAGATGTCGTCGAGGGACACGCTGCCCTTGCCGACACCGATGGTCTGCGCCAACGCGGAACCGCTCGACTCGTGGCACAGGTTCGAGCAGTCGGGCAGGTTGTTGGTGCCATAGGCGCGGGCGAACAGTTGCAGCAGGAACGCGGCCTCGTTGTTGAGCCGCCCCGAGGTGTAGAACAGGGCCTCGTCGGGGCTGTCGAGCCCACACAGTTCGCCGGCCAGCACGCCGAACGCATCGTCCCAGCCGATGGGCTCGTAGTGCGTGGCGCCGGGCCGCTTCACCATCGGCTCGGTGAGCCTGCCCTGCTGGTTGAGCCAGTAGTCCGACATGGTGTCGAGCTCGGCGACCGGATGCTCGGCGAAGAACTGCCGGGTGACGCGGCGGGTGGTGGCCTCGTCGTTGATGTGCTTGGCGCCGTTTTCGCAGTACTCGTTGAGGTGGCGGCGCGTGGGCTCGGGCCACGCGCAGCCGGGACAGTCGAAGCCCTTGGTCTGATTGATGTTGAGCAAGGTGAGCGCGGTGCGGGCCGGGGAGTTCTGCGAGAGCGAGTACTCGATCGCGTGCGCCACCGCGGGAACGCCGACCGCCCAGGTCTTGGGCGGGGTCACGCTCAGATCATCTTCTGGGTCCTCGATCGAGGTCATGTGTCAGCTTCTCTTCAGTTCTGCGGCACCGCGCGGTCGGCATATCTGACAAAAGGCTTCTCACATTGTCCACCCTTGTCAAAGCGGAAAGCCCGATCACCTGATAGATGCCGGTTATCGGGCTTTCCGCCGCGCGCGTGACTCAGTCCTGGGCCGGCTCGAAGACACTGCTGCCGTAGACGTCCTCGGCGGTGAGCGTGATGAGGTCGGACTTGCCCAGTGGCCGGTCGAGCGCGACCAGCCTGCGGGCCTGCCGCAGCCTGCAGCGTTCGATCGCGTTACGCACGCTGCGCGCGTTGGAGAACCGGGGCTGCTCCATGCGCAGCGTGAGGTATTCGGCGAACGCCTTGTGCGCGTCGTCGTCGAAGGCGAATCCTTCCGACTCCACCATCAGTCCGGCGATCTGGGTCAGTTCCGCATGGTCGTAGTCAGCGAACGTGAGATGGTGCGGCACCCGGGAACTCAGGCCCGGATTGGCGGCGAAGAAGGTCGCCATCCGGTCGGGGTAGCCGGCGAAGATCACCACCAGATCACCGCGCTCGTTCTCCATCTCGGTGAGCAGGATCTCGATCACCTCCTGCCCGTAGTCCCGCTCGTTCTCCGGCCGGAACAGGTAGTAGGCCTCGTCGATGAACAGCACTCCCCCGGCCGCGCGGGCGATCGCCTCCTTGGTCTTGGGCGCGGTGTGGCCGATGAACTGGCCGACCAGGTCGTCGCGGGTGACGGTGTGCACGCGCGGGGCCCTGATGTAGTCGAGCGCGTGCAGGATGGCCGCCATCCGCAGCGCGACCGTGGTCTTGCCGGTGCCGGGACCGCCGGTGAAGCTCATGTGCAACGTGGGCCGCGTGGTGGTGAGCCCGAACCGGCGCCGCGCCCGGTCGACCTGGAGCAGCGAGGCGATCTCGCGGACCCGGCGCTTGACCGAGGCCAAGCCGACCAGCTCGGCGTCGAGCGCGGCCAGGGTGTCGCTCACCCTGGCCGCGGCCTCGTCGGCCGAGAGATCGAGCACCTCGTCGTCGCCCAGAATCGCAGGCTCGGGCGTCTGCTCCTCGACTGCCGTGGTCTGCGCCGCGCCGCCTGCCGACGGTCGGTGGAACCCGAATCCCTTTGGTGTATCCATCAGTTCACTCGCCCGCGTACCGATCGCCGGTCGGACGGGCGGTGGCGTAGGACTTCACCGAGTACCGCTGGGTGCGGTCGGGACCCTCGACGCGTTCGAGCAGGAAGCCGGGCTCGTGTGCCGGTCGCTGGACGAGGAACGACATCGCGGTGGACTGCCTGCCCAGGGACGCGTCGTAGGCCAGCAGCCGGATGTAGTGCTGCGGGAAGGTGGCCCGGCAATCGGCGAGCTGGGCGAGCACGCCGTCGGGTTCGGCCAGGTCGAACATCGGCAGCCCCCACATCTCCCAGTAGACGTTGCGTGGGTGCGGGTCGTCGGTGTACTCCAGCGAGACCGGCCAGCCGTGATCGAGGGCGAACTTCACCTGTGCCGCGATCTCGTCGTCGGTGAGGTCGGGCAGGTAGGAGAAGGTTCCGTAGCGCAGTTTCATCGGGTGCTCCTGGTCAGATCGAGGGCACCGGAGTCGCCACCACATCGGGGGCGTCGGTGCTGGTGTAGTCGAAGGTGATGTCGCCCCAGGTGTCCAGGGCGGCCTGCAGCGGGGTGCAGTGCTTGGCGGCCCTGCGCAGCACGTCGGGTCCTTCGATCAGCAGATCGCGACCTTCGTTGCGCGCCTTGACCATTGCCTCGAGCGCCACCCGGTTGGCCTCGGCGCCCGCGGCGATGCCGTACGGGTGCCCGATGGTGCCGCCGCCGAACTGCAGGATCACGTCGTCGCCGAAAAGGTCGAGGAGCTGGTGCATCTGGCCCGCGTGGATGCCGCCGGAAGCCACCGGCATCACGCCGGGCATCGAGATCCAGTCCTGATCGAAGAAGATGCCGTTCCCGAGATTGCGGGGAACGTTGTTGTCGCGCAACGTGTCGTAGAAGCCACGGGTGGTGGCCGGGTCGCCCTCGAGCTTGCCGACGACGGTGCCCGCGTGTACGTGGTCGACACCCATCAGCCGCGACCATTTCGCGATCACCCGGAAGCTCACGCCGTGCGTCTTCTGCCGCGTGTAGGTGGAGTGCCCGGCCCGGTGCAGGTGCAGCAGCAGGCCGTTCTCGCGGGCCCAGTGCGCCATCGACTGGATGGCGGTGTAGCCGATAGTGAGGTCGATCATCACCACCACGCTGCCGAGCTCCTTGGCGAGGTTCGCCCGCCGGTACATCTCCTCCATCGTGCCCGCGGTGACATTGAGGTAATGGCCCTTGATCTCGCCGGTTTCGGCCATCGCCCGGTTCACCCCCTCCATCGCGTAGAGGAAGCGGTCACGCCAGCGCATGAAGGGCTGGGAGTTGATGTTCTCGTCGTCCTTGGTGAAGTCGAGGCCGCCGCGACAGGCCTCGTAGACCACGCGCCCGTAGTTGCGGGCCGACAGGCCCAGCTTGGGCTTGATGGTGGCGCCGAGCAGCGGGCGGCCGTACTTGTTGAGCATCTCCCGTTCCATGACGATGCCGTGGGCGGGGCCCTGGAAGGTCTTGGTGTAGGCGACGGGGATGCGCATGTCCTCCAGGCGCAGCGCCTTGAGCGGCTTGAAACCGAAGACGTTGCCGATGATCGAGGAGGTCAGGTTCGCGATGGAGCCTTCCTCGAAGAGGTCGATGTCGTAGGCGATGTAGGCGAAGTACTCACCTGGCCTGCCCGGAACCTCGTCGACCTGGTACGCCTTGGCCTGGTAGTGGCTGTTGGCGGTGAGCCGGTCGGTCCACACGACAGTCCAGGTGGCGGTGGACGATTCGCCCGCGACGGCGGCCGCGGCCTCGATCGGGTCGACGCCGTCCTGGGGGGTGACCCGGAATACGGCGAGCACGTCGGTGTCCTTGGGGATGTAATCGGGGTTCCAGTAACCCATTCCGGCATAACTCTGTACACCCGGATCCCAACGCTCTTTGGTCGCCGCGCCGTCGTTGTCGATCGTCGTCATCGCCGTTCCTTTCGGGTCACGCCTATGAAGCACTTTCAGTGTGTGGGCGCGACTGTTCAGCGACAATGGAATGTTTCCTGTGCACTGTTAAGACATAATTGAACGATGTTCGCCAGCCCCGACCTGCCCGCGGCCGCTACCTGGGGTCGGCTGCGCACCTTCCTCGCCGTGTACGAAACCGGGAGTGTGCGTGCCGCCGCGCAGACGTTGCATGTGACGCCGCCGGCGGTGTCGGCCGCGCTCGCCGCACTCGAAGACGCGCTGGGCACAACGCTTTTCGGTAAGTCGGGCCGGGGCATCGTGGCCACGGATTCGGGCGAGATCTTCGCCGTTTACGTGCGCAAGCTGCTCGGGCTGCTCGCGGAGGCGGCCGGGGCGGTGCACGACGCCGATCGCGGACGGGTGCGCATCGGCGCGGTCGCGACGGCCAGTGAGTACGTGCTGCCTGCACTGATGGCCACCTTCGCCCAAGCCCATCCGCACGTGGAACTGTCGCTGTCGGTGCTGACGCGCGGCGAGCTGTTCGCCCGCGCCGCCGACCACGTCTTCGATATCGCCCTGGCCGGTCGACCGCCGCGGGGCTCCGGGCTGGTCACCGCCGCCCAGCGGGCCAACCGGCTGGTGCTGGTCGGGCGGCCCGGGCTGGTCGACGATCCGCTCACCACGCCCTGGCTGCTCACCGGGATCGGCTCCGGCACCCGCGACACCACGCTGTCGTTGCTGAGCCGATTACAGGCCGCGCCACCGCTGCTCACCCTCGGTACCTCGGGCGCCGCCGTGGCCGCGGCACGCGAGGGGCTCGGCGTCACGCTCGTGCACGAGGAGGCCGCGCGCGAGCAACTCGCCTCGGGAGAACTGGTCTCCTACAGCGTGCCGGGCACCCCTCTCGACCGGCCGTGGCACGTCTGCACAACCCAGGAACCGACCGCGGCGACCCGACTGTTCGTGGCGCACCTGTGCGATCCGGAGCAGGTGAGCGCGGCCGCATTTCACACCCGTCCTCGCCCGAAGGGGTGAGGACGGCGGCGACCGGATGCTCGCATGCTGGTCGTCATGACGACACTCCCCGCCACCGCCCTCGCCGACGTCGCCCAGCAGCTGACCAGCGGCGGCCGCGGCATTCTCGCCGCCGACGAGTCGATCAAGACCATGTCGTCGCGCCTGGAACAGGAAGGGGTTCCCGCGAGCGCGACCGCCCGGCGCGACTACCGCGAACTGCTGCTCACCGCCGACGGTCTGCCGGAATGGATCAGCGGAATCATCCTGTGCGACGAGACCTTCGGCCAGGATCTCGCCGATGGGCGCCCGTTCCCGATCGCGGCGCGCGAACTCGGCGTCCTGCCCGGCATCAAGGTCGACACCGGCACCACCGCGCTCCCCGGCCAGGGCGGTGCGCTGATCACCGAGGGGCTCGACGGGCTCGGCGCACGGCTGGCCTCCTATGCCGATCGAGGGGCGGCGTTCGCCAAGTGGCGGGCGGTGTTCGACGTGCATACCATCACTCCCTACTCCGCCGCCGCCAACGGGCACGCGCTGGCCCGCTATGCCGCGCTGTGTCAGCAGCACGGCATCGTCCCCATCGTCGAGCCCGAGGTGCTGTGCACCGGCGACCACGACCTCGAGGCCTCGGCGAAGGCGACTCGCCTGGCCCTGAGCGCGGTGTTCGCCGAACTCGTCGACGCCGCGGTGGATCTCACCGGCATCGTGCTCAAGCCCAACTTCGTCACCCCCGGTCTGGACGCCGCGGCTGTCCCGCCCGCCGACGTCGCGGCCGCGACCTTCGCCGTGCTGCGCGAGCTGGTGCCCGCCGAGGTGGCGGGCATCGCGTTCCTGTCCGGTGGACATCCCACCTCGCGGGTGTGTGCTTTTCTGAGCGAGCTCGCCGCCGTCGACGAGCGGCCGTGGCCTGTGACATTCTCCTTCGGGCGCGCGCTCGTGAGCGCGGCCCTGCACACTTGGGGTGGAACGAACTCCGAAGTTCCCGCAGCACACCGTGTTCTGCTCCAGAACTGCCGCAACGCCTCTGCTGCCGCCGAGCACACCGCGTAAGCGGGTCCGCTCGGCAGCCGTCCTGAGCGCGGTGGCAACGCGCAGCAGCGGCGCTACCCCTCGGGCACCGCTGCTGCGTTCGTTGGCCGGTGCCCGCCGCTACTTCAGCGGTAGTTCCACCAGCACCGTGGTTCCGCGTCCCCGCATCGATTCCACGCGCAGCGAGGCTTCGATCAGGGCACAGCGTTCCGCGATCGAGCTCAGGCCGAAATGTTGTTCGCCGTCGGCGTCGGCGGCGCGATGGGCACGCTGCGCTGCCGGGTCGAAACCCGCACCGTCGTCGGAACATCCGAAGATCACCGAGTCGCCGACCCGGCGCAGGGAGAGCACGATCCGTTGCGCATCAGCGTGTTTCACCGCGTTCGCGAGCGCTTCCTGGGCGATCCGGTACAGGGTGGCGGCGGCGTGGTCGGGGATGTCGTCGATGGCGGCGGCGTGATCGACGAGGAATTCGATCGTCGGCGGGCCTTCGCCACTCACCGTGCGCACCAGCGATTCGATCGCGGCGACCAGGCCGAGGTCGTCGAGGACGAGACTGTGCAGGCCCGAGATCGCCGCCCTGGTCGCGTTGTAGGCGAAATCGGCCAGCTCGCGCGCGCTGACGAGTTCGGCGCGGGCCCTGGCGAGATCGCGCAGGCTGGCTCCGTCGGTGACGTCGACGTGGGCGGCGAGTTCGGAGACGGTGAGATCGGCGGCGGACAGGTGAAACGACATCGAGGCCAGGGCGGTGGTGACGCCGTCGTGCAGATCGAAGGCGATGCGCCTGCGTTCGGCCTCCTGAGCGGTGATCGCCTGCTCGACCAGGCGGTCGCGCTCGGTGCGCTGCCGGTTGACGGTGCGGAACAGCCGCTGCGCGTGCAACCACAGGCCGAGCACACCCGCGTACTGCTGCGCGACGTCGAGGTCGTGCTGCCCGAACGGGTCACGGGGACGGCGGTGCACGGCGAGCACGCCGACCACATCGCCTTCCAGCCCCGGCAGCGGCAGACACATCCGCGCGACCGTCTGCTGCGGATCCAGACGTAGAAGTCTGCGGTGCAGGGCATTACGTGGCGAGTCGTTGTCGAGTAGCACCGGCGTACGAGTGCGGGCCACCAACCCGGTCACCCCGAATCCGACCTGCAACCGCAACGAACCCGCCGAGGGATGCGAAGGCCACAGATCAACGATGCTCAGATCCTGGCCGTCGACGGCGTAGAGCAGCACGCCTTCGGCGCCGAGCAGTGGCGCCAGCTCCGCCGCCGTGGGCACCGCGCCGCTCGCGAAGCTCACCGGAACAGCCCCTCCCGCAACGCGACCGCGATCGCTCCGCTGCGATCGGACACCCCCAGCTTGCGATACAGCCCGCGAATATGGGTTTTCACGGTGTCCTCGCTGACCACCAGCTTGCTCGCGACCGCGCGATTGGAGTGGCCGGAGACCAACAGCCCCAGCACTTCCGACTCACGCTGGGTCAGTCCGAGGTGCGCGCCGGACCAGAACTGGCCCGCGCTGAGCCGGGCCGCGGCCAGCGCCACCCGACCGGCCAGTGCGGCGTCGACCACCGTCTCGCCTTCGCGGACGCGGCACAGCTGGGCGACCAGTTCGCGCCCGTCGACCCGCTTGAGAATGTAGCCCGACGCCCCGACGCGCAGCGCCTGGTACAGGTAGTGCTCGTCGTCGTAGACGGTCAGCAACACGACCTTGGTCTCGGGATATTGCAGGGTGATCTGACGGCACAGATCCAAGCCACTGGCCTTGCCGATGCGAACATCGCACAGGACGATATCGGGCCGATGTTCGGCGACCATCCGCAGCGCGGCGGTTTCGGTGGTGGACTGGCCGACGATCATCACGTCGTCGGGAAAGTGTCCGAGCATGGCGTCGAGCCCGTGCAGCACCATTTCGTGATCGTCGACGAGCACAAGCTTCAACGGGGTCGGAGGTAACTCCGGCATCACTCCACCCTACGGCGAGCGGCAGCGCGGCTACGGGCATTGACGAGATCTCACCCGGGCCGCCACCCCCGAGGGGGAGTGCGGCGGGTACGCCGGTGCGGTCCGATGAACGGACCCGATCAGAAAGGCCGCGCCATGCCGGAGTCCTCAGTTCGTCGGCCGCTCATAGTGCCGTCGGTCTTGCCCGCCGATTTCGCCTGCCTCGGTGAAGAAGTGCGCGATCTGTGCGCGGCGGGCGTCGACCGGATCCAATGGGACGTGATGGACGGCGTGTTCGTCCCCAACCTCACCTTCGGTCCCGATGTCATCGCGTCGGCGCGTTCGCACAGCACCGTGGGGTTCGAGGCGCACCTCATGGTGGTGAATCCCGATGGGCTGCTCAGCACGTACGTCGACGCGGGTTGCGAGCTGATCATCGTGCACGCCGAAGCCTGTACGCATCTGCATCGCACGCTCGCCAGGATCCGCGAACTGGGCGCGCGCAGCGGTGTCGCGGTGAATCCGCACACCCCCGCCGAGGTCGTCGCGCACGTGCTGGCCGAGACCGACCTGATCCTGGCCATGACCGTGAATCCGGGTTTCGGTGGGCAGGCCTACATTCCGGCCGTGGAATCGAAGATCGCGCGGTTGCGCCGGATGATCGACGAGTCCGGGTACTCCATCGAGCTCGAAGTGGACGGCGGGATCACCGGCGACACGATCGGCGGGGCGGCCGCAGCCGGCGCCGACGTGTTCATCTCGGGATCGTGGATGTACGGCTGCCCCGAAGGCAAGGCGGCCGCGGTCAAGCGGCTTCGCGATGCCGCCACCGTCGCGGGAGCGGCAGCCTGATGACCGATATCGCGCCAACGACTTTCACGCCGTCGGTGGAGACCGACCAGCTCGCCGTCGACACCCTGCGCTTCCTCGCGGCCGACATGGTGGAGGCCGCGCAGTCGGGTCACCCCGGCATGCCGATGGGGGCGGCGCCGATGGCGTGGACGCTGTGGAGCCGGCACCTGCGCCATGACCCGGCCGATCCCGAGTGGGCCGATCGGGACCGGTTCGTGCTCTCGGCCGGACACGGGTCGGCGCTGCTGTACGGACTGTTGCACCTGTTCGGCTACGACCTGCCCGTCGAGGAACTGCGGCGCTTCCGGCAACTGGGGTCGCGGACGCCGGGTCATCCCGAGTTCGGGCAGACGCCCGGCGTGGAGTGCACCACCGGCCCGTTGGGTCAGGGGCTGGCGATGGCGGTGGGCATGGCCCTCGCCGAGCGGATGACCGCCGCCCGGTATCCGGAGATCACCGGTCATCGCACCTACGCGATCGTCGGCGACGGCTGCCTGATGGAAGGTGTCAGTCACGAAGTCGCCTCGTTCGCAGGGCATTTGGGGCTCGGCGGGTTGACCGTGCTGTGGGACGACAACGAGATCACCATCGACGGCGCGGTCGGGCGCTCGTGCGGTGACGATCAGGTGGCGCGGTTCGCGGCCTATGGGTGGCATACCGAAGTGGTGCCGGACGGGACCGATATCGAGGCGATCGACGCCGCGCTGACCCGGGCGAAGTGTGACCCCCGGCCGAGCTTTCTCGCGGTGCGCACGGTGATCGGTCACGGTGCGCCCGGCGTCGCCGGAACGGCGAAGGCGCACGGCTCGCCGCTGGGCGCCCAACGACTCGCACAGGCCAAAGAGCTGGCGGGATGGACTCTTCCGCCGTTCACCGTGCCCGAGCAGGTCGAGTCGACGTGCGCGGTGCTGGCCGCGCTCGGTGGTGCGGAGCATGCGACCTGGCTCGAGGAGTTCGCGGCGTTCGACGCCGTCGCGCCGGTGCGCGCCGCCGAGTTCCGGCGCGCCCGTGCGCGACTGCTGCCTGCGGGTTTGCCGGACGCGCTGGAAACCGTGGCCGCGCGGGCACCGCGCGCCACCCGGCAGTCCTCGCAGGCGTGTTTGCACGCGGCGCTGTCGGTGATGCCGGAATTGGTGGGCGGGTCGGCCGACCTGGCCGGGTCGACCGGCACCGTGTGCGGCGAGGTGGTGCATCGCGACGACTTCAGTTCCAGCGCTGTCGCTTTCGGTATTCGCGAGTTCGGGATGGCGGCGATTCTGAACGGGATGAGCCTGCACGGCGGGTTCCGGGTCTTCGGCAGTACGTTCCTGGTGTTCGCCGACTATCTGCGTCCCGCCCTGCGGCTGTCGGCGCTGATGGGGCAGCCGGTGATCTATGTTCTCACCCACGATTCCGTCGCGGTCGGCGAGGACGGGCCGACACATCAACCCGTCGAGCAGATCGAGTCGCTCCGGGTGATTCCGGGGCTGCAGGTGTTGCGACCGGCCGACGATGCGCAGACCGCTCTCGCTTGGGAACTCGCGCTGAGCCGGGTCGACGGACCGACCGCGCTGATCCTGTCCCGCCAGTCACTGCCCCAGCTGGAACTCGCGGAGAGTGCTACCTGGCCCGATAGTGCGCTCTCGAGAGCCGACGCGGTCGGCACGGTGGCAGGCAGACCATCCACAGCAGCGCTTCCCAGCATCCACATCGCCGCTACCGGTTCGGAAGTCGCACTGGCGGTCGCCGCCGCCGAGCAGCTACGGGCAGAAGGGTTCGCCGTGCGGGTGGTGTCGGTGATGGATCGGACGCGCTTCACCCGCGACGCCGCGGCGCACACCATCAGCATCGAGGCGGGAAGTACGGCGGGCTGGACCGGGCTGGTCGACCTGGCGATCGGGATCGACGACTTCGGGCACAGCGGCCCCGGCGACGAGGTCATGGCCCGTCACGGATTCACCGTGCGCGCCGTACTCGACCGGATTCGCGAATACCTCGACGGTGCGCCGTGACTCGACTGCGGGCGGTGATCTTCGACGTCGACGGCACCCTGGTCGACAGCGAGCGCGACGGCCATCGGGTGGCTTTCAACGCGGCCTTCGCCGAGGCGGGTCTTCCGGATCGCTGGGCGGTCGAGGAGTACGGGAAGCTGCTGAAGGTGGCCGGGGGCGCGCAACGGCTGGCGTTCTGGTTCGAACAGCAGGGCAGGCCCGTCGAGCAAGCGCGGGCGCTCGCGCATCAGGTGCACCGCACCAAGACCCGCATCATGCGGCAGATGGCAGCGGACGGGCACATCTGTGCCCGTCCGGGCGCGCGGGAACTGATCGAACGGCTCCGGTCGCACGGTGTCCGATTGCACGTGGCGACCACCGGCACCCGCGCGTGGGTCGAACCCTTGCTGAAGCACGCTTTCGGTGAGCCGTTCGACACCGTGACCACCGGCACCGAAGTGCCCGTCCTGAAGCCGAGCCCCGCGGTGTATCTGGATGTCCTGATCCAGACCGGACTGTCCCCCGATCAAGCAGTGGCCGTGGAGGACTCGTCCAACGGCGTGCGGTCGGCGGTGGCCGCGGGACTGCGGTGCGTGGCCGCCCAGAACGCCTACACGCGCACCGACGACCTCTCGGCGGCAGTGCTGGTCGCCGACGGGCTCGACGACCCGGAGCTGGTGACATGGTTCGACGGCCACCTCGCCTGAGGTGGCCGTCGAATCGGGCTCAGCGCGTGCGGCCGCGACGTTCCATGAGCCGCAACAGCATCGGCGTGAAGATCAGCTGCATCGCCAGGTCCATTTTCCCGCCCGGACACACGATCGTGTTCGGGCGCGACATGAACGAGTCGTGCAGCATCGACAGCAGATACGGGAAGTCGATGCCGTGCGGGTCGGCGAACCGGATTACCAGCATCGACTCATCTGGCGTCGGAATAGTCCGGGCCACAAAGGGATTCGATGTGTCGACCACGGGAACCCGCTGGAAGTTCACATGGGTGCGGGAGAACTGCGGGCACATGAAATTCACGTAGTCGTGCATGCGGCGCAGGATCGTCTCGGTCACCGCCTCGGTGGAGTAGCCGCGCTTGTCCTTGTCGCGGTGCAGCTTCTGGGTCCACTCGAGGTTGATCACCGGCACCACCCCGATGAGCAGGTCCGCGTACTGTGCCACGTCGACCTGTTCGTTGGCGACCGCCCCGTGTAGGCCCTCGTAGAACAGCAGGTCGGTGCCGGGGCGCAGGTCCTCCCACGGTGTGAAGGTGCCGGGTTCCTGGTCGTAGGGCGCCGCTTCCTCCTTGTCGTGCAGGTACTTTCGTACCCGGCCCGTACCGGTCTCGCCGTAGCCGCGGAACAGCTTCTCGAGGTCTTCGAACAGGTTGGCCTCCGCGCCGAAATGGCTGAAGGTGTGGTCACCGTCCGACAGCGCTCGCGCCAGCTCCTCCTTCATGCCGGCCCGGTCGAACCTGTGGAAGCTGTCGCCCTCGACGTACGCGGCGTCGATGCCTTCCCTGCGGAAGATCGAATCGAACGTGCGCATCACCGACGTTGTTCCGGCACCGGATGACCCGGTGATGGCGACGACAGGGTGCTTGGCGGACATGAATCTCCTCCTCAGGTGGTGGAACGGTAGAGACCGCGGAGACCGAACAGCGGACTCCACTGGCCGTCGGGCTCCTCGGCCGCGTCGGCGTGGTACCTCACGATGCGCGCTACCTCGTCGCGGGAACCGAAAATGAACGCGATCCGCTGGTGCAGTTCGGTGGGGGCGACGTCGAGGATGCGCTCGCGACCGGTCGAGGCCAGGCCGCCGGCCTGCTCGATCAGAAAGGCGATGGGGTTGGCCTCGTAGAGCAGCCGCAATCTGCCCGCCTTGGCTGGGTCCTTCGAGTCGCGCGGGTACAGGAACACCCCGCCCCGGGTCAGGATGCGGTGGGTTTCGACCACCAGCGACGCCACCCAGCGCATGTTGAAGTCCTTCTCGCGCGGACCCGTCGCGCCCGCCAGGCATTCGTCGATGTAGCGGCGCACGGCCGGTTCCCAGAATCGCCGGTTGGAACTGTTGACCGCGTACTCCGAGGTGGACTCCGACAGCCGCAGGTTCTGCCCGGTCAGGAAGAACTCGCCCAGTTCGGGATCGAGAGTGAAGGCGTGCACGCCGGTGCCGACGGTGAGCACGAGTTGCGTCGCGGGGCCATAGATCGCGTAGCCTGCGGCGACCTGCTCGGTGCCGGGCTGCAGGAAGTCCACCGTCGTCGCGTCGATGCCGGGGTTCGGGGCGCGCAGAATCGAAAAGATGCTGCCCACAGCGACATTCACGTCGATATTGGACGAACCGTCGAGCGGATCGAACGCCAGCAGGTATTTGCCGCGCGGATAATCGGGCGGGATCGCATACGGGTCGTCGAGCTCCTCCGACACCATTCCCGCCAGCTGGCCGCCCCATTCGTTGGCGCGCAGGAACAGCTCGTTGGCGACCACGTCGAGCTTCTGCTGCTGCTCACCCTGCACATTCACCACACCGGCGCCGCCGAGGACGCCGGTGAGCGCACCGGAGGCGATGCGCTTGGAGATCGCCTTGCAGGCCAGCGCGACGTCGAGGATCAGGGAATTGAGCTCACCGCTGGAACCGGGATGGCGCCTGCGCTCTTCGATGAGGAATTGGGTCAACGTCGTGCGATCGGTCAGCATCTTTCGAGGACACCACCGAACCCCCCGGGCGGACATCCACCCGGGGGGTGAATCGCGGGGGTGGTTACCGCGATTCGTCGCGTCAGAAGGCCGGGACCGCTTGCGCGGCCGTTGCCTCCTCGGACGTGTGCCGCTTGCGCAGCACGGTGACGCCGACGACCAGGGCCGCGGCGAGCAGTCCGGCCGCGACCGTGAACGCCAGCCGGTATCCGCTGGTCAGAGCGGCAGCGTCGGACGCTCCGGCCACCAGTTCGGTGCCGGTCCGTGCGGCGGCGAGGGTGGACAACACCGCGACGCCGATCGCCATGCCGACCTGCTGGGTGGTGTTGAACAGCCCCGAGGCCAGGCCGGCGTCGTCGGCGTCGGCGCCCGACATGCCCAGCGCGGTGAGTGCGGGCAGCACCAGCCCGCCACCGGAGACGGCCACCATCACCGGCAGCACGTCGGTGAGGTAGCCGGCATCGACCGGAAGCCGCGTCAGCCACGACATCCCGGCCAGCAACAGGGACAGACCCGCGATGAGCACGGCCCGCTCACCGAAGCGGGTGATCAGGCGGGCAGAGGCGAACAGCGACACCCCGCCGATGGCGACGGCGGCGGGCAGCATGGCCAGGCCGGTCTGCACGGCGTTGTAGCCCAGCACCTTCTGCAGGTAGAGCGCGACGATGATCTGGAAGGCGAACATGGCCGCGAGAGTGAGCATCTGGACCACATTGGCGCCGGATACCGTGCGGGAGCGAAAGATTCGCAACGGCAGCAGCGGGTTGGTCGCGGTGGCCTGACGGAGGACGAAGGCCGCGAGCAGTGCGGCGGCGAGTGCGCCGAGGCCGAGAGTGTGCGCCGAGACCCAGCCGTAGCGTTCGACTTCGACGACGGTGTAGATGCCGAGCATCAGACCGACGGTAACCAGGGCCGCACCCAGTACATCGGCGCCGGCGGACCAGCCGAGGCCGCGGTCGGCGGGCAGCGCTCGCACCGCCACCAGCACGGTCAGCACGCCGATCGGCACGTTGATCAGGAAGATCCAGTGCCAGTTCAGCGCGTCGGTGAGCACACCGCCGAGCACCTGTCCGATCGAGGCGCCCGCGGCGCCCGTGAAGCTGAAAACACCGATGGCCGTTGCGCGTTGGCGGGGTTCGGTGAAGATCGTCACCAGGATGCCGAGGACCACCGAGGCGGCGATCGCGCTGCCGACGCCCTGCAGGAATCGGGCCCCGACCAGCACGGCGGGGGTGGTCGCGACGCCTGCCAGCACCGAGGCCGCGGTGAAGACGACGGTGCCGGTGATGAACATCGTCTTGCGCCCGATCAGGTCGCCGAGGCGTCCCGCCAGCAGGAGCAGACCGCCGAAAGCGATCAGGTAGGCGTTCACGGTCCAGCTCAGGCCGGCCGGCGAGAAGCCGAGGTCCTCCTGGATCGCCGGCATGGCGACGGTCACGATGCTGCCGTCGAGGATGGTCATCAGCATCGCGGCCGACAGCACCGCGAGAGCGGTGCGCTGGGACTTGGTCATGGGGTCATCTCCTGCTCGAAGCGAACAAGAGAGACCGTACTAGATAGTTCCGTAGCAGACAATCTATAACGGACTATTGCCTCGCGCGACGCGCGGGCGCAGCGTCGACCGCAGTCGACAGATGCCCTTCCACCAGGTGATTCAGTGCACGCAACAGGGACTCACGCTCCGCCTTCGGCAGCGAGCCGAGCGCCCCCCGATGGACGCCGTCGACGATCTCGGTACTGCGCGCGGCAAGTTCGGCACCGGCCGGAGTCACCGAGATGATGCGCGCGCGACGGTCGGCGCTCGACGGCTTCCGTTCGGCCAGACCCGCCTTCTCCAGCGCGTCGACGGTGACGACCATGGTCGTCTTGTCCATATCGCCGAGCTCGGCGAGCTGAGCCTGGGTGCGCTCAGCCTCCAGCGCGTGGACCAGCACGCAGTGCATGCGGGCCGTCAGCCCGATCTCGGCCAGCGCCGCTGCCATCTGCGTGCGCAGGACGTGGCTGGTCCGGTCGAGCAGGAAGGACAGGTCGGGTTCGGCGCGCGCGGTCGCCAGAGCGGTCATACCGCTCATTATAGTTTTGTCATAGATAATCCGCATACATCCATAAGTCGGGAATGTTATCGGACTGCGGTCCGTTTAGATGGGGACCACATCCCGAAAAGAGGTTCACATGGAACTGGGGCTCACCACCTTCGCCGAGCTGTACCCGACCGGCGACCGGCCCGCGCCGACCGCCGCCGAGCGGCTGCGCCAGGTGGTCGACGAGGCCGTCGCGACCGAGGCCGCCGGGCTCGATGTGTACGGCGTGGGTGAACATCATCGCCGGGATTTCGCCGCGTCCTCCCCCGCTGTCGTCCTGGCCGCCGCGGCCGCCAGGACCGAGCGCATCCAGTTGACCAGCGCGGTGACCGTGCTCAGCTCCGACGACCCGGTGCGCGTATACCAGGACTTCGCCACGCTCGACGGGCTGTCGAACGGGCGCGCGGAGTTGATGGCGGGGCGCGGGTCGTTCACGGAGTCGTTCCCGCTGTTCGGCTACGACCTGTCCGATTACGACGCGCTCTTCGAAGAGAAGCTGGCACTGCTGCTGCGGGTACGCGAGGAAGGCCCGGTCACGTGGACCGGGCGATTCCGGGCACCGCTGCACGACGCCACGGTGTATCCGCGCACCGATGATCGGCCGCTGCCGGTGTGGATCGCGGTCGGCGGCAGTCCCGAATCGGTGATCCGCGCCGGGCTGCTGGGTCTACCGCTCGCCCTCGCGATCATCGGCGGTCAGCCGGCACGGTTCAAGCCGCTGGTCGAGCTGTATCACCGGGCGCTGACCGAAGGCGGCCACGAGAAGCAGCCCGTCGCGGTGCACGCGCACGGGTATGTCGCCGACACCGACGCCCAGGCAGTCGCCGAGTTCTACCAGCCCTACGCCGGGGCGATGTCGGTTATCGGCCGGGAGCGCGGCTGGGGACCGATGACGCGCGAACAGTTCGACGCGCTGCGTTCGCAGAGCGGTTCCCTGTTCGTCGGCACCCCCGACTACGTGGCAGGCAAGATCGCCGAGGTCCGCGACACCCTCGGCCTCGACCGCTTCATGCTGCACACCAGCGTCGGGACGCTGCCGCCCGAGCAGGTGCTGCACAGCATCGAACTGCTGGGCACGAAGGTGGCCCCGCAGGTGCGGTGAGCAGGGTCTATTCGAGCGCTGGGTCGACGCCGGTGGTCCGGGCGGCCCGGCGTTCTCGCCTTCGTCGGCGGTAACGGCTGATTCGGCTGGCGCACAGATAGACCACCCACAAACCGATGCCCAACAGGACCGCGGCGATCACCGCGGCCAGCACCGGGAAGAACACCGCGAGGGTGAGAACGCCGCCGACCGTGAGGTCCTCGGCGGTGCTCACCGCGATATTGGTGACCGGTTCCGGCGAGGTGTTGATCGCCATCCGGGTGCCCGCTTTGACGATGTGGCTGAGCAGGGCGGTCGTGCCACCCACCGCCGCGGCGAACATCGTGGGCAATGAATCATCCTGCCCCGCGATCAGCGCCGAGACGACCGCGCCCGACGCGGGCCGCACCACCGTGTGCACCGCGTCCCAGAACGAGTCGAGGTACGGGATCTTGTCCGCGACCGCCTCGATCAGGAACAGCACCCCGGCGGCGACGAGCACATCGGTGCGCTGCAGCCCCGGCGGCACATCGCCGGCCCACCCGATCCGACCGAACAAACCCAGCAGAAACACCACCGCGTACGCGTTGATACCGCTGGCCCAGCCCGCGGTGAAGATCAGAGGGAGCACCGACACCCGCTCAGACTAAGCCCGCCTGCCGACACCGCGCGGCAAGGACGTGCAGCGGCGATATCTAGCAGCGCTAGACAAGCTAGCGAGCAACTGTTACCTTTGCTCCATCATCTAGCGCTGCTAGATATCGAGGAAGGAAAGCCGAAATGCTCATCGTCACCGGCCAGATCATCGCCACCGCCGCTGTGCTCGCCAATGCCGTCGTCTACGGCACCGATGTCTGCGCGGCCGTGATCATGCGGTCGGTGTACCGCAAGCTCGATGACGCGACCGTCACCATCAGCGCGGGGTGGGGCCACTACTACGGCGACCGGCGCATGCCGGTGGTCGGTGCGGGCGGTGTGATCACCGCGGTGCTCACCCTGCTCATCGCACTGCTGGCCGGCCAGATCGGCGCCGCGGTCGCGGCGGGGATCGCGGTGGCGGCACTGCTCACCTGGCTCGCCCTCTACGTCCGCATCGCCAAGCCGATCAATGCCAGGCAGACCGCCGCCGCCCAGAGCGGCGTCATTCCGGCCGATGCCCGTGCGCTGCAGGACAAGTGGGACAGCATCCTGAAGTACCGCGTCACCCTCCAGTTCGTCGCCATCGCCGGACTGTGCGCCGCGCTGATCCTGTTCTGATATCGAATTCACCGAGGAGAATCCGTCATGAGTTTCACCAGCAATGAACAGCAGTTCCTCGCAGAGGCCGGGATCGGCCGGCTGGCCACGGTGTCGCCCGACGGCATTGTGCAGAACAACCCGACCGGCTATCGGGTGAACGCCGACGGCACGATCGATATCGGGGGTATGCGGATGCGCGGCAGCCGGAAATACCGCAATGTCGAAGCGGGCAGCCGGGTCTCGTTCGTCATCGACCAACAGGTTTCCTGGGAGCCGTACGTGATTCGCGGCATCGAGGTACGCGGCACCGCCGAAGCGCTCGACGACGAGCAGCCACCGTTCGAACACCAGGAACGCGCGATCATCCGAATCCACCCCGAGCGGATCATCTCCTGGGGCATCGACGGCGGATCCTTCGACTTCACCAGTCGCGCCGCCGAATAGAGGAGGCTCGGCTCATCATCAGCAACTTGTCTCGACAAGTCGAAACACAGGAATATCGGCCCCACGGCAGTCATCCGAGTAACGTTTTCGATCACCCGGCGATTTCTCAGACAACATCAATTCAGGAGGTTCGACATGCTTTCTGTGAAGAGACTCGCCGCCGGTGCCATCGTTGCCACCGCCACCGCTTCCGCCGTCATCGTCGGTGGCGGCGTGGCCCAGGCCGACGTTCCGGTGTGGCAGGCCAACTGTCACGTTTACAACATCTTCAACACCGGCGGAATGGCCAATTGCGAACTGCCGACCTGGCACCAGGTGAAACTCACCTGCGTCGCGTGGCCGGTCCCGTTCGTCTACTGGAAGTACGGCCCCGCGCAATACGGACAGAACCAGTCGTGGGCCAGCTGCGACTCGCTCAACGCCCTGGTGGGCATCGAGGTCATTCAGGCGTAGGCCACGCACCGCGATCGAGCAGCACCCCACTCGCCCCGTTGTTACCGTGGATTCATGGTCAGTGCGGCATCCACCCGGCGACACGAACAGCATGGGCAGGCCTTCACCCAGTTCCCTCGGGTCATCGCGAAAACCCCGGAGAGGCAAACCTGGCCTCACCGGGGTCCGGGACGCTTTGTCCGATACCGCAGCCTGATCAGGCCACCCTGACGGCGGTCCGGTAATGACCGCCATCTCCAACGAAGTGCAAAACTGCCGAGGGGTTGCCCGCCGGCAGGATCAGGCGCCGTGGCGCTCCGATCTCGTCGTCATTACCCTTCGGAAACTCCATATGGAGGCTGTTGAGCCCTCGAATAGCGCTGGTGATCGAGCTGACAAGCACGGCGACCCGGTCACTGGCCGAATGCCCGATCGTGCGGGCCAACGCGGCGGTCCACGCCAACTCGAGGCCAGATTTATACAGCTCACGCACATTGCCGGAGACATCGCGGCCATTGTCCTTCTCGATCATCTGCACAACATAGAGGGACCTTGGATCGTATGCTGCGAGCACAACGCCGCGGCGACCTTTCTCACCGCTATTGAAGTTGACCCAGTAGTCGATCCCGCCGTGGACGGTGAACTCGGTGTCTGTGGCTACGCTGCCGTTTGACGGAATTCGGCCGCGGAACGTCATCACGTAGATGTCATCCGAGCCGGCTTCGTTGGTTTCGGCCAGGCATCGCATTTCGTCGACGATCACATTTGCCATGACTATTTCTCCTTTGAGAGTGCCGCGCAGTGGTGGCTGTATCGATGCGCTGCCGGTCGGCAACACCCTTCAAAAAGTAATGCTGACCAGCAGTTTTCTCGTCCGGGTAGGCACGGAAACACATACGTGGCAGCACGGATAGGTCGTTGCAGCGGAACGAGGAGACCAATTCCAGTGCGACAGGCGCAGAGCCCCGACGTCCGCCGGATCATGCCCCGCATCGATACCATCCCTCTGATTGATCCCATCGACACCGTCGAAATCTGCACCGGCATGGAGCCTGCCGGATGACGCGTACGGCGGTCTCGTTCCACTATTCTTCCGGCTCGAGTCGGCGATGGACCATTTCTAGGGGTCCTCTTCCCGCATGAGACAGAAGACTCCCGTACTTGCCTGCAGTTGTGTGGAATTGGGCTACTGGCCGCTGCTGACGCGCATAAGCCCGACCGGCGACCTTGTCGTGTGGGACTGCGTCGAACAACCCTGCCGCAC
Organism: Nocardia sp. NPDC055165; assembly: GCF_053606985.1. Taxonomy (NCBI): domain Bacteria; kingdom Bacillati; phylum Actinomycetota; class Actinomycetes; order Mycobacteriales; family Nocardiaceae; genus Nocardia; species Nocardia sp. NPDC055165. Next base: position 256,740 of record NZ_JBSGSS010000006.1, read on the forward strand.
CACGCGTGACTACACGGCATTCGGCCCCATTCTGTTCGACCGCGATCACTACGACAGAGCTGTCCAGTGGCTCGACGCCGCAATAGTCGCCCACGAATGACACGACCACATTGCACCTGCCTGTTGCGTCAGCGCATCACCCGGACTGCTCGTGGAACCGCTGGATCATCGGCGGCAAACGTAGACTTCGCACGAATCCGGGTACCGGTACCACCTGGATACCGGGATCGCTATCGACGACGATGGGGGGATGAGCGAAGTGGTCGACACGCGCTCGGTGCGCACCCAGCGCCGAGCCCAACTCAGTGCGTTCCTGACATCGCGTCGCGCCAAGATCACCCCGGGTGATGTGGGCCTACTGCCGGGATCGCGTCGGCGCACGCCCGGTCTGCGCCGCGAAGAGGTGGCGCAGCTGTCGGGGGTCGGGGTGTCTTGGTACACCTGGTTGGAGCAGGGGCGTGACATCAGGGTGTCGGGGGAGGTGCTCGACGCGGTGGCGGGGGTGTTGCGGTTGAGTGCGGCCGAGCGAACGCATCTGTATGTGCTGGCCGGGCTCAATCCGCCGGTGGCGCGGGGGTCCGCGGTGGAGGTGACCGCGGAGATTCGGGCGCTCATCGATGGGTGGGTGCGTGGACCCGCGGTAGTGCGGGATCGGTACTGGAACATCGTGGCGTTCAACGTGCTCGCGGGGCGGGTGTTCGGGTGTGACGATGGCGAGCCGCACAATTGCCTGGTCACGTTCTTCACCAGTCCTCGTTATCGCGAGCTGCCCGACCTGTGGTCCGATGCCGCACCGGGTGTGGTCGCCGCCTATCGCGCGGACGCGGCCCTCGTCCCGCACGACGACGAATTCCAGCGCGTAGCAAGCGAACTCGCTGCTGCCGAGCCGGAGTTCGCCGAGCTCTGGGAGCGACACGATGTCGGTGCGCCTGTGCAAGCCGTGAACGCCCTGCACCACCCGGAGGCCGGAAATCTCTACTTCGACGCCACCACGCTCACCGTCGCCGACCATCCCCACTGGTCACTGGTGCTCTACAACCCGAAACCGAACACCGACACCGCCGACCGCCTGGCTGCCCTCCCCCGACTGCGCCTCTCCGAATCCGCGTAGCGATCCGGTGCGCGTGCGGAACCCGGATCGGCGCGACAGTGCCGACCGTCCCGCAGTACCGTCGATCCTGGTGGTGGCACACCCCTGATAACTGCGCACTGCCTGCTCGGGCTGCCACCCGCCAGGCTGAGTTCATGACGCACAACGGTTCTCGATTCGATGGCAAGACCGCGCTGATCACGGGCGGTAGTAGTGGGATGGGGTTGGCTACCGCGCATCGTCTGATCGCGGAGGGGGCTCGGGTCGTGGTGACCGGACGCGACAAGAAGCGCCTCGACGCGTCGGTCGCCGAGCTCGGTGGACAGGCGCACGGAATCGCCGGTGATGCCACCGATCTCGACGATCTCGACGATCTCGCCGCGGCGGTGGCCGACCGCTTCGGGCACCTCGATCTCCTGTTCGCCAACGCGGGCATCGGCTCGTTCCAGACGATCGAGCAGGTCACCGGCGAGCTCTTCGATCAGGTGATCGGCAGCAACCTCAAGGGCGCCTTCTTCACCATTCAGAAGGTTCTGCCGCTGCTCCCCGACCATGCCTCGATCGTCATCAATGCCTCCTTCGGCCTGCACCTCGGTGTCTCGGGCTCTGCCCTCTACTCCGCGAGCAAAGCGGCCGTCCACAACCTGACCCGCGCTCTCGCCGCGGAATTGGCGCCACGGCGAATCCGGGTGAACGCGGTCAGCCCCGGCTACATCGACACCCCGGCCTTCCGCGCGGAGCTCTCCGAATCCGCTCAGCGGGGGGTCGCGGCCCTGTCCCCCGCGGGCCGCGTCGGCACCGCAGAAGACGTCGCCGCCGCCGTCGCCTTCCTGGCCTCGGCCGACGCCGCCTTCGTCAACGGCCACGACCTGCGCGTGGACGGCGGCCTCACCGCAATCGGCGCATCGGCGCTGGGGTAGGCCGGCTCAGCGCAGCGCGGCGCGTCCGCGGATGCGGCCGAGCACCACCAGCACCACCAGTGTGACCACGACCAGGACCGTGGTTCCGGCCGCGGCGTCGAAGACTTCGCCGCGGTCGGTCTGCGCGAAGATGCTGACGGGCAACGTCTTCCAGGTGGCGGGGTAGACCATGATGGTCGCGCCGAGCTCGCCCATGGACAGGGCGACCGCCAGGCCCGCTGCCGCGCCGAGAGCGGGTAACAGCAGCGGCAGGGTGATCTGGCAGAGGACGCGAACAGGTCCCGCGCCAAGGGATTCCGCGGCCTGCCGGTAGGCGGGGTCGAGCCGATCGAGGGCGGCGGAGACGGCGCTGAAGGCGTAGGCCAGAACCAGGACCGTATGGGCGACGATGACGATCCATTTGGTCCCGCCCAGGAGCACCGGGCGTTCGTTGAAGGCGATGAGGACGCCGAGACCGACTGCTACCGACGGGACGGCGACCGGGAGGTGGAAGACGGCGTCGGTGAGACGGCGCAACCAGGTGGGCGCCGCGCGGGAGGCCAGAGCGGCCCAGGTGCCGAGGATGAGGGAGATGGCGCCGGCGAGCAGGGCGGTTTGCAGGCTCACCGAGAGGCTCGCCGCCTGCTCACCGCTGAGCGCGTTGCCGATATTGGTTAAGCCGAGGTCCGACGGCAGTGGGCCGGTCCAGCTGCCTGCCAGGGCGGCGGCGATCACGGTGGTGATCGGGGCGACGAAGACCACCGCGACCACCAGCCCGAACACGCCGAGTACCAGCGCTTTTCCGCGAGAAGTCCAGACGAGCACGATCATTGCTCCTTCGGGCGGGCGATGAACCGGGCGAACACGAACCGGTAGACGAGGTAGAGGCCCAGCGAGAGCAGCACCTGCACCGAGGCCAGCACCGCCGCACCGGGCAGGTCGAAGGTGACGATGCCCCGGGTGTAGATCAGCGCGGGCAGCGTGATGACGCCCTTGGCGCCGGTGAACAACACGATGCCGAATTCGTTGAGCGTGAGCAGCAGCACCAGCGACCCGCCCGCCGCGAGCGCGGGCCACGCCTCGGGCAGTACCACCTGCCGCAGCACCCGCCACGGCGAAGCGCCGAGACTCGCTGCCACGTCGAGCTGTTCCCGGGGCAGCTGCGCGAACGCGGCCAGCACCGGGCGCACCACGAACGGGGTGAAGTAGGTGATCTCGGCCAGGATCACACCGAGCGGGGTCGTCAGAAAGTCGATGACCGGTGTGGTGACGCCGGTCAATTCGGCGATCAGGGCATTCACCGCGCCCGCCGTCCCATAGAGGAAGGTGAAGGCGAGGGTGATCAGGAACGAGGGCAACGTCAGGATCGTGTCGATGAGCCTGCCGACCAGACCGGATCCGGGAAACGGCACGAAGGCCAGCACGATCGCCAGGAACGTGCCGAGCACCAGACACCCCGCCGTGGCACACACGGCGATGGAAACGGTGCGCCACAACGCTTCCCGGAACGCTTCGGAGCCGAGTACCGACGTCCACACCTCGGTGCCGCGCCCGGTCGGCGTCTGGGTGGACTCGGTGAGCACCCGCAGAATCGGATACCCCGCGATCCCGAGCACCACGAGCACGGGCGGCAAGGTCCAGAGGATCGGCAACCACGACCGGCGAGGTGTGGGATCTTTCGACGGCGGCGACGCGTCGGGCCGATCGAGAACGACAGCGCTCACGACAGCACCTCGCTGATGCCCCGTTCGTCTACGAGCGCTTTCATGGCTGATCCTCTGCGCGCACGGAACTGCCTGCCGTAGTGGCTGTCTCGCCGATCGCACGAGGGATGAGCACACCCGCCGGGTCCGGAAGCTTCACCCCGACAACGGCACCGACCTCGGTCGTGAAGTGCCCCGATACGTCGGCCGCGAGCGTGCCGGGTAGCCCGTCGACCGACAGCTCGACCCTGGTCGTGGCACCACGCCATACCGAGGTCGACACAGTGGCGCGCAAGGCGTCCCGCTCGCCGGGTTTGCCGACGGTGATCGTGTGCGGGCGGATACACAGCAGCGCGTCGTCGTCGGGCGCCCACTCCGCCGGTCCCACACCGGGTTGCGGCGCCTGGGCGCGCAGGGTGTTGGTGCCCGCGGTGACAAGGGCCGCGGTGCCGGTGACGTGGTTGACGGTGCAGGGCACCAGGTTCGCGCCGCCGAGGAACCCCGCGGTGAAGTCGGTGGGCGGGCGCTGCCACAGGTTTTCGGCCGTGTCGATGTCGACGAGACGGGCATCGCGCATCACCGCGATCCGATCCGCCAGCGCCAGCGCCTCGGCCTGGTCATGGGTCACGTACAGCATCGCGGTGTCGGGCAGCGCTTTGCGCAACGCCTGCAACTCGCCGAGCATCGAATGGCGCAATTGCGCGTCGAGCGCGGCGAGCGGCTCGTCCAGCAGCAGGACGCTGGGCTTGATGGCCAGCGCACGGGCGATCGCCACCCGCTGCTGCTGGCCACCGGACAACTCACGGGGGAGCCGCTGCGCGTAGCCGCCCATGCCGACCATGTCGAGCGCCTCGGCGACCCGTGCGGCGATCTCCGCCCGCGGCACCCGATGCGATTTCAGGCCGAACGCCACATTGCTGTGCACGCTCATGTGCGGGAACAACGCGTAGGACTGCACGACGACACCGATCCCCCGCTTGGCGGGCGAGAGATCGGTGACGTCGCGGCCCGCCAGGCGGACCGCGCCCGAGGTGGGCCGGACGAAACCGGCCAGCGCCTTGAGCGCGGTCGACTTGCCCGAACCACTCGGGCCGAGGAGCGCGACAGTCTCACCGACGGCGACGCGCAGGGTGAAATCGGCCAGCGCGACGGCGGCCTTGCGGCCGCGGCCGTAGCTGACCCCGACCCGGTCGAACACGATCGCGGGTTCGGTGGTTGCCGCCACGGACATGGCGGATCTCATCTGGAGGTCACCGTCGGACATCGTCAACTCCCTTGTGTCACAGCCGCAGTCAGCTGCCGGTTGCCTTCTGGTACGCCGCGACGTCGGCGTCCAGCTCGGTGAGCACCTTGTTCCAGTCGACCGGGACCACCTCGACACCCGTCATGGTGGCGGCCGGACCACCGTCGGCCGGGGCAGGCACATCGGTGCGGGGCGACACGGCGAACGCCTCGGGGCCCAGTTTCGCCTGCGCGGCCGGGGCCATCAGGAAGCTCATCAGCTTGGTGGCGTCGTCCTTGTGCGGCGCGCCCTTGGCCAGACCCATCATGTACGGGACGGCCACGGTGGAACGCTTGCCGGCGGCGGCCGGGAAGAAGACGGTGAACTTGGAGCCCTTCTCCTTCACCGTGGTCAGGTTCATCTGCACGTCGCCGTTGGCGATGAGCAGCTCACCCTTGTCGACCTTGGCCTGCAGTTTGCCGGTCGAGGACGACGGGCCGACGTTGTTGGCCTGCAACGCGGCCAGGTAGTCGAGGGCGGCCTGCTTGCCACGCAGCTGCTGCAGCAGCACCAGCACCGCGGTGCCGTCACCGGCCTGGCCGGGAGTGGAGTACTGCAGCTTGCCCTTGTACTCCGGCTTCAGCAGGTCTTCCCAGGTGAGCGCCGAGGCGTCGACCGCGGGGTTGGCGATGAAGCACAGAAAGTTGTTGGCCAGGGTCACATAGCTGCCCTCGGCGTCCTTGGCCGCGGGGGGTACAGCGGCGGTGTCGATGCCGCTGGGCTGCAGCAGACCCGACTGCTTGGCCTTCTGGATGAACGGGGGCAGCGTAACGACGACGTCGGCCTGCGGGTTGGACTGTTCCTTGTCGACGCGGTTCACGACCTCGCCGGAGCCCGCCTCCACCAGGTTGACCGCGATGCCGGTCTCCTTGGTGAACGCGGCGAACTGGGACTTGTACCAGCCACCGACACCGTCGGCGGAGTACACGGTGACGGTCTTGCCGTCCGCGGATTCGGTACCGGTGCCACCGCAGGCGCCGGTGAACGCGACGGCGGTGACGCCGGCCAGCAGCAGCGCGACCTTGGACAGGCGGCGCGCGGTGAGGGAAGTACGCACGATGACAGCAACTTTCGTTTCAGATGTCGGGGGAATCGCAGGGGCGGGTGGATCGGAGGGCGACGCCGCGGCGAATACCGCGACGGCAGGTTCGTGAGCGAGCAGCGGCTCTCAGTGCGCGAGCACCAGCGCCGGGAACTCGGCGACCGACGCCACGACATGGGTGGCGCCGGCGGCGCGCAGCTGCTCGGCGGTGTGCGCGCCGGTGAGGGTGCCCGCGACGATGCCCGCGCCTGCGGCCAGGCCGGTGGCGATATCGCTGGTGGTGTCACCGAGCACGGCGATCCGGTCGACGGCGTCGACGCCCAGGCGCAGCGCGGCGGCCAGCACCATGTCGGGGTAGGGGCGGCCGCGTCCGGCGTCGGACGGTGCGAGGGTGAGGTCGACCAGGTCGGCCCAGCCCAGCGCGGCGAGGAGTTTGTCCTGCGTCCTCCGGCTGAATCCGGTGGTCAGCGCGACCCGGACACCGGCCGCACGCAGTGCGGTGATCGCGTCCACCGCACCGGGGATCGGCGCGATATCGGCCTCGTCGACCAGTGCTTCGTAGGCGGTTTCGAAGGCGCGGTTGGCATGGTGGGCGGCGGCCTCGTCGCCGTCGAGCAGCGCGCGGAACACCTCGATCTTGGACTGGCCCATGGTGTCGACCACGTAGCGGCGGGCCTGTTCCCGGCGCGGGCCCTCGGGCTCGATCCCGGCGGTGGTGGCGGCACTCTCGAAGGCGCGCAACACCAGCCCGCCGTCGGCGACGGTGGTGCCTGCCATGTCGAGGGCGGCGAGCTGAATCTTGTTGTTCGACACAGGTGTTCCTCACAGTCCGATCTGGTCGGCGGTCTGTTCGCCGATGGCGGGGCCGAGCGTCATACCGCGACCGCCGGGGCCGGTGACGACCCAGACGTTGGTATCGGCGCGCACCCGGGTGACGACGGCTCCAGGGTCGACGCTCTGGCTGTAGACGCCCGCCCAGCGCCGCACGATCGGCGGCAGCTTGCGGCCGAGCAATTCCTCGGTCACCTCGGTGAGGTGGTCATAGGGTGCTTCGTCGACGTCGAAGGCGAACGGCTCGACATATTCGTGGGTGTCGCCGATGGTCAGGCCACCGTGCAGGCGCTGCACGCACAGCAGCTGCATCTTGTGCTCGGCGGCGGTCGCGGTCTGCGATTGCTCGGCGGCCAGCGAATCCAGCTGCGGGCTCGCGAAACCCGGGTAGTAGCGGAAGCTGTCGCCGTCGGCGATCGCGGTGGTGAGCGGTTCGCCCAGCGGGGCGGTCTGCATCATCTGCAGCCGCACGCGGCGCACCGGCAGTTCGCCCGCCAGCTCACGAGTGAGCCCCGAGTGGGCGGCGCCGGGGCAGTGGACGACCAGGTCGGCCTCGTGGTGGCGACCGTGATCGTCGACCACCACCGCGCCGGAACCGGTGTCGAGGACCGCGCGGGCCTCGGTGCCCTCATGAAAGGTGTAGCGATCGGAGGCAGCCATGTGGGCGCGCAGCGCGGGCAGCGCTTGCCGCGACTCCACGGCGGCATCGGTCGAGCAGTGCAGGCCCGCAAGGTATTTGCCGCGCACCGCCGGGTTGATCGCGCGCACCTGGTCGGGGTCGAGCAGGGTGAAACCACGGGCATCGGCGGAGTCGCCGGCAGCCGCGGCCTCGGCGACAGCGAGTTCGGCGGGGGTACGCACCAGCGTGATCGAACCGGCGGGCCGGAAGCCGACGCCGGCCACCCGGCCGCCGATCTCCTCCCACAGCTCGCGCGAACGCAGCGTCAGCTCCAGCTCGTTCGCCGACCGGCCCGAGACCCAGACCAGGCCGAAGTTGCGGACCGTCGCGCCGCGGGCTTCGCGCTCGCGTTCGAGGTGCACGACCTCGTGTCCACGGGCTATCGCCGCCCAGGCGTGGGCGGTGCCGAGGATCCCTCCACCGATGATGACCAATCGCATGCCACCGATAGTGGCAAATGGTCTAGACCGATAGGTGTGGGCCGCGAGAACGGCAAGTTAATTTTTGGTATAGACCAATCCGGGTAGGGTGGGCAGCATGGATTCGCCGCAGACGACCCGAGTTCCGAAGGTGTTCCTGGTTCGCACCGAAATCGATCTGCTGCTGGCCGATCTCACCGAGGGCGACCCGGTGCCCTCCGAACGCGACCTCGCCACCCGCTTCGGCGTCGCCCGCGAGACCGTGCGACAGGCACTGCGAGAACTGCTGGTGGAAGGCAGGATTCGCCGTCAGGGTCGCGGCACGGTGATCTCCCGCCCCAAACTCACTCAGCCACTGTCGCTGCGCTCCTATACCGAGGGCGCGATCAGCCTCGGCCGCACCCCCGGCCGCATCCTGGTGGCCTGGGAAGACGTCGCCGCGGACGCGGCGACGGCCACCGACCTCGAGGTGGAGCCGGGCACCGAGGTGATGCACCTGGAGCGGGTACTGCTCGCCGACGGTGAACGTGTCGGACTGGAGAGCACCTACCTGCCGCTGCACCGCTTCGCCGCCCTGCGCGGCAGCTATGACCCCACCACTTCGCTGTACGCCGCGATCCGCGCCACCGGCGTCGAACTCGCCGGTGCGCGCGAACGCATCGAAACCGTACTCGCCGCCCCGCGAGAGGCGGGTCTACTCGAATGCACCACCGCACTACCGATGTTGCTGCTGCACCGGCGCAGTGTCGACGCCGACGGCGCACCCATCGAACGGGTGCGCTCGCTCTACCGTGGCGACCGCATCGCCTTCGAGGCGAGACTGTCACCGGAGCCGGCGTAGCCCCTCACTGCTCGGGCAGCCGTCGCCGCCCGCCGGCCACATCGGTGACCAGATCTGTGTAACCATCCACAAGCTCGGCAAGGTGGTACCAGTGCTTGTGGGTGTTGTCGCTTCGCGCGCCGTCGATGTCGATCGCCTGATTGGCATCCACCCAGCTACGCGCCATCCGGTCGACGACCGCACCGAGACTTTCGGTGTGCAGCGAGGCGCCGTTGCGATGCAACGGGATCTCCTGGACACACCAGTCGTTGATATCGTCGACGAGTTCACTTCGACGGCAATCGATCTCGGCGATCAATGCCGTATCACGCACCTGCCCCCGCCGTTCGTGCAGTTCAGCGAGTGCGTGCGCTGACCGCAACAATTCGCGATCTTGAAATCGCCGCCCCTGAAATGCGCACAACAATTGCGGAGCGGTGGGCAGTATGCCCATCACCGGCGCGCTCATCGCACGGCCCCGAATTCACCCGACACCCAAGATTTGTCTACCAACATGATTGGCTCTCGATTCGGTTATCCCGGTCATCTGTTTGGATTGTTCGCAACCAGGCTAACTGGATCATGCTCGCTCAGAAGGCGAAACGCAAGATTGCGTTATCACTCCTGCAGTAAAGCCGCCCTGACAGAACTGGGAGTCACATGCGCAGCGCCGCACGGTCTTCCGGCGCGCCTCGCGGACTCGCCGAACACCATGGCAGGCCCTATGCCGCTGTCTTCGCCGAACGCGTGACATAGCGGCCTTGCAGCGCAATAATGCGTTTCATGGCAGGCAAGCGTACGACCCTGACCGTCCGGCTCCGCAGGCTCGCAGCCATGTTGCGCGAGTTGCGCGAAAGCGCCCAGCTGAGCAAGGAAGACGTCAGCGCGCGAACCGGAATCAACGTCACCACGCTCTACCGGATCGAAATGGCGCAGGCGCGCCCACAACGTCGCACTCTCGGCGCCATGCTCGACCTGTATCAGGTCGACGACAAAATGCGCGAGGAAGCGCTCAGCTTGCTGACCGACGCGTTGAAACCCGGCATGTCGCGACCTTACGAAGGCGCGGTGTCGGAGGTGTATGCGAATTACATCAACTTCGAGGCGGAAGCGTTGTCGGCCAGGCAATACCAGACCTCGACGGTGCCCGGCCTGCTGCAGACCTTCGAGTACGCCGCCGCCGTGATCGACACCTCGATGCCACGCCTGGATGCCTCGGTGATGGAGAGCCGAGCGCAGGCGCGCATGGATCGCGCCATCAACCTGACCAAGGACGACCCGCTGGAATTGTGGGTGGTGATGGACGAGGCGGCGATCCGCAGGGTGGTCGGTGGACCCGCGACGATGGCAGGCCAGCTCGACCGGCTGCTCGACGAGACCAAGCGCAAGAACGTGATCCTGCAGGTACTTCCGTTCGACGCGGGCGCGCACCCCGGCATGGCGGGCTCGTTCACGCTGCTCGACTTCCGCAATCCCGTCGACCCCGAACTGGTGTACGTGGAGAGTATGTCCGTGCACGATCTGGTCGAGGGGCACTCGGAGATCCGGCGATTCGGCGTGATCTTCGACCAGCTGCGGGCGATGGCGTTGAGTCCCCGCGATTCGGCCAAGCTGATCACCGAGGCACGGGACGCGATCACCCGGTCCGCGTCCGCTCAGTAGCGGCTGGCCCGGCGGAAACCGATCGCGGCCGGTAGGGCGAAGATCGCGATCGCGCCGAGCGACCACGCCAGGGTGGCCAGCAGCGGGCCACGCACCGGCCCGCCGAGCGAGAGGCCGCGCATGGTGTCGATGGCGTGCGTGAGCGGGTTGTGCTCCACGATCGGGCGCGCCCAACCGGGATAGGCGGCGAGCGGGACGAATCCGGTGCTGAAGAACATCAGCAACGACGAGCCCAGCGAAACAACCTCCACCAGTGCGGCTCTAGCCGTGTACACCGCCAGTGCGGTGACCATCGTCGCGAAGCCGAGTCCGTACAGCACCGGGATGGCGAACAGGGCGATCGCGGCGGGCAGGCCCTGGGTGAAGCGGAATCCGAGCGCGATGCCGACCGCGAAGATCACCATGGTGCACACCAGGATCCGGACGCCTTCGGCCAGGACGCGCGACAGCAGACCCGAGGCACGATGGACCGGCAGTACCCAGAATCGGGAGAGCAGTCCCTCGTCGCGCTCGCGGCCCAGGGTGACCGCTCCGGCCAGGGAACCCGACATCACCCCGACCAGTGCGACCATCGGGACCGACCCGTAGAGGGCGTCGGCGCCCGCGAACGACGACACCTGTTTGCCCAGTACGGCATTGAGCATCACCAGCAACAACGCGGGGAAGAGCAGGGCCTGCATCACGGTCAACGGGTCTCGGCCCCAGCGAGTCAACAGACGCCGGGTCTGGATCACGGTCTGCGGTAGCAGCATTCGCAGCGACTCGCTGTGCCGCGCGAGGGCGGGCAGAGGAAGGGTTGTCATGCGGCCCGCCGGGCGGCATGGCGCCAGGACAGACCGCCGCAGACCACCAGGATGCCGAGTGCCCAGGCCAGACCGGGGCCCAGGGTCGCGAGGTCGACGGTGCCCGCGTCGCCGGTGGAATCGCCCGCCAGCGCGCGCAGGCCGTCGACGAACTGGGAGACGGGCTGATTGCGGGCGAAACCCTGGATCCAGCCGGGAAATTGGCTCGCGGGCGCGAAGCCGGTGGACACCATGCCGAAGATCAGCTGGGGCAGGACGAGGATCTGGGTGGTGGCCTCGGGACTGGCGGACACGCTGCCGAGCAGATCGGCGCCGCAGCTCAGGGCCGTCGCGATCAGCAGCGAGAACGCGAGGAAGCCGACTGTGTGCCACCAGCTTCCGTAGAACCGGAACCCGATGACGGCGCCGCAGACGAGCGCGGCGCCGACCGCGATCACCGCGCGGTGGGCGGCCGCGGTGATCCTGGCCGCGAACGGGACCCAGCGTGGCATCGGCAGGGTCGCGAACCGGACGTCGAGGCCGTCACGGGCATCGGTGGCGGCACGGAACGCGGCCGAGATGGCGCAGAACGCCACGGCCTGCATGACGATCATCGGCATCAGGAACTGGGCGTAGCTGCTCAGGCCGTGCCCGTAGACGGTCATCACGAGGTTGAGCGGGACGTAGAAGCCGAGGGTGAACACCGCGGGGGCGAGCAGGGCGGTGAGGATCTCACCGGTGCGCCATGCCGGACGGATCAGCCGTCGCGCGAGCACCCACCACTGGGTGAACGCCACCGTCGGCGCGCGGTCGGGCGTGAGCTCGTCGGCGGTCGGCACGCCCCCATCGTGGTCGATGCGCGCGGTGGTGCCGGGGAACCCGGTCAGCATGTCGTGCGCGCGGAGGGCGGGGCGGTCGCGAGGATGCGGGCGATTTCGGGGAGGACGTCGGGTGCGGTGAGGTCGCGCGGGGTGGCGTCGAGGACGAAGCCGGTGACCGCACCCTCGACGTAGGGGCGCCACCGGCGAACTGTGGCACCGGGGTCGAGGCGATCGGTGCCGCCGGGCTCCCGGCCCGGGATGCACACGGTGAGGTCGCCGAGGAGCCACGAGGGCCGGTGTCCGGCCACCATGCGTGCGGCTGTGGCGCTCAGGTCGGCCAGTCGGTCGAGATCGTCGCCGGTGACGTCGATCGTTCCCGCCATGGCGGCATTGATCGCCGCGGCGGTGTCGTCGGAGGTCGGGGTTGTCGAGCCTTCCACAGCTGCGTCGAAGGCCGGGCTGTCGACACCGAGCAGCGAGGCGATACGGTCGGCCGGCAGCGGCGCCGGGGCGGGCGCCTCGGGGTCGGTGGCGAGAACGACGACACGGACTCGCTCGCCTGCCGCACGGAGCCGAACCGCGACTTCGTGGGCGACGAAACCCCCTGCGGACCAACCGAGTAGCTGGTACGGGCCGTGCGGGGCGATGCGGCGGATCTCGGCGAGACAGCGGGTGGCGTAGTCGCGGATCGTGCGCGGTTCGGCGCTAGCCTGCAGACCGTAGATCGGGACGCGAGGATCGAGGTGGGCGACCAGGCCCGCATAGTTCCAGGCCAGGACCGCTTCCCCGGCCAGGCAGAACAGCGGTGTGCCGTCGACATAGGCGCTGTGCGGGCGGATCGGCAGCACCATCGCCGTCGCCGCGGAATCGGCACGCTCGCCGACGGGCGGCTCCGTCGAACAGGAATCGGGCCGACCTGCCGTCCACCCGCAGGCGGACGGCAGGTCGGCCGGATCGTCAACGGTGCTCACAACACATGATACGTCGCACGAAACCCCCAGCAGCCCAATACTTTCGGGGGCTTCCGCCACAGACCGACCGCGCATCCGAACTCCTTCGCCGACCCGACCACAGATGGTGTGAGTTCCACTGTCGCGCGGGACGGCCCCGACCCCAACCCTCCCCGGGGCCCGGTATCGCCCACCCAGGTGGCGGTGAATCCACCCTTGGTGTCAATAGGTGTTCGCGGGCAGGCTGCGTGCGCCGGACCACAGATCGTCGATCAAGCGCTCATAGCTGTCGGCGAGGTCGTCGAGGCGGACCCATTCGTCGTAGAAGACCGACTCGGGGGCGCCGGCCAGGCCGACGAACGCCTGGGAACAGTGCTTGGCCAGACGATCGACCAGGCCGCCGAGGGTTTCGCAATGTTCGTCCGCCGCGGCGTGCGGAACGGGGGCGGCGAGGATCACCCAGCGGTCGATCGCGCGCATCAGCTGGGTCCGGCGCCGGTCGATGCGCTCGGACTCGCTCAGAGGGGAACGCTCGCGCAACTGGTGCAGCAGCGCCAGCTCCCCGGCGGCATCGAGGATGGGGTGGTCATCGTGTGGCAAACCACGGAACGCCGCGAGGAGCACGTCCCGGCCGGGCAGCATCGCCTCTCGTGCCGCGTGCCGCATTTCACCGCTCCCCCGCCGAACCGACGACGTCAACGTGCGAAATCTTCATCTGGCACACCTCCGGCTCGGGCACGGCACCCCGGCGGGGGTGCCATCGCGTGCGGACGGAACACGCCGGGTGGACACCGATCGCATCCACCCGGCAACCATTCCGCCACCACTGTCCCCTACAACGGCCCGTCGGCGGAAGCGAATCGGCACCGGACATCCAAATTGTCCGCTTCGCCGCCCCTTGTCCGCCGCGCCCCCATGCCTGCTTACTGCACGCGCAGGCTGCCGAAGAGGCCGTCTTTCTCGTCTTCGGGACCTGCCGTGAAGTAGAGGGCGTTCGCGTCGCCCAGGCTTTCGCCGTTGCCGAACATCAGCGCCCACAGGCCCGCGATCTCGACCGGCTTCGCCTCACCGTCGCGCAGATAGTCGACGAAGGTGCCGGTGGTGTCGTCGTAGGCGAGGACCCGGCCGAGGCCACCGAAGTTGCCGATCAGCAGTTTGCCCGACAGCGCGCCGAAGTTCGACGGCGCGATCGCCACACCCCACGGCGCGTTGAGCCTGCCGCCGTCGTCGATGATGCGCACCAGCTTGCCCGCCCCGTCGAACTCAGCGACCTTGCCCTTGTCGGGCTTGCCGTGGGAGTCCTTGTCCTGGTCGGCGTCGAGCGAGGCTTCCTCGGCCTTGTCGAAGGCTTTCGGGTCGTTCTCGTCGGGCTGCGTCACGGCATAGGACACGAACACCCGGCTGCCCAGGGTGGTGATGTTGAACGGCGCGGGATCGCCTGGCTTGGCCTTCTTGCCCTTCTCGGGCGAGGACGCGTCGATCACCTCACCGGTGGCGAACGGGTTGGCGAAACCGGTGGTCGCGACCGGCTGCCAGAACTTGTCGAAGGTGCGAACCTGCGGGTCGGCACCGAAATCGGCGGCCAGCAGCTTGTCACCCGAGGGCGCCAGCGCGATTCCGAAGAAGGCCATGCCAGCAGCGGAACCGTCGAACACCTGGTTCGCGCCGCCGTCGCGGCGCACGATCGCGCCGTCGGGGGCCTGTTCGGTCCAGGCCGAGATCTTGCCCGAGTCGGTGGCGAAGATGAAGCGCGAGGAACCGCCGAGCGGGATCGGCACACCATCCACATCGACCCACTGGTCGCGCACCGCGAACAGATCCGAGGTGATCGGCGCCGGGTTGAACACGACGCCGGTGACCTTGCCGATGCTCTTGTCGGAGGTATCGGCATCGGCGCCGGGGACGCCGACGAGCTTGAGCTGGTCCTGGGTCAGCTTCTGCAGCTTGGGATCCGAGGACGACTGCACGTCACCGAGGAACTGGAACGACTTGCCGCCCGCGCCGACCCAGAAATGCCCACCCGCGCCCTTCGGCCGATCGGCCAGTCCCCAGGCGTTGACCATGCCGGGCAGCGTGAACTGGGCGTGATAGGAGTCCTTGTCGGCGGCCAGGTTGGTCTGGCCGTAGCGGTTGCCGTCCAGCGCGGCCACATCGTCGCTCGAGGGCTCGGTGTTCGAGCACGCCACGGCGAGCAACACTGCCGCGCCGAGTACCGCACCGCGCACCAGCCCGGACCGCACCCCGCGGGCGCCCCTCACATGTCCGTTCACGTTCTTGTCCTTTCGACCTTCCGCCGGACGGCGTTCAGGCGAGGCTGACCTTATCGTGGCTGATGCGGCGGTGTGCCGTGACCGTCGCAGGAAGCACAGGGCTACGCTGTCGGCCGTGGTCGAACCTTCCCCCAACATCGCCCCGCATCCCGACATCGCCGCCCTGGCACCACTACTCGGCACCTGGCGCGGTCGGGGCAGCGGCGAATACCCGACCATCGAATCCTTCGACTACGTCGAGGAGATCACCTTCGGGCACCTGGGCCGACCGTTCCTCACCTACAAGCAGCGCACCAAGGCCGGCTCCGACGGCAGGCCGCTGCACGCGGAGACCGGCTACCTGCGCAGCCCGGCGCCGGGCCGGGTCGAATTGATACTCGCCCATCCGACCGGAATCACCGAGATCTGCGAGGGCACGATCACCGAAACGGTGGACGGAATTCGTCTGGAATTGAACTCCACGAATATCGGCCTGAGCGAATCAGCAAAGCCGGTTACCGCCGTCGGACGCTCATTCCATGTCACCGGCGACACCATCGAGTACACGCTACGAATGGCGGCGGTCGGCGAATCTTTGCAGCATCACCTAGCGGCAACTCTGCAACGCGGCTGAGTCACGCGCAATTCGGCAAGTTACCCGAGCATGACCTTTGATCAGCGCATTTGCCGGATCGAAACCGATAATTCACCTTTTCATCACGGCCCGGTAGCAGTTGTGTTCGAACACGCCCGCACATAGGGCAACAATTGTGTGTCGCTTGCTGCCGTCGCCTGTTGCCGAAGTAACCGCCGTTCTACGGTGGTGCATCAGCTAATCCTCAGACAATCGAACGACCTGCCCCGCGAACACGTCGAAACCCTGAATGAGGGAGACGAACCATGAGGCGTTCTACTTTGATCTTGACCACGGCGGGGATGATCCTCGGCGGCGCGGCCGCCATCGACGTCCTCGACAGCGCGGCCACCGCCGCACCCGAGCCCGTTGTCAGCTACAACGTGCTGCACGACACAGCGACATCCCACACCGACAGCACATCGCTCGCGGTGGTGCGGGGTCTGCTGGCGACCGAGAACGCCGACTGACCCGACACCATCACGAATCCCGTACGGCCCGCAGGCCCTTTCGACGGCGCGATCAGTAGCCGGCGGGTAGTGCGGCGAACATATCCCGGGTGACAGCCACCGCGTTGTCGGAACTGCCACCCTTCACCAGCAGTGTCGCGAAGGCGATATCCCCGCGATAGCCGATGAACCACGAGTGCGATCCACCGTCGACCTCGGCCTCGCCGGTCTTGCCGTAGACCTCACCTTGATCCCTGATGCGTTCGGCCGTGCCACCCGTGACCACCATGCGCATCATCGAACGCAGCCCCTCGACCACCTCCGGCGCGATCGCGGGCCGATCGCCGGTGATCTCGGTGGGCCTGCCCGCGATCAGATACGGCACCGGCGCGGCACCATGGGCGACCGTCGCGGCCATCACGGCCATGCCGAACGGGCTCACCACCACTCGCCCCTGGCCGATGCCGTCTTCGGCGCGCTGGACGAGCCCCTCGGCCTTCGGCACAGACCCGGACACGGTCGGTAGACCTTCGACCTTGTAGTCCTGGCCCACGCCGAGACGCGCCGCTGCCTCGGTGAGCGCGTCGGGTTCGAGCTTGCTGGCCAGCCTCGCGAAGGTGGTGTTGCACGAGCGTTCGTAGGCGGTGGCCATCGGCACTTCACCGACGGTGAACATGTTGTAGTTGGGGATGGTGCGCTCGCCGATGATGGTGCTGCTCGGACAGGCCAGCACGGTGTCGGGCGTGGCCAGCCCGGAGGCCATCGCCGCCGACGCCGTCACCGTCTTGAAGATCGAGCCCGGCGGGTACTGACCGCTGGTGGCCACCGGCCCGTCGCGGTCGGCGAATTTGTTCTGGGCCACCGCGAGGATCGCACCGGTCGACGGGCGCAGCACCACCATCATCGCCTGCTCGGTGCGCAGGTCGACCGCGTGCTGGGCGGAATTCTGCACGAACCGATCGATGCTCAGCGCGAACGACGGCGCGGGTTCGGCCGCTTCCTCGTGCAGCACGTCGAGGTCGGCGCCGTCGGCATTGCGGGTGACCACGCTCCAGCCCGCCTTGCCGTCGACCTCGGCGATCACCGTCTTGCGGACCTGGGTGAGCAGGTCGGGCGCGAATTTGCGGTCGGTGGGCACCATGTCCCACTCCTGGGTCAGGGTCACGCCGGGCAGGCCGATCAGTTCGCCGCCGATGGTCTCGGCCTCGTACTCGTTGAGCAGGATCACGGTGTGCGCGCCGTCGGTCTTGCGCGCCGCGGTGAGGATGGACTGCGGGGTGTAGGCGACGGGGTCGATACGGCTCAGCGCCGCGGCGAGCGCACCGGCGACGCGACTGGGGTCGGGGGCGTCGGCCACGGTGAACTTCACCCGCGAGATCTTGCCGGGGACCAGCACATCGCTGCCCGCGGCCTCGTTCACCCTGGCGCGCGGCGCGGGTCGGGTGCGCAACTCCATGCTCTGGGTGTCACCCAGTTTGGGGTGGATGTCGGCGGAGCTCCAGCGGACCAGCCAGCGCCCGTCACTGCGGCCCATCTGCAATTCGCCGGAATAGGTCCACTGCCGGCCCTTCGGCAGGGTCCACTCGTAGGTGTAGTCGACCGTCGCGGTGTCACCGTTGACGCGCGCGTCGCCGGTGCGGATCGACAGCTTCTCCGCCTGCAACGCCTGCCACGTCGAAGTCAGTGCCGCCGCGGCCTTCTCGGGTGCGGTGGTGAGCGCCGCGGCCGCGGGGAGATCGTGTTCGGCGAACGCCTCGGCGAAGGCGTCGGCGGCGGGCACCGGCCCCTGGGCACCGGAAGAACAGGCCGTCGCCGCGACAGCAAGGGCGGCCACCGCGTACGTGGTGAGCATCCGTGTCCTCATCGGCACCGATGGTAGCGGCGAAAAGCCCTCCGACCTCGGCGCCACGCGCCAAAGTTTCAGTCCAGCAAGACGGTTGCGAAGGTAGCGATCTGACGGAATCCCACCCGGCTGTAGGCGCGGCGGGCGACGCGGTTGTAGTCGTTGACGTAGAGGCTCGCCGTACGGCCCGTTGCCACAACAGCATTGGCGACCGAGGCGGTCCCGGCGGTCCCCACACCCGCACCCCGGAATTCGGGATGCACCCACACGCCTTGGATCTGGCCGGTGCGCCGCGACAGCGCGCCGATCTCGGCCTTGTAGACGACCTCACCGTCCTCGAAACGTGCCCAGGCCCTACCGGATTCGATGAGGTTCTTGATCCGCCTCCGATAGCCGCGCCCACCGTCACCCGTGCGCGGGTCGATGCCGACCTCTTCGATGAACATCGCGATCGCGGCGGTCAAATAGCGGTCGATCTCGTCGGGCCGCACGCGGCGCACTCCCCCGTCGGCGCGCGCGGCGGCCGGCCTGGCCAGTGCCAGCAGGGGCTGATCGGCGCGCAGTTCCCTGGCCGGGCCCCAGGCCGGGAGCAGCATCTCCCACAGCGGGAGTGCGAGTTCCTGCCTGCCGACCACCGAGGAACACACCCGCGGCCAGCGGCCTGCCCGATCGGCGAACGCGCGCAATGCCTGCTGGTCACCGCGCAGCGGCACCAGATTGGCGCCGGAGAAACACAGGGAGTCGGCCGGTCCGCCGCGGCTCCACAGCTCACCGGCACCGGTCCGGGAGTCGATCCCGAATTCCTGCACCCGGGCCGCGATCATGCACGACGCCACCGGGTCGGCGTCGAGGACGCGCAGCACCTCACCGACATCTCGCACGGCCACCGGGCGCGCGGGAGCGGTTTTGGACCGTCGCGTCGGCTCCAGCAGACTCCGCACGGCACAAGCCTGCCACGAAAGCACGCCGAGCGGTACGGGTCCGCCGAATCCGGCGGATGACTGTGCGGAGGCCGGTTCAGCTCACAGAGACAACGGGCTCAGTGCCCGGCTCCGCGTCCATCTGTTCGGCGATGCGCATCGCCTCTTCGATCAGGGTCTCCACGATCAAATGCTCGGGCACGGTCTTGATGACCTCACCCTTGACGAAGATCTGCCCCTTGCCGTTACCGGAGGCGACACCGAGGTCGGCCTCGCGTGCCTCGCCGGGCCCGTTCACGACACAGCCCATCACCGCGACGCGCAGCGGCACCTCCAGGCCGTCCAGGCCGGCGGCGACCGCGTCGGCCAGGGTGTACACGTCCACCTGAGCGCGTCCGCACGATGGGCAGGACACGATCTCGAGCTTGCGCGGGCGCAGGTTCAGCGACTGCAGGATCTGGCTGCCGACCTTGATCTCCTCGGCGGGCGGGGCCGAGAGCGACACGCGGATCGTGTCGCCGATGCCCTCGCTGAGCAGCGCGCCGAAGGCCACCGCGGACTTGATCGTGCCCTGGAACGCCGGGCCCGCTTCGGTGACGCCGAGGTGCAGCGGGTAGTCGCTCTGCGCGGCGAGCTGGCGGTAGGCCTCGACCATGATCACCGGGTCGTTGTGCTTGACCGAGATCTTGATGTCGCCGAAGCCGTGCTCCTCGAACAGGCTCGCCTCCCACAGCGCCGACTCGACCAGTGCTTCGGGGGTGGCCTTGCCGTACTTCTCCAGCATCCGCTTGTCCAGCGAACCGGCGTTGACGCCGATGCGGATCGGGATGCCCGCGGCGCCCGCGGCCTTGGCCACCTCGCCGACGCGGCCGTCGAATTCCTTGATGTTGCCCGGGTTGACGCGCACCGCGGCGCAGCCCGCGTCGATGGCGGCGAAGATGTAGCGCGGCTGGAAGTGGATGTCGGCGATCACCGGGATCTGCGACTTCTTCGCGATCGTGGCGAGCGCGTCGGCGTCTTCCTGGCGCGGACAGGCCACCCGCACGATGTCGCAGCCCGAGGCGGTGAGCTCGGCGATCTGCTGCAGCGTGGCGTTGATGTCGTGGGTCTTGGTGGTGGTCATCGACTGCACCGAGATCGGCGAATCGCTACCGACGCCGACATTGCCGACCATCAGCTGGCGGGTCTTGCGCCGGGGTGCGAGAACAGCAGCGGGGGCGGCGGGCATCCCCAATCCGATTGTGCTGGTCACGTTCGGCTGCCTTCTTTCGTACGTTTCGCGGATCGACCTGGGTTGTTGATGCCGAGCTTAGTCGCGCAAGGTAACCGGGCGCCCTGTGAGGGGCACCTCACCGGCTGGAATCGATATCTGGATGGACCGCAGTGCGTTCACGGACCGAGCGTGATCGGGTTGACGATGTCGGCGGCCAAGGTCAGCAGCATGAACGCGCCACCGAGCACTACTGCCACGTAGGTGATCGGCAGGAGTTTTAGGTAGTCGACGGGGCCCGCGGGCGCCTTGCCGCGCCAGCCGCGGATCGTGTCGCGGACCTTCTCGTAGAGCACCACCGCGATATGACCGCCGTCCAGCGGCAGCAATGGCAGCAGATTGAACGCTCCGAGGAAGAAGTTCAGACTGGCCAGCACCAGGATGAACATGCCCCACAGGCCACGCTCGGCGGTCTCGCCACCGATACGACTGGCGCCGTAGACGCTCACCGGGGTCTCCGGGTCACGCTCACCGCCGGTGACGGCCTCCCACAGCGCCGACACCTTCTGCGGCATCTTCGCCAGCGACTTCACCGTCTCGACGAAGAAGTCGCCGGTGAACGAGATGGTGGCGGGAATCGCCGCGAGCGGGCCGTACTGCTTCGGCGGCGCGAAGGCGGCGGGACCGACGCCGACCGCACTCACCTCGCGGCTCGCGCCCTCCTTTGGCGACCGCATCACTCGCTCGGGAGTCACCGACACGGTCAGCGTCCGACCAGCGCGTTCGATCGTGTACGTGAAGGTGCCGGTCTGCTTCTGGGTTTCGGCCTGGAATTGCGCCCAGGTCTCCACCTCGACGCCGTTCACGGCCTTGACCACATCGCCGGGCTGCAATCCCGCACGCTGCGCGGGTCCTGTTCCGGTACACGGCGCCAACTTCTTGTCCGGGGTCTCCTGGGCGACGCAGCTCATCGCACCCAACTCGGTGGCCGGCGGCTGCTCGAGCTGGGGCAGACCCCAGCCGACCGCCAGGATCACCAGCAGGATGAACCCGAGCAGGAAGTTCATGCCGATGCCGCCGAACATCACGACCAGGCGCTTCCAGGTCGACTGGCGATACATCGCCCGGTCGACCTCCTCCGGTTCGAGCTCGTCGAGCGCCGTCATGCCCGCGATGTCGCAGAAGCCGCCCAGCGGCAGCGCCTTGAGCCCGTACTCGGTCTCCCCGCGACGGAAGGAGAACACCTTCGGCCCGAAGCCGATGAAGTAGCGGCGCACCTTCATGCCGGTGGCCTGCGCGGCCCACATGTGCCCGCACTCGTGCAGCGCGATCGAAATCGTGATACCGAGAGCGAACAGTGCGAACCCCAGCGCGAAAACCATGTGGGCCCTTCTCTTTGGCGGCTGGCGCCGCGTGTTTTCGGCCTCGTAACCCCGAATCCGAGGGGCGATACTGCGCCTGCGGCGTTCCGTCTCGCCCCTCGGATCCGGGGCGGCCGAAAACGTGGTGGTCTCGTTGTGGTCGTCAGGTCAGGACGTTGTTTCACCGTCGATGGTCTTCGCGGCGTACTCCCGTGCCCAGCGGTCGGCCGCGAGGACGTCGTCCAGGGTATCGGGTTCGGCGTGCCAGCGGTCGGCGGCCTCTACCGCGCGGGTGACGGTGCGCACGATGGCGGGGAAGGTGATCTTGCCGTCGAGGAAAGCTTGGACCGCGACTTCGTTGGCGGCGTTGTAGACCGCGGTGACGCTGCCGCCCGCTTCGCCTGCCTGCCGGGCCAGGCGGACGGCGGGGAAGACCTCGTCGTCGACCGGCTCGAAGGTCCAAGTGGAGGCGGTACCGAAATCGCAGGCGGCGGCCGCGCCGGGGATGCGGTCGGGCCAGCCCAGCGCCAGGGCGATGGGGAGTTTCATGTCAGGGGGGCTGGCCTGGGCCAGGGTGGAGCCGTCGGTGAAGGTGACCATCGAGTGGACGATCGACTGGGGGTGGACGGTGACGTCGATCCGGTCGTAGGGCACACCGAACAGCAGGTGGGTCTCGATCAGTTCCAGGCCCTTGTTCACCAGCGAGGCCGAGTTCAGGGTGTTCATCGGGCCCATCGACCAGGTCGGGTGGGTCTTGGCCTCCGCGGGGTTCACCGATTCGAGCATCTCGGTGCTCCAGCCACGGAACGGTCCACCCGACGCGGTGAGCACGAGGCGGTCGACCTCCTGCGCGCGACCGCCGCGCAGGCACTGGGCCAGCGCCGAGTGCTCGGAGTCGACGGGCACGATCTGGCCGGGCGCGGCCGCCCGCGTCACCAGGGAGCCGCCCGCGACCAAGGATTCCTTGTTCGCCAGCGCCAAGCGGGTGCCCGCGTGCAGGGTGGCCAGCGTGGGTTCCAGACCCAGCGAACCCACCAGCGCATTGAGCACGACATCGGCGTCGGTGCGGCGGACCAGTTCGGTCACGGCGTCGGGGCCGCCGAGTTCCAGCCCGAGCGCCTGGGCGGCGGCGGGATCGGCGACGGCGACATTGCGGGTGCCGGTGGCGGTCATCTGCTCGACGAGCAGGGCGGGGTTGCCGCCGCGTGCGGCCAGCCCGACCACCTCGAAGCGGTCGGGGTTGGCGGCGATCACCTCGAGCGCCTGGGTACCGATCGAACCGGTACTGCCGAGAAGCAGCACCTTCACCCGATCGGTGGACGGGGAACTGTCGTGCGTGGCACGCGTTGCGGGGTGGGACACGGGCCCATTGTGGCAGGGCTGCTGGCTACGACGGACGGTCGTATGCCACGATATGCTCACTCGCCCAACCAGAACTCGAGCCCTTAGGAGCGATCGTGGCAGCCACGGACCTCGATAAAGCCAGCACCGAGCGTGCCGTCGCCACCAGCGTCGACCCCGCCGAGGTGCCCTCGGCAGCATGGGGCTGGAGCGGTGAGTCGCGCAAGACCTTCCGCATCGCGGGCTGGGTCGTCATCGTGGCCCTGCTCGGGATGACCATCGGCAACCACAAGGGTCATGTCGAGGACATCTTCCTCGTCGGCCTGGCAGGCGTGATGGCGATCATCCTGGTCGTCGATTCGCTCACCCAGCGGATGCCGAAGTAGTTCTTCGACGACAAGTACGTCCACGCCTGCGGCAATCACCATGCGCCGCAGGCGTTTTCGTGCGTCAGCGGCCGCGCCGGGCCGGTTTGCGGCCACGCGCGACCGGCTTCTTCGGCGCCGGTTTCTTGGCCGCGGACTTCTTCGCCGCGGGTTTGCGCGCGGGTGCCGTGGCGCGCTGCTCCGGTTCCGCCACCCCGCCGCGCGAGCTGTTGGCCGAGCGGCCGCGCACGATACCGACGAACTCCTCGAGCAGATCGCTGTCGGTCCCGGCAGGCCACGCCAGCGCGATCTCGGTGAACTCGGTGTCGCTGATCGGGCGGTAGACCAGGTCGCGGCGGTGATGCAGGCGCGCGATCGATTGCGGCATGATCGCCGCGCCGCCCACGGCGACGACTAGGGCGAGAGTGTCGACGGCCTGATCGAGATCGGCACTGTCCTGGATCGTCTCGTCGGCCAGATCCGCCGGGCCGATCGTCTCCAGCAGTGACAGCTCGTCGTCTTTCTGCACGACCGCGACCGGCGTCTCCTGCCACAGCGCGATCGCGTTGGTCGCGGTCCGGTCGATGGGCAGCCGGACGAAGCACAGGTCGACGCGCCCCTCGCGCAGCACCGACTCCTGCTCGCCCTGCGCGACGCCGACCACCTCGAGCGGGTGGTCAGGTAGCCGCTCGCCCCAGATCCGCGCCCACTTCGACACCGTCACTCCCGGCACAAACCCCACCCGCAGGCTCGCGGGCGCGTCGGGCTTCTGCTCCCGTTCGGCCTGCTCCCGCACCCGGATCAGGTCCCTGGCACGCGCGAGCAGGGCAGTGCCGTCGTCGGTGAGCTGGGTGGGCGAAGCGCCCGGCACGAAGACGCGGGTGCCGAACTCTTCTTCCAGCTCGATCACGGTGGCGCTGAGAGCCTGCCGTGGGATCCGCAGCGCCTTGGCGGCGCGGGCGAAGTGCAACTCCTCGGCGACCGCGACGAAACGACGCAACCGGTCGAGGTCGATGGAGTCGGCGGCGGTGACGTCGAAGTCGCTCATTCTGACCAGAATATGGCACCCGCCGATCGGGTCGACGAGCCGATCAGAGGTTGGCCAGCAGCGCGATCACGCCGGCGATCACGATGACGACGACCAACAGGACCGCGTAGGCGCCCAGTGCCGATCCCCAGCCGCCCCGTTGCGGCGGCGGATTCGGGATCGGCACCGGTTGCTGCCGATACTGCGGCGGGGGCGCGTACTGCGGCTGCGGCATCCGCGGGGGCATCGGAGCGGGGTTGTACTGCGGGATGGGAGTGCCCGTCGAGCTCACCGGGCGCATGGGCTGCATGCCGACGAACGGCTGCGCGTGCGACCCCGAGGTCGGCCGGGCGATCGGGCGGGCACCGGTGGTTCCGGTGCGCACCGCCCGCTGCGCGGCGTCGACGAACTCCTCGCACGAGGTGAACCGATCGGCGGGTCGCTTGGCCAGCGCACGCGCCATCACGGCGTCGAGCACCGGCGGCAGGCCCGCGCGGCGCGGACTGATCGGGGGTGGCGGCGCTTGCAGATGACCGGTGATCACCGCGGCCGGGCTGGTCGATTCGTAGGGTGCGCTGCCGGTCAGCAGTGTGTAGAGCGTGCACGCGAGGGAGTACTGGTCGGCGCGGTGATCCAGTGCGGCGCCGGTGAGCTGCTCTGGCGCGGCGTAGGCCAGCGTGGCGGTGAACGATCCGGTCTCGGTGAGATGACCCGAATCGTCGCGCAGCCGTGCGATGCCGAAGTCGGTGAGATATACCCGCTCCTGGCTGCTGGAACGCGCCAGCAGGATGTTGGCGGGCTTGACGTCGCGGTGCAGCACCCCCGCGCGATGCGCGTAGTCGAGCGCGGCGGCGGTCTCACCGATGATCTGCAGCGCCCGGTCCGGCGGCAGGGAATGCGGATCCAGCGATGAGGCATCGATCCCGTCGATGTACTGCATGCTGATCCACAGCTGATCGCCCTCGACGCCGCGGTCGAACACGGTGACGATATTGGGGTGGTCGAGCTGCGCGACCAGGTCGGCTTCACGCTCGAACCTGGCCCGGATCTCCTTGTCGGAGAACAACTCCCGATTCAGCAGCTTGAGCGCCGTCCATCGGGGCAGACGCGGGTGCCTGGCCAGATACACCGATCCCATCCCGCCCTGACCCAGCTGCCGGTCGATCGTGTAGCCGGCGAACACCGTCCCGTCAGAAACCACTCTGACCCCCGAATCTCGCTCTTCGTCCGACGGCCTGGACCCTACCAAACGCCAGGACCCGCGAATCGGTGCAGTACACCGCTGTGTGGCAGGTTCAACCCAGTGGGAAGCGAGCGATGTCGGCGAGGAGAACAGGCATATCGGCCTCGACTGTGGTGAAAGCCGAGCCGCGCTGGAAGACCAGCACCCATCGTTCTCGCGCGGAATCGCTGAAGGTGGACACCACGGCGGAGCCACTGTATCCGCCGTTGTAGGCCTGTTCACGATGGTGGTCGGTACGCGAGCCGGTCGAGGCGTTTCCCTTGTCACCGGTCTCACCACGAAACCGATTCACTGCCTCGACCGCGTCTGCCGCGGTCGCGAAGGCGTAGAAGAAATAGTCGGTATCGGCACTGTCCAGGCTGCCGCACGACCATTTCGCGTCTGCCTGCTGAAACGTCAACTCCCACAGGAGTTCGTTCCGGATCTTCGTGTTCGCGTACGCCGAGCACTCACGACCCTCGAATCCGGGGCCGTCCGCGAATCCGGTCGGCACCATCTGGGGAAATGCCTCCGACATCGAAGCCAGATCTTTGTGCGCACGCGATCGTTCCAGCATGTCAGAAATCCAGGTGCTCTCGTCCTGCCACACCCAGGTGACGGCGCCGCCGATGATCAGTGTCAAGGTCAGCAACACCGCTGCGACTACCCGGCTGCCCTTTCGTCGCGGCACCGGCGCGCGGTAACCGGAGCTTCGCGGCATCGGCGGCGGTGCGTAGCCCGGGTTCGGCTGGGGCGCGGCGAAGCGCGGCGCGTGCCCGCCGTCACCGTACGGATTCGGCTGGGGGGTGTCGGGGCACCGAGCGCGCACCGGCGAACACGGTGGGTTGCGCACCGGTGCCACTCAGCGCACGGCGTGCGGCAGCCGCGAATTCGGCGCAGGAGTCGAATCGGTCGGTGGCGCGTTTGGCCAGGGCGCGGGCGAGGACCGCGTCCATGGCTGCGGGCAGATCCGGTCGACGGGCGCGCAGCGACGGGGGTGGGGATTGGAGGTGTCCCTGGATCACCTGCACCGGGTTCGCCGCCTCGAACGGGGCGACGCCGGTCAGCAGCGAGTACAGGGTGCAGGCCAGGGCGTACTGGTCGGCGCGGTGGTCGAGGTGGGCACCGGTGAGTTGTTCCGGGGCGGCAAAGGCCAGGGTCGCGGTGAACGAGCCGGTCCGGGTCAGGTGGTGGACGTCGTCGCGCGGACGGGCGATACCGAAGTCGGTGAGCAGAACTCGTTCACTGCCGTCGGCCTCGGTGAGCAGGATATTGGCGGGCTTCACGTCGCGGTGCAGGACGCCGTTGCGGTGCGCGTGGTCCAGGGCCGCCGCGGTGCCCTCGATGATGCACAGGGCGCGTTCGGCGGGGACGGGATGCGCGATGGTGGCCGCGTCTACGCCGTCGACGAACTGCATGCTGATCCACAGGCGCCCGTCATCGCTGCCACGGTCGTAGACCGTGACGATGTTGGGGTGCTCCAGTTGCGCGGCGAGGTCGGCCTCGCGCTCGAACCTGGCACGAATCTCGTTGTCGGCGAACAGCTCCGGATTCAGCAGCTTCAACGCGGTCTGCCGAGGCAGGCGCGGATGCCGGGCAAGGTACACCGAACCCATCCCGCCGCGCCCCAGCTGCCGTTCGATCGCGTACCCGGCGAAGACGTCCCCCGTCGCAAGCATGGTCCCCCGTTGTCCACCGAAGCAGTGCCCGGCCTTCAGCGAATATCCCCGCCGCCGACCAGCACCAACCCTAATCGGCGCGAGGACAGGGCACTACACCCCGGCTCAGTCCTCCACCCGCACACCCATCGACCGCGCTGTGCCCGCGACGATGCGCATCGCCGCTGCGACATCGTCGGTGTTCAGGTCGGGGAGTTTGCGGATCGCGATGCGGCGCAATTGATCCCGGCTGATCGCCCCCACCGGTTTGTGTCCGGGCTGCGGGGAGCCGGGGTGGCCGAGAGCCTTGCGGATCAACGATGCGGTCGGTGGGGTCTTGAGCCGCATCGTCCAGCGTTTGCGGGCGTCGATCGTGATGACGGCCGGAATGATCTCGCCACGCCGATCCGCGGTGGCGGCGTCGTAGCGCCGTTTGACCTCGAAGGGCGCGACGCCGGTCGGACCGAGCATCTTGCCGAGGATCATCAGCGAGGCATTGCCCGCTTCGAGCTCGAGAGTGACTGTGACAGAGGCTGTTTCGCGCGCCATAGTCAACGATCTCGGATGCATGCGTCAATCCGGTCCCACGACGGTAACGCCTGGGCCGCAACCCGCTCCAGCGGTTCGGTTCGCCTGATCCCGATTCGCCTGTCAGTCTGTGGGCGTGAAACGGGACGTTTCCGCTCGCCTGGAGGTCGCGGTCCATGCCGATTCGGTGCTGCAGTGTCAGATCGCTGTCGCCCGCCAGCCAGGACTCGATCTCATCGAGTCCATGACATGCTCGCTCGACGGCGAGTTCCTCACGCCGCGCGAAGTGGCCGGTCCGCACGGTTCCCGGATCCACGTGCTCGACGTGCGCGCGGGGACCCTCCGGATCGACTATCAGGCGACCGTCCTGGGCACCGCCGTCCTCGCGCCGCCGTCCGACTACGACCTCGCGCTGTACCGGCGGCCGAGCCGCTACGCGGAGTCGGACAAGCTGCTCGGCTTCGCGGCAGCCGAATTCGGTTACGGCATCGCCGATCCCGAGGTGGCCAACCGCGTCTCGTCGTGGATCGGCAGACGGATCACCTATGTCTCGGGCAGTAGCACGCCCATCGACGGCGCGGTCGAGACACTGCTCTCCGGCACCGGCGTCTGCCGCGACTTCTCGCATCTGATGGTCGCGCTGTTGCGCGCCGTCGGCGTCCCCGCCCGGGTCGCCGCGGTCTACGCGCCGGGCTGTGTGCCGATGGACTTCCACGCCGTCTGCGAGGCCTACATCGACGGCGAGTGGCGCACCTACGACCCGACCGGCCTCGCGCCACGCTCGAGCCTGGTACGCATCGCCACCGGCCGCGACGCCTCCGATATCGCCTTCCTGGACAACCACGGCGGCGACATCACTTTGAACTTCATGTCGGTCAACGCCTTCGTCGCGGGCCCACTCCCCTACGACGACTTCATCGCACCGACCAGCATCGTCTGAGAGGCAGACGGGATCACCTCAGCCCGTGTGCCGCACTGACATTCGACTGAAGATGCCATCTGTGATGAGGTTCGGGTACGAAATGGTCTGTGTCATATCGATACCCACCTGTGCTACTCGGGCCTAGTACAGCTCCTAGCGGCTGCCACGTGCTCGACTATCAGTCGGTGGTCTCTATCTCTGCCAGCAGTTGAACCAGGTTGCGGTCCCGGTTGAAGCCACGCTCGGTGATCAACCGAATCGCCTCAGCAGCATCTGCGATGTCCCCCCTGGTCGCTACCGCGGCCAGACTTCTGAGATCCGCGCTGTCCTGCGGACGACTTTCGTTATCGCGAGCAAGCAACTTCAGCGCGATGAGATGACCGGTGCGAGCGACGGGCAGGATCAGACCAGGAAATATCTCGAGTAGCTCCGCCGCCCGAACAATCTCCGGCTCGATACCCGAACTGGCAAAAAGCAGGTCCACGACCACGGGAACACCATCGATGCGCCGTTTGAGCCGGACAGTCGCCAACCGACCGTTATCGTGCTCGACCGATGCGAAAACTGGTATCCGGCCGCAATCAGCGACTGCACGAGCTCTTCGGCGTGGGTGTCATCAGCCACCGCAGCAGCGATGTCGATATCCGCCGTGAATCTCGGATTCGATCGGGCGACACCGCAAACCCACCAACGATCGACCACTGACATCCGCGCTGATCAAGATCGGAAGCAGCCTTCCGCAGCGCAACCTCAAGAGGATTCATGCGAACCTGGCCGACGGTCGACCTCGCCCTCCGCCAAGCGGCTCGAACGGTCGCGACAGCAACCACTCGTCAATCGCCGAATCAATCACCGACTCATCCGCGTCCGGCTGCTCGCGACGGAGGCGAGCGCGCTGCATGCCCAAGCCGAACTCGAACATGTCGATCGCCAGCCGAAGCCGATCCGCAGGTGAGTCGTCGTCCATGCATCAAGCCTACCGTCGGTGTCGACCCACCCTTGGCTACCGCAGCCGCGCTGACCACGTCCATCAGCAGAACCTGGCCCGCTCCGCAATCCTCGGAAGTCTTTAGTGGTGACGACATTCCGAACCTCGACTTCTGGCACCCAGAGCTGAAGGCTGTCAGATGTGTCTTCCCACTCAGTCAGCACCCGAGACGACCTGATCCGCCTGCTCTCTTCTGCCGTCCACGAGACGTATGAAAATGAACCTGAACTCTTTATTCGGAGGGTCCATGAGTCATCGGTCATGGGTCGAGTGTTCCTCCGTTTCGCCCCTGCCGTCGAGCAGCGATGGCCCAAATTTCGGGTTGACATCGAATACAATCGCGACGGGAACGATACGAAGCGGGCCGCCGTCGGCGTTCCGAGCGGTGACGATCCAGCAAAGGCCGCCGCCACAGCTAAGGAGTCAGTCGTCCGGACCGATCTGATCGTTCACCAGCGTGGCGAGGGCGGTCCCAACCTGCTACTGGTCGAGGCAAGATGGAGCGATAACCTTCCGCAGGATATGAATCGAATACGTGCCATAGCCAGTCGCTATAACTATGGCACCGCGGTTTTGTTGACTCTCAGCCTGGGACCAGCTCGAAAAAAGCCCTTCATCCTAGACATTGTCTAAGCGTCCGATGTACAACAAACACCCAGCGCCGCAATGCAACCTCGATCGGCGCGTGGGTGGCTTCCCCGGGCCTCGGCCCGAGTCGGTATGGCGTCCAACTCGGCTTCCGCAACCAGCAACATCGTTGAACAGCCTCATCCACGGTGGGTTACACGTACGAAGGTCTCGAGCAGGCAAACCAGATCAGCGTCACGAAGCGGAAGTGGCCACGCTGACTTATCACGAGCGAATTCACCCTTCGGCGGCGAGCTGACCGCAGGCGGCGGCGATCTCCTGGCCGCGGGTGTCGCGCACGGTGCACGACACGCCCTGGGCGATCACGCGACGAACGAACTCCTTCTCGACCGGCTTGGGGCTGGCATCCCACTCGCTGCCCGGTGTCGGGTTGAGCGGGATCAGGTTCACGTGTACGAGCGGACCGAGCGCCTTGTGCAGTTTCTTGCCGAGCAGGTCCGCCCGCCACGGCTGGTCGTTGATATCGCGGATCAACGCGTACTCGATCGACACGCGACGCCCGGACTTGTCGGCGTAATACCGTGCGGCGTCGAGCACTTCGGCGATCGACCAGCGATTGTTCACCGGCACGAGCGTGTCTCGCAACTCGTCGTCGGGGGTGTGCAACGACACAGCGAGCCGCACCGACATGTTCTCGTCGGCCAGCTTGCGGATCGCGGGCGCCAGACCCACGGTCGACACCGTCACCGAGCGCTGCGAGATCCCCAGTCCGTCGGGGGCGGGCGAAGTGATGCGGCGGACCGCGTTCACCACACGCTTGTAGTTGGCCAGCGGCTCGCCCATCCCCATGAACACGATGTTGGAAAGCCGGCCCGGACCGCCGTGCACCTCGCCGTCACGCAGGGACGCCGCGGCGGCACGCACCTGGTCGACGATCTCCGCCGTCGACAGGTTGCGAGTGAGCCCCGCCTGCCCGGTCGCGCAGAACGGACAGGCCATTCCGCACCCGGCCTGACTGGAAATGCACAGCGTGTTGCGGTCGGGGTAGCGCATGAGCACGCTCTCCAGCAGCGTCCCGTCGTGCGCCTTCCACAGCGTTTTGCGGGTGTCGCCCTCGTCGCAGGCGATATTGCGCACCACCGACAGCAGCGGCGGGAACAGCGTCTCGCCGACCTTCGCGCGCACATCGGCGGGCAGGTCGGTCATCAGGGCGGGATCGGACTGCAGGCGGCCGTAGTACTGACGGGCCAACTGGTCGGCACGGAACTTCGGCAATCCCAGCTCCTGCACCGCGGCCTTGCGTTCGTCCGAATCGAGATCGGCGAGGTGGCGCGGCGGCATACCGCGGCGCGGGGCATCGAACACGAGGGGCAGGGAGATGGCCATAGTTTCACCATTGTCCCAAACGCCACGTCGGACCTGCCACGCCGGGCGACGTTATCGAGAAGATGCGTGCGTGAGCCATAGCAGTCGGCCATGATCGAACCATGAGTACACACGCGGAATCCGGTGCGTCACCGGCCGAGCACGACCCGCCGACGACCGATCTCACCGGCAAGCACAGCAAGCCCGCCGAACCGGCGAAACCCGCGGCCGCGCCGGTACCCGTCCCACGCGACGCCGTGCACGGGTCTCGCACCGGCTACACCTGGATCGCGTTGCTGGCCGCCGCCCTGCTCGGCATCGTGCTGCTGACCTTCATCATCCAGAACCTCGACAAGGTCCGTACCAACCTGCTGTTCTGGGATTTCGAACTGCCGCTCGGTATCACCGTGTTGCTGTCGGTGATCGCGGGCGCGCTGGTGATGGGTCTGGTCGGCGGGGTGCGCATTCTGCAACTGCGGCACGCCGCCAAGCGGTCGTCCTGACGCTGAGTCGATCAGATCAGCGCGCTGAGTACCAGCCAGGACACGAACGCCGAGGGCAGCATCGAGTCCAGGCGATCCATGATTCCGCCGTGCCCCGGCAGCAGGGTCCCCATGTCCTTGATGCCGAGTTCCCGCTTGATCTGCGACTCGATCAGGTCACCGATGGTCGCCACGGCCACCAGGCCGACACCGAGCACCACACCGATCATCGAGTTCGCCTCGAGCAGCAGCGTGACGGTCAGCAGACCGCCGATCACGCTGAACACCAGCGACCCGCAGAACCCCTCCCACGACTTCTTCGGACTGATCGCGGGCACCATCGGATGCCTGCCGAACAGCACACCGGCGACGTAGCCGCCGACATCGGAGCACACCACCAGGATCATGAAGGTGAGTACCCGGAGATTGCCGTCGGGTTCGAGCAGCAGCAACGTCGAGAACGCGGCCAGCAACGGAATCCAAGTGAGGGTGAACACAGCGATCGCCGTGTCACGCAGGAAGTTCTTCGGCGCGGTACTGAGGCCGTGGTCGAACAGACGCCACACCATGCACACCAGCGCGGTGGCGGCGAACGCGCCGAGCACCCCACCTGCCCCCCACGGCCAGCCCAGCCAGAACACCGCCTGACCGCCCACCAGCAGCGGAATCCGCGGTACCAGCACATCGGCTTCGCGCAGCCGCTTGGTGACCTCCCAGGTCGCCACGCCGACGCCGATGCCCGCGACCGCGATGAACACCTTCGGGACGAACAACAGGATCGCGATCAACGACAGCCCGAGCGTCAGCCCGACTGCCAGTGCCGCGGGCAGATTGCGCCCGGCCCGTGAGGTCGGGGCGGGCGGCTGCTCGTCCTGCGGCGCGGCCGCGGTCTCCTCGACCTTGTCCGGCATGGGATCCGGTGCCGCCCCGGTGGCGGCGGCGTCTTCGGCCACGATTGTCCCGTCGCTCAACTCGTCGTTCCGTTCATCCCCCGCACGAGCGGGACTGGCGAGATCTGGCGCTCAGACCTCGAGCAGTTCGGCTTCCTTGTGCTTGACCAGCTCGTCGACCTGGGCCACATACTTGGCGGTGGTCTTGTCGAGCTCCTTCTCGGCGCGCCCGACCTCGTCCTCACCCGCTTCGCCATCCTTCTGGATGCGACCGAGTTCGTCCATCGCCTTGCGGCGGACGTTGCGAATCGAGACCTTGGCGTCCTCGCCCTTGCTCTTGGCCATCTTGACCATCTCGCGGCGGCGTTCCTCGGTGAGCTGCGGCACCGAGATGCGCAGGATGTCGCCGTTGTTGGTCGGGTTCACGCCCAGGTCGGAGTTGCGGATGGCGTTCTCGATCAGGCCGAGCGAGCTCTGCTCGTAGGGCTTGATCACGACCATGCGCGGCTCGGGCACGGTGATGCTCGAGACCTGGGTGATCGGGGTGAGCGAGCCGTAGTACTCGATCAGCACACGGGTGAACATGCCCGGGTTGGCGCGACCGGTACGGATGCTGCCCAGGTCGTCCTTCGCCACCGTGACGGCCTTGTCCATCTTCTCTTCGGCATCGAAGAGCGCTTCATCAATCACGACCGAATCCTCCACAGCGTCGTCATCGTCATCGTCCGCGGGTGCGGGGTCACGACCGAACCAGGGTGCCGATGGGTTCACCGGCGACCGCGCGGGCAATATTGCCCTTGATCAACAGATTGAACACCAGCATCGGCATCTGGTTGTCCATGCAGAGACTGAACGCGGTGGCATCGGCCACCTTCAGGCCCTTTTCGATCACTTCCTTGTGGGTGATCTCGGTGAACATGCTCGCATTCGGGTCGACGCGCGGATCGGCGTCGAACACACCGTCGACCGCTTTCGCCATCAGCACCACGTCGGCGCCGATTTCCAGCGCGCGCTGCGCGGCCGTGGTGTCGGTGGAGAAGTAGGGCATGCCCATTCCCGCGCCGAAGATCACGACGCGGCCCTTCTCGAGGTGGCGCTTGGCGCGCAGCGGCAGGTAGGGCTCGGCGACCTGGCCCATGGTGATGGCGGTCTGCACGCGGGTGTCCACACCCTGCTGCTGAAGGAAATCCTGGAGGGCAAGGCTGTTCATCACGGTGCCGAGCATGCCCATGTAGTCGGAGCGCGCCCGCTCCATGCCGCGCTCCTCCAATTCGGCGCCGCGGAAGAAGTTGCCGCCGCCGATCACCACGGCCACC
The DNA here is from genome assembly GCF_053606985.1 of Nocardia sp. NPDC055165. Taxonomy (NCBI): domain Bacteria; kingdom Bacillati; phylum Actinomycetota; class Actinomycetes; order Mycobacteriales; family Nocardiaceae; genus Nocardia; species Nocardia sp. NPDC055165. The sequence goes on from NZ_JBSGSS010000006.1 coordinate 291,078, forward strand.
TGCACGCCGGTCTCGACGATCTCGGCGATCTGCTCGGCCACGGTCTGCACGACGTCGGGATCGAGGCCCACTCCGCCACCACCGAACATCTCCCCACCCAGCTTGAGCAGCACCCGGTTGTATCCAGGGCGGTCGTTACCCGGGTCGGTCATGGGTGTCGGTCTCCTTCGGCGAGGTCGAGAGCGGGGCGAGCAGGCGGCATCCATCCTGCCCTATCAGGTTGCGGTCACCCGGAAGTGGGGTCGGTCGATCCATGAGGAAAGCCCCTCCGGCGCGGCATCACACCGCGCCGAAGAGGCTGTTCGTGAAGTTCAGGCGGATCAGGCCTGGCCGACCTCGAAACGAGCGAAACGCTTCACGTTCACGCCCGCCTCTTCCAGAAGCGCCTTGACGGTCTTCTTGGAGTCGGTGACGGCGGACTGCTCGAGCAGCACGACGTCCTTGAAGAAGCCGTTCACGCGGCCTTCGGTGATCTTCGCCAGCGCGGCTTCGGGCTTGCCCTCTTCGCGCGCGGTCTCCTCGGCGATGCGACGCTCGTTGTCGACGACATCGGCGGGCACCTCCTCGCGGGTCAGGTACTTGGCCTTGAGCGCGGCGACCTGCATGCCTGCGGCACGCGCGGCGTCGGCAGCGGCGTCGCCGGTGCCTTCGTACTCCACCAGCACGCCGACGGCGGGCGGCAGGTCCGAAGCGCGCTTGTGCAGGTAGGTGGCGACCGGGCCGTCGAAGGACACGACGCGACGCAGTTCCAGCTTCTCGCCGATCTTGGCCGACAGCGCCTGCACGGCGTCGTCAACGGTGCCGTCGGTCAGCTTGAGCGCCTTGAGGGCGTCCAGGTCGGCCGGCTTGGCCGCGGCGGCCGCGGTCACGATCGCGTCGGCCAGCTGCTGGAACTCGGCGTTCTTGGCGACGAAGTCGGTCTCGCAGTTGATCTCGACCATGACGCCGTCCTTGGCGATGACCAGGCCTTCGGCGGTCGCGCGCTCGGCGCGCTTGCCGACGTCCTTGGCGCCCTTGATGCGCAGCACCTCGACGGCCTTGTCGAAATCGCCGTCGGAGTCGGCCAGCGCGTTCTTGCAGTCCATCATGCCGGAGCCGGTGAGCTCCCGGAGCCGCTTCACATCAGCAGCGGTGTAGTTCGCCATCGGGGGCGAGCCTCCTCGTGTGTGGGGTGCTTGGGTGTTAACACCACCTTGCCGACCGCTTCTGAATTCAGAAGGGCCGGCAAGGTGAACGTAGTGCTACCGGTCAGCTCAGAAGTCGGCCGGGGTGTGCTGTGCCGGGTCGGCCTTGACCTCGGCCTCGGCCTCGGCCGGGGTCTCGACGGCCGGGGCCTCGGTCGCGGCAGCGACATCGGCTTCGGCAGCCGGGGTCGCCGAGGACAGGAGCTCCTGCTCCCACTCGGCCAGCGGCTCGCCTGCGCCGGCTTCGGGCTTCGCGTCGCCGGAAGCCTGGCCCGCGCGGGCCTGCACGCCCTCGGCCACCGCGGAGGCGACGACCTTGGTGAGCAGTGCGGCGGAACGGATCGCGTCGTCGTTACCCGGGATCGGGTAGTCGACCAGGTCGGGGTCGCAGTTGGTATCCAGGATCGCGATGACCGGGATGTTCAGCTTGCGCGCCTCGCCGACGGCGATGTGCTCCTTGTTGGTATCGACGATCCAGATGGCCGAGGGAACCTTGGCCATGTCACGGATACCGCCGAGGGTGCGGTCCAGCTTGGTCATCTCACGCGTGAGCATGAGGATTTCCTTCTTGGTGCGACCCTCGAAGCCACCGGTCTGTTCCATCGCCTCGAGTTCTTTGAGGCGCTGCAGGCGCTTGTGCACGGTGGAGAAGTTGGTGAGCATGCCACCCAGCCAACGCTGGTTGACGTAGGGCATTCCGACGCGCAGCGCCTCGGAAGCGATCGACTCCTGGGCCTGCTTCTTGGTACCGACGAAGAGGACGGTGCCACCGTGGGCGACCGTCTCCTTGACGAACTCGTAGGCCTTGTCGATGAAGGTCAGCGTCTGCTGCAGGTCGATGATGTAGATGCCGTTGCGGTCGGTGAAGATGAACCGCTTCATCTTCGGGTTCCACCGACGAGTCTGGTGGCCGAAGTGCGCGCCGCTGTCGAGCAGCTGCTTCATAGTTACGACAGGCATAGCCTTCGTATCTCTCTTTCGTTGCCGGTTGTCGCGGTCGATCGGCGATCGACTGCCCTGGCGCCACCGAAACCGCCGGACCCGATTCGAAGAATCCGGGACCAGCCGACGATTTCCCTGTTCATCCGCTGGAGAACTCGCGCTGACATGCCCTCGCGGACCGTCTGCATTGCGAGCGACGACCGGATGGACGAGCACGGGTGGCGCGCGAAGTCGGTCCGTGCTGTGCACACGCATTGGCTGCTGAGCACAAACCGCTTGTTCAGTCTACGCGGAGCAGGGCCAGGTCCGAAATCGCCCCTGCGCAAAGACCGCCCATTTCGCGGATGAAGTACGCGATATCCACATGCGGGAACGTTGTCCACATTCCCGAAATCGTTGTCCCGGTGGGGTTGTCCAGCGCCCAGAGTTGGGGCATGAACACTGTGACACGCACCCTGATCACTACATTTCCGCTGCTCTTCGCGGCGGGGGTCGCTGCCGCACCGGCCGCGGCACACCCTGAGAGCGGTGCTCCACCCGCAGCTCGACCCTCCGCTACCGACGTCGCACCAACGGTCCCACACCCCAGCGACCCATCGCCGATATGCGCCGGTGGCGGGGCACACGGGGCCGTGGTCCTGGCCCACCCGCCCGAGCGGGTCGGCCAGGCGACTCGCCCATCGCAACGTGCGGCCGCGCCCGGCACGGTGCCGACAGCGCCGCCCGCGCCCAACCCACAGAACGCGCCCACCTCGACAGGCCGACCAGCGGCGGCCGCTGTTCCCGTTTCGATCATCCTCGCAGCGGCGGTAGCTGTGGAACTCCCGCCGAGGCCGGCGATGGAAGGTGCGCGCAGGAGTGGTTCGCCTGTCCAGCCGCCGGAGCACCCGTCCGGCGCCGTCTCGTGCGGCCGGGAATCGAATGTGGTTCCGGTGACCGTGCCCCGACGGGAACTCGTTCCCGCTCCTGTCCCGGTGCAGGTGACGATTCACGATTTCGGATCCGCGCCGGCACGACCGCAGGGTATGGATCCGAGTGCCGGGGCTCGGTCGGAGATAGGGATCAGGGTGCTGGCCGGAGGCGGGAGCGGGTCGGCGGCGCAGCTGCCCGCGGTTCTGCGGGAGATGCTGCGGGCGCTGGCGGCGCAGCAGCGGGTGCCGACACCACGACCGCACCGCTGAGGCCTCGATGTTCGCGACCCACGACGGTGGGCTGAAGATGGCGGGTCGCGTTCTTCGGCCCGGTTGGTCCCGACCCCGCTCCACAGCGTGGCCAGCTGGCGCCAATCGGCCCGGTCGGTCTGACGCCGTGGCGTGGTCGACGAACCGAGCACCCCGTCATCGATCTGACGCCATCACATCAGCGACCCGCCTGTACCGGGTCGACCAGCCCTGGCCCGGCTGTGATGCGTGGTCGGCGGCACCCGATCGTGGCCGGCGTCCTCGCATTCCCGAGCAGCTGCGACGCGCGGCGCTTCGGGTGCGGTCGATTTTCCGGGGAGTACTCGGGGTCGTCTGTCCGGTGGCCATTGTGCTCAGTGGCGCGGTACCGGCCGATGCGGCGGAAGCGGGGCCGTTCGGTTGGCCGTTGCGGCCGCGACCGGCGGTGGAGCGCCGGTTCGACAAGCCGGAGCGGAATTGGCTGCCGGGGCATCGGGGAGTGGATCTGGCGGGTACCGCAGGGCAGACGGTGCTGGCGGCGGGGGACGGCATCGTGGTGTTCGCGGGGGAAGTGGCGGGCAAACCCGTGGTGTCCATCGATCATCCGGGCGGCTTGCGCACCACGTATGAACCGGTGACGGCGAAGGTCGCGGTGGGAGGCCGGGTGGTCAGGGGTACGGCGATCGGCACGCTGGTGACCGGACACGAGGGGTGTCCGGTCGCCGCGTGCCTGCACTGGGGAGCCCGACGTGAGTCCGGTGCCCACAACCGGCGCGAGTACGTCGACCCGCTCGGACTCCTGCACGAGGTGCCGGTCCGGCTGAAACCGCTGGATCCGTGATGTGACGAAACGCTCCGCCACCCCGCACCTATGACAGCCCGGAGCGGACGAGAATCGAGGTGTGTCCGAGAAATCAGCGCCTTTCACCTATCCCGACGTGGGCGCCACCCGCGCCACGATGCCCGACGGGTACCACCGGTTCCGGAATCGGCGGCCGATCGGCCACGGCCGCGATCTGTTCGAGCGCGCGGCCGCCCACATTCTCGACTTCGGAATTCAGAAGGGCGTCGGCACCTTTCGCGGCGCCGATACCGAAACCGCGCAGCCCGGAACCGAGTTGACCGTCGTCCTCCGCATCGGGCCACTGAACATCAGCGCGCCCTGCCGCGTCGTCTACGTCCTCGACGAACCCGACCGCCGAGGTTTCGCCTACGGCACCCTGCCGGGACACCCCGAGGTCGGCGAGGAACTGTTCGCCGTCGAATACGACCCGACCGACGACACCGTCTACGGCCTGATCACCGCCTTCTCCCAGCCGGGTGCCTGGTACGTCCGTCTCGGCGGACCCGTCGCCCGGCTGATCCAGCGCTGGTTCACCCACCGCTACCTGAACACTCTGCCCACCAACGACTGACGTCGCAGCCCGGCCCGCCCGGGTACGGCCGTCAGAGCAGCGCGGCCAGCGCGTCGGCCTCGGCGCTCAACCGATCGCGGCGATCGATCGCGCCGAGTCGGTCGTAGTCAGATGCCGCGCAACGTCTTTCGTCGATCTCCCGACGGACGATCGCCTCGATCTCGACCTCGGTGAGGTCGCGGCGAACGGCCTCGGCCGCACCGAGGCCGACTGCGCTTTCCTCCACGGCGCCGGCTCGTACGTCACCGGCATCGATCGCCTCCGCGTTGTCGATCGCCGCCAACGCCGAACGCAGCGCCGTGACCGCACCGAGGTCACGGGCCTTCATCGCAGTTTTCAACGCGGCGCGCAGCCGCTCGCGCAGGGAAGTCACGTCCACCACAGTATTTCTGACAACGCCACCGGTGCCGAGTACATCGCAGGGCGAGCGCGCGCTACCCGTTGAGCACTACGGTGACTGCCGCGATGAGGGCGACGGTCGCAACGGCGAGGGTGGTGGTCGCGACGAATCGGTGCGCGGTGCCGCAGTGTCCGCGATCGAGTGCGCGGCCGCGCGACCAGCCGACTCCGGCCACGAGCAGGGCGACCGTGGCGGCGGCGAGCGGGACCGGCCATGCCGGCCAACCGTCGACAGTCGCCTCGTGCACGAAGAGCAGCGCGCAGCCGGCTGCTCCGAGAGAGGTGCGCCGCCAAGCCAGAGCGGTGCGCTCCATCGCCAGGGTCGCTGCGGTCACGACAGCACGACCGCCACACAGGCGAGCACGGCGACGATCGCGATGCCGGCCGACAACACGGGAACCAGGACCGTTCCTGGCAACGGTCGCCCGGTCCGCATCGCGAGATCGACCCGCCGCCAGTGCCGGAAGGCAGCGAGCGCGACGGCCAGCGCCATGATCAGGCAGATCATCGAGATGGCGCCGGCGAATCCGGCCAGCCGAGTCGGCTGCACGAGGGTGTGCACCGCGACGCCGCCGGCGAGCAGACCGATCGCGGTCCTGATCCACGCCAGAAACGTCCGCTCGTTGGCGAGGGTGAACCGATAGTCGACCTCCTCCTCGCCGTCGTCCGATTCGGCCCCGACCTCGGGCAACGTCACGACCACCACCTCCTGCCCCCATCATGCGCTACCCCGATCCACCCACGGATGATCCGCACGAGCGCGGCGCCGATCAGGTTGTCGCCGCTGATCTGTGCGGTGCCGGCGCGGCGCCGATCGTGCGCACTCCGTGACAAGGACTCGCGCGGGTTCCCCGCCCACCCAGAAACTCCCGGAGCGGCACGGTTCCTGAAGCCGACTTCCAGACCGGACACGAGAATAGGCACGTTGCGGGCCAGACCGAGGTCACCTGCCGACGGGTGGGATCGGGCGTAAAACCGCTCCAAGGCGACCGGTCGCCGGGTGGGCCGGCCGCTGACCGCTCGAGTCGGTCGGCCGCGCACGGGACCTGGCCGAGAACCCACTCGACACGATCAGCCATCGAAGTCGACCGGACCGAAGACCGACTCGACACGGTCAGGCGCGGGGGTGGGCCTGGTCGTGGACTCGTTTGAGGCGCTCTACGGAGACGTGGGTGTAGAGCTGGGTGGTTGCCATGCTGGCGTGACCGAGGAGTTCCTGGACAACGCGCAGGTCGGCGCCGCCCTCGAGGAGGTGGGTGGCGGCGCTGTGGCGGAGGCCGTGCGGGCCCATGTCGGGAGCGCCGGGGATCGCGGCGATGACATCGTGGACGACGGCACGCGCTTGGCGCTGGTCGAGGCGGCGACCGCGCTGGCCGAGGAACAAGGCGCGGCCCGAGTTGCTGTTGACCAGCGACGGCCGGCCCGCCCGGAGCCAGGCCTCGAGCGCGGTGTCGGCCGGACCACCGAACGGTACCGAGCGCTCCTTGTTGCCCTTGCCGAGCACACGCACCAGACGACGCTCCCGGTCGATGTCGTCGAGGTCGAGACCGCACAGCTCGCTGACACGAATCCCGGTGGCGTACAACAACTCCACCACCAGCCGATCCCGTAGCGCCATCGGATCCTGCTGCGCCGCCCCGGATTCCGCCGCGACCATGGCCTGTTCGGCCTGACCACGGCCGAGCACCGCGGGCAACACGCGATGGGCTTTCGGAGCCTGCAGGCGCAGCCCCGGGTCGACACCGAGCCGCCCGGTCTCGGTCAGCCACGCGGTGAAAGTCCTTGCCGCCGATGCCCGCCGAGCCAGGGTCGTCCGGGCCACCCCCGCCGCCGCCAGCTCGGCCAACCACGACCGCAGCAACGGCAGATCCAACTCCCGCACCGCCGAATCCGCCGACCGCGCGTACAGATGCTCGAGCAACGACCGCACATCCCCCAGATACGCCCGCACCGTATGCGCCGACCGATTCCGGCCCAACCGCAGATGCCGCCCGAACTCGGTGAGCAACGCGGTCAGGTCATCAGGCAACACATCCATGACCCAACCGTCACCCTTCCCGGTCCCCCACGCAACCCACCACGCCGCCGAGCCGACCGAACGGTCCGCTTCCCCGTACTGCTCGTCTTCGCACCGTCGCCGCCCGGCCCGCGAAGCACTCAGTCGCGATCCCACTCGACCATTGCCGCGCAGCCGGGACAGACCTGTACTCGCCGAAACGTCGATGTCCACACGTCACGCGACCTGCGCTCGCCTGAAACGTCGATGTCCACACCTCACCCCCGCTGGACGCCCACCGTGTCAGCTGGCCCGTCGACTGGATGTCCGAAACCAGCCACCGGAATCGCAGCCGACCAGTTCGGCGAGCTCCAGGCTCGGCAGGACCGCTCGAACCGTGGCCAGGTCCAAGCCGGACTGCTCAGACAGTTCGCGAGGTAGACGCGAGCCGATGGTGGGTAGAGCCGCGTAGATCTCAGCTTCAGCACCGCGCAGGTGGCCGGCGCGGTCCGTCGAGCCACCTTCGCTGACAGGGAGGCGGAGGGGACCCGCTTCGTCGATGATGTCTTCGGCTCGGGTTACCAGCAGCGCCTCGCCGTCTCTGATCATGCGATGACAGCCTGCCGAGGAGGCCGACCCGACCGGCCCCGGCACAGCCATGGCCGGCCTGCCCAGTCTGCGGGCCCATTTCACGGTGTTGCGAGCGCCGCTGCGCAGCCCTGCCTCGACCACCAGAACCCCGTCCCCGAGCGTCGCGATCAACCGGTTCCTCGCCAGGAACTGATGTTTCTGCGCCGAGATGCCCGGCGGGTATTCGCTGACGACCAGACCACTGTCGGCGATGGCGGCGAGCAGGCGGTCGTGCTGCGCCGGATAGGGACGGTCGACACCGCAGGCGAGGACGGCGACGGTGGTTCCACCGACGGCGAGGGCCGCCCGGTGCGCCGCCGCGTCGATGCCGAAGGCCGCTCCGGAGACGATCGTCCAGCCCCGGCCTGCCAGGTCGCACGCGATCTCGCTCGCCACCTGCAACCCGTATCCACTGCTACACCGCGAACCGACCACCGCGACAGCACGTTCGGACGCGGTGTGGAGCGAGAGGGGACCCCGCGCCCACAGCACCAGCGGCACCGCCGCCTCGCGATCGCGCTCGCTGTCGAGTTGGTCGAGTCCGAGCATCCGCCAGCCCGGCCATTCCTCGTCGTCGGGAGTGATCACCCGCCCGCCCAGACGAGCAATCGCCTCCAGATCTGCTGCTGCCGAGTCGATCTCACGCCGCATCGCGGTGGGACCACGCAGTGCCGCGGGCAACTCGTGCTCACGGACAGCACGCGCGGCCTCGCACACCCCGACCGAGGCGATCAAAGCCGACAGTGGCGCACACGGCCCCTGCACCACCCGCGACAGGTACACCCAGGCGAGTCGGCGCTCGTCCGGATCACCGTCGAGATCCACCATGTCGCCGACCGCACGCGATTCGCTCATTGCGCACCTCGCTGCCGGAAGTTCAACGACGACATCACATCCCGCACCGTGGGCAGCTCCCCTTCGCGCAGGTCGCAGACCGTCCAGGCGACCCGGATGGCCCGGTCGGCGCCACGGGCCGACATGCGCCCCAGCCGTAAGGCCGTCTCGATCGGCGCGATCGATTCCCGCGGCAACGTGAATCGCTTCCGCAGAATGTGGCCCGGCACTTCGGCATTGGTCGCCCACCCGTCCTCGCTCCACCGCTGCGCCGCGCGGGCTCGCGCCCGGGCCACGCGTTCGGCCACCGTGCCGCTGCTCTCGGCCTGTTCGTCGCCGAACGTCGCACCGGCCTGCCCGTGCATCTGGACCCAGATATCGATGCGGTCGAGCAACGGTCCCGATAGTTTGCCCAGGTAGCGGCGTCGTGCCAGTGGCGCGCAGATGCAGTCCACATCGCGTGCCGGAGCGCACGGACAGGGATTGGCCGCCAAGACCAGCTGGAAGCGGGCCGGGTACCGGGCAACGCCGTCGCGCCGGGCGATACGCACTTCCCCCTCTTCGAGCGGAGTCCGCAGTGCCTCCAAGACTTTGGTGCCGATCTCGGCGCATTCGTCGAAACATTGCAAAGTACGCCACAACCTGCGAAAATAAGGGTACCCTATGTTGGCGTCAATCCCCCAGTCCCACAGTCGATTCGCAGTCATCTACTGCCGGATTTCGAGTGACAAAACAGGCAAGGCCGCAGGTGTCGAGCGACAGGAGGCGGATTGCCGAGCACTTGCGGAACGCCTCGGGCTGACAGTCATAGACGTTCTGGTCGACAATGATATCTCCGCCTACTCGGGCAAGCCACGTCCAGGATACGAGAAACTTCTTGGGTTGATGAAGGACGGCGGAATCGGCACGGTTCTTGCCTATCACCAGGATCGTTTGCAGCGCTCGCCGGTAGAACTTGAGACTTACGTCGACATTTCAGACGCAGGCAAAGTGACGACTCACACCGTGTTGTCCGGCCACCACGACTTGTCGACACCGTCCGGCCGGTTCCAGGCCCGCATCATTGGCGCAGCCGCTCGCTATGAAGTCGAACATATGATCGAGCGCCAACGAGACGCCAAGCTTGATGCGGCAAAGGCTGGCGAATACCTGGGCGGTCAGCGTCCGTATGGCTTCGAGCCTAAGCGTGTGGCGCTCCGCGAGAGTGAAGCTGAGGTCATTCGTGAGATCGCCCGCTCATTGATCAAGGGCGCATCATTCAACTCGTTGGCTATCGACTTGAACAAGCGAGCCATCCCGACTCAGCACGGTAATCAATGGAACGCCGCCAACGTCCGCAACCTCATGATCCGACCAATCAATGCTGGCATCGTCCATCACAAAGGGATTGACTACAAGGCAACGTCTCCTGCGATCCTCACCCCCGAGGAGTGGGGTTCGATGATGGCAATCATCAAGATGAACGCCGCCAAGTCTCCTCATCCAGGCCGGTTTCGTAAGTACATGCTCAACCGACTGATCTTCTGCGGGGCCTGTGGTGGACCGATGTATCACAAGCCTAAGCAGCAGCGCGACGGGTCATATAAGCCCACGACATCATGCGGCAAGAGTGACCCTCATACAGGCAAGTTCGTTGGGTGCGGCGGGGTTTCACGCATGGTCGAGCCGATTGAAGTTCTCGTTACTGACGCTGTTATCTACCGCCTGTCGTCACCCGAGTTTGCTGCGATGATCAACGCCGAGCAGACCGAAGCCAGCAGTCTCGATGATCTTCGCGGCCGACAGGTTCAACTTGAAGCGAGCATCGCCGAGGCAACGACCGACTACTACAAGAACAAGCTGCTCAGCCGTGAAGAGTTCCAGCAGATCAAACGACAGCTCGATGATGAACTCGCCGCTGTCACAAAGGAAACGAGCTCGCAGTACTCCCGTCGACTGAACGTTGATATTGATCTTTCAGGCGACATCCGGGCGGCCTGGGAAGATTTGGAAGTGTCACAGCGGCGGGAACTACTGATGACCTTGATCAGCAAGATCTATGTGGACCCGCGCCCCAAGGTGGAGGGATACACCTACCCGAAGTACAAGGACAAGTACCGGTTCGATCCTGAACTTATACGCATCGAGTGGGCGGCCTAACCGATCTAGTGTGATCGATGTCACAGCGGCCTAGGGTCTTAAGAACCCTAGGCCGTTCGCCTCTTCAGGACTGAACACGCATCTCAAAACCCACCCTCCGGTTTGCTTTGGATCTCTATCGCCTGTGCATGATCCTGATTTGGCTCATCATTCTAAATAAAACGGATGCATAACGCGCTGTGGCACTCTATGCAGCCCAATTCGCGATCACTAGATTGCTCGCCAACCCAACAGAAGGAGTGGTTATGAGCGACAACGAAGTGATCCGCTGGACTGGGAACCCGAGTCCCTTCCCCCCTACGCGTAGCCAGCCACCGGCTCGTTGGAGCACGGAGGGGCGAACCGTGTCTAACATCGAGCGCACCGCCAGGGAGGGCGCAATAAGCGCCGTGAATCAGGCAAAGCTCAATATGTTGCGGGCCGAGCTGCGTAAGGCGGAGATCCAGCAAATCATGATGAACACGGGTGAGATCATGCAGACGGCTCTTAATCTGGCTCAGGGTGATCCCGGCAAGTTGGATGTGTTCATTGAAATGACGCGTAGCTACGCTCAGATCGAGATGAACATCTTCAAGACAAACAATAATCCTCTGCTTAAGGGGATGTTGTGAGCGCCCTTCTGTTGGTACTCGGCATTCTGGGTGCACTCCTCCTTATCTACATGGTTCTGGCGATGGTGTATAGGGCGGCTCGTCCTAAGCCCGATCCTCCGGAGGTTGTGTACATGAATGAAATCGCCGCCTCTCAAGCCAGGAGGGCGGCCTCCAATGGTCGCAAGTATCGAGTGATCCAGGAGATGCAGCGTGAAGCAGGCAACTAAATACCTGTGGAGCTTTGCCTGGGTGCTGCTCATCATCATCGTGCTGCTGCCGTTGGCTATCGAGGTCATCAAGCCGCTGATCGTTCCCTTCCTGATCGCGCTGGCGGTGATAGGAGTATTGCTTCTCCTCCGGCGGTTCGGTAAGGCACTTCAGGCAAGTGGTGGTGACGGTGTGCGGTCGTTGTTCAACCGCTACTAAGAAACAACAAAGCGAAAAAGAAGTAGTATGGGGAAGATGGATTTGGCCGCCCTCTCCCCCATACTACTTTCTATTTTGATCGGAACTCCTACATATCTGGTATGGGACGATATGAAGATTAAGAATCAGCGAGCGCACGATTTGAAGCGTGACAGGTTTGAGCTCATCTTTCCTAACGATCTTAGAGCCGAGCAGGTTCAAGACTTCGCCAGGTCTATCGGCAGAAGTCTGGACAACAAGCTTGCTCGCTTCGCCGGAGTCCCTACGGTTGTATTCGAGGTGGTGGCGTCGGACAAGGGTATATCCCACTATCTGCGTGTGCCCCACGTGGATTCCGAGTATCTTCAGGGCCAGCTCGACGGCCACCTCCCTGGCATCGATGTAAGCCCGGTCGAGAGCGGTATCGAGGGGTTTGGTACTTCCCCACTGTTCGGCGTGGATCTTCGGATGAGCGATCCCCTGCGCCCTCTGCGAATCAACAGCGTCGTAGCGCACAGTACGAAGATCCTGAAAGCTATCTACACCGACCATCCAGGCGAAACCGTAGTGCTTCAGTGGATCGTCTCGCACTCCAATGGCTCGAAGCTTCCAGACGATGGCCGCACAGTCATGACGTCTAAGCCGACGTTGTTGGGCGCCTTTGTCTTTGGACTTGAGGCCAAGCCAGGGGAGATCAAAGACCGCCAGATCAAGGCGGTCGAGCAGCAGTTCGCCGCCGCCGGGCGAATCGTAGCGACCGCCAAGGACTCCAAGCGGGCCGAGCAACTAGTCTCCAAACTTACCCATGCGCTCCAGTCGGAGAACAAAACCAACTTGATCCAAGTCGGCCGGAAGATCCCGGCCGATCGCTTGGAAGAGGTTGTTACCCAGGCGCTCACGCCTCCGCGGTTCGCGAGCCAGCTCACTGTGACTGAACTGTCTGCACTGGCGGGATGGCCCCTCGGGAACATCCAACTCCCCGGCTTACGGCAAGGTTCGGCACGACGTTTCCCGGCGACCGAAGCGTTTGCCCGTGAAGGCTGGGTATTGGGGCACAGCGACGTTCCAGGTAGGAACCGTCCCATTGCTCTGTCTCCCGCGCACATGCCGAAACACACGATCATCGTGGGCAGCTCCGGATCAGGTAAGACTTCGCTCATGGGCAACGGTGGCATCCAGGTTGCCCAGCAGGGCTACGGCCTCTTCGTCATCGACGCTGGAACCGACGTCTCACAGGAGCGGCTGTTCTACCGCGTTCTCAACGGCCTTCCAGTGAAGAGGCTGCGTGACATCGTCCTAGTGAACCCAGCGGAGAATCGTGAGTTCCCAGTATCCATCAATCTGCTCGACCAGGGCTTTGGTCTGGGTGTGATTGATCAGATCGTCGGTGTGTTCGAAACCTTGTATCCCAGCATCAAGGAAGGCGTCTCGGTACGGGAGCTGTTGTACTTCGGTCTGTGGACGCTGCTTGAGGCGGGCGGATACACCTTGATCGACCTGGCTTCCCTACTGAGTCCACGTAACCCGGTGGAGCGCGCCTGGGCCAAGCAGCTTATCGAGGGTGTCAAAGATCCCGAGCTCAAAGACTTTTGGGATCGCAATCCAGGTGCAACCGCGGACCCAACGTCGGGCCGATCTACCAAGGCTGACGAGTGGGCACGGTATGTACAGCCGCTTCACCGTAGGCTCTGGCAGCTCGCCGGCCGACCCGAGATCCGCAACATAATCGGTCAGACTAAGAGCACGATCAACCTCCGAGAGATCGTGGCACACAACAAAATTCTGCTTGTCAGCGTCGGCGGGTTGCCTGACGATACGGCCGAGCTCTTCTCGACCCTGATCTTCAATCAGCTGTGGGCCATCGCCCAGCAGACGCGCGTCGAGAAGATGAACGTCCTGATGATCGACGAGTTCCAGGTGGCTGCGAACGTACGGGGAGGGTTGCCTGACGTCCTGGCGCGCGGGCGGGCGCACAAGCTCGGCCTTGTCCTTGGAACCCAGTTCATCACCCGCCGGGTCATTGGAGCTGAGTTGCAAGGATCAGTCATCAACAACACGGCTACGAAGATCGTGCTCAAGTCATCGGCTCAGGAAGCGGCCTTGTGGGCTAGGGAGCTGGGCGGCCGACAGGTAGCCGAAACTGACATCTCCAAACTACGGCCGTACCACGGCATGGCGCAGATCGCGAACGATGCAGGAGACAGCAGCCCAGTCACGTTCCGTGCACTCAAGCCACCGGAATCAACCGGCATCACCCGGCTAGCCCTTGATCGGAATCTTCAACGCTACGGCCGTCCGGTAGAGCAGGTGAGGGAAGAGATCGCGAACCGCCGTCAACCCGCAGTCAAGGCCACGAGAGCCGCTAAGCCGCAGGGGATTACCGACTACGACCCGGACGAGGAAGCATGAGCGAAGCCGTTCAAGAGTGGGCCAATCTTGTCCTTGGTGCCGTCGACGAGATCGACAGTCTCAGTGCGGAATTGAGCCGATGCGCGAGCAATATCGAAGCGGCTAGGCGAGAGTGTGAGCGCCTAGCCAATGACACTCGGCTCCCGGATACGGCGGAAGACTACGAAGTCCTGGAGCGCGCACGAAGCATCGCCGCTTCAGTCGAATCGTCGGCTACTCACATCCGCAATCACGTGATGGATGCGGGCAACGCAGCGCAGGACTTGAGCCGAGTACTGGGCTTCTATCACCACTAGGTAGGGGCGGGTGTTGGGGCGTACTCCCCTACTCCCCTACTTACGCATAAAAACAGCTGTAACACCTTACAGCTCCCCCTACCCTACTGGGTTCGAGAGGGGTCTAACGGAGGTAGGTGTTGTAAAAATTAAGTGGGGTAAAATACCGATAATATGCGCGATAGGCTAGTTCAGAGTAGGAGAGTTGGCTCCACCGAACCGCCAATAGTCCATATTGAAGAACTTGTGCCATAAAGCATGGCAAGGATGGCACAGTACAACTAAATTGTTCGGGTCATCCTTACCGCCGCCAATACTCTGAGACTTGATATGGTGCACCTCAAGCCTGTTCCGAGTTCCGCATCGCAGGCACGGATGACTTGCGCGCAGACGCGCCCCGACCGACGGATTTATCTTGGGGACCGAATTTCTGTACGTGCGGTTATACTTTGCGGTTTCACTAGCAACCTTTGCTCGATATCGCTTCTTTCCTTCGAGATACGTCGCACGATTGTTTAGCTTCCATGCTCGAACCTGGCAAGCATGTGAGCAATACTTTCGACGATTCTTACCAACAATTTCTATCCGACATACTAAACATAAGATCATATACAAATAGCTAACCACTCCCCGCCATCAAAATCAAGGGAGTGGTTAGCTATTTGACATTCAGAACCTAGCTGCTTTTCTTGTGCGCCTCGTCGTAGAGGTCGAGGAACTCTGCCTTGATACGACCGCGATCGTTGACCTCGTGGCCTTGTTTCTTGAGCCACTCGCGGATGTTGGCGAGCTCTTCCTTGGACCGGCCGGAGCCGGTATCTGGTCGGGTTCCGGTGGATGAGGAACCAGCCGGGCGACCACGACGACCCGGCTCCGGAGGAGCAGGTACAACTTCAGTAGCAGCCTCGACCCACGGCTGAAGGACCTTCTCAAACTTGTCGAAGTTCGTCTGACGAAGATCGATCTGGTAGTGCTTGCCGTTGAAGGAGAACTCTACCGGTGCCTCGAAACCTCCATCGATCTCCTTGCCGTCAACGTCATCAATAAGGATGACCTTCTTGCCCATGGCTCTAGCCTCTCTAAGACTGCTCGGGACGATACTAGACGTGTGTTAGTACATCATGCAGCTTAGACATCAACTAAGCAACTAGGGCGTGATAGCGTGGCTTAGGCGCGCTCGCGGGTCATGTAACCAGCCACGAAGACTCCTAAGGCCGTGATGGCCGAGGCAACTTCAGGCGGTACGGTGATACCGAACATACCTAGCATCCACACGACTATGACCGTGATAGAGCCACTAATACCCACAGCGGCGATCTTCGATGTTGGTTGCAGTGTTGGTTGATCCAATTTCATCTTTCCCCCTTCTTCGAAATCACTGTGAACCAGTTACTTTCGTTGTTCTCAGTGAATTTCCTAAATGTGTAAATGTTGTAGTCGACCGATATGGCGGCGCGACAGCGAGCGGGTAGACCTGGAATAGCAGTCGGTAGTCTCATCGGAATCTCGGTACTCCCGCTTCCTGCTCTACGATTACCCTCAGATTGACTGATAGGGTATCTCGATATTGAGCCCCTTTGATTCTGGCAGTCAACGTAGTAGTAAGCAGTGCCAGTCACTTCCATGACTTTCTTGTAGCTCGCCTGGATAACGAACTCGTCGCCAAGGGCGTATTCCCTGTCCTCTACAGAGATCTTCCAATCCTGGACCACATCTATGGGGGCTAGGAGCGCGTAGGCAAGAGCTAGAGATGCAGTCACCAGGGCTCCAGCAAAGGCAAATGCCAAAAAGTTAGCCACCCTGGCGAATGCGATCATAGACCACCTCCAAATGCAAACTTGAGAACAGCAAGGACCACAGCACCTCCAACTGTCACGGCGATACTAATGATGATCGTGTGCCAGGGTTGCTGCGACTCCTTCGTGACATACTTCTCGAACTTCTGATTAGTCTCTTTTACAAACTCGTTGAAGTCGGACTGTTTCACGAATGCAAAGTTGTTCATCGTGCTCTCGATACGATCCAGGCGCTTGAATAGCTCGGTAAAGCGATACTCGATGAGATCGCGGGGCGTATCGTTCTCGTGTTCATCTTTCACGGACAGCTATCCCCTAGGATTGGATTGTTCTTTATAGGAGACCAGATATTGTCATCGAGACATCGCCATTCGACTGCATCTGTAGATGGATTCTGACGGAACTCGACTTTTAATACAGTCACACCGTCTTTGCCATCTGACCCACCCTTAGGCGCGGGAAGCTTTGCAACCTCTTCTTTTACCTTGGTGCCAATGGCGGTTTCTAGGAGTGGGTAGTTGACTGGCTCCGGCTTGACTGTCGGCTTAGGCAGTGCCGCTACAGCTTGATTTACTGCCTCAGTAATGTGACCGTCTATCTTCTCATAGTCGACAACTGCCGGCCTGCCGTCGTCTCCCTTGATTGGGAGTACCGAGGCGGGGACCTTATTAGCCGTGTCCCTTTGGGTGACCGTCACTAGAAGGGCTACGAATAGAAGAGCTATGGAGAACTGCGAGAGCAGGATTACCACCCACACCCGTTTCATGCGGGGTACACCTTTCCAGATACACGGTATCCAGACACAGTGGTGATGAAGTTGAGCGTAAAGCCGTCAGGATCGAAGGAAGCAAAGCTAGCCTGGATGAGTCCACCTGGTGTCTGTAGGTTAATCAGCCTGTCGGTATATACAGGGAAAGTACCTATCGAGCTCTCGGCGGATAGGCAGGTCTGTATTGACCCATCTGAATCGCCCATACTCCACCGAATGCCTGCTTCGGTGACTGAATTCTTGCCCGAGGCTTTCAGCTCTATAAATGCTGGCTGAAATCCTATGCCGGTGAACGGTCGAAGTCCTGGCGTACTGTTTGTTGTAAATCGGATTGGTTTAGGTGCAGCCATATCACCCCTTGATTTCTAGCGCATCTTTCAGTGCTGCGCTTAAAGCCTTCAGTTTCCTCTCAGCCTCGGAGGTGTCTTGCGGCATGGCTGCCATCTGCTTCCGCAGATCGGCAATATCCACCTGAGCATCTTTTAGTGCCTTGACTGCCTGCGGGTAGAGGTCCAGCAGGATTCCGTTATCCCGGTGCCAGTCTTGTCCCCTCGGCGTGTTCGGGTCCAATGTTATTCTAGCCAGCTGGGAATACTCACCGCCTACCCAACCCGCAGCTTCCTCGTCTGAAATAGTGTTCCGAGGATAGTGGGTCATCGCAACGTTGACGTCTTTGTATTCATCTATGCTTGATACTCTTCCCATATCATCTCCGTTCTTAAATCTTAGGTATCCGAGTAGACCGTTTGTCGTGATGTATCCGATCGCGCATAGCGGGAGCGGAGCGTTCTGCTCGAAGACGTTTATGCTGTTGTGGCCGTTCTTACTGAGGAATATGGCAACGTGACTATCCGGCGTGAAGGGAGCATTTCTCCATACTGCGATGTCTCCGTACTCCGGTTCACCCTGGACCTTTTCTAGCCATTGACCTAGCCCGAGACCGTCAAAGTTGTTCCAGAGATCTTTTGCGTAGCCGGTAGGTCTCAGGGTCAGATAGTTGAATCCGGGCACTACGTCGCGCATGTACTGGACCCACAAGTCAAAGCACTGATAAGGCTGGTAGTTGGGAAAGCTATCCAGATCGAGCGGTCGACCATCCCATTTAGAAATGAGCGCCTTTACCTTACCGTCTATCATGGCGTCCTTAGCTCAAAGTCAACCCACCCGATATAGGTAGCGCTGGCTCGTGCTTGTGCGTTGTAGCTTAGGGATGTTGCCGAGGTATTAGTGTGCTGGAGGCCATGCAGGGTATCGGTGATGAAGTTGCAGATCATCGAGGTTCCAGATGGCGTATTGTTTCCGATCGTCGCGATGCCGACAGGGAGGCTCGTAGTCGCAGGCGTGAAGTACTCGCCGCTCACCTTCGTGAATGAGAATGATGAGCTGCGCTTTGCATAGCGTCGGTAAGTTCCCATGTCATAGATAGTCCAACCGTTCGCGTCAGTTTGTTTCGTACCGTAGGCCATAGGTCGGATGAGCTTTGCGTTAGTATCGACATTGGTCGTGTAGACTGCGGTGACAGCAGATCCATTGGTGACAACGATTGCTAGCCAGATGGAATTAGCGGGCAGGGTTGGGCTTGAGGCATTGTTAGCGACCTCCGTGTAGGTGATAGTGCCTAGGTAGTCGACGCTCACATACGTGTCTTTGGATGCAGTAAAAGAATGGTTGGTTATCACTGCGGGGGTTATCGGGATCATGATGCCGCCGACGTTTATATACCCAGTTCCGGCGGTCATGCTCGCCAGGAGGCCCGCGCCAGCTGACCACTGAGCGCCAGAGGTTATATGGGAAGCAATGCCTAGAGCTGGGGTCTTCGAAGGCGCTACGAATGATCGGACGTCAGTAATCTTGTCTGCTGCTATTACACTCACTCCCGCTTCTACACGGACCTGTGCAACAACGTCGTAAGGATTACCTGAACCAACTGCGGATTGAATAGCGGCTGAGTTAGGGGCCGATGGGCTGGCGCCCGGAGTGCCGGCCACGACGAGAGCCTTTGATGCGGCCTTTCCATCTGGTGTGTTCGCAGCAAGGGTATCGTCATCGGTATAAACAACGACGAGGTCTATGCGTGGATTGCTTACATCAGGCGTAGTGATCGTCAGGTTGAAGTTGGCTACAAGGCTTACGAGGCGAGCAGAGGCGACGTTCGCTGAGCCGTATCGGGCGAGGAGGTTTCCCGGCGCTAGTACTACCTGCAATCCGGTACCAGGACTGACAGTGAAGCCGTCGATGACTTCACCAGAAAACATCCTCGATAAGTGACGAGCATAGAGCTCAGGTGACATCAAGGCGTTTGGATAGTTTGCTGTTTTGAAGTCGTCGTACATATCTTGAGTTCACTATATTACGTTTATACTAAATGATCCAGCCCCAGCGGTGTAGAAGTAGAACTTGAGCTTTTGGCTATTCGATACTGCGATACGCCACACCTGTTGATTATTACTGACGCGCTTCCGGTAGATCCCGGATGTTTTTTGAGCCGGAGTACCAGTCACATCTACGACCACAAGCTTGTAGCAGAACGCTCCTCCGAAGGTCAGATCAGCAGGAAGGAACTCCACATCAACCACGTGGGTTCCGGACGCCGGAGTGAGCACGTCATACGTACTGGCACTGAAGATTCGACTAGTCAGGATGCTCCGGCTACCAAGCAGCTGAGGGGCTTTGAGCTCGCGCTCCAACTCCTCAACGGAGCGAAGCGCACTCACCATCTCTCCCTGTGGCAGTCGATCGAGAACGCCCACTAGTCCCTCCTCACTACACCAATGGTTACCTCATCCGTAGTGAGCGCCTGGAGCTTGAAGGCCACGTATGTGTTGATCGGACCGAACAACGACAGGAACCACTTCGCCTGAAACGGCGTGATCTCGATGGGGGCCGCAGCTTCGAGGATGTACAGCACGTAGCCGGAGGACGGATCGACCGCGGAGTAGGTAGCCCCGGCATCGACAGACTTGAACAGATCGACTACCAGGTCGTTCAGGAAGACCTCGGCGTTCACCGATGTCAGGGTCACGACAAAAAACGCCCCACCAGTGCTAGGGCTACCCGGTGAGGCTGTAGTGACTTGTCCAGTCCACGCGTAGGTTCCAGCGTTGTCCGTGCGGATGTAGTGAACGCTCGCCCCACCAGTGCGCTGTGCCGAGCCCTTGAGCTCGCGCATTACCTGCTCCGCTTCCCGGAGGACTGTCACAGGCAGATTGCCGGGCAGAACACTGAAATTCGTTGGGCCCATTACAACCTCACCAGTTCAACTGATCCGCCGGATGATGCGACGACTTGGGCCTTTGCTCGTATCGTGATGCTCCCCTGATACGTCAGGAGGATCGTCCAGCGCTGAATCTGTTCGTCTGCCAGGTACGACAGGGCAACCTTGATGCCGCCGACCAAGAGGATGTCCGAACCACTGTGGTAGCCCAGATCCCCGGCGAAGCCACCACCAAACAGGTAGTCGACTCGATTGGCGTCCGCGGTGCCGTTGATCCGGAGATCAAGGTAGGGCAGGGCAACAGGGAAAGACTGCGAGCCATCGGCCGTGTACGTGAGCTGAAGCGTCTTCTGCTGATAGGTGAACGGTGGTGTGGTCGTGAAGGTTTCGTTCACATCCCACGTGGCCGCGTTCTGAATCAGGTAGCTCAACTGACCACCGATGCTACTGATCCGCTGGCGAGATTTGATCTCGTTCGCTAACCGTTCGGCTTCCCGGAGACCAGTCACGAGCTGCTGGGCTGGAAGATTGGAGACAAGTCCGCTCATCCCTCGTAGTCCCCAGTCTTCTCGAAGTAGAGCGTGACAGCCTTCTGGAAGTGGTTCTCGTCGACTTGGGTCTCCATGCGCTCGATGCGGTAGTAACCCGTCAGGTCTTCCAGTAGCCGGCGCCCGGTCATGACGATGGGGATGATGTCGCCGATCTCTAACCGGACCGCTGGCATGTCCGCGCCCGACAGGGTTATCTGCGGCATACGTAGGAGATCCTTCACGCGCTGAAGGCGAGCCTCAGCGTTCTCGACCAACGTTGCGGCGTTGGAGACCTCATTAAACAGTACTGGCAGCTCGCGGAGGCCAAACTCCACCTGTGATGTGAGATCATCGACGCTCGGCACGAGCAGACCTGTCTGCGGGTCGACATGACCGGTCATCAACGAGTCCCCGCCAAAGCCTGAGCCGATGCCGTGAATCTTATTGAACAAGTTATTTGCTCCGCGATTCAGCACAGCGCTGTCGATGGTGGAGCGAAACTGGTTGCGGTCGAACTGTAGGCGGAAGTCTGATCGAGGTGAGCCGAGCGCCGGGTAGGTCATGAAGGTCTTGTCCGCTAAGAACTTGAAGTCAAACGTGCCGTCGACCAGGTTAGTAAGCCGCTGGAGGTTGAG
The DNA here is from genome assembly GCF_053606985.1 of Nocardia sp. NPDC055165. Taxonomy (NCBI): domain Bacteria; kingdom Bacillati; phylum Actinomycetota; class Actinomycetes; order Mycobacteriales; family Nocardiaceae; genus Nocardia; species Nocardia sp. NPDC055165. The sequence goes on from NZ_JBSGSS010000006.1 coordinate 312,403, forward strand.
TTTAGTTGAACTAGTATATTGTTCAAAGGTTCGATCTCGCAGCTTGGTCGTCACGTAGTAGCCGCTCGTAGGCAGGATGATTCCGTAGTTTCCATACACTACCGACTGATTCGACTGGATGAGCTGACGCGCTATCTCGACTGATTCAGTATTCGTGAAGGTCAGCGACGGATCAGGGTATCGGGTAGCGAAGAAGTTGAGGTATCCGTGTGCGTTGACGTCCACATCAGCAGAGCCAGCCGGAGAGAGCCGTATGGGAGCCCAATAGAGCTGTGTGCCAAACAGATACTCCCACGGTCCATTACCGCGCTTTTCTTTCACCTTGATCTCTGTTTGGCCCTCACGGAAGTTACTTACCGGATCGGCACCGACGTTGTTAATCAAATAGCTTTCGAAGGCGTCGAGGTCGAGATTAAACCTCAGCACTTCCGCCTCGTTGCGCTCCTCTGTCCATCCAAGATCCCTCGCCAAGTGGGTTATCTCGCAGATTCTCACTCCAGCACGGCTCCAGAGCTCGACGCCGAACTTCGTGATCCTTGAGGCCCGCGCTGCTGCCAACTGTTCCCGAGCTTCCATTAGATCCCTCGAAGCCCCGGACGCCACTCCATCGCGACACTCGATACATCACTAGATGAATCACTCTCAAACAAGAATTCGTTGTCACCAACTACAAGGCTGATCCACTCTGAGTCGAGGGGCACATAGCCGAACGCGTTGCCGCCATTGAGCGTGACCGTGTGGTTGAACATATCGATTACAGTGACCGATCCACTATCAACCGCGTAGCCAGCTAGATAGAATCGTTCACCGGTAGTGACGTTCGTGATCGATGGGTTTGTTGTTTTGCCTGTGATAGTGAAGACCGGATAAACCGTAGTAGTCCCGGGATTATTCACCGTCGTGTTAGGCATCCCCTCGCTGAAGGCAACCGACGTACCGAAGGTCGGGGTTGAGGCAGAGAAGAGCATTCCACCAGGTACCGCCTTGTGAATCGTAGCGGTAAGCGCTGCGCCGGCCGAGTTGTCATAGATGGTTGGATCTGGCGCTTCAAGCTCAATCTTGAAGTAGTGCTGGAATCGTTGTCGTTTGATAGGCATCTTGAAGTCCATTACTTGGCAATACATGATGTAAGACCGGCCGTCGTCGTCAACCATCGTCAGTATTACCGGCTCGGGATAGAGCGGTAAGGCGGCCTGTAGGTCCCGTCGCGTCTGCAAGGCTATATCTACGCTTTGATTGAATACACGACCGTTTAGGGTGATCTTACGCGAATCGGGGAGCTGCATACCGATATACGAGCCCCCTTGCCCCGAGCGCTGTCCGCGACTAGTCCTGATATCTGGCAGTTCGAATCCTTCCAGATCTTCATCCAGATAGACGCCATTGTCCGGCGCGTTGATTTCATAGTCGTTTAGAAAGATCCTCATGATGCTTGCCTCAGAGCGAAGCCGATATCGTTGAGCATTCGATGGGCATCACCGCCATTATTTATATTCATATTTTGGATTACAACAGTAGGGCTGTTGTTTGTCACTGAGTTGTTCTGCGACCGATAGGCCGGACTGACCTTAGATCCTCTAGGTAGGTCGACAAGTTCCGGGCCGTGTTCACCAACCCATGCTGACCCGCCTGGTGCATAGTTTGTGCCCATCGCAAAGCCAGGGAAGCCTGTGTTATGGAGGTATCTCTTGGCCAGTTCCTTGGCCTTCGGGCTGCTCACGCCGTTGTGATAGATGTCCAGATACTTTTGATCCAGCTCTTTACTGACTGAGTTGAATTCTTTCTGCGCTGCCTTCGCGCCCTCTATCGCCGACTGCATCTTGTTGTACTCGTTCCATACCGTTGCGATAGCCGCTAGCGCTGCGCCGATCGCTATGGCGGGCATGACCATCGGCGTTGAGATGAGAGTGTTGAGAGCGGCCATCTGAACCATCGTCTGCGGAATCGTCACAGTACGAATAAAGGCAAGACCTGCGTTGAAGGCATTGAAGGTCGCGTTCAAGGCCATAGCAGCGGCGAGGCCACCGAACGCACCCGCTAGCGTCCATACCCACGGGTTGCCCGCCTCAAGCTCGTCGTAGAGCCAGCCGAGGACCTCTACCAAGAGCCGCGTGGCATCGACCCCTAGACCGATCGCACCAACGAGCGACACGCCCAGCACTGGTATGAGCGGTTCAATCACCTCGTGCCGCAGCTTGTTGGTGACCGGGAACACCCGCTCTTCGAGTACGCGCCAAAGGTCATCAAACTTAGGCCCCAGATACCCACCTACCTGGCGCCCAAGCTCAACGGCCTTGGGTATGAACTCGTCGACGGCATCGATAGAACGGCCCACGACGCCGGCCAGGTTTTCCCCGAGCCCCGCGAAGTCGTATCTCCCGATGACATCTAGTTCACTCGAGATTCGAGTAAAGATCGGCTTTGTTGCCGCTCCGGCCATCATGGTGAGCTTGTCCTTCACCTGGTCGAATCGGGCGGCGGTAGTCTGCCCCTGCTTCGCGACCAGACTCATGTCGATACCCATCTCGTTCAGGGTCTTCGTGATGATCTCCATAGCCGGAACGCCCTGAGCCTTAAGCTCATTGATCCGCAGACGCGGCAAGTTGAAGCGCTCGACGATCGAGACCCAGTCACCGGACAAAGCCTCACGCAGAGCGAACGTCGCACCCGTCAGCCCCTCGGCGGGGTTCAGAGAGGCCAGCAGCTCGGCTTGACGTACGAGGTCTTCCAGGGACTTCCCAGACGACTTAGCCACTGGAGTTAGGTTTGCCGCAGCTTCTGCCATCTCAGCGAAGGCGAACTGTGTTGCAGAGGCTTCGTCTTTAACCCAAGCCAACGTTTTAGCGACACGCTCGTTGTCCTTCATGAAGGCCATCATTTTTGTCTCGGCGGCCTCAACCGAGCTGTTGAACTTGATTCCTATAGCGGCACCAGCCGTTGCCGCGGTCACACCGGCGGTCCCGACCGCTAGAGTCGCTGCACCAACAACACCGGTCAATGAGGCGAGAGAACTCCGTAATCTACCTGCGCGACCCTCAAGGTCCTCGATAGATTCGGCGGTCTTTCGAATAGGGCCATCTGCCCCGTTCGCTGTAACGACAATGTTTATTCGGTTATTAGTGGCCACGTAGATTAATCTCTGGGCGACTGGCTTTCTACCTGTCGCCTTCTATTGTCTAGATTATCACGCTCGGCCTCTAGCGACCAGATAAGCCTTGCTTGCTCTAGCGCTTCCCATGGCTCGTTGTCGTATTCTTCAACCGTCAGATGGAAGTGTGATCTATACCTCCATGCAAACATCTCTTCGTGAATCTCTAACGGAATTTTTGCCCGGAGATCGTGAAGGATGTAGTCACGATAGTGTTCTTCGACTTCTAAAAAGTCGTTTTCGCTTTTAAACGGTCGGCACCCGAGCTGAGCGCCACTGCATCATTAAGCCATGCGAAGCCCAAAGCATCGGCAACCGCAGGCACGTCTTGAGAGGTGATAGTTACGAGCTCGGTAGAGCCATCTTCATTTGTATTGAGAATAACACCGCCAATGATAGTCTGCAGCGCGCCTTCACGAACAAGCGCTTCAGCTTGCTCATTAGTCATGCCGGGCGTGAACTTCGACTTCCATTCATCTCGGAGCGCCTTGTTTGCAGCGCGGACTAATAGATAACAGTCCTGCCAACCTTGTCCAAAATCGGCTAAGCTCATCCGACGCGTTGCGGTAATATTTAGTCCCATAGAATTCTCCTATCTTTAGTTGTTTATGCAGCGGCGTAAGTCGCGCGAGAGTTGCTCAGTATGGCCTCGACAGTCTTGCCAGTGCTGGCATCTACTTCGTAGTAGAGGCTGAGGGTTTGCGTGACAATTTCGCCTCGACTAACAGTCTTTGCAAGCTCCCTGATTCGGACGTTGCCACCAACGAGGTTCAGACTGTTGGTGCCGTCGGTGATATAGATACCGAGAGCTTTAGCGGTATTAGCCAAGAAATCAGTATCATATGTCGTCGCATCGTACCGAACAACGATCTCCGCTTTAGCTTCCCACTCACCACGATCAAACTCTGCTGAGTTATCTGTACCGAGTGGATCAAACTTCTGTGATGCGCGCTCAAGAGTGACTTTTACCTTGCTCGCCTTGATAGCAGTAGCAGCGCCGAGACCGGCAATATTGGCGGCCTGCTTGACGGTGATGTGCTTACTAGTGAATTCAGCTTCCGTAGTGAAGGCTGGAGACTCTGAAGATGTCGAGCCGTAGCGCGCTTTTACCTGAGTCGCGAACATTACGTATCCGCCGGCCTCGGCAGATATTTCGAGGTTATCCAGCACCGCGTACGGATGACGGCGAGACTCAAGAGGGGTGACGTGAGAGATAGTGAGGGTAGTCGGTAGAGCCAACTGGTTCACAGAGAAGGTGTGAGGGTAAATACCGCTGGTAGGTGATCCGGTACTGACAGAGCCAAACATACCGAGCAAGAAGAATCCCATGCCATGAGCGGTGATCGTCCCGCCGATAGGTCCTTCAACCCATTTCGCAGTAACAGCGCTACCATTTACCTTTTCCACTACGCCCGTAGCGCTTTCGTTTTCCACGATCTTAGTCTTGGGCTCGATCTTCTGATCTAGCCAGCGGGCCCATATCTGCGGAGCTACTGCCGTCCCCGCGGTTCCTTCAATACCGAGCCCGATTAGCTCGCGTCGTCCAATATAGTTAGGCATCACCGTCCTCTTCTTGCTTTAGTTTTTCGAGCGCTTCCTCATAGGTGTCAGCTTTTACGGTACGGCTCAGCAGCGGAAAGAAGTACAGAGTAGGCTGATCCTGCTCGATTGCTTCAGCTTCGCTGCTTGAACCTTTCGTCTTCATATTCGTATAATATCTCAAATCAACAATTAGTTAAATACCTATAGAGCTTCATTGACGTCTATCGAGTACTCGATAGTAAAGGTGACGTGCCCCTCGGCAGTAACGATGCCGTTCGCTCTAGGCAATATGCCGTAGTTCACGCTGAAGCTTGGAGCGACCGCAACAATGCCCTGGGTCCGATACCGACGGATAGCGCCCTTCACGGTATTCTCTCCATAACTACCGGTCGCAGGATTGCGCTTGCCGACAAGATCCCTGATCTTACGACTCGTCGTTCCTTCTTCCTTCACCTTGTTATTGTCGTAGTCATCCTTCTTATTAAAGATCACTTTCACGACAATCTCATCTATAACATCGTCCTGGCCGATAGCGCCTTGATCGGTGTTGTCGTTGGGTTGATCGACCACTATTGCAGGCAGATTGAATTCCGGTATAGCTTCAGGATCGCCGTCATAGAACGACTTGATATCGCTCCCTTTGAAGGTAGCCTTCATCAAGTTCAGGATACGGGTGACACTATCCTCATACACCAGCGCGGCCCATCGCTTTCTCGATGTCACGCTCGACGAAGCCCTTAATGCGGTTTTCACGGCTGGAATCAATGTCCATCATGATGCGAGCGGGCATGTTCTTCGTACCGTCCTGGTGGAACTTGAAGTACCACGCCTCGTTGAACACTTCTACGGACAGTCGGCCACTGGTGTACTTGAACGAGCGGTTCATCAGGCCCTTGCGGAAGAGTGGCGGGCGGCCGGGGAACTGTCGAGCCTTCTCAGTCGCGTACGCCTCGTTGAGTCGGGGCCACGGATGCCCGATGATCCCTCCCCTAGATGCGAACACCTGGCCGGAGAAGAAGTCGGTCAGGTAGCGACCGCTGTCTGACATGGCGTCACTGAGGTCAAGCACCGCCAGGCCGAACTTGCGGAGTCGTCGAGCAAGTTCGTTGGCCCCCTCTACCCGGATGCTAACCACCGTCACTAGAAAATGTCTCCCATGCGGAAAGCTCTGTGCGCGTTTGCATCTGGGTATCCAGAGAAGGCGCCAGACTCCACGAGGGAGTTGCCTTCATCGTCGGTGATAGTCGCGGCTCGGTCGGCGTACGCCTTGATTGCGTCACGTGCTGATTTGAGTCTGTGCTCATAGATCGCCCCGAAGGCAGCCACTAGGAGCATGGACGCCGCCAGCTCGACGGTGAGTGTGTTGACCTCCCCAGGTACGGGGCTGAACGGAACGCTATAGCTCGCAGCCAGTGCACCGTTGACCTCTCGTTCAGCAGCTCGACGGTGTAAGTCGATGTCACTGTCCTTTAGGTTCACGGCTTCAGCCAGGCCGGCCTTCGATCGGATCTCGCTCAGGCTTGCGTAGTGGCCATAGTCGTCCCCGCGGACAGGTTCTGAGTTCTGCAGCAACGTCTCGTCGCTCGAAGTGGCGTTGTAGTACGTGTAGCGGTACCAGTACGAACTAGAACCATCGGCGTCTCGGTAAAAGCTCGATGTCTGATCGGGATCGATTGAGCGGGTTGCTATTACAGTGAAGTCCCCATCAGCTGGGACCGATCCATCAACGTTCGCAGCTCGCCAGAAGTGGATCAGGTCTCCCAGGACCGCCGTCACGTCGGCGTTGACTGCGTGGTCAAGCTTCAGGTTTGCAGTAAGCCCCAGGGTCACGCCATCAGCGTTGACCGAGGAGACCACAGCGCGTTCGCAGCCTTCGCGGCTCAGGGTGCCAAGGTAGATGATCCGGCCTACTTCAATGCCTTGAGTACTGACTAGGAGGAGCGAGTTATCCCCGGTCTCCGCAGCCTCGGCTAAAGACGATCGCTCGACGATGTTTATATCATTGAATGAATCTGCCTGGAGTGTTGTTGCCATAGAGCGTGACTAATTTCCTTTGGTCCTCATTATGGTGACCTTCGATTGATTGGTCAACCGGCTAGTTGCATCCCCAGAGTGCAGAGTCGTGAAGCGCGGTAAATCATTACTTAACCAGCCGATGAAGTAGTACGAACCGAAGTATGTGAATCCAAACATGATTAATCCCCCTACGCTTGATAGTGATACTCAAGCAAATAACTTTTAAGTTCTATGTTGTCACCAGAGTTAGCAAGCTCTCCCGAGATTACGAGCGTCTGCGCTGATGTCGTGTCGATTGCGGCGGTCACCTGGGCGCTCGTCGACTGGCCGTATCCGCTTGTGTTCCCAGGGTTGCTCCCTCCTATCTGCGCGTTCGTAGCATTCTGGTTGTAGATCATCACGACCACATGAGTACGGAGCTGGCTGGCGGCTGCTGCCGACAGGAAGGCCGTCCCCGCGGCACCACCGAAGCGGGCGCGGATAGTCTTGGCATTGCCGTTGTTATTGTGTGAGAAGTTCAAGGTAAGGCGGATGACTCCATTGGGGCCAAGCGCATTAGCGGGGATCGTCAGCGTAGCTAGGACCGTCTCTAACACTGAACCGGTCACCGCGACACCGACGCCGCTAACTACCTTCCAGGCTTGATCGACGTAGCTCTTAAAGGCAACAACCTCAGTCGTTGACCCTTTGCGAAATTTGAGATCGCTGTTATACCATGATTCACCATCATTAGGTGACACAGGATCGTCGCCGGACCGCCATCGAGCAGACGCTTTACTGGTAGTCGAGGGCGCAAAATCCACATGAGAGGTAGCGGCGCCAGCCGATCCCCCGAGATAGGTGCCACCGTTTACGTTGAGCACCGAGCCCGGATTAGAGCCTTGGCCGATAAGCATCTTGGGAGTACTGCTCGATGTATCGATATAGACAACATTAGTAGTTCCGTCGGCTCGAGTAACCTGGAATGCTCCCGCGCCGTTAGCTGGCGACCATTTCGCGACCATGGGTAGTGCAGCGTCGCTGATCCAACCCTTTCCAGTAATGAGGTTTATTGCCTGGTTGGTAGTATTAGAGCCGACTAGCGCGCCTACAACAATCCGGCCGCCCTTATCTACCGAGTAACCGACAGTGGAGCCTACCGCAGTTGACGCGTAAGCATTAATCATGCTCCCTTCAGTCGAGCTAAAGCCAATAGGACAGCCGGTAGCGCTCGCTCCATGTGCATTGACTATCGCGGCACCTGTAGCACTGACCCCAATAGTAAGACAATTGTCAGCAAGGCTGCCGTCTGAGAAGGTAATGGTAGAGGTTTCACTAGCATGAACACCGATACCGGAACCAGACACATTGACCTCAGTGGCATCGATATGGCCGCCATAGGCGGCTAGTACTCCATACTCGATACAGTCCTTCGCACTGTCGCCAATCCACATTGCAGCTGGATCAGCCAGCGAATTGTGTGAGCGGGCGTCGATAGTCCCAACGTGGAGCGCATGATAGCCGCGCCTAGAGCGCGCCACCTGCGATTCACGCATATTTAGAATCGAAGCGTCCCTGGCTACAGCCGCAGTACCGTTGATAGTGTCGTTTACCTGACTTTGATAGAAGTCGCCATCAGACCTCCAGATCGCGTAGATACCATAATCACCTAGGCAGTGGTCAAGTTTAGAGCGCGCGAGACCGGCTGTAGAGTGGAACGACAACATCACCGCCCGAACGGTCGCATAGGAGAAGTTGACTCCTGTTACTAGACCTGCGCCCGATCCTCCCCCGCCCTGAGTTAAGCCAGGCATATAACAAGTAGGATCCGATCCGTAGAGAGCTCTCAAACCATTTCGAGCTCTCTTGACACCCGCACCTGGCCTGAATAGAACGCGCGACTTAAAGGCAATAACAATCCCGTCCTTTGGCGAGGCGGCATAGCCATCGCCCCGATCGGGATAAGCAAATAGAACATCCATGATTGGTAGGTCGGCATTGTCGATTCCACCGAAGATGGGAGTTAAGTTGTCCTCATCAATAAGCTCAGCGGAGATGAAGGTCGGATTTACAGGCACCTCAGCGTCTTCGCTGGTAATGGTGATCCATGATAGATCCAACGATCGAACAAATACTTGCTCTGCCATCGTAAAGCCGGAGAGTAAGTTGATCGTCGCCGCAAACCCGTTGTCCGTGTAGGTTCCTTTCAGCCGAGACAGTGCCGCGATAGCTGCCTTAACAGTGGCGTAGTCGCCGCTAGACCCAACAGTGACTGTGATATCACTGTTGCGAAAGAGCGCTTCAATCTGTGCACTTGTGTAGGTCGGGATATAGGTCTCAATGTCCTCGAGTGTCTTGGCCGTGATCGAACCGATCATCATCCAGCCGGCCTCGACGGCCTTAGCTGGGGTCTCCTGCCCTCTGTTAACAGTCACGGTGTCGCCGTTAACCGCTGTCACATAGGCAATCTCGGCGTTCCCGTGTTGAGGCACCACACCAAAAGGCACCAGGGTAACCGGCATGTTGGGTGCGAAGTACTCGCCCTGGCCGTCGTAGAGCACAAAATCTGTACCAGCTAGGGCATCGTCCGGTGGGGTGACGATAGTAGCAACAGCTAAGTTTTTGTGCGTATCAAACATTACGCAGCGGCTCGCAGCTTAAAGGGCGTATCAGTGGTAGACCACGAGGCCGAGGTAATCGTTCCGTTGTTGCTGTTCCCGGAGGAGTCGACTGCGGTACTACCGCTAGCATCGTTGAGTTTGTAGAGGATATCCAGAGTCACGAGAGAGAAACGCCCGTTCATGATATCTACGAGGTTTGTAGGTGTCAGGGCAGATTGCACACAGAAGAGTTCAGCTATCGAGCCGCAGAAGCGACGCTCCGCAGCACCCGTGCCGCCACCTTCCTGGAGGAATAGATTTCCGCCAACGTCGTTAGCCTTGCGGGTAACTGATATAGACCATATCTCGGTGCCGTTCACGTAGCCCTTAAGCGATGTGCCGCTTAGTACCCACGCCACATGAACCCACTCGCCATAAGGTATTGAGCGGACGCCTGAGAGGCCCGTAGCGTTGCCACAGAGCAAAGCCATAGACCCATCGCTCGGACGAATCTGGAACATATAGCCAAGGTTGCTCGCGAAGTTGAAGCCAGAGCGCAGGATCGTGTGCGCGTCGGCGTTGCCGGTAATAGATTTCTGTTTAAGCTTTACCCATGCACCAACTGAAATCGAGTTGGTAAGTCCGACAGTCAGAGGCGTAGTGTTCGATGGTGTAATGTTCCCCGTCGTGCCGTTTCCCGGAAGTACTAGCGCTGACGCCATGCTCCTAACCACTAATCTGCTCATATGACTGTTTCTCCTCTCTTTAAGTAGACTCTTCTACCGTTATTGCTCTCTATGGCGTTCCATGCTCGCCGGAAGGTTCCATCGTTGTAGCGCATATAGAAGCTGTCGTTACCGTCGATGCCGTCGTAAGCGCGGTACTGGTAGAGATAAGCCCGTGAGACACCGCTTTTAGATATAAATCGGTGCATCTCAGTCAGCTCGTCTTCGCGCAGATCCTCTGGCATACCGTTGAAGGTCGCCGATACGGCCTCGACGTTGAACTCTGAGATATACCAGCCAGAGCCGAAGGCCGCCTGCATCTGCGGGATAACTGTCCGGTAGTTGAGACGGTTGTAGTATCCGCGCGCGGGGAAGTAGTTCCCGTAGACGTTCCCAGCTAGGTAGTCGATATCGCCCTTACCCGCAGATATCCAGAAGTTTCCATGGTTACCGAAGGCGCCGAAGCTATAAACGATTTTGATGCCTGGTGCCGCAGCCTTGACCGCGGTGGCGAGCTGCTTGGTTCTTGTGACGAAATCAGCTTCGGTAATGTCGACTAGATGAAGCTCTAGCTCATTACCAATATTGAACTCTGCACAAATACCGTTGTCGGCGCAGTATTTAGCCTCAGCCACTACATGATCTGCCCAGTTCTGCCACTCAGCATCATTGGGGTTGACCCATGAGATCCCAAACAGGACGGTGAAGCCAGCCTCCGTAAAGCGCCGGGCGATTACTCGCCACAGCGCATACGAAGTTGAGTTCCAGGTTTGTCCACTCTTGAAAGCAGGGATGTGAACTCTGATGTATCGGAGACCGATCTTGCGGAAGTACCGAATATCTTCAGCGATCACGTCGGTGTCGCGAGACTTGTAGTTGAGTCCTAACCCTGGCCAGACCGTCATAGCAACCTATTGGTTGGTGATCTTACGGACTAATACATACACAGCTGCTGAACCTGATACGAGATCGAAGTACACACCGTTGGTCATGATGACTGGCTGAGCAAACAGGACCAGATCGTTAGCGGCAACGGACTTGCTGAGCGCGCCCATCGTATTCCCCAATGCTGCAGATGCGTTGTCGTAGAAGGAGATGACGCCGGAGCTCGATGATTCCACGTACCAACCACCAAACACACAAGTAGACGCAGAAGCGATTCCATCGGCGCTGAGCTTTACAGCAGTGAACCCCTTCGCATAAGAGGTGATCGAATCAATGTCCTCGTCCAGAGCGTTTGCCAGTCCCGTCTTGAGATTCCCGTTTACCGAGTCCCAGACGTTCGACAGGATGGTGACGAGCCCGCGCAGCTTGCCAGACAGTGTGCCAGTCGTACTCGTAGTGACGGCGGCATCGGTGGTTGCCCCAGCGTTGACGTCAGAGCCGTTCCCGATCGACATGGGAATTGCGTTACCCGCACCGTTCTTGATCTCGATGTCACCAGCTCCGCCCTGTTGAAATGCGATATCAACGGCGAAAGTCGCGGTAGGAGCTGTGCCGCCGGTGAAAGCGAGGGTGTAGACCGGCTTGATACGACGGGCAACACCAAGGCCGACGCCGGTGAAGAGCTGGCTGCCCACTGCGGTCAGCTGAGTAATCGCACCAGAGGGAAGATCGAACCAACGTGATCCAGATATGTCCGGTGAGTACTGGAGCTTCACGTCAAGCGCGGTGGTGCTCGGTGAGCCACCCAGGGCGGTCAGGTCGACGAGCATCGACGCTGATGTATAGCTATCAACGCGGTACTCGGTGCCAGATACGGTGGCACCGGCCGAACGAGCCGCAGAGCTTAGCGGTTTCAGGACTCCGCGACGTTGTTCGACACGAGCCATGACTAGCTTTGGCCTTCTTTATTATCGTTTACAGCAGATTCGAAGTCCGCTTTCTTGATAGTCTCGCCGTTCCTTGCGTAGCGGACGATGCCACTCGCATAGGTGGTTTTTGTATACTCGTCGTCGCCGACCTTAGCTTTTTCGACTGTAGGCTCGGCCTCTTCGGTCGCAGGTTCCGAGACCTCCTCATCAGGTTTGCCGGGCTCGGCTTCCTTCAGAGCCTCAGCCTTGATTTGCTCGGCTTCCTTCTTGGCGTCTTCGACGATAGCCTTGGCTTTCGTTTTCGCGCCGGCCACGATCTGAGCTGCTTGATCCTTAGCCGCAGCGACTTCGTTCGACTGCTCCTTAGCCTGGGTTGGCTCAACTAGTGAGCCCTCAGCTAAGAGTTGGGCTACTACCTCTTCACCAACAACTTCAGCATCGATAGAATCACCTACGACATAAGTAATCCCATCATGTTTGAGATTCGTTTTTAGTACATACATAGATGCTTCTCCTACGCGGTGGTCTGCTTATAGTTGGTGATTTCTGGGGTAATGAAGGCGATAGTGAAATCGCGGGAGCCGTTCGGTGCTGTGTTAGTGATGACAGTGTTGCCACTGATCAACGTCGCCGAGAAGGCAACAGTTGGCATAGTGGTTTCACGTACACCATCGACGTAAGCGTCCAGTACAGACGCAACACTCATCTTGCGATCAAGACCGAGCTTCACACCGGTACCTACGTTGTAGGTTGCAGCAGCGCCGTCCTGGACCGGGAAGACAATGCTTGTGATTGTCTTGAATGCCTTAGAGCCGGTCGAGGCGCTTGACTGATCGGCTGTGAGCGTGAAGGTTTCGCTGATCACCTGACCGCGGATGTTGGTACCAGTGACGACGATGTCGCCCGCAGGGACATCTCCGGTTGTACCACCAGGAGTGATCACGATATTTCGAGCGAAGTCAGGTTGAGCTAGAAAGCTAACGACTGTAGTGATGACGCTGTTAGATGTCGCCTGTGCGCTCAGGATGGCCGCCGCGCTAGCAGTCGCAACGTCCGTGAACTTCTGTAGCCGGATTGCGCCAGCTTTGGACTGCACTTCAGCGAATGCAGTCCTTCCCATAGGTTTTTTTAATGCCATAGATAAGCCCCTTAGGCGATTGCCCCGGTAAAGAGGAATCCAGCTTCGTTAGAAACGATCCCCTGTTGGTAGTAGTCATCACCACGACGAACGAAGGTCCCTCGGCGGTCTTCTTCATCAGTACCGCGTAGGCGCTGAACGATTGGAGACTGCCAGCGGTAGGTGCGACCGAAGGTCAATACTTTGTCACCTTGGCTTGGGTTCACATAGCCGATGATCACGTTCTTGCCCCAGATGTAGCCCATAGTGTCGGTCTGGCCAGCGCGAGCGGTGTTTTTACCGGCTCCGGCTATAACAACCTTCTCAACGTTCCAGAGACGAGCCAAGAGATCAGTAGTCACTACGCCGAGCTGTGTGTATTTAGCACGTTCGAGGAAGTCAGGGTGATCCTGGATTACGTCGAATACTTCTCGTGGCAAGATGATTTTATTGGCTCGAACGAATAGCTTTCGATGGATAGTACTGATCGCAGCGTGGACGTCCTCGATAGGTGTCGAGTTTCCAAAGTCGCTCCATTGGCTTGAGCCTGCCAGCGGTGTGACATGGCCGCTCGCGTAGTTTCCACTGGTAGTAAGCAGTGTTGCTGCCTCGACTTCGCGGTCTACCATCTGGATTTCTGTGATGTTCTCAGTAGCATCTGAGAATGGATCGCGACCGGTTACTTTAGCGTTGGTATCTTCTTCATCGGTGATGAAAGATTTCTTTGCATGATCTTCGGCAAAATATGGACTACCGAGCGTGAACTTGTGGATCACTTCTTCCGAGTTAGCACCCTCAGCGCGTTTACCGCCGTTTTTAGAGGGACGGAATCGACCGCGGTCGTAGACCCATCGTTTGCCACTTTGCGTTGCGACTTGTGTAGAAGGCAAGAACTCCTCGGCAATGTAATCATCGTTGGTGTAAGCCAGTGCGAGATTCGTCAGGATAGGATCTTGTCCTAGGTATCTGTTAGTTGACATCTATGTATTTCCTTTCCTTAAACCTTGTGATGGAACGCCACAAGCATGATTTCTATTAGGTCGCCGTCTGCATCCGCAGCTTCAAGTGCGATACCACGAACGAGGTGGCCGGCTGTTGTTGTAGCAACCGCTTTACCGGCAGCAGTAGCAGTGACGTAAGCGCCCTTGCTGATTGCGGCTGAAGCCTCGACGATTGCCGTACCGAGGACGATTACGGGAGCCGTCTCGCCAGCTGCAACCGAGCTAGGCTTATTCATTACTCCGTAGATCTTGTCTGTTCCGGCCGTGGCTACGTCGATACCTGTCGATGTCAGCTTTACAAACCGACGTGATGTGAGTGCGTTATCCGCTAGCTCAGATTTTACTAAGACTGGGTTTTCTTGCATGATTATTCTCCTTTGCTCATCTCACTTTGATAGTCCGCGTATAGCTGAGGCTTCTCAGCTCGCACCTGCGCGAGAGCATCTTTATAGCTGAGTTTTGCACTAGCCATAAGAGCGTTTACTTCGATGTTCACCTGGGAAGCCGCATTAGCGGCGCTATCTCCGCCATCACCTGCAGCACCTGCGTTGATCGTCTGATTGTCAGGGAGCGACGCGAGCATGGTTTCAAGCGATCGGTCGGCCATAACTTTGTCTGCCCAACCTTTAGCGTCATCGCTCTTAATAGCGCCACGGGATACATGGGCAGCGATGGTCCGATCGACCTTTTCACGTTCATAGCTTTCGATTACTTTTGCGCTGGCTTCGACCTTCTTCTCGAGACTGCGATAGGCCGATGCTTCGATGACTACATGAGTACCGGCTTTAATGCTGGCTCGAAGCTGTTCGGCTTCTTTCTCATCTTCAGTTTTTTTATCACCGTCTTTCTTGTCATCTTTCACTTCTTCGAGGCCGAAGGTTTTCAGCTGCTCTGGAGTAAGCTCGGCACGGTTTCCCGTTAGGAACTCTTTTTCTTCTGTAGTGAGGTCTTCAGGCTTTTTGGCGAGTAGATCTTTTACATTCATATTTGGTCCTTTCTTTGATTTATCACTGGTTCCCTTGACTTTGGGCGGAACCGCCGTGGCCATAACGGGCTTCAGTTTCTTGTGTAATGGTTCATTGGTCAGCGCGGCAGCGGTTAGGACGTTGGAAACGAATTCATGTTCGTGCTCTGGGTTTTCCCACGGATAGGCACGGGGATTGAACTCGGGTGAGATGTACTTATACTCTCCAGCCAGTACCGAATCTCGGCCTGATTGCGTCCACTTGACCTTGCCCCATAGACGGGTATCGTCTTCTTTAGTGAACAACTCCGTTATCCAGGCGCCGGCCTTCCCGCGCTCATGATTGAAGTTGACGTGTGCTTGCTTATCCGCTTCTACAAGGCCGATACCCTGATTGAAGTGCTGTACATATTCCCGCATATCTTGCTGGGTATGTTCCCAGTCACCGTGATAGGGAGCGTTCCAGGTACCAGTGTGAAGGAGTTCAATCTCATCAGGAAGATTGCCGTTCTCGTCGGCCTTGATGATGATGCCTTTAGTGACTAAACCGCGAGTCATATACCATAAGCATGGAACTACGCCTTTAAAAAGTCAACGCTTAGGGGTAGTTGTAGATTAATCCACAACGGTCACGGGGATGGCAGCTTGGATGATCGACCTCTAACCCGTTAGATAGTTTGAATAGTCCGTTGATTGGAATCGTCTGGCCGATTAGTGGAGCACATAACTTACACGCCCCGGCCAATCCATCCCACGTCTTAGAGATGGCCCCCGTCACTACCGCATAGCCCTTGAGACCAGTCTGGTAAGAGTTCACCGACTCTGTCGCGGCGATCATCTCAGCCCGGACCGGGTTGTTGACGACCTTCAGTATGCGGTCCCTCGCAGCGTTGATGTCCTCCCCCGCCTTGATACTGAGTTGGATCGACTCACGGATGCGGTCACGTGTCGTCACAGTGACGTTGCTGACGAGGGTTCCTACCTGGGTCCGTGCGGCCAGCATGATCGCCTCATCCAAGGTGCTGAAGCCCATAGGGATTCCGTAGATGCTCTCTCCAGCAATGGCGCCGGTAGCAACCAGCTCGGCGACGAGGTCCATCACCGCGGACGTAAGGAGAGCCTCTTCGTCCCTCCAAACTGGATCATCGTTATTAGCAACGGGCCCGGCGGTTGCTCTAACTGGAGCAGGTAACTCGTGCCAGGCGACAAACCGGTCAATCCGCAACGACTGCTCGTAGAAGTACTCGGCAACCGACTGCTCTAGGGCTGACTCGCTGTTGATCAGAGCCTTAAAGGTCTTCGGATCTTTCCGGTAGCTATCTTGCCAATCCTCGGATGCCAGAAGCGCCACACGAAGTTGTCGTCGGGCCTTAAGCAGCTTTGCCCGTGTCGCCATAGAGTTTCCGGGTTATCGACGCATGGAGAGCGACGGCCGCGGTGACAGCCTTGTTCGCGGCGTCTTCGTCGTCCTTACCGTCAGGGTTGCCGCCGGGCTTCGAGTTCTCCTGGAGTAGCTTCTTGGCCTCCTCGGCTTCCTTGTTGCGCTGCTTGATTTCTTCCTCAGTTAGCTCACGCCAGCCGATCATGCGACGGGTAACGTTCTCGTCTTCTGCTGTAGGAGCCAGCGCCCCGGCCGTGACGAACTTGCCTACCGCCTCGGAAAGCATAGGAATGTTCTCATCACCGAGCTTGCCATGACGAAGCTTCGGGTACTCGGTCACATTGAAGTTGAGGTCTACCAGTGTCTTGATAACCTTCTCTGTCATCACCTGGGCGATGTAGTCGGCAAGGGAATCCTCGGCAAGCTCGAACAGGCGGCTATGATCCTCACTCGTCGAGCGAGTGCCTGAGCCACCAGAAGCACCAATTTCAATGAACTGCAATAGAGAGTTCTTGCTGATCTGTCGGTCGTGGTGGTCGGCGTCAGAACGAGTGTTCGACGTTGATCCTGCCTTCATATCCATGAACCCAACTTCAGTACCCTGCGGATACATCATGAAAGCTTCTTCGTTCGAACGAAGGTTGCGCAAATACTTCTCAATATCCCGCTTTTCTTCCTTCGTCGCACCTTGACGGTATGAGGCGTACGGCACACCGACAGCTTGACGCTCATGGCCGATTCCTGCAATTTGGTCGAGCTTGCACTTCATGTACCAGTTTTTATAGGCACTACGCAGGACGCTGATACCTTCGTAATTATCGCCCTCTTTCTGATATGTGAACAGAGCAAGCTTTTCGATGGGAATGTCAAAGACACCTCTGACCGTCTGCTGAGTCACGCCGTTCGCATGATCTCTAGTCTCCCACGATGTAATCGTGGTCTGTTTACGGAAAGCCAGGTCTTTCAGGCCAACCCTGAGCTTTCCCTTGATATACATTGCCTCAAGAATCATCTCGAATAGGCTGAAACCAAAGGGAAGCAGAGTCAGGATCTCTTCAAGCTTCTTCTTGAACTTGATAATCTCGATGATGTTTTCTTGCACCATCTCGGCGATTTCTTGATCTTTAGCGCTATCACTGGCTGCCTCAACTTCCCAGTCAGCTGCTATGATCGGGGCGTTCATCGTATGGAGCGTCATTCGGACAGTAGCGTCACTACGGCGCATCTCGTCATACATTCTGAGACCACGAATCCCCACAAGATCCATGTTGTATTCTTCGTTGACGATAATGCCAGAGGTAAGAGAAACGCCGGAGTCGCCGATTTCGCCTAGTTTGATTTTGACTTTTTTAGCATCAGCCATTTACTCTTAAAATACGCTAGAATTGCTGCTTTAGCAATCCGCCTGTTATAGTGTCAGCCCCGAGCCCGTCATACTCGGCATATTCGAATTGTTCACCAATGTTTGATCGAACCCACCAAGCAGATTGCAGCGAATCAGCATAGTCAGGCGAGCGGCCTATACGAACCTTCATTCTCTTCTTGCTCTCGACTACAGTTTGGCGTTCGACGGTTTCATATAGATGGTCGGCGAGGTCGCGCTTTAGCTCGGCATAGAATGGAAGCTCACGTAGGAATAGAAGTTCACCCTTATGAGCGGCCTGGGCCATGTCGTAGAAGTTCTGCGAACGGATCTTGTCGAACAGGGCAATAGTCTGCGCCTCATCCTCCAACCGCGGTTGCTCGATGATGTTCCCGTACCGATCCAGCCGGCGGATGCCATGGGTTGAGCCCGCGTTGAACGCCTGGACATAGAAGCCGAGGCGGTTGCAGGCGTCCAGTACGCTAGCGCCGATGCCTACGACGTCCAGGGCCGCATGGCTGTATCCGATCCCCCGCTGTCGACAGAACTCGATGTACTTCTGAGCTACGAAGGTGCCGATGTCCAGCTTCGGATCGTCGCGAGGGATGACTAGCCTGACCTGGTCCACGATGACGTTCTTCTTGATGTGAGTGAACACGCAGGCGTCCCCGCCCCTTGATGGATCGCAACCACCAAAGTCCTCGTCAGATGCAGGGACATCGTCGGCAAACTGGAACAGGTGCGGCTTGAACAGTTTGGCGTCATCGTCGTCGAAGTCCCAGTCCCCCTCTAGAAGTCGACGGCGTTCGACAGGCCCCAGTCCGCGGAGCGTCTGAATGTAGTTCGGTGATAGGAACGGGTTGTCCGTTGGGAGGCTCTTGACGTATGCACGGCGCGCGGGGAGCATCTCGCCATTGATCTCCACGAGTATCGGTTCGCCGATGTCATTCGAGTAGGGCCACGACTGGGAATCTCCCCCGCCAAGCTTGAGCCACGGCTCATAGAACTGTTGGCGAACGAAGTTCTGGCCAGGGTTGCACGTAAGGATAACCTTGCCAGTAATCCCGTACTCCTTGTTGAGCTTTCGGTTCTTCCTGGAGCTGAAGACCGACTTTGCCTTCTCTTGAATTTCGGCGGCCTCTTCGATGATTACGTGCGTTAGATTGAGTGAGCCGAGGTTGTCGAAATTGGGATTACTGGGTGCCGGTGCGAGGTCAATGAACACGATTGCGCTGCCGTTGCTGAAGTAGATGCCTGGGTCAACCAGTGAACTGTATCGGTAGTCTCGGCCAACAACGATGCCAAGCAGAGGGAACACCTCGGCGAGAAGCGTTTGCCCGGTGGTCTTTCGAAGGTTAGAGAGTTCTTTCCGTCCCAGTCCAATCTTGATACCCGGAAACTTCCGGCACTGGATTACCGCCCATAGAGAGACTAGCCAGCTCTTGCCGCCACCAGCAGCGCCGCCGAATAGGAGCTCGACTACAAACGGATCATCGAGTAGTCGTAGAGCCGTCTGTTGCTTCAGGCTCAATGTTAATTGGATTCTGTCCATCAACTACCGTGATATCTAGTCCGGCTGCGGTGAACAGCCCGACACCACCTTCATGTTTAATTTCTTGCCTATCGCGCCAGTTCTCTTTTCGGCGGTTCTTCATCCAGAAGATTGCAGCCGTTGAGTCAGGCGGCACTGTCTTTTGAACCGATACGACCTCAACATGCTCTTTCTCGCTGATTCGCTTGCCGTTATCGTATAGGACTTCTTTAACCTTAATAGGTTGATTCTCTATCCAAGAGAATCCTGTCGCGCGCTGGTGAAGCCTGTCAGCTACGTCGGCATCGGCAGATGCCTTTCCGCTTTTTATGGCCTCGGAAAATATCTTGTGACGGTTCTTCCAGGTGTATATCGTGTCGACGTTCACATCGAAGAAGTCCGCAAGCTCTTCATCGGTTGCCCCCAGTAGACAGAGCTTCCTAGCCTGTTCTACCATTTCCGCTTTGTACTTTGTTGGGCGACCCATATTGCCTTAGTAATAACATACTGCACTGCAAGCATCAATAGATATTCCCGATATACAGATACAAATAACCCCCACATCGTAGCAGTGGGGGCATTTGTCAACTAGGTACGTATAGGAGTTTGTATTCACCGAACCCATGGATATTATACAAAGTCTCTATATAACAAACAACCCCCAACCAGTTAAGGAAGGGGGTTATTTGATTCCTTGAAGAGTCTAGGCCGCCAGAGCGGTAGTGTTTCCCAGCTCTATTTTCTCACATCACGTAAGAAAGTCCAGCCCTACTACGGACGGTTGAACTCTCCGCCTTGGGCCCCTCCGATAAAGGCATCCCACTCGCTAGGAGTGAACACCAACGCCGGGCCCGTGGGGTTCTTGGAGTCCCTGACGCCAACGTGACCGCCATCGAGGTGACTGACCTCTACACAGTCGTTGCCGCCGGTGCTGAGGCTGGACTTGAACCACTTGGCATTGGACAGGTCTACGGTCACTGCTCTTGCTCCCTTGCTATGCGCCGCAGCGCTTGCTTGCTGTCTGCTGGGGACAACGCCTCCGCGGTGAGGCGGTTGAACGTCTCGCGATACTGGGTGATCGCCTCGGCCTTGTCGTAGTACATGTTCCCACGGTAGCCCTCGATGTAAGCCGTCGCCTTCTCCCCGGTCGCTGGGTCAAAGTCGAGGAGGGTGAAGGGTCCGGGAGCTACACCGAGGGGATAGCCACTGGTGAACGGAAGAACCAAGACGTTGACGTTCGACGGAAGATCAGCAAGATGCTGAAGTTGGTCAGCCATCGTCTTCGAGCTCCCCACTGTGCGCCTGAGAACAGTCTCGTCAAGTAGAAGGTCCACTTCAACCGGGTTTCTGCGCCTGGTGATGATCCGTTGCCTGTTCAGCCGGATCGTGAACCACTGAAGGAACTCCTCTTCCGTAGCGTTCGGGTAGAACCTCCCATCGAGAACCCGCGCATAGCTTCGGGTTTGGAACAACCCAGAGATCAGGTCAGGCCGGAACACGGTGAGTTTCGATGCGGCGGCCTCCAGACTGACGTACAGCTCAAAGTCAGCACGGATGGCTTCGCTGTACTCGTGCCACCACATACCCTCGCCATCGTTGGACGCTGCGACCTTCGCCAGCTCCAGGAGCGCGGGGAGCTGCGCGTCGCGTTCGTACAACTGGCACAGCGCTTGGACGTCCAATAGACGGATTCGGCCCGCTTCCCCCTTCTCAAGACGCTGGAGTGTGCTCGTCCCCCGTTCGATCAGACGGGCCGCGTTGGGGATAGACATACCCGCTTCGAGACGCATGTCTCGCAGTTGGCGGCCTAGCTGACGTCGCGGAATCGTCGTGGGTGGTTTCTTTGGTGCGGGCATCGTGGGTGTCGACCTCTCCGTTTGGTGGGTAGTGCCTCGCGTGTTGCTGGGAATCAGTGTGGCCCTGTGGCGGACGACTTGCTGGGGAAATGGAAAAATCTTTCTGGGCTGTCCATTTCAACTGTCCAGTGTGCCATGCCCGGTGTCTACTGGCCCCTGAGCTGGTTGGTAGTCGGAGTCCCGGATACGTAACCCTTCCCCGATTGCCAACCAGCTCACCTCAATCCGTAGCTCGGCTGGAGGGGTGAGCGAGTTGGTACAGGTAGATCAGCGTTGGCTGGATTGCGACCATGATCCCGAGGAGTTGACCGAGCAGGCGGCCAACATAATTCTGAACTTCCACCAGCATCCGACGTGGCGGCCCTGTCTCCCGCAGATTGCGGCCTTGGCTTTTTTATCCGAGCCGTCCTCAGGTGACTGGGAATGAGCAGCTTCTTGCACGTACACATCCAGTACGCCGTCGGGCCCGCCTTTGACTACCAGCTCAAGCGGGTGTCTGCGGAGATCTTCATCGAGAGCTTTCAAGAGTGGGCGCCGGATGCTGTGGTGACGATCGACGAGTCCATCACCGCGGAGATGCCCCTGATGCCCTGTGCGGCCCTGTGGGAGCCGTGATGTGGTTCTTAACGGCCCTGATTGCCGTCGCCGGCGGTCTGCTTCTGTGGAGGCTTCTCTACCTCGTCGAGTGGCGGTCGGCTGAACCTGGCCGTCATGCGATCGGGTATGTAGTGGCCGCAGCGACGCCAGAGCCCCCACGTGACGACGACTACCCAACTGAGGTACTGCCCGTCTACAGGGATCACGAAGCATACAAGAACTCCTATGAGCCGAGCCTCTACCGACTGAGTAGGGCCGTACAACGCTGGAGTGAGGAGACCAGAAACCATGAAGCGTAAGCCGCGTTGGCGTGAGATCCGCAGGGGTAAAGAGTTTCCTGTTCGATTTGAGGCCGACCCTTATAAGGCCAATACCTGGATCGCTCATCTCTCTGATCGGGGCGAGGTGGAACCAGACCCGACGTACAGGTTGCTCCGGGACTACTCACCTGCGGGCGCTACTGTCATTATCCGGTCTAGGCTTTGAGGGATGGCACTCTAAGTACTCCCTCTTTTTCTTACGTGGCTACGCGGGGAGTTGGTTTTCAAGCATTACCTGAGTGGGCGGCGGTCGGCTGGCTCATCAGGCATAGCTTGATTATCCAACTCCCCTTTTCCATGTTAGGGACATCTATGTCTCTAACCTACCTAGGTGATGTTTGTCTGTTGAAGGTAGGTATCTCGCGGTTGGAATTGAACCAACTCCGTCTACCTACGTAACCTAGACGAGCCTTGCCACGCTTCACGAGATATCTACCTTCAATCTTTCAGAACAGAACACATCGTAGTGAGGCAGGGATTTGCCGAGAGAGTTTAGTGCATTGCTGCGGCTCACTCGTATAGTCACCCTGCGCATGAAGTGCCCGAAGCTTACCGGCGACCTACCGCTGGGTCATGCCGACTTTGCCTTACTATCTTGGCGACTCACTACGATGTGTTCTGTTCTGAAGAGTGTTATAGGGATTGAGCGTATGGCGCTAGTAGCAAGACGTTTTGACGTGCCAGTACTGACATTATCCTTGGTGCCGTCTCGTCTATGCAGTGCCGTGGCCACGGTTTCGCCCTTTAATCTGGAGACTAGAGTGTCCACTGTGCTACCAGCACTACTACGCTCAATCTGACTATAACCGTTGCAGATAGTACGGGAGAGACGACAAAGGATAATCGATACCAAACTCGTCTGAGTCTCCCGCCTTAGGCATAAGATGAATGGGCGAGCAACGCTCCCCGTACTATCTGCAACTATCAGACACCAAATTGTTAAGGTAGCTCGATTACTATTCCTCTATACCATCAGTATAAAGCAAGCTTTACGATAGCCTAAAACGTTGAGCTGTTTTATCGGCGTATGCTTTATGTCCTCGCCGAAAGCCAACAGTCAGGGACTCCCCAGGACTACGAGAAAGGCACCCGCTAAGGGGTGCCAATTGTCTCAAGACTCACTTAAAATTATGAGCCAAAGATCCTAAAATAGCAATACCCCGTGGGTTCAATTCTTGCCAGTAAGCCGCAATGAGTCTTGAGACTTACTAACCTCATTTAAGCACGGCCTTCGCTATTCTGCAATACCATCAACTTTCCGAAGACAGCCTTTACTACATTGACGGTGACTGCATTACCGCACATCTTGCGTCGATGAGAGTCACTCATATCAACCCTTACACCGCGAGCATCTTCCCCGTACTTCGTCCAGTTATCTAGGAAGCCTTGAAGGCGCTCACACTCGACAGGCGTATAGCGTCGGATTACTCCGCCGGTAAGTACGAAGCCCATGTTATATTCCATGTCTCTGTTGCGGCCTACTGATTTTCCGCCGACCGAGATTGTGAAAGATACGCCTTTATCGCTGACGACTCACGGGACCAACGTCCTTCTAACCCATGCTCTTGAACACCAGCGCGCACAGCCTCCCAGTAAACGTCCGTCTCGGATGTGAGGATTGTTTGCACCTTCAGGGCTAGGGCTTCCACCTGATCATCATATACCTCCTTAGGCCACTCAGGCCGATAATCATCGTCGTCAGCAAGAGCCAGTGCTATGTCATCACGCGTCAAGGATATGACAGGGAAAGATTCCTTTTGAACTTTGGCTCCGGACGGTAGGTGCGCAAGCGCCTGTTCAAAGTTATCGAAGTCAGTGCCACATCTTGTGCAATGAAAGGGCTGACGCTCGACGGTAACGTATTCGTGTAGCTCTATACCGCTCAAGATAGCTTCGCCCTCAGCATCTACCGAAGCATCTACAAGCAACTCCACCTTTATATTATTTCGATCACATGGTTGGTTCATATTAAGTTGTTCTCCTATTTAGTTGTATTTAAAGTATGCTCCAATTGATCGTCTATTGCAATACCTAAACACGATTCACCTCAGTAAGATCGCCGGAAAATCCGATATTAGCTCAGCAGCTATGAAGCCCTCAGTGCCCTCTACCTCCGATATGATCCGACGCATCACTTTGAGGTCTTCCGGGGTCGGTACAAGGAACAGGACGGACGGGAATACTTCTAATGGATAGTCTTCGGCATGCTTACGCGCGTGGACATAGCGTTTGATCTTTCCTATCAACTGTTTACGCCCTTCAGACGCGCGATCCACCTCTAGCCAGATGCTTGCCTTTTGCCGCTTCGCCCTTAACCCGACTTCGACAAACTCATCAGGATGAAGCTCCGCCCCTGCGACATTCATCCAAGCATCGTACTCGACGTCATAATGCAGTAGATCAATGTGTCCGGCCCGAGTGGCTTGGAGCATAGAGATATGAACGTCGACTGCTTTTAGGGTGTGCAGGATATTCATTTGACCGACCCGCTCGCTATACGGCCGGTTATGGAAGTACTTCCATCCTTGCCTAGTGAGCTGGTAGCAGCCCATAGGGCTACCCCCACGTGTGCTCTCTGGATAGCGGAATGGAACTCGCACGAGCGTACCGCCGTCGACGAGGCGACGCAGGGCCCTTATCCGCGGTGTATCGGACTGATTCTCATAAAAATAGATCTCGTCTATCTGCGACGTGAGCATCGCGCCGAAGCAAGCGATGCCACGCGCAACCTGGACGTCCCGCTCAAGAAGTTCCATATCTACAAGATACTGGTACAGAGCCGGGTGCACTGCGGGATCATCACCCCTGGTCAGCGGGTTCTGAGGTGTGTCGTCATCTAGTCGGTTCGAGGTCGGTTGTTGGTCGGTTTGCACACACCTGATTTAACCTCTTATAAGCTATAAATGATAGCGCGAAATAGATATTTAGTATTGCAATTATAGACACATTGGAGCATACTTTATATAGATCGACGCAGCAATATTGAGCTGGCCAGTATAACTGATCTGAACCCATCAACTACTAGACAGGAGAATATGTGACGGATGAAGGATATTTAATATGAACGATACGCAGTGGGAACCACCCCGACGAACCCGAGGCTTACGCCGACCAAAGATTTCCTATGTAGCCGACAGTGCAGAACTGTTATGGGCTCTTAGGGAGCTTTCGCGACGACGTGGTCTCAGGGTTGGGCACCGAGTCACCCCATCGATGATACTTAATCGAATGCTTTTAAAAGACGAAAGCATACGCAAGCTACTCGATGCCCGTGCTGCAAACAACTAATCAACTATAGGAGCAGAACCCACCATGACAAAGCGAATAAACACGATCAGATTCAGTGGCATATTGCCACGCACATATATTGCCCGCCGAAGGGACTTCAGTGAGGCGTCTCGCTTCACCCGAATTATACGGAAACTATTTGTATGGGGAGCGTAGTCGAGGGAGCAACAAGCATCCTGCCTACGATAGAGATACCGCCGGTCATTGCAGCCGCACTCGTAGAGATTCAGAAGACTCTGAAACCTATGAAGCGCACGAGCAACAACGGTGAGTACGACAGCAAATACACGCCGCTCGAAGAGATGATGCCTAAAGCTCACAAACTTCTTACTAAGCACAAGATCGCTGTATCTCAGCCTCCCGTGACGCTACCTACGGGAGAGGCTGCTCTTACAACCATCCTGGTACATGAGTCAGGTGTCAGTTACCAGACAACCACCAAGATTGCCGTGTTCAAGCCAGATCCGCAGGTCCATGGATCAGCCATCACCTACATGCGTCGGTACGCACTTGGATCAACGCTGGGTATCACCACAGAGGGCGAGGATGACGACGGAAACTTAGGCTCTGGAAAATTCCCTAAACCATCAGAGGACCAGCTTAAGCAAATCAGGGCAATAATGGTCACTCTTAAGCAGAGCGCGGAGCACATAGCAGCCGAGCTACGGAAGATCCATACGCGGGACCATGCGTCCGCGGTGATCCGCAACCTCAACGAGTTGATATCCAAACGTGAGCGAGTGCTAGAAGCCCGTGACCGCGCCGAGGTGATAGCCAACGATCCTGAGCCAGATGATACAGGTAGTCAGGAGAACCCACTTGGTGATCTTGAGGAACGTATGGTCGCATTGGGGCTCGATACAAAGGCCCTGCGGAACAAGTTCGCGATGGCGATGGTCCGTAAGCCTTTCCTAGCTAACTGCACCGCCGAAGATCTTGGAGTCCTCGATATGCAGCTGAAGTGGATCGAGAATGGCGCACAGACCTTGCCACTTGAACTACTGAAATCTATACCGGTCACCGAGGAGGGTGGCGAACAGAAACCTAACGAGGCGCACGGCGCCGGAGAAACGCATGAGCAATAGAGGAATCACCAAGCATCAGTTTACCCAGACACTGAGACTACTCAGTAAAGACTACGCACCATCGACGGTCGCCAATCGGGTTGGAATCAAGCCATCAACGGTCAAGTTGATCAGGCAGGCCGGAACGTATGCAGAGTATGACCGACGCAGGCGAGCTAGGTCGGATCGCGAACATGCACGGAGGGTGGTGAGTCGCCCAGTAGCAAAGGCCCCTGTAGCTGAAACCATCGGTGAACCTACTCTGGACAAGCCGACCAAAGACATGCGAGCAGTCGAAGCTAAGTTCAAACGTCAAATCAAGAACATGCAGCAGCGTACTCGCAGTGCTGAAGCCTCTGCTGCTGCGGCGCTTACCGCGGTAAACAAGCTCAACCGCAAGATTGGAGACATGACGCTTGCCGAGGCCGAGCCCGTTAGGCCGACCGAGCCAAAGGAACTGTCCCGTCGAAGCTGGCCCTGGCCCTTCTCTCGGTAAGTCAAGTTGCACAATAACCAATATCACTAGGAAACGGAGGCATATGGCCAAATCAAAAGCAATCATACTCAACGGGGTTGAGTATGTACCTAAGGGATCTGAAGAACCCGTCAACTCAAACATTAAGATCGTAATCCTTCAGCGTGGTTGGGTCTTCATCGGTCGATACTCAGAGGATGGTGATAGGTGCTTCCTCGACAATGCCTACACGATCCGCCGATGGGGCACTACGAAGGGCCTGGGAGAACTAGCCCTCGAAGGTATGAAACCCGATACTAGGATCGACAAGGCCGGCCGCGTTGAGTTCCACCGTTTGACGATTGTTGCGTCGTTGAACGCGGAGGAAGAGCTATGGACCTCAATATTGGTTTAGTTGCCTCTCGAGCAGAGGACTCCCAAACAACCGTTGGTGTGAACGGCAATAGCGATGGCTTCCGCGATCGCGATGGTGACGGGGATGGCTACGGCTACCGTGGCAATGGCTACGGTAATGGCTATGGTGATGGCAACGACTATGGCCACCGCTATGGCTACGGGGATCGCAATAGTGGTGATGGCTACGGGGATGGCTACGGCTATGGCTATGGCAACCCTGGTGATGGCAGTGGTGATGGCCAAGGCTATTACTACGGTAGCGCCGATCGCGATGGTGATGGCAAAGGCAACGGCTGGTAGCTCACACCTACACATCACCAGCTCGCGCACACTTCCGACACACGAAGACCGCCGACTGAAGATCGGGACCGAGGAAGCGTATGTGGCAATCGAACGCCGTGTAGTGGCCGTTGACGCAGTAGTGAGCATTCAGCCCACTTCCGACCATCCAGGCCACCACGGCATCCCTGAGCTTCGTTCGGCTTGCACCTGGCCGCCGAGGCCGGGGGCCACGGAACTTGTTCACGGTCTTCTGGATCGTCCGCGGTACGACCCTTAACTCCAGGTCTTCAATGATCTGTGAGGCGGTCTTTCCGGATTGCGATAGTGCAAGGACTTCGTCTAGGTCGTACTGGCGGCGCGGCATACAAACTTAAGAATAAAGGAATATTTACTGTGACTCAAGAAGGAGGAGGCCAAGAAATGTCAAACGATGAACTATTGGGAATGGCAGAGCTCTGTCTAAGAGATGACAGGCCGGGGGATTCCATTGCCGCTAGTCTACTTGTACTAGCGCGCAACTCAGAAGCAAAGCTGGATGAGGTTTCTGGCGTGGAACCAAGCATGATTCCTATTGTGCCGACACCGAACTTGCCGCCGAGATAGCAAAGCGCCGATAGTTCGCGATAGTGCGCTTCGCACAACAGAGCTTGTACGACGCACTAAGATCCGCCTCAACAGAGGTGGGGTGCCTAAAAGCTAGCCCCGCAACATTACACGGCATCGTCAATACCCATAATTCATTGACGCATAGCATCAGATATTGCACAGCTCGCTATTAGAACATCAAGGAGCACTTTGTAGCAAACTACAAAGCGGTCGGCATGAACGGTCGACTTATCCACACGTTGACTTCAAATACTAAACATGAATAAATCAACCTAAATGAAACCAAACAAACCTTCCATCTTCAATGTTGTCGCATCCGCCGGCCGTAAGCTATGGCCTTGGATCAAAGACTTCATTGGAATCGCAATAACGGTATGCGTCCTGACGATTGCCGTAGCACTAGCTATCTACTACTTCGGGATCATTATCCTGGTATGTCTATCGTGGCTACTGTGGCATTGAACTTTGTTTATAGGCCGAACCTATTGCATTTCTAAATCGTTTGGAGCATACTTTATATAGGGGGAAATCGTTGCATGATAGATCAGCCCGACACATTTTCGCAGTACATAATACGCTTCGAGCTCTCTGACGACTCAGCCTTTAAACGGCGGGTTGGCAGATATAAGTCTCGACGTAGGTACAACGAACGTCGTAAGCTCATTGGATTTGTCGGCAAGGCGCTTCGGCGCTCGCGCGGCAGATAGACCCTGACCTTGCCTGTGAGCTCTCGTATCAAGCGACAGCGCTTCCGGATCAGTACTCGGTTCCCACATCCGGCACAGGCAAGCCCCGA
Source organism: Nocardia sp. NPDC055165 (assembly GCF_053606985.1). NCBI lineage: Bacteria > Bacillati > Actinomycetota > Actinomycetes > Mycobacteriales > Nocardiaceae > Nocardia > Nocardia sp. NPDC055165. The sequence goes on from NZ_JBSGSS010000006.1 coordinate 341,264, forward strand.
ATCATTCTTTAGCAATCTATCCGCTGTCTATGTATGGCAATGCGAGAGCCATACATAGACAGTCTCCACCACATAACAACTAAATAGGAGTAAATATTATGAGGCATCGAGTCATCACAACCAGAGATCGAGCGATCGTTCAAGAGCGTCGTTGGTTCTTCTTTTGGTCCGACATCGCAAGCTACTTGATTTTCGATAACGGCGTTCAGCGAGCACAGGCATTCAAAGATCAGCTAGACGGTCTGGACACGCGCGAGCTGTGGGGCGGCAAATAGTATGCCGGTCCTGTCACTTGATCTACGTGACACTATCCTCGGTGCCGTCTCGCTTGCTTATAGAGCAGGCTACCTGATCCGGAGTCACCGCGGCCGGAACAAGTTGGTGAACCTGCGCGGCGGGATTCAGTAATGGACCAGTGCCGTACAGACTCGTTGGGGACATGCCAGCACGTAACAACCAAGCCCAACAGAGTGGCTACTATCCCATTGGGCGAACACTATGTCTTCGGTACTAAAGTTCTTAATGGCGTTGCGCCACAGCAGGAGCCGGACAGTCTACAAACTCATTTAGTCAGGAGCCTTGAGGGCCGAGGTTGGTCCAGGCAGATAGCCGAGCGCTACGTAGCCGATGAAGTGATGTCGATTATTGACGCTCATGGTTACAAGAAGGTCGAGTCATGACTCCCCTCGCTCACGCATACCTAGCCATCTGTGCCGCAACGATAGTCGCAATGATGATCGTTGCTGTGCTAGTGCTGTTCATGACCCGGAGGAAGAAGTAGTTATGGCCGATCAATACAAATGCCAAAGCTACTACGACGATAACAACGTCATACAGGACTGTACGTGCGGGAAGTGCGCTAACCCTAATGAAGTAATGGATGTAGAGGACATTTTAAAGGCTTTTGCTATTAAGACCCACGAGGCAACGCCAGGCGAAGATGAGACACCAAACTTTGAGGAAGCCGCTAATGCTATTGATGCCCACGTCGCCCAACAAAACGCTGCATTGCTAAGAGAGCTGCTAACCCACAAAGAGTACGTCAAGAACACTCAGCCACCTAGATACACGGTCGACGCATCCATCCTAGAAGCAAAACTAAATGAGATCACTGAGGAGGTGAAGACATGAGATTCGGAATCGAACGGACTACGCACGGTAATTACACATGCCCATTCTGCCCTAAGCGCAAGATGATGAAGTCCCTCAACGGCATAACCGCACATATCGAGAGTGACCACCCCGCAGATGCCAAGTTATGGGACAAGGACGAGCAGATACGACTTACTCGAAAAGAGCGTGATGCCGCACAGGAAAAGCTACGAATCTATACAGAGCAAATTAAACAGAAGCCGAAGACTGAGTACTACAACGCCGAGGTGTTCTGCACTAACTGTAAGAAGCTTGCTTCATGCGGAATGCCAAAAGGAACACTGCCGGCTAATGTCACTTGCCCCAACTGTGGTATTTGCGCGCTACATCTTGTCTCAAATGTTAGAAGTTGGTCTGAGAAGTTTTGAGGAGGCATATGGAAGATAAAGACCGCACACTATTCGAGCTGTGTAAGCAGGTGTATGAGAAGACTGGATGGAGCCCCGGCTGGTGGCACACCGAGCGTCATGGTATTCAGCAACAAGACGGCACCTTCAAAGACGGAAGTATAAGAACCCTTCCTGTTATAACTGCTGAGTTGATTGCCCCCGCCTACACATCAGACTACATCCTAGAGAAGCTACCCGACGCGCTAAACAGCCCGTCGTTCAACGTGAAGTACCGACTCGCCTTAAAGAAGATCGACAATTGGTACTTCGCTGAATACTCAAATCATGGATGGTTCCGTGACATGAAGTCGGTCTTCGCCCGCAAAGGATATGACACGAGTGATGACAGCCTTGCCTACGCTATAAAGCCTGTCACAGCCGATACTCCCCTAAAAGCCCTCCTAACGCTGACTCTCGCACTGCATGAAGCAGGGGAGCTTAAGTAATGCCAGATACATCTATACAACAGGACAAACGATACGACTGCCAGGAATGCGGGCGACTCGTGACATCTATGGAATATCACCCCTATGCCTACTGCATACTTCAAAAGGCCGGACAGCTCAACGAGTGGCTGAAGGAAGTTTCTGAGATACGTAGCAATGAGCTAGAACGCCGGGCCCGGATTGATGAACTTAAGCGCCTGTCAGCTAGCAGAGGACTCGTATCTGTCCACTCGATAAATCGTCGCATTGCCGAGCTGGAGGAGCTTTCATCATGACAGCTATAGAGGAAGAAACTCTCGGGAAGTTCTTGAAGCGCCATACCGAGCGAGATATCGAGTTGACGGTTGTGGATACTCCAGTAGTTATCCTGCGTAAAGATGAGGTCAAAGAGCTCTTGACGTTAGTGAGGACCGACCTATCCCTACAACATGAGCGGGAGATAGTGGAAGTTGCGAAAATGGTTCGTCAAGCAACGATGGATGAGCTGAAAGACGCCGGGATGCTGAGTGCCTATGGGAATCGAGTAGTTGCGGAGCTACAGCAACAATCTAATGGAGGGGAATCATGAAGACCTGGCCTCTCATAGTGATTTCGCTACTTGGGGCAGGGTGGGCCCTCCTAGAAATCGTCTCGGGTAGCCCATTCGACGGCTTTGTAACCATAGTGCTTGCCGATTGCTTGCTCCTGGCCGCATTAAAGATTGACGATCTTCGGGAGAAGCTGTCATGACAGATAACCTCCGCAAAGCCATAGAGCCAGTATGGATACACATAACCGACCCCGCCCATCCTCACTACAACGAGTACGGAATCTTGGAGCCGGAGAATAAAGTAATGTATGGCGCGATGACCTCGGTAAGGCTTGATAACTGCAAACACGGCACCAACGGCTGTTACGTCATGTCGAAGCAGTATGAGGTGATACAAACCCAATTAGAAGGAGAAAGCAAGTGAGTAAGTATGTTTCAAGACCCACCCTCCGTAGGGAGGAGAGCCACGCCAACATAGGTGGCGATTACGACTACTACGCCGAGATTCAGTTTCGGCTAAATGAGCCGGTGATCTTTCTTGATCCCCTCGGCAACACTACGAAGTTCACTCACATTGTCGTGTTCGAGGGTGATTTCGCAATCCGCATCATGGAGTACGCGAACAATAAGGATGAGTATCTTTCCTTTCCCGTTCCCGTAGAGGTGCTTTACGAAATGTATGAACTGGCAGAGAAGGCTGTAGTAGGTCGGGGCAAGTTATCAGACATGCTGTTTGCCGATACGATCAAGCACTGTGTACCGCTCGATAAGTATAAGAAGGAGTGGATATTGGCATGAATAAACAGCAACTAGAAGAAAAGATGATGGCTGTCTATGCGGAAGATGTCGACGTCGGACCAGGCATCAGTGTCTCTCCTGAGGCAGTCAAAGAGTACGTACAGGTAGCAGAGCAATACGCCTACGAATATGCGGAGAGGGTGATAGGCGATGGCGAGCTACATGTCTCGCACGTTTGCCCACAAGATTCAATACCATGCCGAGAGTTCGGCGCTAGAGGCAGATTAAGAAATGCACAGCACACACGTAACAAGGAACTATCCTCACATAAGGAAGAAAGGGGCATATGAGACTAGAATGCGAAACATGCGGCTCTCCCTTAGAGAGTGAAACACCTCCCGGAGCACCTGGACCAACTATCTTCTGTCCCAATCACTGTCATGAGGCTCCCATATCTAGGGAGGATGAAACCTTTACTCCAATACCAATCGAGGAGGTAGTACGTGAGCTGTTCGCGTCGGGATACACGGCACATATTGTTGACGACCTATCTAACGAAAAATACATCAAGGGGTGGGCGCTGAAGCATATCCGAGCGTGGGGTCTCAATCAGAGGATAGATGAACTCGGTAACTTCATAGAGGACGATGATGGAGATATAACGCTACATGAATCCTATTACGACAAAGAGATTGACGGGGATGTATTGGGGCAAAGTATTAGTTTAGACGACCGACTGGCTACTCTTAAAGCCCAAAAAGAAGGACTACAGCAATGAGCAAGCAAACAATCACAAAAGAAGTCGAGGCTGTTGTTTGTGAGTTCTGCAACGAGGAGATCAACACAAAAGATGGCAACTACTGTTATCACCACCTCCGATCAACCGACGGAGATGTAATCAAAGGGTATCAGTATGGCGTGAAGCATATTCTGTTTAGTTGGTATCACCGTAAAGCACCACCGTCTATCGAGTATGTTCAGTACGACTTCCATGCCTCTTGCTTCGATGAACTGATGCAAAAGTTTTTGGACGAGCGGGGGAAAGATGAAATTTAGAGAGGAAATGATCGAGCCTGTCCAGTTCGCAGTCATTAAGGAGTACCTGCGGGTCGGCGGCAATTACAAAGGAATCTCCGAGGTTACTGGACTAGCGCCAGAACAAATCAAAGAGATAGATAAGACTAAGTACTACCTCGACTACTCAAAGATGCAGAAGCGCAGGAAGATCACGGCAATATTGGACGATGCGGATGAAGTGATCGTCGACCCGCGTAAAGATCAATTTGATTCGATATTCGAGGAGGGAGGACTACAACAATGAGCAGGCGGCTCCTTCGCAACCTGACGAATCAAGAGCCATGGTGGTATGGCGCAGTCGCTCTTTTGGTCGCGGTGCTTGTCATTGATGTTGTTACCCAGAGCTGGTTTCATCTCGTCGGATCTCTTGCGGGCGTTGGTGTAGGGATCTTCCTTAGACGCCTGTAGTCCCTGTCGCGGGACCACCTCTGTTGCCATCAGGCAGCAGAGCACATCCCACGACTAAAGGACTCTACGGGTGAAGATCACAGGCATTGTCATTCCCTCGAATCATGAAGTCTCCCCTACTAGGGTTGAGATCGACCGGGGGGATATCAGAAAGTTTCAGGAGATCGTCGGTGGCCGGTTCGAGGCTGTTGATACGATCAGTCCCCCGGCCACTATGTGGCTGAACGATGAGGGTCTTATTAACGGCCTTCCCATGAACCATCGCTCCACTATGTTCGTCTGGGCTGGTGATTCTGATCTTCGCAATCTCCAGTGGTATTGCGGTGACGTACTTATCACCGGACTGCCGGACGCGGACGGAAACGCTACCTCTGTGCCGGACGAGCTGTTGAAGCTGGTGTTCGAGTATCAGGTGTTCAAGACGCAGGTACAGACGTTCGGCGATCCTGACGAGTGGGCCGGAAATAACATGCTCTTCACGTCGTACTGGATCGCCTTGGCAACCGTGGTCGACTTGGCGCTCAGATGGACTCAGGTGAAAGAGGTGCGAGTAATCAAAGCATAGTCGTGGGTAAGTCCTACCGCCCTCGGGCGGTAGGCAACCTACAAAATAGAAAGGAATTTATGAGTGAATCATCAGATAAAGGTCGCGATCTAGAGAAGTTTATCGCCAAGACCCTGCAGAAGAAGCTAGGCGCTCGCGTGTCACGTGACGGCAAGTCAGGGGCGGGTAGTCATCAGAAGATGGACCTAGTCGACTACTTTCAGGACACTCCGTTCGACATCGAAGCGAAGAACCACAAAACGATCGCTATCAAACAGTGGATGCGTCAGGCCAAGGCCGGCGCGAGCTTGAGTCGCATACCTACGGTGGTGTTCACCGCGGATGATGACGCAGGCAAGCCCGATGTGCTCGCCTGCGTCCCGTTCACTGACTTGGTTGATCTGGCCGTTCAGATACGGGACCTCCGGCGCGAGCTGGCGGACCTACGTACACCGGTGGCCCTCCCCGTTGATGAAGCCGTAGACAAGGCTGTAGCAGTCCGACAGGCTACGGGCGGTGTCTCGTTCTGCCGGAACGGTCACATCGTCTCCCCCGGCTCAAACAAGTGCCTGGACAAGAAGTGTCCGTACAGCTCAACGCACAAGCGTTCTAAAGAGAAGAAGTAGGCCACCTCCGAGCACCTCACCTGGTCGCGGTTGTAACTGCACAGCAACACGGCTGTGCTGAACAATCACGACTAAGGCGGTAGTAATGATCATCACGGCGGTTGTCATTCCGGAGGATACTCGGGACGACATCTTTGAAATCGAGCTCAACACGGCTGACAGGTACCGAATCAACAGATTGGTCGGGGGATCCGCCCATAGGCTGGAGCTGAGTTCGGGCGCTGTAGCGTTCATCAACTGCGGAAGTCTGGCTGACATGGATCAACCCTCCACACCTCTCGTACAGCTCAGGAGTCTCAATCCTAGAGCCGTAGCTCTACTGGGACTTGCGGGCAACTTCGAAGAAGTGATCCTCGTTGTAGGGCCGGTGATTATCTGTGGACCGGAGGATACAAACGGCCGGTTGACGAGCATCCCTCCTCTACTGCACTCGCTTCTGTTCGATCACGAGGAGTACCGCGTGGAGTACCAGGAAGCTAACCTGTCCAATTGGTGTGCGGGTATAAAGGTCTATGCGGATCCTTTCGGAGCCGCCCTGGATGCTATGGCACTCGCAAAGACTCTCGACGTTGTTGCTGTGAGGGTCGTTCCCGCCTAGTTATGGCCCGCCACACAGTTGTGGCGGGCTTTCCCATTAGAAAACCCCTCTACCGAGCCCTGTCGGGCTCTAGGTAGAGGGGCGGTGCAGCTTAGCTGCCGTTTCTGGTGCCGGGCGAGAAGCCTGATCGGCGACCGCGATTGTTGTCGAACTTCTCCAACTGCTCTGCCGACACCAACTTCGCGAACTCAGCTTCGGTGCAATAGACCGATTCCGGTTCTTTGTCGCCGTATCTGTATTCGAGCTCAACTACGTTGTTGAGTCGCTTCAATGCGGACAGCTCATCGACAGTTGCGTCGAACACCTTTCCGTGATTCTTGATGGCTACTGTCACGACCTGATCGTCTGGGATAACTTCCCCCGTGAGATCACTCGTACGCCGATGGATAACCTGAAAGCCCATTCGGACTCACCTCTTTCGCATATACGGAAAATGTCAGTGTGGCCACACTGACACTCTAGTAATTATGAATATCCTCGTATAATTTGCAAGGCTAATAACTTATAATTGATGTCAGATGATAAGGAAGCCCCACACCCGCCCTAAGTCTCCCAGCAAGTCAGCCAGTGCTCCAGCGTTTGACTTTCCGTCCTACATGCAACGCTCAACGGCGGCCAGCGGTGTTCCTCTCCGTGTCTCGGACCCACGGGCGCTCGCTTCGGCGGCTCGGGCGCTCGCGCCCACACGGCCCCGAAACACCCGCTAGATGGCCCTCTGACGGACCAGCGGGCCGGTATGATGGGTGAGTCCGCGTGGAGTGCTTAAGCATTGACAGACTCGTCGAGGAACAGAACCCCGCGATGGGCCCGGCTGACCGCGCCGGGACGGGCCATGCCGGAACCACCGCCGATCATGGCGGTGACCGACGTCGAATGATGCGGCGCGACAAAGGGAGCCAACGTGAGCAACGGCTGCTCGGCCGACAGCGATCCCGCCATCGAATGGATCGCGGTCACCTCCAGCGATTCCGCTTCCGACAGCGGTGGCAGCAGTCCCGGAAGACGTTGTGCCAACATCGTTTTGCCGATCCCGGGCGGCCCGGTGAGCAGCAGATGGTGTCCGCCTGCCGCAGCGACCTCCAGCGCCCAGCGCGCCTCGTCCTGTCCGACGACATCGCTGAGGTCACCGCACGGGACCTGTGTCCCCGGCACGACGCCGTCGGGTTCGAGCAGCTGGCCCTCCCCGCGCAGCCAGGCCACCACTGCCCGCAGACTCGTCGCCCCGAGCACCTCGATCCCCTCGACCAGCCCCGCTTCGGCCACCGCCTCGGCGGGCACGACCACCGTGGGCAGCCCGGCCCGCCGGGCCGCGATCACCGCGGGCAGCACCCCGCGCACCCGCCGAACCCGCCCGTCGAGCGCCAATTCCCCCAGCAGCACCGTTTTCACCAGCCGCTCGCCGGGCACCACCCCGGAGGCGTCGAGCACGGAAACCGCCAGCGCGAGGTCGTAGACACTGCCCACTTTCGGCAGCGTCGCAGGCGAGAGGGCCAGGATCACCCGGCCGTCCGGCCACTTCTCCCCCGTGTTGGCCACTGCCGAACGCACCCGATTGCGCGATTCCTGCAGGGCGGTATCGGGCAGACCGACCAGATTCACCGAGGGCAGACCCTGACCGATGTCGGCCTCGATCTCCACCAGCTGCCCGTCGACCCCCGTCACCGCGACCGACAGCGCCCGTCCGAGCGCCATCAGAACGCGCCGGTCAGATGTTCGATGACCGGCCCGCGCCCCCGCGGCATCAGCACCGACACGACGTCGAAGCGGATGCGCCGCCACGGCCCGTCCTGTTCGGCCAGCCACAGCAGCGCCAGCCGGCGGATGCGCTGCTGCTTGCTGAAGGTGACCGACTCGGCCGGAGTTCCGAACCCCAGCCCCGACCGCGTCTTCACCTCGACGAACGCGGTGATCGACGGGTCCTGGACGATCAGGTCCAGCTCACCGTATCGACACCGCCAATTGCGGGCGACGATCTCCATCCCCGACTCGCACAGATACTGCGCGGCCAGCTTCTCCCCGTACGCGCCGAGCGCCTGTTTGTGTGCCATGAGCGAAAGCATGGCCACAGACGCTCACGTGGCTGTCCCCCGCGACCTGGGCAAACAGAAATCCTGTGGATAACCGCGCCCCTGTGGACAACTACTCCGGCAGGCGCAGGTCCGGCTTCTCCAGCTCCTCGATGTTCACGTCCTTGAACGTGATCACCCGAACGTGCTTGACGAAGCGTGCCGGGCGGTACATATCCCATACCCACGCATCGCTCATCCGCACTTCGAAATACACCTCGCCGTCGGCGTTCTGCGGACGCAGTTCGACCGAATTGGCCAGGTAGAAGCGCCGTTCGGTCTCCACCACGTACGAGAACTGGCCGACGATGTCCTTGTACTCGCGGTACAACGACAGTTCCATCTCGGTTTCGTACTTCTCGAGGTCCTCAGCACTCATCGGGTGGGACGTCCTCCTGCTAGCAGCGCCGCGTTCATTGGTGACATCATCGCGCATGTGCCGCGCGAGTAGCCACTCGGCTACCTCCGGGCGCCTCGAGCTCGCGCACATTCCGCCAGGAACGGCGGTGTTCTGTGCTCGGTCCGAGCTGCCGCAGGGCGGCGGTGTGCTCGGGCGTGTTGTAGCCCTTGTGCGCGGCGAAACCGTAGCCGGGTAGCTGGGCGTCGAGCTCGACCATCATCCGGTCCCTGGTCACCTTCGCCAGGATGCTCGCGGCCGCGATGCAGGCCGCGGTGCCGTCGCCGCCGATCACCGGCAGCGACGGTGCGGGCAGGCCGGGCACCTTGAATCCGTCGGTCAGGATGTAGCCGGGGGTGCGTTCGAGGCCGACGACGGCTCGGCGCATGCCCTCGATATTGGCGACGTGGATCCCGATCGAGTCGATCTCCCACGCAGGTACCACCACGACGCTCCAGGCCAGCGACAACCGCTGAACCACCGGGAACAGCTCCTCACGGGCCGCCTCCGTGAGTTTCTTGGAGTCGTCGAGCCCGGCGAGCTTGTCGTAGGCCTTGGGCGCGAGCAGGCACGCGGCGACCACCAGCGGACCCGCGCAGGGTCCGCGCCCCGCCTCGTCGACACCGGCCACCGGCGCGAGGCCACCGCGCACGAGCGCGGCCTCGAGCGTGCGTAGTCCCGCCGCCCGGCGCATCACCATCCGCGGCGGCCAGCTGGTCCGATCCTGCCCCACAGTTCGATTGTCCCGTCGCGTCAGTTCGACTGGGTGTTCCGGGTGCGCGTTCGCCCCGGAACACCCCTGCTCAACGTGTCAGTTCTCTTGCGCGTTCTGGCCCAGAACACTCATCCTCGTCGCGTTAGTTCTCTTGCGGGTTCTGGGTCTTCACTGGGCCCATCCGGTTCGGCGGCCAGATCTTGAACACCGTTTTGCCGCGGACGTTGTCCACCGGCACGGTGCCCTGTAGATCGTCGCTGACGTGGGCGCGCGAATCAGCCGACTCGTTGCGGTTGTCGCCCATCACCCACAGATTGCCCTCCGGCACCTTCACCGGGCCGAACACCCGGCCCGCCGGGTACACGGCGTTGGGACGGTCGGTGTACCAGGGGTAGTCCTTCTTGATGTACGGCTCGTCGAGCGGTTTGCCGTCGACCATGACGCGCCCCTGCGGATCACAACACTGCACGGTTTGCCCGCCGACCGCGATCACGCGCTTGACCAGATCGTTCTCGTCCGGCGGGACCAGCCCGAAGTAGGACAGGAAGTTCTGCAGACCGCGCACGACAGTGTTGTCCGAACGCACCGACTTGTAGTGCCCGTTCCACGACGGCGGTCCGACGAACACCACCACGTCGCCCGGTCCGGGTTCGGAGCCGTAATAGCTGATCTTCTGGACGTAGATGCGATCACCGATCAGCAGCGTGTTCTCCATCGACTGCGAGGGGATCACATACGGCCGACCGACGAAAGTCACCATCAACGCGGCGATCACCGCTGCGATCACGACGAGTATCGGCAGCTCCTGCCAGAACGGGCGCTGCTTCTTGTCGCCGCGCTTTTTTCTGCGCCGCCCACCTTCGTCACCCGAATCGGACACCGACACCGACTCACTTTCGTCTGCCACGCCGAACAGAGTAGCCCGGCACCCTGACGTGAGTCGGGTACCGGGCTACCTGAAGAATTCTGGTACTGCGAAGTGCTACTGCGAGATCAGCGCTTTTCCTTGATCTTGGCAGCCTTGCCGCGCAGGTCGCGCAGGTAGTACAGCTTGGCGCGACGCACGTCACCGCGGGTCACGACATCGATGTGGTCGATGTTGGGGCTGTGCACGGGGAAGGTGCGCTCGACACCGACGCCGAAGGACACCTTGCGGACCGTGAAGGTCTCGCCGATGCCGCCGCCGTGACGCCGGATCACGACGCCCTTGAAGACCTGGATGCGCTCCTTCGAGCCTTCGATGACCTTCACGTGCACGTTCAGGGTGTCGCCCGGACGGAAGTCGGGGACGTCGCTGCGCAGCGACTTCTCGTCGACGAAATCAAGGGTGTTCATTTTCCACCTTTTCGGATTCTTTGCGTGAACAGAGGAACCTGGCGGCACTCGCGCGCTCGACCGGTTCATGCTCAGAACAGGAGTGCTCTCGGACATGACTCGTCCAAGGCAACCGGTTTATTGTGCCAGACCGGGTAGCCCTGATCGAAATCGGGCCTCACTACTCGTCGGTCTGGTCGGTTCGGCGGCGCGGCAGCAGGTGCGGATGCGGCGGCGGTGCCGAGGGCGCCGGGACGACGGTACGCGCCAACTCCGCCTCGGCTGCCGTACGCGCGTGCTCGACGTCGGGCTTGCCCGCGATCAGGTCCTGGATGAAGATCTTCGCGCGGATGACCGGGCGACGGTAGCGCCGCTCCCGCGCGACCGCGCGGTTCATGGTCTTGGGCCGGTGACCGTAGCGCCAACGTGCCCACGGGGCGCCCGGCCTGCTCAAGCGCACCGCGCCGACCAGCAGCAGCGGCGTGAAGAACATGCCGAACAGCCCGGTCCAGATCTTGCCCTTGGCGATCACGATCGCGGCGAGCACCAGATTCACCGTGATCGTGATCACCACCCCGACCCGCACCCCGACACCGCGCGATGCCCGGAAGTCGTCGTAGTCCAGAAACGTCGCCGGTTGGACGCCGAGCAGGAGCAGACCGGTCACGGCGAAGGCGACGAAGACGGCGTCCACCGAGGTTCGGCCCTGCTCGGACCAGTAGACATCACGCAGATAGAAGATCAGCGCGAATTCGTCGAGTACCAGCGCGGCGCCGATCCCGAAGATCGCGGCCAGCACGCTCGAGGTGACCTGGGTGGAGTCCTCGGCGGTGGCGATCAGCCCGATGCCCGACAGCAGCACGGTGATCACGCCGAACACCATGTGGTGGATGTGGGTGTCGCCGGCTTTCACATTGCCCGGCCACCAGCGCACATTGGCCCGGATCATCCGCACACTCACCCGGATCACCACGAAACCGAGAATGAACCCCAGCAGGAAACAGAGCAGGGGCAGGCGGCCGTGCGCGATCACCGCTTCCTCGAGCCACCGTCGCATGCCGCCCGCCCTGTCGTCGAGTTGCTACCTACTTGTTGCCGAAACCAGCCGCGCGCAGGGCGTCTGCCATCGAACCGCTCGGTGCCGCAGCCTGCTTGCGCTGGTTACCGCCGCCGTTGCCCTGACGCCCCTGTCCCTGGTTGCGGGCAGGTGCCGGACCACGACCGCCTTGCTGTCCACGACCCTGACCGCGCGGCGCGCCACCCCCACGATTGTCCCCCTGCGCGGGCTTGCCCGGCTCGTCATCGAGCCGCAGGGTGAGCCCGATCCGCTGACGGGCGACGTCGACCTCGAGAACCTTCACCTTCACCACGTCACCGGACTTCACCACTTCGCGCGGATCCTTGACGAAGGTGTGCGACAGCGCCGACACGTGCACGAGACCGTCCTGATGGACGCCGACATCGACGAACGCGCCGAACGCGGCCACATTCGTCACGACGCCCTCGAGCACCATCCCGGGCTTCAGGTCGGCGACCTTCTCGATGCCCGCGGCGAACTCGGCGGTCTTGAATTCCGGACGCGGGTCCAGGCCCGGCTTCTCCAGCTCGGCGATGATGTCGCTGACGGTGGGCACACCGAACTTCTCGTCGGTGAAGTCGCCGGGCTTCAACGCGCGCAGAGTGCTGGTGTTGCCGATGACCTCGGCCATCTCCCGGCCGGTGTGCTCGAGAATGCGGCGCACCACCGGGTAGGCCTCGGGGTGCACGGCGGAGGTGTCCAGCGGGTCGGCACCGCCGCGGATACGCAGGAAGCCCGCGCACTGCTCGAAAGCCTTCGGCCCCAGGCGCGGAACCTCGAGCAGGGCCTTGCGGCTGTTGAAAGGCCCGTTCTGATCACGGTGGGCCACAATGCTTTCCGCCACCGACGAGGAAACACCCGACACGCGCGAGAGCAGCGGCACCGAAGCCGTGTTCACGTCGACACCGACGGCGTTCACCGCGTCTTCGACGACCGCGCCCAGCGAGCGCGCGAGCAGCGTCTCGGATACGTCGTGCTGGTACTGGCCGACGCCGATCGACTTCGGATCGATCTTCACCAGTTCGGCGAGGGGGTCCTGCAGACGCCGGGCGATGGAGACCGCGCCGCGCAGCGACACGTCCATGTCGGGCAATTCGGCCGAGGCGTAGGCCGATGCGGAATACACCGAGGCGCCCGCCTCCGACACCACGATCTTGGTCGGCTTGTTCTCCGGAATCCGCGAGATCAGTTCCACCGCGAGGGCATCGGTCTCGCGCGAGGCGGTGCCGTTGCCGATGGCGATGAGCTCCACACCGAAGCGGGCGACGAGCGCGGCCAGCACCGCGAGGGACTTCTCGGTCTGCCCCTGCGGTTTGTGCGGGTAGATCACCTCGGTCGCGACGGCCTTACCCGTGGCGTCGACGACGGCGACCTTCACGCCGGTGCGGTAACCGGGGTCGAGGCCCATGGTGGTGCGGGTGCCCGCGGGTGCGGCGAGCAACAGGTCGCGCAGGTTCGCGGCGAACACGTCGACCGCGTCCTTCTCGGCCGCCTGGCGCAACCGCATCCTGGTGTCGATACCCAGGCTCACGGCGAGCTTGGTGCGCCAGGCCCAGCGGACGGTGTCGAGCAGCCAGGAATCGGCCGGACGGCCCTTGTCGGCGATGCCGAAGGCGACCGCGATGCGGCCCTCGTAGAGGGTGCGCTCGCCGGGTGCCGGTTCGTCGGTGTCGGCTTCGAGATGCAGTGTGAGCATCTCCTCCTTCTCCCCGCGCAGCAGCGCCAGGATCCGGTGCGAGGGCAGCTTGTGGAAGGGCTCGCTGAACTCGAAGTAGTCGGAGAACTTGGCTCCCGCCTCCTCCTTGCCCGCGCGCACCGTGGAGGTGATCTGGCCGCGTTTCCACATCAGCTCACGCAGCTCACCGACCAGGTCGGCGTCTTCAGCGAAGCGTTCGACCAGGATCGAGCGGGCGCCGTCGAGCTGTTCGGCGGTGTAGGCGGCCGGATCGGTGCCCGGGTCGCCGATCAGCGCGTCGGCCACCGGCTCGTGTCCGGCTTCGCGCGCGATCTGCGCCTTGGTGCGGCGCTTGGGCTTGTACGGCAGGTAGATGTCTTCCAGGCGCGCCTTGGTCTCGGCGAGCATGAGCTGCGAGTGCAGAGTGGGATCGAGTTTGCCCTGGCCGCGAATGGATTCGATGATCGCGCCGCGGCGCTCGTCGAGCTCACGCAGATACCCGAGCCGTTCCTCGAGCTGACGCAACTGGGCATCGTCGAGGCCGTCGGTGACCTCTTTGCGGTAGCGCGCGATGAACGGAACCGTCGAACCACCGTCGAGCAGTTCGACGGCGGCGCGGACCTGGGTCTCGCGCACCCCCAGTTCATCGGCGATCCGCCTGCCTACGCTGGCGATGGTGGTCGTGCTGTCGGCGATCTCGGGCGCTGTCGTCACAGCCGCAGAGACTACAGCTCATGACCGACACCGCGCTGGCACCCAGGTCAGCGGATTGTCCGCACCTCGGGTTCGGTGATCGGGCGATCCAGCACGGTGTCGGTGCGTTCGCGCAGGAATTTGTCGAACATCGCCGCGACGTAGCCCCGCACGAGCGACGCCATGCGATCCGGATCGATGGCGCCGAGGTAGGTCGACGCGGCGGGCCGGGCGACGGGGGGCACCAGCGACGGCATGTCGGTGAAGTCGTAGTGCGCCGAATCCGCTATGGCCAGATGACGTTTCCAGCCGGTGGCCCCCTGCCAGAACGCGTCGAGGGACGGATTCGCATCACCGACTTCCTCGATCTGCTCGCTGGTCAGGACCAGGGTGGGCCGATCGACGCCCTCGGTCACCGCGCGGCCGAACGCCTCGTCCACCCCGATCTGTCCGTCCATGTCGACGGCCGCGTCGATGCGGCGGTCCTCGTGCATGGCCTCGACGGCGGTGTACCCACCCGACGAATGTCCGACGGCGCCGACCCGGTTCAGGTCGAGTACCCGGCCCAGATCGGCGGGTAGGGGGTCGGATTCGGCATCGGGGTTGGTCCCCGCGGCCAGCCCGGCGAGGGAGTCGAGCACGAACCGGAGATCGAGCAGCCGTGCGGCGATGTACTTCTCGCGGATCGCGGTGTCGAAGCCGTTGGGCGCCGGGGCGGGCCGCACGAGCCGGCCGCCGGGGAACTCGACGGCCGGACCGGTTTCATAGGTGTGATCGATGGTCACCACCACGTAGCCGCGCGAGGCCAGGTCCTCGGCGAGCCCGGTGCCCAGAATCCGCGAGACACCGGCGCCGGGGGTGTACAGCACGACCGGGTAGGCGCCCGCCGCCTGCGCGGGCGCCTCCCGGTGGGCGTGAGTCAGGGCGCCGGGCAGCTCGATGCCGAGTTCGTCCTCCAGTCCGGGGATCAGTTCGGTCGACGCGTAATGCGCACGCGGGTAGCGATTCACCTCGGTCGCCGGGTAGAACACCGAGACCATCAGTTCCCTCGACCGGTCGGGCTGGAACGGATCCGGCCGTGCGTCGTCGACCAGGTGCAGCATCGTGGCGCCTACCGGCAGAGTTGCACTGGGACTCGGGAGAACGCCGACCCCGCCCGGCCCGGCGCCGGCACCACCCGCACTCGACGCGACCACCGCGCAGACCGACATCGACACCACCACTGCACGACGGAACACCGTCTCCCCCATCATTGTTCAGTACCATCCCGAACGCCCGACCGTCGCGAACACGCTAGCAACAAGCGCTGGTGCCCGCGACGGATCGAGCCAGGGTGCGCTCCAGCCGCTCAGCCGAGGATGTCCCTGGCAAGTTCGCGCATCTCGGCCTTGCGCACCTTGCCGGTGACCGTCATCGGGAACTCGTCGACCACGTGCACATAGCGCGGGATCTTGTAGTGAGCCAGGCGTCCGGCGCAGAAGGTACGGACGGTGTCGGCGTCGAGGGGTTTCGCGCCCTCACGGAGCCGGAGCCAGACCATGAGCTCCTCACCGTATTTGGCGTCAGGGACACCGATGACCTGGGCGTCGACGACATCGGGGTGGGTGTAGAGGAACTCCTCGATCTCGCGGGGGTAGATGTTCTCGCCGCCGCGGATCACCATGTCCTTGATCCGGCCGGTGACCGCGAGGTAGCCGTCGGCGTCCATGACGCCGATGTCGCCGGTGTGCATCCAGCGGGCGGCGTCGATCGCCTCGGCGGTCTTGTCGGGCTGTTCCCAGTACCCGAGCATCACCGAGTAGCCGCGGGTGCACAGTTCGCCCGGTTCGCCACGCGCCACGGTGCGCCCGGTCTCCGGGTCGACCACCTTCACCTCGAGGTGCGGGCCGACCCGGCCGACGGTGGCGGTGCGCCGGTCGATGCTGTCGTCGCGACGGGTCTGCGTGGACACCGGTGAGGTCTCGGTCATGCCGTAGCAGATGGACACCTCGCTCATCCCCAGCCGATCGATCACCCGTTTCATCACCTCGACCGGGCACGGTGAGCCCGCCATGATGCCGGTGCGCAGGCTCGACAGGTCGTAGTCGGCGCCGGAATCGAGTTCGGCCAGCATCGCGATGAACATCGTCGGCACACCGTAGAGCGAGGTGCAGCGTTCCGCGGCGACAGCGGCCAACGCCGCGGCCGGGTCGAACGACGGCGACGGAATCACCGCGGTCGCACCGTGGGAGGTCACCGCGAGATTGCCCATCACCATGCCGAAGCAGTGGTAGTACGGAACCGGGATGCAGACCCGATCGGCCTCGGTGTATCCGCACAGTTCGCCGACGAAGAACCCGTTGTTGAGGATGTTGTGGTGGCTCAGCGTCGCGCCCTTCGGGAAACCCGTTGTTCCCGAGGTGTATTGGATGTTGATCGGGTCGTCGGCCGACAGCGTCTCGGCGATCGCACCGAGCCGCTGCCTGTCCGGCACGGTCTCGGCCACCTGCCGCCACGGCTCGGTGCCGAGAATCAGCACCTGTTCCAGGGCGGGACAATTCGGCCGGACCTGCTCGATCATCGCGACGTAGTCCGAGCTCTTGAACTCCGGTGCGGCGATCAGCGTGCGTACCCCGGCCTGGACGAGAACATATTCGAGTTCGCTGGTGCGGTAGGCGGGGTTGATGTTGACCAGGATGGCACCGATCTTCGCGGTGGCGTATTGCACGAGGAACCATTCCGCGCAGTTGGGTGCCCAGATGCCGACGCGGTCACCGGGTTCGATGCCGTGTGCGGCGAGACCGGTCGCGACGGCGTCGACCGCCGCACCCACCTCGCGGTAGGTCCAGCGACGCCCTGCCGGGCAGTCGACGAGCGCGTCACGCGCGGGGTGGGCCGCGACGGCGCGGTCCAGATTCGCGCCGATGGTGTCGCCGAGCAGCGCGACCTCGGCGGGACCGCAGCTGTAGCTGAGTTCGGACATCACCGGATCTCCTTGCCGCGCAGCAGGAATCGCTGCACTTTGCCACTGGGCGTCTTGGGTAGGCTGTCCACGAAATGGACCCTTCGCGGATAAGCGTGGGCGGCGAACTCGTCCTTGACCAGCTGCTGCAGTTCAGCTGCCAACCCGGCGCTGCCCTCGGCGCCGGGGCGGGTCACGACGAAGGCCTCCAGCACCTCACCGCGCAGTTCGTCGGGCATCCCGACCACGGCGGCCTCGGCGACCTGCTCGTGGAGGACCAGCACACTCTCGACCTCGAACGGGCCGATCCGGTAGCCCGCCATGATGATCACGTCGTCGTCGCGGGAGCTGAAGCGGAAGCAGCCGTCGGAATCGCGGGAGGCGACGTCACCGGTCAGATACCAGCGTCCGTCGGCGGTGAATCGGCTCGCGGTGCGCTCCGGATCGTCGAGGTAGCCGAGGAACCAGAGCAGCGGGCTGTGGTGGGTGTCGATGGCGACCCGGCCGATCTCACCGGGTGCCGCCTCGGTGTCGACATCCTCGGCGAGGACCGCACAGGACCACCCGGGGAGCTGCCTGCCCATCGAACCGGGCGGGACTGCCACATCGAGGGCGGGGTGCCACGCATGGCAGATCACCATGCCGTGCTCGGTCTGACCGTAGTGGTCACGCACCGCAACCCCGAGTGTCCGCTGCGACCAGGCCACCACGTCCGGGGTCAACGGCTCGCCCGCCGACGACGCCCGGCGCAGGGCGAAGCCCTCCGGAGCCGGAGCGCTGTCGGCGCGCAACGCCCGATAGACGGTCGGCGCGGCGGCGAAGTTGGTGACGCCGAAGCGCTGCAACACGTCCCAGGTGAGTGACGCCGAGAACCCCGCGTGCAGCAGCAGGCTGCGCACGCCGGTGGCCAGCGGCCCCAGGATCGCGTAGTAGAGGCCGTACGCCCAGCCTGGATCGGCCGCGTTCCAGAAGACGTCCTCGGGGCGCACATCCAGGGCGAATTCCTGGTAGGCGTGGAACGACGCCAGCGCGCGCACCGGGATCGGCACACCCTTGGGGGTTCCGGTGGTGCCGCTGGTGAACAGCTGGACCAGCAGGCCGTCGCCACCGACCGCCACCGGCTTCGCACGCGGGTCGTCGGACCGGTACCCGTCGAGCAGATCGTCGAAGCGCAGCGCGCCGGGGCTGTCGGCGTCACCGGCAACGATCGTCCGGTAGCCGGCCGCCGCGAGTTTCGGCGCCTGGTCGGCATCGGCGACCACGACCTTCGCGCGGCTCGCGGTCAGCCGGAATTCGACGGCCGGGGGCGCGAACGCGGTGAACAACGGCACGTGCACCGCGCCGCGGCGCCAGATACCCAGCAGCGCCACCACGAGCTCGACGGATTTCGCCATCAATGTCGCCACCCGATCGCCGGGTTCGACGCCGAGTTCGGCCAGCGCGGCGGCGAACCGGGCCGAGCGCTCCCGCAGCTCACCGTAGGTCAGGTCGTGGGCGCGCAGATCGGACTCGATCACCGTGAACGCGATCTGCCCGGCCGGGTGCTGATCGCAGAGCAGATCGGCCGCACAGGCCTCTGGTCGGTCGTAGTGGTCGAGCAGGTCGCGCACCCGCACGTCCAGATCGGTAGTCATCGCAGCTTCTCCTCATCACCCGGGTATCGGCCACCGGGTCTGCCCTAGAATGTGGCATAGCTCACGTGTCCCACTACCCCCGAAAAGGGGTGATCCATGACTTCCCTGTTGCGCCCGCGCGACGGTGACGCGCTGCGCGCCGAGATCCGCTGGGTGGCGGGACGGGCGAGCGTCCCGGTGGTGTTCGGCGGCGCGGTGGACGAGGACACCCTGCTGCTCACCGAGTTCGCCGGCACCGTCACCACCGGTCTGCGCGGGCTGTCGGTGCTGCGCACCTCCGGGCTCGGCGGGCAGGCCATGGAGTACCGCAGGCCCGCGTCGGTGGCCGACTATCGAGGCTCGTCCGCGATCACCCACCACTACGACGCCGCGGTCGTCGGCGAAGGGTTGCGGTCGGTGATGGCCGTGCCGGTGCTGGTCGCCGACCGACCTCGCGCCGTGCTGTACGCCGCCACGCGTGGCACGGGCCCCCTCGGCGACCGCACCGCCGAGGTGATCCTGCAGGCGGGTAAGCGACTGGCCGCGGAGATCGCCGTCCGCGACGAGGTGGACCGGCGGGTCCGGCTGCTCGAGCTCGCGACACCGCCGGCGACGACCACCCCCGCGGCGACCGAGGAGTTGCGCGAGATCCACGCCGAGCTTCGCGCCCTCGCGGCCGCCACGGGCGATCTCGCCCTGCGCGACCGGCTTTCCGGGGTGTGCGAACGACTGACCGGGGTGTTGACCGGCGAGTCCGCCGGCGATGCGCCGCGGTTGTCGCGGCGCGAACTCGACGTGCTCGCCCAGATCGCCCTCGGCTGCACGAATCAGGAAGCGGCGCTTCGACTCTCGCTCGGCGCCGAGACCGTCAAGAGTTACCTGCGCCAGGCGATGAGCAAGCTGGATGCCGGCACCAGGCACGAGGCGGTGGCTCGGGCACGGCGGCACGGCCTGCTGCCCTGACCGCCGCGACCCACGACCGCTTCGACCCCTGCATCAGATGTGGGATATATCACCGTCATTCGGCCGCTGAATCCGCCGCAATGCCTCCGGCGCGACCGATCGGACCGGCAAGGTCTCACATCGTGGGCGCGACACCCCACACCGAATGTCACCGAGCGCTCACTCGGGTCAGCGTCCAATCATCAAGGGACGCAGTGCCTGTACTGGGAACATCGGCGCAGCGTCCGTTCGGCCTCGTCGCGTCCGGCCCGACCGCGCCGACAGACGCTGGGACCGAACCCGTTCCGGATGGAACCAGCAACCCTCACTATGGACGATCGCACAAAGAACGACCTGGATGGATACCCAAATGTCTTTAGGGGAAAACAATCTCGGTCCCCGTCGCGCCCGGTAGCGTCGCTTCGATGACGGAGCCTTTTCAACTGGCCGGCCTCTCACTGGACTGTGACGACCCCGAGTCCCTCGCCCGCTTCTATCTCGGGCTGCTCGGTGGCCGTGTCCTGTGGAACGACGCGCACAGCGTCGGGATCCGAATCCCGTCGGGGCTGACGGTCGCCGCGCAACGCGTCGAGGACTACTACCCGCCGCAGTGGCCCGGCACGGCCGCGGTGCACCTCGATCTCGCCGCCGACGCCGACCTCGATCTCTGCGAACAGCACGCCCTCGCGATCGGTGCCAAACCCGCACCGGTACAACCGGATCCGCGCTGGCGGGTATTGCTCGACCCCGCCGGGCACCCGTTCTGTATCACCACCCGGGTGATCCCGGGTTAGGTCAGGGCAACAGGTCGGGACGGCGCTGCGCCGTGCGTTCCAGTGACTGTTCGTGCCGCCACGCGGCGACCTTGGCATGGTCGCCCGACAGCAGGATCGGGGGCACCTCGAGGCCACGCCACGACACCGGCCGGGTGTAGCTGGGCCCTTCGAGGAGCCCGTCGGAGAACGAATCCTCCTGGTGGGACTGCTGATTGCCGAGCACGCCGGGGATCAGACGCACCACGGCCTCGGTCATCACGAGCACCGCGGCCTCGCCGCCGATGAGGACATAGTCGCCGATGCTCACCTCTTCGACGCGGACGCGGCGGGCGGCATCGTCGAACACGCGCTGATCGATGCCCTCGTAGCGCCCGCAGGCGAACACGAGGTGCTTCTCGGTGGCCCAGCGCTGCGCGGTGGCCTGGGTGAACGGCACACCGGCCGGCGTGGGGACGACGAGCAGTGCGTCGTCCGGGCACACCTCGTCCAGGGCCTCGCCCCAGACGGTGGGCTTCATGACCATGCCGGGACCGCCACCGTAGGGCGAATCGTCGACCGATTTGTGCACGTCGTGCGTCCAGTGGCGCAGATCGTGCACGCCGATCGAGATCAGGCCCTTGTCGACAGCCTTGCCGAGCAGCGCTGTCCGCAGCGGCTCGAGGTACTCCGGGAAGATCGTGACGACGTCGAGTTGCACGAATTACTCCGGATCGAGCAGGCCCTCGGGCGGCGTGATGACAACCAGTCCATCGGCGAGCGAAACCGTCGGCACGATGGCGGTGACAAAGGGAATGAGAATCTCGCGACCGTCGTCGGCGGCGCGCACCGACAGCAGTTCGCCCGCGGCCGAATGCAGCACCTCGGTGACCGTGCCGACGAGGGTGCCGTCGGTGAACTCGACCCGGAGGCCTTCGAGTTCGTGGTCGTAGAAGGCGTCGTCGTCCTCCGACGGCGGCAGCGAATCGCTGTCGACGACGAACAACGTGCCACGCAGGGCATCGGCGGCGGTGCGATCGTCGATCCCGTCGACGAACACCAGAAGCCGGCCCGAGTGCTCTCGGGCCGACTTCACGGTGTAGTCACGGGTCGCCGAGGACTTCGGCATCCTGCCGCGCAGCGTGACGCCCGGCGCGAACCGGACGTCCGGTTCGTCGGTGCGAACATCGACGACGAGTTCGCCGCGCACACCGTGCGACTTGGCGACCCGACCTACGACGAGTTCCATCTAGGCGTCGGTATCGACCACGTCGACCCGGATCCCACGGCCGCCGATGCCGGCGACCAGGGTGCGCAGCGCGGTCGCGGTACGACCACCGCGCCCGATCACCTTGCCCAGGTCTTCAGGATGGACGTGTACCTCGACGGTGCGTCCACGACGTCCGGTGAGCAGCTCGACACGGACGTCGTCAGGGTTGGCGACGATGCCGCGAACCAGATGTTCGACGGCATCGGCAACAACAGCAGTCATTACTCGGCAGCCTCGGTGGCGGCTTCCTCAGCGGCAGCCTCGTCCTTCTTGGCGGCCTTCTTCTTCGGGGTGACGGCCTCGGTGGTGGGCGCGTTGTCGGCGGCGGCCAGCGCGGCGTTGAACAGGTCCAGCTTGGAGGTCTTCGCGGCCTTCACCTTCAGGGTGCCCTCGGTGCCCGGCAGGCCCTTGAACTTCTGCCAGTCGCCGGTGATCTCCAGCAGACGCTGCACCGACTCGGTGGGCTGCGCGCCGACCGACAGCCAGTACGCGACGCGCTCGGCGTCGATCTGGATCAGCGACGGCTCTTCCTTCGGGTGGTACAGGCCGATGGACTCGATGGCGCGGCCGTCACGACGGGTACGGGCGTCGGCGACGACGACGCGGTACTGCGGGTTGCGGATCTTGCCGAGACGAGTGAGCTTGATCTTGACAGCCATGCTGTTCAGTCTTCTTTCAGTAGTTTTGGTCACCACGCGATTCGGCGACCCGCATGGTCTGCGGGTCCGGTTTCGCGCATGCGTGCGTGACCGCCGCGCGGTACGTAACCGGAGACGGGCTGACACTGTCCAGGAAGGACGAGGGTTCATTCTGCCAGACGACCCGCCGCGCCCGGAAATCGCCTCCGCTATTGCCGTCGACGCCGATTCAGCGGTGCCCGGTGACCGGATCGGGGGTCTTCACGACCAGGCCACGCAGCACGACCCATTGTGGGTCGGTGAGCGAGTGCGGGTTCACGCGGGGGTCGTGGGCGTAGACGACGAAGTCGGCCGGGGCGCCCTCGTCGATACCGGGGCGGCCGAGCCAGGTGCGGGCGTTCCACGACGCGGCGCCGAGAGCCTCGTGGGGTGACAGGCCCGCGCCGGACAGGGCGGTGATCTCGTCGGCGATGCGGCCGTGACGGATGGAGCCGCCCGCGTCGGTGCCCGCGTAGATCGGGACGCCCGCCTCGTGGGCTTTGCCGACGGTGTCGCGAACGCGGCGGTGCAGGTCGCGCATGTGGGCGGCGTAGACCGGGAACTTCGTGGCGCTGTCGGCGATGCCGGGGAAGGTGTCGATATTGATCAGGGTGGGGACCAGGGCGGTGCCGTTGGCCACCATCAGTTCGATGGTGTCGTCGGTGATGCCGGTGCCGTGTTCGAGGCAATCGATACCCGCGTTGATCAGGCCCGGCAGGGCGTCCTCACCGAACACGTGGGCGGTGACCCTTGCCCCGTTCGCGTGGGCGGCGTCGATGGCCTGCTTCAGGATGTCGTCACTCCACAGCGGGCGCAGGTCGCCGACGGAGCGGTCGATCCAATCCCCCACGATCTTCACCCAGCCGTCACCGAAGCGGGCCTGCTCGGCGACGATCTCGGGCAGGTCGCGCTCGTCGTCGAGTTCGATCCCGAGTTCGCGGATGTAGCGCTTGGGGCGGGCGATGTGACGACCCGCGCGGATGATCCGCGGCAGCTCGGCGTGCTCGTCGATGAAGCGGGTGTCGATCGGCGAGCCCGCGTCGCGCAGGAGCAGCGCCCCGGCGTCACGTTCGGTCTCGGCCTGCTCGATCGCGCCGTCGCGGGTCTCGTCCCCGCCGCCGTAGCGAATGCCGACATGGCAGTGCGCGTCGACCAGGCCGGGCACGATCCAGCCTGTGCCGCACAGGGTTTCGGCACCACGCACGGGCTCGAACGTCACGGCGCCGTCGACAACCCAGAGGTCGCGCTCCCGGTCGCCGGGGAGAACTACACCACGCAGATGCACACGAACCTCCAGTCGTCGGCCTGAAACCGAACCTACCTCGCAGGATCGGCGCACGCACACGCTCCGAGGCCCGGCCACCGCGCCAGCACCGGGCGCGGGGTCGGCACCCTTCGGGCGAGCGGTCAGTCGCCTGAAGGATCGCCGTCGAGAAAGACCCGCACAGCGGTGATCCGCGGCCGGTCCGGGGCGAAGTCGACGAAGGCCACACCCCACGACGCACCGACCCGCACGCTCACGCTGACCGTGCGACCCGCGGCGATCATCTTGTCCCACTCGATGTCTCGCGCGCGGTCGGCGAACTCCGTCACCGAGATCGGTCGCCCGGCGGGCAGCTCGCACACCGTCCGCTCATCGAGCAGCGCTCGCACGCCACCCGTGTCGCCGGACGCGACAGCAGCGAAGAGTCTGCCGACGATGCGCTTGCCGGAGCCGCCGATGCCGCGCAGCGCCCGCATCATGCCCATCGCTCCGCCCATGCCGAGCTCGCCCACGAGTTGCGGCCCGAGCTGCGCTCCCGCGAGCAATCCGGACGGGCCGGTGCGCAGCAGACGCGCGACCATCACCCCCAGCTCCCAGTGCGCGGCGAGCCGGGCGATCCGCCAGCCGCCATCGGTATCGACCAGGTCGTAGCGCAGATGCATCGGCACGGTGACGGTGGCGCCCGTCGACATCGTGGTCTCGATGTGCAGGTCACGCACCACCGCGTAGCCGGCGACGATGTCGCGGTCCACGCGGAAGGCGATGGCGTTCGGCGCGATGAAGACGTTGTAGAAACGCGAGATCGCGTCCGGGCCGATGTGCTCGCGCGAGCCGTACGGGTCGTGTACCGCCGCCTGCTCGGCGAACAGCCCGACCCACGCGGTCTTGTCGTGCGCGGCCACCGCACGCGGTGACGCCCGCACCGCCGCCAGCAGGTCCTCGGCGGTCCGATCCAACGACATGTAGGTCCTCCATAGTCACGCTCCCCCTGCGCGATCCATGATAGAACGTGTTCTAGTTTTGCGTCGGCGATCGTGCTCGGCGCCTGTTGGACAAGAGGATCTCGATGGACTGGTACACCGGGAACACCACCTACGACACCGTGCTGGCCATCGCCTTCGCCTTCGCCGCGTTCGTGATCGTCGGCGGGCTGTTCGCGCAGAGCCCCTACGGCCGCTTCGCGTCGAACAAGGTCGGCTTCAATCTCAACCCCAAGCTGGGCTGGTGGCTGATGGAGCTGCCCGCGACCGTCGTGTTCGCGGTGTTCTATCTCAGCGGCCCCGATCGTTTCGAGCCGGTGCCGCTGGTGCTGGCCGCCATCTGGTTGCTGCACTACGGCAATCGCGGCTGGTTCTTCCCGCTCTCCATCCGGCAGGTGCCGGGTAAGACGAGCAGCTTCAACGTCTCGGTGGTCGCGGCGGGCGTGTTCGTGACGGCCCTGCACGGCTACCTCAACGGCGCGTTCTTCAGCAACGACTACAAGAACCAGTACGGCACCGCCTGGCTCACCGATCCGCGCTTCCTGATCGGACTGGTCGTGTACCTGTGCGGATTCGGGCTGCTGGTGCGATCCGAGGCGATCGTGCGCAATCTGCGGGACAAGAACAACCCAGGCGCCGCCGAGTACCGGGTCCCCCACGGCGCCGGTTTCCGCTTCGTCAGCAGCCCGGCCTACCTCGGCGAACTGATCGCCTGGGCCGGATTCGCCCTGCTCACCTGGTCACTGGCCGGCGTCGCGATCTTCTTGATCACCGCAGGGAACCTGGTGCCACGCGCCTTCGCCACCCACCGCTGGTACCGCGAGAAGTTCGCCGACTACCCGACCACTCGCAAAGCGCTGATCCCCGGCGTGATCTAACACGCCGACCAGCACCGCGACCCCTAGGGAGCGGCGGCCACGAAGTGGCCGGTCCGCGGCCGGGTCGCCGGTTAGACGCCGTTGCGTACGCGACGAAGGAGCAAGCAACGGCGTCTAACCGGCGACCCCTCAGGGCCGCGGACACGCGCGCGCCAGCGCGCCAACAATTCAGTTCTTGGGGAACTTCAGCTGGGACAGGTCGATCCCCTCCAGGCCGGGCGGCAGCTGATCGAGACCGGGGGGCATGTTCGACAGATCCATGCCCGGCGGCAAGCCCGGCATCCCGGCGGGCATTCCGGGGAACCCGCCGCGCATCTTCGGCTGAGTGGGCCCACGCCCGCCCTTCTTGCCCTTTTTACCGCCCTTTTTGTTGTTGCCGCGGCGAGCTCCCGGCATCCCCATCTGCCGACCCATCATCGCCATCATCTTCTTGGCTTCGAAGAACCGGTCGACGAGCTGGTTGACCTCGGAGACCTGCACCCCGGAACCGTTGGCGATGCGCAGGCGGCGCGAGGCGTTGATGATCTTCGGATTGTCCCGCTCGGCGCGGGTCATGCCCCGGATGATCGCCTGCACCCGGTCGAGCTGCTTGTCGTCGACCGCGGCCAGTGCGTCCTTCATCTGACCGGCGCCCGGCAGCATCCCGAGCAGATTGCCGATCGGGCCCATCTTGCGGATGGCCAGCATCTGATCGAGGAAGTCCTCGAGGGTGAGTTCGCCGCTGCCGATCTTGCGCGCGGTCTCCTCGGCCTGCTCGGCGTCGTAGACCTGTTCGGCCTGCTCGATGAGGGTGAGCACATCGCCCATGCCGAGGATGCGCGAGGCCATCCGGTCGGGATGGAAGACGTCGAAGTCCTCGAGCTTCTCACCGGTGGAGGCGAACATGATCGGCGCGCCGGTGACGTTGCGGACCGACAGAGCGGCACCACCGCGGGCGTCACCGTCGAGCTTGGTGAGCACGACACCGGTGAACCCGACGCCGTCGCGGAAGGCCTCGGCGGTGCTCACCGCGTCCTGACCGATCATCGCGTCGAGCACGAACAGCGTCTCGTCGGGCTGCACGGCGTCGCGGATGCCGGCGGCCTGGCGCATCAGCTCGGCGTCGATACCGAGGCGGCCTGCGGTATCGACGATGACCACGTCGTACTGCTTGGCCTTGGCCTCTTCGATACCGGCCGCGGCGACGGCGACCGGGTCGGCCGCGGTGATCCCGAGCGGGTTCTCGCCGCCACCGATGGAGGTGCCGCCGTGCGGGGCGAACACGGGCACGCCCGCGCGCTCACCGACGACTTGCAGCTGGGTGACCGCGCCGGGACGCTGGAGGTCACAGGCCACCAGCAACGGCTGGTGCCCCTGGCCCTTGAGCCATTTGGCCAGCTTGCCCGCGAGCGTGGTCTTACCCGCACCCTGCAGACCGGCCAGCATGATGACCGTCGGCGGGTTCTTGGCGAGATTGAGGCGACGGGTCTCGCCACCGAGGATCGCGACGAGTTCCTCGTTGACGATCTTGACGACCTGCTGCGCGGGATTGAGCGCGCCGGAGACCTCCGCGCCCTTGGCGCGTTCTTTGACGTTGGCGATGAAGCCGCGCACCACGGGCAGCGCGACGTCGGCCTCGAGGAGTGCGAGCCGGATCTCGCGCGCGGTGGCGTCGATGTCGGCCGGTGACAGACGCCCCTTACCGCGCAGATCCTGCAGTGCACCGGTAAGCCGGTCGGACAGGGATTCGAACACCGATCGCGCTCCTGATCTGAAAGGGTCTCAGGTCGTCTGACCGAAGCCGGACGTCTCTTGCCCTCCCAGGGTAATGGAGGTTATTCGGTATGTTGCACGTGCGGTGGCGCCGTGCGGCGCAACTCGTGCGATTCGATGTCCACCAGATACACCGCTTCTCTGCCGGTGAGGCCGAGTTCCCGGGAGAGCGCCTCGATCCGAATCCATTCGGAATCGGCACTGTCGGCGTGGTGGGCGGCGGTCGAGGCAATGGTCATCGCGGCCAACGCCTGCGCACCACTGAGGGTGCGACCCGGCAACCACGAAACCACCCACAGGTCACCACCGACGCACCGCGCGATGTGCGCGGTCGCGTCGCTGGTCATCATCGACGCGGAAACGACTTCGATAGCCACGGATCAGCTCCCCTCGTACGAGCGACAGCCAGACCAGGGGAATGCTATAGGTCCCATCTCGACTTATCGGGCCGCGAGGACGCTGTGTAGCAACCTGATAGCAATCAGTGAGTAAACCGTGTCCTTGCGGTGTCAGCCGGCGTCGGTGGTTTCGGTCGGCGGCGGGGTGGGCGCGGGCCGCGGAACCACGTCCAGGACGGCCTTTTCGATCCGGTCGCGCAGGGCTGGGCTGTCGGTGTCGCCCAGATCAAGGCAGAAGGCGTCGACCACAGCCGAGCCCATCGTGACCACCTTGGCCCACCGGACATTGGCTCCCGTCGCGGCGAACGCACCGGCCAGCCTGCTCAGCAAACCGATCCGGTCGTCGGCGCGCAGCTCCAGGATCACCTGTCCGGGAGTGCTGGTCGGTGACCAGATCAGGCGCGGCGCGGCGCGCGCGTACCGGCCTGGCCCGGTCCCGACAGCGTCGGTTTCGCGTTTGGCCAGCACCGCGGGCAGGTCGAGCGCGCCGGTGGTGGCCCGGATGAGTTCCTGACGCAGCAGACCCGCGTCCGGCGGATCGCCGAATTTCGGCATCACCACGAAGGTATTGATCGCCGATTCCCCCGCACTGCCCAGCGCGGCCGAGAGCACCCGCAACGCGTGCAGTGCCAGGACACCGGCGGCGTCGGAGAGCAGGCCGGGCTCGTCGGGGGCGATCACGGTCACCACGAAGGTGTGCTTGCCGTCACCGGGCGCGAGGGTGACGTGCACGCCGCCCGCCCTGGCCTTGTCCAGAAGCTCCGGGTCGATCGGTTCCGGTTGCGGCAGCGGCTCGCCCGCCATGACGAGCCGGCAGCGGCGCACCAGCTCACCGATCAGCGAGGCCTTCCAATCGCCCCAGACTCCGGGGCCGGTCGCCATCGAGTCGGCTTCGGCGAGCGTGTGCAGCAGTTCGAGCAGGCCGACGTCACCACCGAGCGCGTCGGCGACGTGCTGCACGGTCGCCGGGTCGTCGAGGTCGCGCCGGGTCGCGGTGTCGGGCAGGAGCAGGTGGTGGCGCACGATCGCGCTGAGGGTGCGCACATCCGAAGGCCACATTCCGAGCCTGCGGCCGATATGCGTGGCCAGCTCGGCGCCGACGATGCTGTGGTCGCCCTGCCGCCCCTTGCCGATGTCGTGGAGCAGGGCGCCGAGCGCCAGCAGGTCGGGCCGGGCGACCCTGGTGCTCAGGCTGCTCGCGTAGGCGACCGTCTCCATCAGGTGCCGATCGACGGTCCAGGTGTGCATCGCATCGCGCGGCGGCAGATCGCGGACCGCGCCCCATTCGGGAAAGAGTCTGCCCCACAATCCGGTTCGATCGAGCGCCTCGACCGCGTCGATGCTGCCGCGACCCGCGCCGAGCAGGACGAGCAGATCGTTGAGCGCGTCCTTGGGCCACGGTTCGCGTAGTTCGGGCGCGTCCTCGGACAACCGGTTGAGCGTGGTCGCCGACATCGGCAACCCGGTCTGCGCCGACGCCGCCGCGACGCGCAGGATCAGCCCGGGATCACGCTGCGGGCGGGCGTCTCTGGCCAGCACCACCTCGCCGGAGTGCTCGACCACCCCCTCATCGAGTGGTCGGCGCACCGGCATGCGGCGCAGTCTGGCCAGGCCGCGCCGCGGTAACGCGTTGGCGGCCGTGCGCAGACCGACGTCGCACGAATAGCTCACCGTACGCGCCGAATCGGTCAATGTCCGGGCGAGATCGAAGCGATCGCCGATGCGCAGCGCGGCGCCGATCTCGTCGGCGTCCTGGGCGCGCAGCTGATCGCGGGCCCGGCCTGCGACGCGGTGCAGTTCGGTGCGCACGTCGAGGAGCCTGCGGTGGGCCTGTTTCAGGCCGCCGCCGGGGACCTCGGGGCCCAATCCCGGCATGGCGTCGGTCAATTGGGCGATCGAGAGCGCGTCGAGCAGCTGGATATCGCGCAGCCCGCCGCGACCGTTCTTGAGATCGGGTTCGGCGCGATGGGCGATCTCGCCGCTGCGCTGCCAGCGGGCGGTGGTCTGGGCGATCAGATCGTCGAAGCGGGACCGGATACCGGTGCGCCATTCCCGGCGCACGCCGCCGATGAGCAGATTGCTGAGGTCTCGGTCGCCGACGATGTGGCGCGCCTCCAGCAGGCCGAGCGCGGCGATCATGTCGTCGGCGGCCACCCGCAGCGCCTGCGGCACGGTGCGCACGCTGTGGTCGAGCTTGATGTGGGCGTCCCAGAGCGGGTACCAGAGTTGATCGGCGACCTCCGAAACCACCTTGGGGTCGACGTCGTCGTGCAGCAGCACGAGGTCGAGATCGGAGTAGGGCAGCATCTCGCGGCGTCCGAGTCCACCCACCGCGACGAGCGAGAGGCCGCTGTCGGCGGTGATGCCGAGTTCGTTGCCCTTGCTGGTGAGCCACAGTTCGAACAGATCGACCAAGGCCTCGCGCAGCGATTCCGGATCGAGCCGCGGATTGCGGGTGCCCGCTCCGTCGAGCAGTTGCGCCCTGGCCTTGACCAGGTCCGCCGCTCCGTTGTTCTGAATACCACCGTTCCGCTGTGCCACAGCCCACACCACCATTTCATGCGGGCGGCCCCGCCCCGACCGGATCAGTCTTCCCGGTGGGAGCGGGGCCGCCGCTCGATCGATTTATCGTGCGTGCCCTACCGAATTACAGTGCGTCGCTTCCGCGTTCGCCGGTACGGACGCGGATGATGGTGTCCACCGGGGTCACCCACACCTTGCCGTCACCGATCTTGCCGGTGCGCGAGGCTTCGACGATCACCTCGACGACCTTCTCGACCGACGCATCGTCCACGACGACCTCGACCCGGACCTTGGGCACGAAGTCCACCGAATACTCGGCACCGCGGTAAACCTCGGTGTGGCCCTTCTGCCGGCCGTATCCCTGGACTTCGCTGACGGTCATGCCGAGCACGCCTGCCTGTTCCAGCCCGGACTTCACATCTTCGAGCGTGAACGGTTTGACGATTGCCGTAACCAGTTTCATGTTCGTCATGCCTCCTTGACGAGCGTGCGTGCCGTGCCACCCACAGCAGCGAAATCGTAAGCGGTTTCCGCGTGCTCGGACTCATCCAGGCCCGCAGACTCGGATTCTTCGCTGGCGCGCAGGCCGATCGTGAACTTGATCGCGTACGCGATGATGGCCGTGGCGACCAGCGAGTAGGCGAGAACGGCGAAGGCACCGACGGCCTGCAGCTTCAACTGCTCGACCCCACCACCGTAGAACAGTCCATCGACACCTGCGGGAGCTTCGCTGGTAGCGACGAGTCCGACGATCAGCGTGCCGACCAGACCACCGACGAGGTGGACGCCGACGACGTCGAGCGAGTCGTCGAAGCCGAAGCGGAACTTCAGGCCGACCGCCAGGGCGCACAGCGCACCGGAGACGACACCGACAGCCAGGGCGCCGACCACGTTCACCGAGGAACAGGCCGGGGTGATCGCGACCAGACCGGCGACGATGCCCGAGGCAGCACCGAGCGAGGTCGGGTGACCGTCGCGGATCTTCTCCACGAGCAGCCAGGCCATCATGGCGGCGGCGGTGGCGATCGTGGTGGTGAGGAAGGTGGCACCCGCGACACCGTTGGCGCTCAGCGCCGAACCCGCGTTGAAGCCGTACCAGCCGAACCACAGCAGACCGGCGCCGAGCATCACGAACGGCAGGTTGTGCGGGCGGAACGGCGTCTTCGGCCAGCCCTTGCGCTTGCCGAGGATCAGGCAGAGCACCAGACCGGCGGCACCGGCGTTGATGTGGACCGCGGTACCACCGGCGAAGTCGATCGCCTTGAGGTTGTTGGCGATCCAGCCGCCGTTCTCACCGGTGTAGCCGCTGAAGGCGAACACCCAGTGCGCGACGGGGAAGTAGACGACCGTGGCCCAGATTCCGGCAAATACGAGCCACGACCCGAACTTCAAGCGGTCGGCGACCGCGCCCGAGATGAGTGCGACCGTGATGATCGCGAACATGAGCTGGAAGGCGACGAACACCGAGAGCGGGATCGTGCCGAACAGCGGGATGGCGGCGGGGGCCGCGGGGTCGGTAGTCGCTAGATAGTCGCCGCCCAGGACGCCCTTGAGGCCGAAGTACTGGAGCGGGTCACCGACCAGCTTGCCCTTGTCCTCGCCGAACGCCATCGAGAAGCCGTATAGACACCACAGGATGGTGATCAGGCCCATCGCGGAGACGCTCATCATGATCATGTTCAGCACGTTCTTGCCACGGACCATACCGCCGTAGAAGAACGCCAGACCCGGCGTCATCAACAGCACGAGGGCCGCTGACGCCAGCATCCAGGCGGTGTCACCGGCGTCCGGTGCGCCGATCAGTGGAAATGCCACCTTGTGTTCCTCCTCATCTCGGGCCCTGCCGATGACGGCAAAAGGACCTGTACAGAAGGGTCGCCACTCGGTGTTTCATCCGTTGAGCTGTGGTGTTTCACCTGAGTGAACGGATAGCGCTGTTGTGTTGCATCCACGTTTCGCGTGGTTGGCACGAGCCTGTCAGCTCACGGTGAGGTTGGTACGGATGTGCGATTCGCCGCGAGTTCGCGCGGCGATTCCCCACACCACCGCTGTCCGGAAACAGTGATGTCAGCTCAGGAAAACAGCGATGCCCGCCCGATCGCTGGATCGGACGGGCATCGGCGGGACCGTTACGCGGTACCCCCGAGCAGCGCGTCGACGAACGCGCCCGGCTCGAACGGCGCCAGGTCGTCGGCGCCCTCGCCGAGACCGACGAGTTTCACCGGCACACCGAGTTCGTGCTGCACCTGGAACACGATGCCGCCCTTGGCGGTGCCGTCGAGCTTGGTGAGCACCACGCCGGTGATGTCGACGACGTCGGCGAACACCCGGGCCTGCATCAAGCCGTTCTGGCCGACGGTCGCGTCGAGGACCAACAGCACCTCGTCGACCTCGCCCTTCTTCTCCACGACCCGCTTCACCTTGCCCAGCTCGTCCATCAGGCCGGTCTTGGTGTGCAGGCGGCCCGCGGTGTCGACGAGGACCGCGTCGACGCCGCGGTCGATGCCCGCGGTGACCGCGTCGAAGGCGACAGCGGCCGGGTCGGCGGCCTCTTTACCGCGTACGGTCTCGGCCCCCACCCGTTCGCCCCAGGTCTGCAGCTGATCGGCGGCGGCGGCGCGGAAGGTGTCGGCGGCGCCGAGCAGTACCCGGCGGCCGTCGGCGACGAGCACGCGGGCCAGTTTGCCGGTGGTGGTGGTCTTGCCGGTGCCGTTGACGCCGACGACGAGCAGGATCGCGGGCTTGTCGCCGTGCGGAAGGGCGTGGATGGAACGGTCGAGCTCGGGACGCAGCGCCTCGATGAGCACGTCACGCAGGGCGGCACGAGCCTGTTCGGGAGTGCGCACGCTGCGCGAGGCCATCTCCTCGCGCAGGCGTTCGACGATCTTGGCGGTGCTCGCGGTGCCGATATCGGCCAGCACCAGGGTGTCTTCGATCTCTTCCCAGGAGTCCTCGTCGAGGTCGCCGCCGCCGAGCAGGCCGAGCAGGCTCTTGCCGACCGCGTTCTGGGAACGGGCCAGGCGACCGCGCAGCCGGACGAGGCGGCCGGTGGTGGGGTCGATCTCGTCGATCGCGGTGGTGGTGGCGCCGACTTCGGCCGGGGTGGTCTCGGCCGGAGCCGGTGCGGGCTCGGTGGTCGGTGCGGCGGGAGCCTCGATCGAGGACGTATCCGCGGGCTCGACTTCGGTAACCACCGGGTCGGACGGCGCGGTCTTCGCGGGGGCCGTGTCCGCGGGCGCGGTCTCGGTGCCGGGCTCGGCCGGTGCGACCGTGTCGAGGGCGGACGCGTCATCGGGGACGACCACGGTGTCGTCGACGGCGACATCGCCCTCGGGCAGCGGAACATCGGTGATCCCGCGGCGCGGGGCGTCGCGCGGGATCGCGGCGTCGTCGCCGACGTGCGGTTGACCATCGGTATCGGTGCGTTCAGGGACGGGTTCGGGTTTCGGCACGGTCGCCGTCGAGCCGCCCTGGCTGAAGCTGAATCCACCGGACGCGGTGTAACCACCGGAGCGGTCCGTCAACTCCTTGTCCGGCTCGGGCGGGGCCAGCGAAATCTGGCGTCGCTTGTACAGGACGAAACCCGCGACGAGCGCCACCAACAGGACGGCGGCGATCGCGGCGATCAGGATCCACGCTTGCGAACTCACCCGGCGAGTCTATTCGGGCGGGGAGTTGCCGCACGTCGGCGGCGTCTGCGCGGCAGGTCGGCGAGCCGTAGCCGGGCGCGTCGCGGCGTGGCGGAAATACTACAGATTCGTTGTCCTGCGGAACTTCTGGCGGTTGCCCCATAGGATCGGCGGAGTGACCGATCGAAACGTGCTTGGGGGGCCGCTGGAAGAGTGCGGCACCGATCCTCTCACGGGCTTCTACCGGGACGGCTGCTGCAGCACCGGTCCGGAGGATCTCGGCAGCCACACCGTGTGCACCGTCGTGACGGCGGAATTCCTGGAGCATCAGGCCTCCATCGGCAACGACCTCAGCACCCCGCGCCCAGAGAACAACTTCCCCGGCCTGCAACCGGGCGACCGCTGGTGCGTGGTGGCGGTCCGCTGGTTGCACGCCCACGAGGACGGCGTGGCCGCACCCGTGGTGCTGGCCGCGACCCATGAGAACGCGCTGGAGGTCATCTCCATGGACATCCTGCGCAAATACGCCGTAGATGTCCCCGACGACGTCAGCGACCTGCTGTAAGGGCTCGCGACCCGTTGCGGAGGCGGTGGGCCTTCTGGCGGCAGGCCGGGGAGCAGTAGCGGGCCGGTCGGCCGGTGGCCGGTCTCCGAACGGGCGAGCCGCAGACGACGCAGGGTGCCGAGGTTTCGTTACCTTCCGCCGTTTCGTTACGGTCGGCCGCCGGGCGTTCCGTTACGACTGACGGATGGGCGCGCAGGGCGTCGAGGATGAGCGCGACGGCCGGTGCGAGCGGGTCCGCTGCGCGTCGATGTCGTTGGATCGCAACGCATCCGGTGAAGATGTCCAGCACATCGGTGACGACCACGTCGCGCCGGACCGCACCCTGACGTTGCGCCGAGGCCAGCAGCGCGCCCAGTGCGCGATGGAAGCGGTTGCCCGCCCCGCGTAGCAGGGCACGAGGCCAGCCGTCGTCGGATTGCACCAGGTCACAGAGGTCCTTGTTGCCGGGTGTGGTCACGATGACGTGGGTGCACAGGGCGAAGAAGGCCGCGCCCGGATCCGGATCGGTGAGGTGGTCGGCGGCCAGCGCCGCCAGCCGGTCGACGCGCTGTTGCATAACCGCTTCCAGCAGATCGGTTTTCGTGGGGAAATGCCGGTGGACGGTGCCCGCGCCGACACCGGCGCGGCGGGCCACCTCGGCCAGCGAGACGGTGGCGCCGCGTTCGGCGAGCGCACGCTGCGCGGCAGCCAGGATCAGCGCGCGATTGCGGCGCGCGTCGGATCGGATCGCCGGTTCCACGCCGTGCTCGACCGTCATTTCGTTACGCCTTCCCTGCACCGGACCTGGCCAACCGGGTGTGACCACCCGTACCGTCCGGAATACGGGTCGACCGACCCGATTGTAGGCACACGATCGATCACGAAACGGAGCTCCTCCGCAATGACGTCAGCACTTCCCGTTCTGATCACCGGCGCGACAGGCAAGCAGGGTGGCGCGACCGCCTACCGATTGCTCACCGAAGGCCGGCCGGTTCGCGCGTTGGTGCGCGACCCCGGCTCCCCCGCCGCCCGCGCACTGGCCGATGCCGGCGCCGAACTGACGGTCGGCGACTTCGACGACGCGGCCTCCCTGCGAGTGGCGGTGACCGGAACCCGAGCCGTATTTCTCGTTCCCCCAGCCGATTACCGCGTCAAGGGCTGGGGTGAGGACACCGAGGCCCGCCGCGGTATCGCCCTGATCGACGCGGCCCGCGCCGCCGGTGTCGAACAGATCGTGTTCACCGGCGTCGCGACCATGGGCGATGCGAAATCATGGGGTCAGCAGGGCAAACGCCGGATCGAAGAGGCGCTGGCTTCGTCGGGTCTGCGCTACACCGTGTTGCGCCCGGTGCGGTTCATGGAGAACTACCTGCTGCACGGCTCCCCTGTCGACGGTATCCGCGACGGCGGCGAACACCCGCACCTGTTCCCCGCCGATCGCCCGCTCCAGATGATCGCGATCGATGACATCGCCGCGTTCGCCGCCCTGGCCTTCGCCGACCCCGCGGGCTGGCACGCCCGCATCCTCGAACTCGCGGGCGACGCCATCACTCCGGTCGACGCGGCCGCCATCATCGGCGCCGCGATCGGCCGGCACGTCCACTACCGCGAGGTCACCGAGGAGGAAGCCGACGCGATCGGCCCCCAACTCGGCAACACCTGGCGCCTGATCCGCGAGACCGGCGGCTGGCACGCCGACCTGCCCGCCTTGCGCGCGCTGCACCCAGAGTTGACCTCCCTGCGGGATTGGCTCGCCCGCGGCGGCTCCGAGCGGATCATCGACCGGATCGACACCACGGCCCCGGCGACCCGGTTCGGCTGAGAATCCGTCCAGCCGCGCGAGCACCGGCCTCAGGCCGAAGCCGAGACCGGGTCGGGGTCGGGGACCTCGGCTCGGTTCAGCCGCTGGGAGATGACCTGCGTGATGCCGTCGCCGCGCATGCTCACGCCGTAGAGGGCGTCGGCGATCTCCATGGTGGGCTTCTGGTGGGTGATGACGATCAGCTGGCTCTTCTCCCGCAGCTGCTCGAACAGGCCGATGAGGCGGCGCAGGTTGGTGTCGTCGAGGGCCGCTTCGACCTCGTCCATCACGTAGAACGGGGAGGGGCGAGCGCGGAAGATGGCGACCAGCAACGCGACCGCGGTGAGCGACTTCTCGCCGCCGGAGAGCAGCGAGAGGCGCTTCACCTTCTTGCCGGGCGGGCGCGCCTCGACCTCGATGCCCGTGGTGAGCATGTCCGACGGGTCGGTGAGCACCAGCCTGCCCTCGCCGCCGGGGAACAGTTTCCCGAAGACGCCGACGAATTCGCGTTCCACATCGGCGTAGGCCTCGGTGAACACCTGGAGAATGCGGGCGTCGACTTCGGCGACCACGTCGAGCAGGTCCTTGCGCGCGTTCTTGACGTCCTCGAGCTGGGTGGCCAGAAAGGTATAGCGCTCTTCCAAGGCCGCGAACTCCTCCAGCGCAAGGGGATTCACCTTACCGAGGGTGGTGAGGTCCTTCTCGGCGCGTTTGGCGCGGCGCTCCTGGGTCGGGCGATCGTAGGGCATCGGCTGCGGTGCGCTGACCTGCTCGCCGCGCTCCTTGGCCTCCTCGTACTCGTGCAGCTCC
Source organism: Nocardia sp. NPDC055165 (assembly GCF_053606985.1). Taxonomy (NCBI): domain Bacteria; kingdom Bacillati; phylum Actinomycetota; class Actinomycetes; order Mycobacteriales; family Nocardiaceae; genus Nocardia; species Nocardia sp. NPDC055165. The sequence goes on from NZ_JBSGSS010000006.1 coordinate 378,483, forward strand.
AGGGCCGAGGGCGGCAACGGCACCTCGGGCCCGTATTCGGCGACGAGGTCGGCGAGCGCGATGCCGAATTGTTCGGAGATCGTCGTCTCCAGCTGTTCGATGCGCAGTGCCGCTTGGGCTTTGGCGACTTCGTCGCGGTGCACGGCGTCGGTGAGCTGGGTCAGCTGGGTGTTCAGCGCACGGGCGCGTTCCTTCACCTGTTCCAGCGCGGCCGCGCATTCGCCACGGCGACGGACCAATTCGTCACGCCGTGCCGCGGCGGCGGCCACGACCTGCTCGAGTTCGTTCTTGATCTCGGTGCCCGATGCGGCGACGGCCGCGGCGACCGCGGCAGCCTGGCGCCGAGCGGCCTGCGCGCGTTCGGCGCGAGCCCTGGCCTCCCGCTCCCCACGGGCCGCTCTGCGCAGCGAATCTGCTTTGCCGCGAACAGATTCCGCGCGCTCCTCCGAAGTACGCACCGACAGCCGGGCCTCGACCTCCATGGTCCGGGCCTCGGCGAGCGCGGCGGCGGCTTCCTCACGGGCATAGCCGGCGGTCTCGGTGCTCGCGGCGCCGTAGCTGTCGTCGCTGCCGTCGTGTTCGATCTCGGCGTGCCGCAGCCGGTCCTCGAGTTCGGCGAGCGAGGCGAGCGACTTCTCCCGCGCCGCTTCGGCTTCCGCGCGCTGGGTGGCCAGCCGCTCGCCTTCGGTCTGTGCCGCGCGAGCGTTCTGCCCGACCCGGGCGAGCCGGTCGTAGATCGCCAGCAGTGCCTGATCGGATTCGTGCAGCGCCATCAGCGCGTGGTCGGCGGCGTCCTTGCGGTCGGTCTGTTCGGCCAGCGCGCCGGCCAGCGCGGCCTCCAGCTCCTCGGCCCGCCGTTGCGCGGCCGCCAATTCGGCGGTGGCAGTGTCGATATCGGCCTGGACCTCGAGCTGGCTGGGCATCCGTTCCGAACCGCCGACGATCCAGCCCGCACCGGCCAGATCCCCGTCACGGGTGACCACCCGCAGTTCCGGGCGCAGGGCGACGAGCTCGGTGGCGGTCGCCAGATCGTCGACGACCACCACGTCGGCGGTGAGCGCGGCCAGCGCGGGTCGCACCTGCTCGTCGCCTTCGAGCACGTCGGCGAGCCACTGCGCACCGGCGGGCAACGCGGAACGCTCGGCCGATAACGCCGCGTCGGTGGCGAAGACGAACGCCACCCGGCCACCGTCACCGCTGCGCAATTCCCGCACCGCCGAGTCGGCGGTGATGGCGGTATCGGCGGTGATGGCATCGGCGAGCGGACCGAGCAGTGCGGCCACAGCGGCCTCGAACCCGGACTGCACGCGTAGCAAGCCCGACAGCCGTCCGCCGAGCCCGCCCACGCCGTGTTCAAGTAGCCAGGCCGCGCCGTCCTTGCGGGCCAGGTTCATGCCGAGCGCTTCGATGCGGGCACCGAGCCGGGCGACCAGCTTGCTCGCCTCCCGGTCGAGTTCCCGCAGTTCCCGCACGCGCTCGTCGGCCAGTTCCTGGGCGGCGACGGCGTGTTCGTGCTGGGCGTCCAGACCCTTCTCGCCCGCGTCGAGTTCGCCGAGTTCGTCCTGCACCGAGTCGTATTCGACCTGCGCGGTCTCACCACGGTGCCGGGCGTCGGCGATGGCCACGGACAGGCGTGCGATCTCGGCGTCCACGGACTGGGCGCGGGTGCGCAAGGTGTCGACCTGGCCGGACAGCCGGGCCAGCCCCTCCCGCCGGTCGGCGATCGCGCGCACGGCCGCCAGGTGCGCCTGCTCGGCCGCCTTGGCGGCGTGTTCCCGCTCGGCGAGGGCTTCGCGGGCGGCTTCGAGGGTCTCGGTGGCCATCTCCACCGCGTACCGCAGTTCGGCCTCTTCGGCTTCGATCCGGTCGGCCTCGGCCTCGAGCTGGTCCGGGTCGCGTCCGGTGCCGACCGGCGCCTCGGTGTGCAGGTGCCGGGCCCGGTCGCTGGCGATGCGGATGGTGGCGTTGACCCGTTCGGTCAGCGCCGAGAGCTGGAACCAGGTCTGCGCGGCGGCCTCGGCGCTGGGACTCAGCCGCGACAGCTGGAACTCCTGCTGTGCCAGTGCGGCGTTGGCGGCGTCGAGTTCGGTCTGCACGTTGATCTGCTGTTCGCGGGCGTAGGCCTCTTTGCTGAGCTGGGATTCCAGCTCGCCGCGGCGGGTGACCAGGTCGTCGGCGGCCAGTCGCAACCGGGCATCGCGCAGGTCGGCCTGCACGGTCTGCGCGCGGCGGGCGACCTCGGCCTGGCGGCTGAGCGGCTTGAGCTGGCGGCGCAGTTCGGTGGTGAGGTCGGTGAGCCGGGCGAGGTTGGCCTGCATCGCGTCGAGCTTGCGGACCGCCTTCTCCTTGCGCCTGCGGTGCTTGAGCACGCCCGCGGCCTCTTCGACGAACGCGCGCCGATCCTCCGGCCGCGATTCCAGGATCGCCGACAGCCTGCCCTGACCCACGATGACGTGCATCTCGCGCCCGATACCGGAGTCCGACAGCAGTTCCTGCACATCCATCAGCCGGCACGTGCTGCCGTTGATCTCGTACTCGCCCGCGCCGTCGCGGAACATCCGCCGGGTGATCGACACCTCGGCGTAGTCGATGGGCAGTGCGCCGTCGGAGTTGTCGATGGTCAGTGTCACCTCGGCGCGCCCGAGCGGAGCCCGCCCGACCGTCCCGGCGAAGATGACGTCCTGCATCTTCCCGCCCCGCAACGCTTTGGCACCCTGCTCGCCCATCACCCAGGACAGCGCGTCCACGACATTGGATTTGCCGGACCCGTTCGGCCCGACTACGCAGGTGATGCCCGGTTCGAAGCGCAACGTGGTCGCAGACGCGAAGGACTTGAACCCCTTCAACGTCAGGCTCTTCAAATGCAAGAGAACTCGTCCGCCTCTCCGCGAATCAGGCCAGACCTAGGTGCGTGCGGGCATCGCACGCGGCCAGCGGTGATGGGGGTGACTCGGGCAGCCGGTTCCCGACGAGTTACCCATGTGCTCGCGAAAGCCTAGCGGACGTAGCGGCAAGTTTGCGGTCAGTGCGGATTGATGTGCTTCATCTGCTTCTGAAGTTGACGCAAGTGGGTCTGGGTGCCGGGAGTCGCTTCCCAGCCGGTGATCACGCGGAAGACCAGGACCGCGCCCCACGGGCCGATCACCCACATCGGCCAGAAGTAGGTGAGCTCGCCCGCGGTCAAGGAGATCAGACCCCAGATGACCAGCACGATCACGCTGACGCCGAGCCAGCTGCCCGCCTCGATGCGCTGCCAGATCGGGAACCGTGTACCGGGCTTGCGTTCGACCGGTACGTCCGCTTGCTGCTGTTTCGTCAGCGCGGGCAGGTCGGACAGGACGACGGCGAGTTCGTCGCGCGTGGTGGTCGCGTAGACCTTGGCCACGCGCAGATCGTATTCGCCCAGGTCGAGCCTGCCGTCGGCCAGATGTGTGCCCAGCTGGGCGACGATCGCGTTGCGTTCGGCGTCGGACGCGCGCGTACCCGGGGTGATATCCATGCCGACGTCCTCTCGGTCACATCCACGGTGGAGTGCTGGTTTCCAGCGTCCACCCTCCACAGTGCGATGTCAACCGATCACCCTCGTTCAGAGAATGGCGAAGGCCACCACGAGACCCAGCGCGAAGTGCGCGGCGGCGACGACGAGAACCTCGGGGGTGTAGGTCTCGGCGTGCAGCGTGCGGCCGATGTCGATGCCGGTGACCTTCTCGATCACCCGTACCGAGATCACCTGCGCGATGATGCCGACCAGGCCGTAGATGATCGCCGCGATCAGACCTTCCGACAGCTTGCCGCTGCCGCCGGTGGCCAGCACCGCGAACACGACGATGAACGCCATGCTGATCATCCCGGCCGCCGAGACGATGATCGCGTTCGGCTTACCCGCCACCACCAGGTCGCGCAGCTTGCCGGGCGTGGTCAGGTCGATGGCGAAGAAGCCGATCAGCATGAGGGCGAGGCCGATCAGGCAGTACAGGATGATGGCGCCGACGCCTTCACCGAGCGCACTCCAATAACCCGATTCCAGGGCGAGGGCGGTCATCGTGGTCCTTTCGAACAATGTTGTGAGGTCAGGTGTCAGTCGACGATGCGGTGCGGCACGAACGCGGCGCCGTCATCGGTGATCAGGCCGGCGGTCTCCCGAATGCCCAGCCCCGCCGCGGTGTCACCCACGACCCAGGCGCCGAGCACCGGGCGCATCCCGTCGAATTCCGGTAGCGGATCGAGCAATTGGTAGACGAAACCCTCGGCGCCGTAGACGCCGCCGGTCGCGGTCTCCATGCCGGGACCGACGATGGTCATGTTCGCGCCCTCGCGGCCGAGCTTGGGTTTGCGAATGTATTCGGTGAGCTCGTGCGGGTTGTCCAGGTACGCGGGCAACAGATTGGGATGACCGGGATACATCTCCCACAGGATCGCCAGGATCGCCTTGTTGCTCAGCAATGTGGTCCACAGCGGTTCGATCCACGCGGTCGCGGGCAGGCTGCCGACCACGCGCTTGCCGAAGTCGTCGTCGAGGATCCACTCCCACGGATACAGCTTGAAGATCGCCTCGATCGGCGCCTCGGCCAGATCGACGAACCGGTTCAGCTCGGTGTCGAAACCGACTTCCTCGATCGGCAGCGCGACCGTGTCGAACCCGGCCTCGGCCGCCGTCTCCTGCATGTAGGCGGTGGTGACATTGTCCTCGCCGGTCGCGTCGGCGCCCGACCAGGTGAAGTGCAGTTCGGTACCGGGCAGCACGCCGCGCAGCTCGGTCCAGCGCTCCACCAGTTTCTCGTGCAGCGAATTCCATTGGTCGCCACCGGGATACACCTGCTGCAACCAGTGCCACTGGATGATCGCGGCCTCGAGCAGCGAGGTGGGGGTGTCGGCGTTGTATTCCAGCAGCTTGGCCGGGCGGCGCGCGTCGTAGCGCAGGTCGAAGCGGCCGTACACGTAAGGGTCACTGCGACGCCATGATTCGGCGATCGGGCCCCACGTCCATTCCGGCAGACCGAAATCGGCGAAGCGCTCGGTGAGGACCACGTGCTCGACGGCGTGCAGACACATCGATTGCAGCAGTTCCACATCGGCTTCCAGCGCGAGGATCTCGTCCATCGAGAACTCGTAGTGCACCGACTCGTCCCAGTACGGGCGCGGCTGACCGCTGGCATCGCGCCCCGGCGCGCCGTAGACGAGGCCCTGCTTCTCGACGATCTGCTGCCAGTCCTGGCGTGGGGTGCTCTTGGTGCGCCGCATCTACGACCCACTCCCCCCGGTCGACTTGCTGCCGAGTCCGCCGCGTTGCACCGTGGTGCCGCTCTTGGTCGTGATCTGGGCATTGCGCGGTTTCACCGAGGTGCCGCCCGTGGGTGGCTTGCCGATCGTCGGTGTGCCGCCGTAGTGGTAGCGGTACTGCGGCCAGCCCAGAATCAGCAGTCCGGCGCCGTGACCGCCGGAGCCCTCACTGCGGAAATTGGTCTTGCCGTCGCCGCAGTTGTCGTCGGGGACAACGACTTCCTGCCCGTTCTGGTCGATCTGCACGCACGAGGCCGTGACCTGGTCGGGTGCGGTGATCGCCCGGTAGGCGAGGTAACCGCCACCGACCAGCGCGGCGACGCCCACGATGGCGACACCGCCGATCATCACGCGTTTACGGTTGCGCCGCTTCTCCTCGGCCGCCGCGACCGCTGCCCGCTCGGCCTCTTCGGCTTGCCTGCGGGCCTTGTCCCTGGCGCGCGCCTCACCGACAGTGGGTGGACGTGGCTGGGTGACGCCGGGTTCCTGCCGTGACATCCGGCCGGGTTGCGGTTGGCCGACGGGATGCCCGCCCCCGCCGAACACCGGGTCCGCTGGCGTCGCACCGGCATTCGGATCGGACGGTGCCGAACCCGGGTCCGGCGGGGTCCAGCCCGCGCCGGAGTCGGGCGGGGTCCACGGCGATCTCTCGGGCTCGCCGTTCGAGGGTTGTTCCGGTCGATCGGGCGGACCAGGGTTCTGTGTGCTCACCGCTGCCGCCCCCTAGCCCCCGAAGTCACCACTAGCGCTCCTCGAATCCCGTCATGTCGCCCCGCACGGGCTCCCAGCTTTCCACAACCAGGTCTACCCGCCCAGGAGCACGCCCGGACAGACCATGTGTCACGTGCCCGACAGCGTGCGAGCTCTCGGGCGCTTCGCCGGACCGTAGCAGTTCCAGCAATTTCTCGCCCGCCGTTCGTGGCCCTTCGGCGACAACGTGGACGCGACCGTCGCTGTGGTTGCGCGCGTAGCCGACCAAGCCGAGTTCCAGTGCGCGCGACCGCGTCCACCACCGGAATCCCACGCCCTGCACGTACCCGTGCACCCACGCGCTCAGCCGAACCGGCTCCTCGCTCATGCGTCGATGTTGAAGGTCAGCGTCACCTTCGTGCCCGCTTTGAGCGTGCGGCCCACGGTGCACACCTTGTCGACAGCACGCTGCACGGTGACCAGTAGTCGTTCGCGGGCGGCCTCGTCGAGTTCGGACAGGTCGAGTTCGAGGACCTCGTCGAGCTGCGGGTAGAGCTCGTTCTCGCGGTCGGCATCGCCCGAGACGCGGATGGTGGCGTCGAACTCGTCGCCGAGGCGACGCGACAACGGCAAATCGGAGCTGAGCCCGGTGCAGCCCGCGAGCGCGATCTTCAGCAACTCACCCGGGGTGAAGGCGCCCGGCACGCCCTGGGAGGCGATCAACACCTCGGCGCCACGGTTGCTGCGCCCGGTGTAGGCGCGGGTTCCGGTGCGCTCGACCCACAGTTCGGTGGGGGCGTTGGTCACGGGTGCGATCTGCTCAGCCATGCCTTGATCCTGCCATTCGCTCGACGACGATCCACGCCTGGGAACGTCCACGCCACTCCCGGCATTCCGGTCACGTGACCGGGCGCACGCTCATTCCTGGAAGCGGTACCCCATCCCCGCCTCGGTGAGCAGATGGCGCGGGTTGGCCGGATCGTCTTCGAGTTTGCGCCGCAACTGCGCGAGGTAGACCCGCAGGTAATGGGTCTCGGTGGCATAGGCCGGACCCCACACCTCGCGCAGTAGTTCCTTGCGCCCCACCAGTTTTCCGCGATTGCGCACCAGCATCTCGAGCATCCCCCACTCGGTGGGCGTCAGGTGCACCGGCACACCCTGCTTGGTGACCTTCTTGGCGACGAGGTCGACGGTGAACGAGTCGGTGACCACGATCGGGTCGCCCGCATCGGTCGCGCTGGCACCACGACGCACCGCCGCGCGCAGCCGGGCCAGCAGTTCGTCCATCCCGAACGGCTTGGTCACGTAGTCGTCGGCGCCGGCGTCGAGCGCCTCGACCTTGTCGGCCGAATCGGTGCGCGCCGACAGCACGAGCACCGGTGCGGGCGACCACCCACGCAGTCCGGCCAGCACCTCGATCCCGTCCATGTCGGGCAGACCGAGGTCGAGAATGACGACGTCGGGGTGCTTTTCGGCCGCCACCCGTAAGGCGGCGGCGCCGTTTCCCGCGGTCAGGACCTCGTACCCGCGCACCGACAAATTGATCCGCAAGGCGCGGACGATCTGTGGCTCGTCATCGACGACGAGCACTTTGACCGGGGGATGCGCTGCCCCGCCTCCCCGCGTCTTCGGATCGGCCTCCTGCGCGTGGTCGTCCACCGCCGGCGGCCGGCGGACCGGTTCGCCCGTCCCCGATGAGTTGCCCATGTGCTCACTTTCCTCGGGAGTCGACGTGTGCCGGCGCCGCGGGTGTGCCGGACGGCAGATCGACGAGCATCGTGAGCCCACCTCCCGGGGTCGGCTCGGCGTGGACGGTGCCGCTCATTGCTTCGACGAAGCCGCGGACCACGGACAGGCCGAGGCCGACGCCGGTGGTGTTGTCGCGGTCGCCGAGGCGCTGGAAGGGTTCGAACAGTTGCTCTTCGGTGCCGGACGGGACGCCGGGGCCGACGTCGACAACCGCGATCGACACCCGGTCACCGTCGTGTTCGGCAGTCACCCGCACGGGCGACTCGCGACCGGAATGGCGCAGGGCGTTATCGATCAGGTTGGCCAGGACGCGTTCGAGCAGACCGCTGTCGGCGAGCACCGAAACCTCATCGACCTCGACCTTCACCCGGTCCATCGCCGCGCGGCGCAGGCCACGGGTGCCCATGCCGACACTCACCAGCGCGCGATGTACCGCCTCGTCCATGTACACCTGTCGCAACTGCGGCGTGACGACGCCGACCGCCAGTCGCGAGGAGTCGAGCAGATTGCCCACCAGCGCGGTCAGCTGGTCGACGGATTCCTCGATCGCCTCCAGCAGTTCGCCGGTGTCCTCCGCCGAGAATTCGATGTCGTCGCTGCGCAGGCTGGACACGGCCGCTTTCGCGCCTGCCAGGGGCGTGCGCAGATCGTGGCTGACCGCCGACAACAGCGCACGGCGCAGCCGGTCGGCTTCCAGCAGCGCCGCCGCCGCGCTGGCTTCCTCCGCCAATCGGGCCTGGCGCACCAGCCCGACCGCCTGATTGGCGACCGCGTTGAGCACCGGCCGATCGGAGGAGTCGATCGACCGACCGGCGAGCAGCAGGTGACTCTGCGCGTCACCGGCTTCGATGACGGTCTCGGCATCGGAGGGACGTGTCGGTGGTTCGGGACCGACCGCGGCGACGATCCGATCGCCGCACTGCACACTCACCGCGCGCTGGCCGTAGGTTTCGCGGACTTGCTCGAGCAGGTTGTTCAGGTCGGCGCCGTGCAGCACGGATCCGGCGAACATCGTCAGCAGCTCGGCTTCCCGGGATGCCTTGCGCGCCTGCAGCGTTCGCTTCGCCGCGACATCGACCAGCGCCGCCACGGCCACCGCGACGATGAGCAGCACGACCACGGTGACGAAGTTGTCCGGCTCGGCGATGGTGAAGCTGAAGCGCGGGTCGGTGAAGTACCAGTTGAGCAGCAGCCCCGACAACAGCGCCGACAGACCGGCGGGAACGATACCGCCGAACAACGCGACCGCGACCACGCCGACGAAGAACATGGCGCTGAGCCCGCCCAGCTGCAACCACCCGTCGAGGAATACCGCGCAGATCGCGCTCACCAGCACCGGCACGATCACCGCCGCGGGCCACGCGCTCACCGGCCGCCTCGGACGCAGCCAATGCCTGCGCACCCCGCGATTGGCCTCCTCGTGCGTCACCATGTGCACGTCGATCTTGCCCGAGCGCTGCACCACGGTGGAGCCGATGCCCTCATCGAGCATCCGCGCCCAGCGCGAACGCCGCGAAGTGCCGAGTACCAGCTGGGTGGCATTGACCTCTCGCGCGAATTCCAGCAGCGCGGTGGGCACGTCGTCGCCGGTCACGGTGTGCAGCGAGGCGTCGAGACCGGCGGCGAGATCGCGCAGCTTGGTCATCCGTTCGGTCGACACCCCGACCAGCCCGTCGCCGCGCACCACGTGCAACACGACCAGATCGGCACTGGACTTGGACGCGATCCGCCCGGCCCGGCGCACCACCGTCTCCGACTCGGGACCACCGGTGACCGCGACCACGACGCGTTCACGCGCCTCCCAGAGCTCGGTGATCTTGTGGTCGGCCCGGTACCGGGCCAGCGCCGCATCGACCTGGTCGGCCAGCCACAGCAGCGCGAGTTCGCGCAGCGCGGTGAGATTGCCGGGGCGGAAGTAATTGCGCAGCGCCGCGTCGACCTTGTCGGCGGCGTAGACATTCCCGTGAGAAAGCCTGCGCCGCAACGCTTCCGGTGTCAGGTCGACCAGTTCCACCTGATCGGCGCCGCGCACCACCGCGTCGGGCACGGTCTCCCGCTGCTCGATCCCGGTGATCTGCTGGACCACATCGTTGAGGCTCTCGAGGTGCTGCACGTTCACCGTGGAGATCACGTCGATACCCGCGGCCAGGAGTTGCTCCACGTCCTGCCAACGCTTCTCGTGCACGCTGCCCGGTGCGTTCGTATGCGCCAGTTCGTCGACCAGCACCACCGCGGGCTTGCGCGTGAGTACCGCATCGACATCGAGTTCGGGCAACTCGGTCCCGCGATAGGAGACCGTCTTGGTCGGAATCTGCTCGATGCCGTCCAGAAGTTCGGCGGTCTTCTTACGCCCGTGCGTCTCCACGACGGCCGCCACCACATCACGGCCACGTTCGGACCGCCGATGCGCTTCGCCGAGCATGGCGTAGGTCTTGCCCACGCCCGGCGCCGCACCGAGGTAGATGCGCAGTTGTCCGCGTTTCACCGGTCCATCATCGCGTGTCGACGCGCCGGAGCCGACGTGCGCACCGGCAACACACCGACGCTCACCATCGGTGCGTGCGAGGTGTTCAGCCGACCGAGTATCCGGATCAACAGCAGCGATCCGGCAAAACCGAAAATCACCGCAAGGGTCACTACCGACACCGCGATCTCACTTTCCGTGCACCAGGGACCGCCGGCGCCATTCGCCGACCGGTGCCCACTTTCTACCGCCCGAACAGGCGCGTGATCTCGATCTTTACGGTGTGTTGACAGCTATCGCGCCTGCTTTGACGGCATCCTCACACCCATCGGCGGCGTCAACGTTGCGCAAAGGCCGGGCCCCGAGGCGCTAAGGAGTCGTAAGGAAGCCACGCCGAGCCGCGATCCGGCGTTTCACTCACCTAGGTGCTCCACCTCGGAGCGCAAGGAGGTTGGAAATGTCTGTCGTGGTGTTCACGGTGCTCACCGTGGCGATCTTCGCGCTGCTGGGCTTGATCCAGCGAGGGGTGGAGAAGCTGTGATCGCGAACCTTGTAGGTCTCGCGCTGGCTGCCGGAGTCGCCGTCTTCATGGTCGCGGCGCTGCTCTTCCCCGAGAGGTTCTAGGTGAACACGACTACTGCGGGGATCGTCTTCGTGGCGGCTCTGGTTCTCGCGCTCGCCCTGGTGCATGTGCCGCTGGGCGACTACATGTACCGGGTCTACAGCAGCGACAAGTACTCCCGCGTCGAGCGGCTGATCTTGCGCGCCATCGGCGCGAAGCCCGAGGTCGAGCAGACGTGGCCCGTCTATGCCCGCAGCGTGCTGGCGTTCTCGGCGGTCAGCGTGCTGTTCCTGTTCTTTTTCCAGCTGGTGCAGGGCGCGCTGCCGCTGCACCTCGACGATCCCGGCACCGAGATGACCCCCGCGCTCGCGTGGAACACCGCGGTCAGCTTCGTCACCAACACCAACTGGCAGAACTATTCCGGTGAGTCCACCCAGGGTCACCTGGTGCAGATGGCCGGTCTCGCGGTGCAGAACTTCGTCTCCGCGGCTGTCGGCATGGCGGTGGCGGTGGCGCTGGTGCGTGGCTTCGCCCGTCGCCACACCGGCGACCTCGGCAACTTCTGGGTCGACCTGGTGCGCGGCACCCTGCGCATTCTGCTTCCGCTGGCGTTCGTGTTCGCGATCGTGCTGGTCGCGGGCGGCGTCATCCAGAACTTCCACCTCCACGATCAGGTCGCGCAGACCATCGGCGGCGCCGAACAGACGATCACCGGCGGTCCGGTGGCCAGCCAGGAAGTCATCAAGGAACTCGGCACCAACGGCGGCGGCTTCTACAACGCGAACTCCGCGCACCCGTTCGAGAACCCGAGCACCTGGACGAACTTCCTCGAGATCTTCCTGCTGATGGTGATCGCGTTCTCACTGCCGCGCACCTTCGGCCGGATGGTCGGTTCCACCAAGCAGGGCTACGCGATCGTGGCGGTGATGGGCACGATCGCCCTGGCCAGCATCTCGCTGACCAACCTGTTCCAGCTCCAGCACCACGGCACGGTGCCGACCGCGATCGGCGCTTCCATGGAAGGCGTGGAAACCCGTTTCGGCGTCGCCGATTCGGCCACTTTCGCCGGCGCGACCACGCTCACCTCGACCGGCGCGGTGAACTCGTTCCACGATTCCTACACCAGCCTCGGCGGCATGATGACGATGTTCAACATGCAGCTGGGCGAGGTCGCGCCCGGCGGTGTCGGGTCCGGTCTCTACGGTATGTTGATCCTCGCCGTGATCACGGTGTTCGTCGCGGGCCTGATGGTCGGACGTACCCCGGAATACCTGGGCAAGAAGATCACCCCGCGCGAAATCAAGCTGGCGGCGACGTATTTCCTGGTGAGCCCGCTGATCGTCCTGGTCGGCACGGCGGTGGCCATGGCCTTGCCGGGACAACGAGCGAGCATGCTCAACGGCGGGCCACACGGCATGTCGGAGGTGTTGTACGCCTTCACCTCCGCGGCCAACAACAACGGTTCCGCCTTCGCCGGTCTCACCGGCAACACCGAGTGGTACAACACCGCACTCGGCCTCGCGATGCTGTTCGGCCGATTCCTGCCGATCATCATCGTGCTGGCACTCGCGGGTTCGCTGGCCCAGCAGGGCACCACCCCCGCGTCGATCGGCACGCTGCCGACGCACCGGCCGCAGTTCGTCGGCATGGTCGTCGGCGTGACGGTGATCCTGGTCGCGCTCACCTTCCTGCCCGCTCTCGCGCTCGGGCCGCTCGCCGAAGGAATCCACTGAAATGACCACTCCCACACTAGAATCCGCACCGCAGCCCGAACACCGCACCAAGGGCGTACAACGCGGCGTCCTCGACCCGAAGTTGCTGCTCACCTCCCTTCCCGACGCCGTGCGCAAACTCGATCCGCGCACGCTGTGGAAGAACCCGGTAATGCTGATCGTCGAGATCGGCGCCGTGTGGTCGACCATCCTCGCCATCGCCGACCCGAGCTTCTTCGCCTGGGCGATCGTCGTCTGGCTCTGGCTCACCGTCGTTTTCGCGAACCTGGCCGAAGCCGTCGCGGAGGGGCGCGGCAAGGCGCAGGCCGACTCGCTGCGCAAAGCCAAGACCGACACCATCGCCCGCCGCCTGGCCGACTGGACACCGGGTGGGCGCATCGTCGAGGAACGCCTCGCGGCTCCCGAACTGCGACGCGGCGACTACGTCGTCGTCGAAGCGGGCCAGATCATCCCCGGCGACGGTGACGTCGTCGAAGGCATCGCCTCGGTGGACGAATCGGCCATCACCGGTGAATCCGCGCCCGTGATCCGGGAATCCGGCGGCGACCGCTCGGCCGTCACCGGCGGCACCACGGTGCTCTCGGACCGGATCGTCGTGCGGATCACCCAGGAGCCCGGCGCCAGCTTCATCGACAAGATGATCGCCCTCGTCGAGGGTGCGAGCAGGCAGAAGACACCGAACGAGATCGCGCTCAACATCCTGCTGGCCGCGCTCACGATCATCTTCGTGTTCGCGGTGACCACCCTGCAGCCGCTGGCCGTCTTCGCCAAGTCGAACAACCCCGGCGTGCCGGACACCTCGGCGCTGGACGCGCACGGCATCACCGGCATCGTGATGGTCTCGCTGCTGGTCTGCCTCATCCCCACCACCATCGGCGCGCTGCTCTCGGCCATCGGCATCGCGGGCATGGACCGCCTCGTGCAGCGCAATGTGCTGGCCATGTCCGGTCGTGCGGTGGAAGCCGCGGGCGATGTGAACACACTGCTGCTGGACAAAACCGGAACGATCACCCTCGGCAACCGCCAGGCAGCCGCGTTCATCCCGGTACCCGGCGTTCTCGACGACGACCTGGCCGACGCGGCACAGCTGTCCAGCCTCGCCGACGAGACGCCGGAGGGTCGCTCGATCGTTGTGTTCGCCAAGGAGGTGTTCAACAAGCGCGAGCGCAGCGCGGGTGAACTGCCCGGGGCCACCTGGGTCGAGTTCACCGCGCAGACCCGCATGTCGGGGGTCGACCTGGCCGACGGGCACCAGCTGCGCAAGGGGGCAGCGGGTGCGGTCACCGAATGGGTTCGCGCCCAGGGTGGTTCGATCCCGGCCGAGGCTTCGGCGATCGTCGACGGCATCTCCGCCTCCGGCGGCACCCCGCTGATGGTCGGTGAAGTCCGCGACGCAACACCGCGTCTGCTCGGCGTCATCCATCTCAAAGATGTCGTCAAGCAGGGCATGCGGGAACGTTTCGACGAGATGCGCCGCATGGGCATCCGGACGGTCATGATCACCGGCGACAACCCGTTGACAGCCAAGGCGATCGCCGACGAAGCGGGCGTGGACGACTTCCTCGCCGAGGCGACGCCGGAGGACAAGCTCGCGCTGATCAAGTCCGAACAGGACGGCGGCCGCCTGGTCGCGATGACCGGTGACGGCACCAACGACGCTCCCGCCCTGGCTCAGGCCGACGTGGGCGTGGCGATGAACACCGGCACCTCGGCCGCCAAAGAGGCGGGCAATATGGTCGATCTCGACTCGGATCCGACCAAGCTGATCGAGATCGTGGAGATCGGCAAGCAGTTGCTGATCACCCGTGGCGCGCTCACCACGTTCTCGATCGCCAACGACATCGCCAAGTACTTCGCGATCATTCCCGCGCTGTTCGTGGCACTGTTCCCCGGTCTGGACGCACTCAACATCATGCGCCTGGCCAGCCCACAGTCGGCGATCCTGTCCGCGGTCATCTTCAACGCGATCATCATCGTGGCGCTCATCCCGCTCGCGCTGCGCGGTGTCAACTATCGGCCGAGCAACGCCTCGAAGCTGTTGAGCCGCAACCTGACGATCTACGGCCTCGGCGGCATCATCGCGCCGTTCCTCGGCATCAAGGTCATCGATCTGTTCGTCCAACTCCTCCCCGGGATGTCCTGAAATGCGTATGTCAACCTGGATCCGCCAGCACCTGGCCGCCCTGCGCGCCCTGCTCGTGCTGACCGCGATCACCGGAATCATCTATCCCGTGGCGGTTTTCGCGGTCGCTCAGCTGCCCGGACTCGACAACAAGGCCGACGGCTCGCTCATCGAGCGGGACGGAAAACTGGTGGGCTCCAGCCTGATCGGGCAGTCGTTCGCCGGCGCCGACGGCAAGGCCATGGCGCAGTACTTCCAGAGCCGCCCGTCGGCCGCGGGCGACGGCTACGACCCGCTGTCCACCGCCGCGAGCAATCTCGGCCCGGAGGACATTGTCGACACCACCGACCGCACCAGCCTGCTCACCACCGTGTGCGCCCGTTCGAAGGAGGTCGGCGACCGTGAGGGGGTCGACGGCGCCCGGCAGTTCTGCACGAAAGACGGTGTGGGCGCGGCGCTCTCGGTGATCGGGCCGCGTGATGCCGACGGCGACGTGTCGCGGCCGGTGCAGGTGGTCAGCGTCAACGAACTCTGCCCCGCGCGACCGTTCCTGACCACGTTCCGCGGCGTCGCCGTGGAGTGTGCGCAGGAGGGCGAGGACTACGCCGTCGGCCGGATCATCCCGATCCTCGGTGACGCGCCGGCCGAGGCCACGGTCCCCGCCGACGCGGTCACCGCGAGCGGCAGCGGTCTCGACCCCCACATCTCCCCCGAATACGCGACCATCCAGGTCGACCGGGTGGCCGAAGCACGCGGCATCACCGCCACCCAGGTGCGCGAACTACTCGCCGCGCACACCGACGGGCGCACGCTCGGATTCCTCGGAGAGCCACGGGTGAACGTCGTCGAACTCAACCTCGATCTCGACGCCCGCTACCCGTTCGAAGGCTGAAGCACAGCAATCGGGGCCGCGACCATCGCTGGTCGCGGCCCCGATTCCGCGATCTACTCCTCGTCGGTGATCAGCGCCCAGCCCTCGGGCAGGCCCGTCACGGTCACCGCCGAGCCGCACACCTCGAGATCCACCGTCACCCCGTCGCCGAGCCGGAACTCCGACATCCGCACGCACCCCCAGGCCGGGGGAATCTGCGGCCGCAGCGTCAACGTCCTGGCCGGCACATCGGGATCGAGCCCGAGGAACGACCGAACCAGCAGCAACGGCGCCGCACTGGCCCAGGCCTGGGGCGAACACGACGTCGGATACGGCACGGGCGCGGCGAATCTCGCCCGCGGGAAACCACAGAACAGCTCGGGCAACCGGCCGTCGAACGCCGCGGCGGCATCGAGCAGACCACCCGACAGCTTCGTCGCCAGTTCCACCGCGCCCGGCACATGCTGGTATCGCATCAACCCGGCGACAGCGATCGCCGTATCGTGCGGCCAGATCGACCCGCAGTGGTAACTCATCGGGTTGTAGGCGCCCATATCGGAAGCCAGCGTCCGCAGCCCGAAGCCCGAATCCATCTCCGCCCGGGACAGATTCCGGATCAGGATCTCGGCGTGCTCGTCGGTCGCGATGCCCGACCACAGACAGTGCGCCGCATTGCTGGTCAACGCGTCGACCTGGCGTTTGCGTCCGTCCAAGGCCACCGCGTACCACCCGTAATGGGGTAGCCAGAACTGTTCGGCGAACTTGGTTCGCAACTCGTCGGCCCGTTCCCGCATTCGCACGGCCAGCTCGGGGTCGTCGAACTGGTCGGCGAGCTCCGCACGGGCCAGGAACGCCGCGTACACATATCCCTGGACCTCGGCCAGCGCGATCGGGGCCTCGGCGATATGTCCCGCGGCGTCGTTGATTCCGTCGAAACTGTCCTTCCAGCCCTGATTGATCAGGCCGCGATCGGTGGCGCGCACGTATTCGACGAAACCGTCGTCGTCGCGGTCACCGAAATCGGTGATCCAGCTGATCGCGGCGTCGGCCGCTGGCAGCAGGGTGGCGATCGACGCCGGATCCGCGCCCCATCGCAGACATTCGGCGAGCAGCATCACGAAAAGCGGTGTGGCGTCGACGGTTCCGTAATAGATCTGCCCGCCCAGCACCTGCCCGACCGAGGGCCCGCGCCGCATCTCGTGCATGATCCGGCCCGGCTCCTCCTCGACGAGCGGGTCGATCGTCTGCCCTTGCAATTCGGCCAGCTGCTGCAAAGTGCCCAGTGCCAGATCGGTTTCCAGTGGCAGCGACATCCACGCCGTGAGCAGGGAGTCCCGGCCGAACAGCGTCATGAACCACGGCGCGCCCGCCGCCACGAATGGCCGGTTGGTGCCCGAATCGGTGTGGATCTGCAAAGCGCCCAGATCGCTTTCGGTGCGCCGCAGGATCTGGTTGAGCAGGCCCGAATCCGCGGAGATATCGGTGGCGGTGGCTCGCCAGGCCTGGATCTTGCGCACGGGCTCGCTGGCCCGATATCGCTCGCCCGGTGTCCCCGCGGTCTGCGGGCGTTGCGCGGCACCCGCAGGCTGGGCGGTGATCTCGGTCTGCCAGCGCCCGCCCGCGGGGACCACGACCCGCCAGATCATGGTGCCGGGCAACACCATCGGCTCGACGGTCGAGGTGAGCGCGAGCCCACGTGACAGATCGGCGCGATCGTGCAGCAGCAGTTCACCGTCGGTGGTGGTCATCTCCGCCCGGCGCCCGTGGGTCCGGCCTTCCTTCACCGCGAACAGGTCGACGAAATCGGCGTCGACGTGCAGTTCGAGCACCACCGCTGTCGCCTCACGGCTCATGTTCTCCAGCGTGATCAGCTCGTGCATGCCCTCGGCGACGAGCCGATCGCGCACCACGAGCAGGGTGCTGTCGGCCCGACCCTGTTGCGGCGGCCTGCGCAGCACGAACCGCGCCGCGAAGGCCTCCGGGCTCAACACCGACAGCGCCTCGGGCCGTTTGCCGTCGATCATCAGCTCCCAGCGCGAAATCACCCTGGCGTCACGAAAGAACAGGCCCTGCGGCTTACCCGGCTCGATATCGCCGAGCCGGTCGGACAGGCAGAACGTGCCGCCTTCGACCAGGGTGATGTTGCCGCCGCCGCCACCGAGACCCGCGGGTTCCCCCGCGTTGAGGGGGCTCGGCGCCGAGGCGCTGTCGGTGCTCATGCGCGCCCGTTGGCCGCTACCCCGACGGGCATCGGCATCGCATACGCGGTGTCGTACCCGATCGTGGTGCGGGCGAGCAGATCCCGGTACACCTGTTCGTAGCCGCGGCCGAGGGTGTCGGCGCTGAAGTTGTCGACCACGTGCTTGCGGCAGACCGCCGGATCGTAGGTCTGAACTTCGGCGATGGCCGCGGGCAGCTCGGCCGGATCGTCACAGATCCGCCCGGTGACCCCGTCGACCACCACTTCGCTCACCGCACCGCCACGCAACGCGACCACGGGCGTACCGCAGATCATCGCCTCGATCATCACCATGCCGAACGGCTCCTCCCATCGAATGGGGAACAGCAGACACTTAGCTCCGGAGAGCAGCTTACGCTTGGCGGCCGCGTCGGCGAGACCGAACATCTGATCCTGATCGGTCATCCGCGGCCGCACGAACTCCTCGAAGTAGGCCTTCTCCGGCGGCTCACTGCACTTGCCCGCAAGGATCAGCGGCATGCCGACGGCGTGGGCGGCGTCGAGCGCCAGATGCGGGCCCTTGTCGTCGCTGAACCGGCCGAGAAACAGTGCGTAGTCCTGCTTCTCGGTCTCGTACGGCCACTGATCGGGACACAGCGCGTTGTGGACCCGGCCCGCCCATGGCAGATCGGGCGCCAGCGCGCGCTGACGGTCGCTGATCGCGACGAGCGAGCACTCCTGGCCCAGTTCCTTGTAGTAGCGGTAGCAGTCGTCCTGCACCGGGCCGTGCACGGTGACCACCGTCGGCAACCCGAGATTGGCGTAGGCGGGCGCGTTCAGCGGGCCCGCGAACGTGTGGTCGTGGACCAGGTCGATGCCTTCGGTATCGGCCAGCCGCTCGATGGCGCGGCGCACCCGCAGCGCGTGCACGATTTCCGGGAACGGATCGCCCAGCCGTTCGGGCTGGATCCGGTCCCACAGCGGAACGAAATCCGCTTTGGTACCGTCGACACCCGCACCGAACAGGGTGACGTGATGGCCACGCTCACACAGGGAGTCGACCAGATCGGCGACGACGGCCTCGACGCCGCCGTAGGCCTTGGGTGGAACATCGAAATACGGTGGAACAACCATCGCGATCCGCAGGGGACCACCGTGGTGATCGATCGAGTAGAGATCGGACGCGGACAAACCGGTCGGCGACATTGCCGACGTGTCTGTACTCATGACCTTCCTTCCAGGGACGCAACCTAGCAACACTTGCGCGAACAAGAGATGGCCGCCTCGGCGGAGGTGGAGACGAGAGCTTCACCGCCGTCCATGGGGCATGGTTGGCCTGGCCAGACGCAATACGCACCGTTTCGGGTGCCCGCCTGAACAGAGGGGCCGTCAAGGAACGTACCCCGCTACCGCAGAGTAAACCAGCGTGTTGCTGGAAATGTTCTATATCGATTACCTACCACGGCAGGAGATTACGCGGTCAGAGGCGGTCTACGGCGTACAGATTGCCTGTCCAACCGAATCCAGGCACGGAATATTGCCGAACTCCCGAATAGTGGCCCTGCCTTGACCGTGCATCAGGTAGTCGATGAACTGAGCCGCCAGCGAATCACCGGCCACCTGTCCATGTGTATCGGCGTACTCCACCACCGTGAGCGGGTACGTCCGCATCTTCATGGTGTCCTCCGACGCGTTGACCCCGTCCAGCGCGACGAGTTTCACCTCACCGCTGACCGCCGAAGTCTCCATGTAACCCACCGCGCCCGGGGTACGGGCGACGAACGATGCCACCCCCTCGGTGGTCTTGACTTCGCATTGTTCGCCCTCCGATGGCCTTCCGGCGCACGGGATGAACGGGAACACCTTACGGTTACCTTCGAGCAACCGGTTCTCGAGCGCCGTTCGGGTGCCGGAACCCGCCTCCCGGTCGATCAGCACCACCGGCTGATCGGGCCCACCGATCTGGTTCCAGTTCTTGATGTTTCCCCGGTACAGATCACGGACCTGCTGCGTCGTGAGATTCGGCAGGTCGACACCCGGGTGGGTCACGATCGAGAAGGAACTGAGAGCCAATTGATACTCGACCAGTTTGTCGAAGCCGTTGCCCTTTGGACCGTCACTGATCGCGAGCATCTCCTGCGTCGGGCCGGTCTGGACCAGCTCGACGAGCCCGTCGGAGGTTCCCGCGAAGTCGAAGGTGAATTTCGCTCCGGTGCAGGTCTTTGCGTAGTTCTGCGCGGCCGTGCGAATCATCGGCGCCATCGCGGTGGAACCGACCAGCGTGAGGGCACCCTCCGCGCAGTCACGCGGTGGCGGGTCCGGTTGCAGAGCGAGGACCGCTTGCACCGCGATCAGCGCGACCAGGAAGCCCGACAGCGCCATCAGTTTCTTCGACGGGCCGGAGTGACTCGTGGTCTCGACGACCTTGCCTCGCTTGACCCGCCCGGTCAGGACCGGTTCCACCGGCTCCCCGTCACCGTGCACCCGCTTGAGCACCGCGAGAATCTTGTAGTGCTGGCGTCGTTCGAGCTGCACCTTCGGCAGATCGATGATGCCGGCGAAGTTCTCGCCCTCGCCTCTGGCCCGTTTGCCGATACCCGATGCGGGGCCGAGATTGTCGGAGAGCGGCCCGTCCAGCTCGGTCACCGCCAAACCGATGACCTCACGACCAGGGAACGTGACATGCAGCCCGACCCGCGGATCGGCTCCACTCATCGTGTAGTCGTCGGGGTCGATGGCGAGCGTGCCGTTGTTCTCGACGCGGACCAGCACGACCGACAGCTTGGACAGGTCCAGCTGTGGCCCACCGGCTTCCGGGGTGCTCAGATTCGCCAGGGCGCCGACCAGCGACGCGGTGTCCGTCTCGCCGGTCACCGGCGTGTCCATCTGGACGCGGTATCCCAGCCGACGCCGCCCGACCAGGACGAATTCGCGAACGAACGCCGCCGAGGCCACCACGAGGCCGACCGCGGAAAGTACGAGCTCCACCGGAATGTCCATCAAATCCCCCACTAAACCATGTCGATCAGCGAGTTGATGTGTACCAGCCGGGATTCGGCGGATCAGAGATCGAAATCAGTTGTTGGGCAAGACTTCACTCATTCGATTCCGAGCACCAGGCGAGCAACTGCTCGACCGGCCAGGTGTCGATCACCTTTTCAGCCGTCACACCGTGCGCCAGCGCCCGCTCGCATCCGTACCCCTGCCACGCCAGCTGGCCCGGCGCGTGCGCGTCGGTGTCGATGGAGAACAGGCAGTCCATCTCGACGGCCAGCTCGATCAAACGCCCGGGTGGATCACGGCGTTCGGGGCGGCTGTTGATCTCGACGGCGGTGCCGTAACGACGGCAGGCTTCGAAGACGAGTTCGGCGTCGAACGACGACTCCGGCCGGGTGCCGCGCGCCCCTTCCACGAGACGGCCCGTGCAGTGACCCAGGATATCGACGTGAGGGTTCGCGACGGCGTAGACCATGCGCTTGGTCATCGTGTCGCTGTCGTCGCGCAGGTGCCAGTGCACGCTGGCGACAACGACATCCAGGCGTTCGAGGAGATCTGGCCGCTGGTCGAGGGTGCCGTCGTCGAGGATGTCGACCTCGATACCGGTGAGGACGCGAAACGGCGCCATCTGCTCGTTGAGTTCGGCGATCACGTCGAGCTGGCGCAGCAGCCGGTCGGCGGACAGGCCGTTGGCGACCTTGAGACGCGGCGAATGGTCTGTCAGCGCGCAGTATTCGTGGCCGAGCGCGGCCGCGACGCCCATCATCTCGGCGATCGGGCTGCCCCCGTCGGACCAGTCCGAGTGGGTGTGCAGATCACCGCGCAGCGCCGCGCGCAGCTCCTCACCCGCGGGTGCGATCGGCTTCGCCTGTGCGCGGAGCTCGGCAAGATAGCCGGGAACCTCACCGGCACAAGCCTGTTCGATGATGGCCGCCGTCTTGGGCCCGATCCCGGCGAGCTCACGCCAACTGTGTTCGCGGGCGCGAGTCGACACCTCGTCGTCGGCGAGCCCGGCGACGACATCGGCGGCACGGCGGTAAGCCTTCACCCGGTGCGTTTCGGCACGACCGCGTTCGAGCCAGAACCCGACCTCGCGCAGTGCCGCCACCGGACCCGGACTCGCCGCCGATGTCATCGTGACTACTTGATCCGGCCGTACTTGAGGAACGCGACGCCGTCGGCGTACACCCGGCTGGTGATCACCCGGAACTTCTCCGGCGCGGGCAGTTTCGCCCCGCCGCCGAACAGCGGCCTGCCGGTGCCGAGCACCACCGGATGCAGCTTCAGGAACACCTGGTCGATCTCGGGCAGCAGCGCCTGCGCCAGTTCACCGCCACCGCAGAGCCAGATGCCCAGTCCGTCTTCGCGTTTGAGCTCACGCACCGCGGCGATCGGATCCTCGGCGATCAATTCCACCCCGGGTGCGGGTGATTCGGGCAGCGTCGTGGACACCACGTACTGGCGCAGGTGCTCGTACGGGCTGGCGGTGCCGGTGCGTACCCCGAAGTCGTGGGTCTTGCGGCCCATGATCACGGTGTCGAAGTAGATGTTGCCCGCCGCGATTCCGCGCGCCTCGCGCACCTTGGTGGGCAGGGTTTCCGGGTACTGCGAGATGATCGCGGGCCCGTGATCACCGCCCACCGGGAAGAAGTCCAGCGTTCCGTCCTCGGCGGCGATGAAACCGTCGATTGTCGATGCCACGAAATAGGTCAGCTTGCGCATAACGTCCTCCCTGCACGGACCCGGTCTGTCACGACCTGTCAGAGGAAACGTTAGCGTGCCCGGATCAGCGGCGGCGCGGCTTCCGTTGACACTTCGGACAGGAAAACGACGACCGATTCATGAACTGTTCCCGCACCAGCAGCGTCGCACACCGATCGCACGGTTCGTCCTCGCGCCCGTAAGCGGCCAGTGACCGGGAAAAATAGCCGGATTCGCCGTTCACATTCACGTACAGGGCGTCGAAGGAGGTGCCACCGACGGCCAGCGCCTCGGTCATGACCGCGCTGACTCCGTCGAGCAGGGTACGCACGACCGGCCGGGTGAGTTCGGCGGCCACGCGGGTGCCGTGCAATCCGGCCCGCCACAGTGCTTCGTCGGCGTAGATATTGCCGATACCCGAGATCACCGTCTGGTCGAGCAGCACGCGTTTGATCTCGGTGTTCTTGGCGCGGATGGCCGCGACCACGGCCTCGCGATCGAACAGTGGGTCGAGCGGATCGCGCGCGATATGGGCCACGGAATCGGGCACCACGGTCCCGTTCACCTCGACGAGGTCGGCCAGCGCCCAGCCGCCGAAGGTGCGCTGATCGACGAAGCGCAATTCGGCGCCGTCACCGAGCACGGCCCGGATGTGCGCGTGCTTCTCGACGGGAGCGTCGGCGGGCTGCACCAGCATCTGACCGCTCATGCCCAGATGCACCACCAGTGCGGTATCGGGCTCGTCGAAGGTGAGCCACAGATACTTACCGCGGCGCTGCGCGGAGTCGATCCGCAACCCGGTGAGCCTCGCCGCCAGATCAGCACCACCCGCGATGTGCCTGCGCACGGCTCGCGGGTGGGTGACGGTGACGGTATCGATGGCCCTACCGACGGCGTGCTCGGCGAGACCGCGACGAACAACCTCGACCTCGGGCAGTTCGGGCACGGCTCAGGCTTTGTCTGCGGATTCGGCGGTCAGCGCCTTGTACGCGGTACCGGCGGCCTTCTGCTCGGCTTCCTTCTTGGAGCGACCCACGCCTGAACCGTACGGAACACCGGCGATCACCGTGGTGGCGGTGAACTCCTTGTTGTGGTCCGGTCCGGTGGAGGTGATCTCGTAGGCGGGCACGCCGAGACCGCGTTCGGCGGTGAGCTCCTGCAGACTGGTCTTCCAGTCGAGGCCGGCGCCCATGCGGGGGCCGCGCTCGAGCAGGTCGGCGAACAGCCGCAGCACCACACCGCGCGCGGTTTCGATGCCGTGCTCGAGGTGCACCGCACCGAGCAGCGATTCCATGCCGTCGGCGAGGATGCTCGGCTTGTCGCGACCGCCGGTGAGCTCCTCGCCCTTGCCGAGCAGCAGGTACTGGCCGAGTCCGCCGTCGCCGAGACCACGCGCCACCTCGGCGAGCGCGTGCATGTTCACCACACTGGCGCGCAGTTTCGCGAGTTCACCCTCGGACTTCTCCGGATGCTCGGTATACAGGCGCTCGGTGATGCTGAGGCCGAGTACCGAGTCGCCGAGGAATTCCAGGCGCTCGTTGGTCGGCAAACCGCCGTTCTCGTACGCGTACGACCGGTGCGTCAGCGCTAGGCGCAGAAGCTCCGGTCGTACGTCGACACCGAGGGCGGTGAGCAGGCTGGCGTGATCCGCCGCGCCCACATTGTCTTTACTGGCTGTCACGTTGCTAGGAATGATCTACAACGATCAGACTGCAGAGGTGACCTGGCGGCCCTTGTAGGTGCCGCAGGACGGGCACGCGATGTGCGGGAGGGTCTTCTCACCACACGCGCGGTTCGGGCAGGTGACCAGGGTCGGCGCGGTGGCCTTCCACTGGCTGCGCCGCGACCGGGTGTTGGAACGCGACATCCGACGCTTGGGAACAGCCACGGCTACTTCTCCTCTTGGTTTTCGCTGACTACACCGGCATCAGATGCCGCGGCAACGGTTTGGTCTTGGTGGTGGAACCCTCAGGCGGGGTCGCCGGTACCGGGCTCGTCAGTGGCAAAATTCGCCAACTTCGCCCAGCGAGGGTCCAGTATCTCATGCCCATGATCAGGACCCGCAATCGCCATCCGCACACCGCACTCGGGGCACAGGCCCGCGCAGTCCGGCGAGCACAGCGGCTGCAGCGGAAGCTCCAGCCCGATGGCGTCGAGGATCACCGGCTCGAGGTCGACGAGGTCGTCTTCCATGCGGTAGACCTCGGCATCCTCGGTCGTCTGCTCGGTGGTGCTGTCCGGATACGCGAACAACTCCGTCAGACGAATCTCCACCTGGTCCTCGAACGGTTCGAGGCAGCGCGAGCACTCCCCGGCCGTCGGCCCGGACGCCGTGCCGGTGACCAGCACACCCTCCGAGACCGCCTGCAATTGCAGATCGAGTTCCACCTCGGCATCGGCCGGGATGGCGATCAGGTCGAGACCCAGCCGCTCGTGGTCGGTGACCGTGCGACGCAGCTCCCGCATGGTTCCCGGCCGACGGCCGAGATTGCGGACATCCAGCACAAAGCCCGCCTCCGACACAGGACCACTGGTCTTGCGTGGACGCGCGGACGAACCGGAACCGGCGGACATCACGGACTCACTTACCGTTGAGGGGATAATGGGCAACCATTCCACAGTACGGCAGGACCCCGCCGGAACTCAAAACGCGCGCTGGGCGCCAGGGCCGGTCAGCGCCGGTGCTCGGCAGCGTATTCCGGGTATTCGGCGGCCGGTGCGCCGCGCATCTGCTGGCGTCCGCGGGTGATCGAGCGCCGGGTGGTGTTGAGCGTCTCTTCCATGGATGCGAGCCTGTTGCCGAAATCGGCCATCTGCTCGTCGACGTAGTCGTCACATTCGGTGCGCACCCGGTCGGACTCGGCCTGGGCCTCGTCGATCAGACGGGCGGATTCGGCGTGCGCGACCCGGACGACCTCGGTCTGCGCGACGAGGCGGGCCTGCTCGGCCTTCCCGTCGGCGACCGAACGTTCATAGGAGGCCTTGCCCGCTTCGATGGCCCGGTCGGCGTCGATCTGGGCGCGACCGGTGAGCTCGTCGTACTCGGCATTGCCGTCGGCGACGACCTGATCGGCCTCGGCCTGGGCCGACGTCACCAGGCGGTCGGCGTGGGCGGTGGCCTCGGCGACCATCCGGTCGGCGTGGTCCTTGGCGTCGGCGAGGATGCGATCGGCCTCGGCGCGCGCCTTGTCGATGGTGGTGCGTGCCTGCTCGTTGGCCGTGGTGACCGTCGTTTCGGCGCCGGAACGGGCGTCGCCGACGATCTTGTCGCGGTGATCGAGCACGTCCTGGGCGTCGTCGAGTTCACCGGGTAGCGCGTCGCGGACGTCGTCGAGCAGCTCGAGAACATCGCCGCGCGGCACGATGCAACTGCGGGTCGGCGGGATGCCACGCGCCTCTTCGACGATGGCGACCAGTTCGTCGAGTGCTTCGAATACGCGATACATGCTCACTACCCTCCTGCGGACTCACGGCGAAACCACTACCGCCGACGCCCAGTGTGCCTGTCCGGGGCGGCTGTGCCGAATGTCGTCGCGGTGTGTCGCGACAGTGTCCAAGATCGCACAGATATCAAGTGGAGTGCAGCCCTCCACTTCGGCTACCATCGGTAAGCACGACAACGCCGTCCGCCGGGAAGCACCGCAACCTTTTCGCTGTTGTACTCCTCGACGTCTGTTCATTTGGGATCGGAGTCGAACATGACCCTCCTGGAAACTCCTAGGAGTCCGGTGTCGCACGTCGCGGGCATGTTCACTCCCTGGACCGGTCCGTTCCCCGTGGTGACGCCGAGTGAAGTCGCACCCGCGCTGCGCCCGCAGTTCGAGGGCGCGCTCACGTACCTGCGCGGCGACCGCGCGCTGCCCCAGCTCTTCCGCTTCGCCCTCGTCGGCGGATCGAGCAACATCGCCTATGTGTTGCTGTTCTTCGCGATGCACGGCATCGGCCCACTGGTCGCCAATGTGGCCGGATCGGTGGTCAGCACGATCATCGCCAACGAATTCCACCGTCAGCTCACGTTCCACGCCACCGACCGGGTCACCTGGTTCACGGCGCAGTGGGAAGGCGGCGGGATCGCGTTGATCGGACTCGCGATCACGACCGCGTGTTTGGCCGGACTGGATTTCTGGGCACCCGGACTGGGTGACATCACGCAGGCATTGACGGTCCTGGCCATCACCGCCGCGGTCGGCGGCATGCGATTCCTCGCCCTGCGTGGACTGTTCCGCCTGCCCGCGACTTCCTAGCCCTTACGTTCGGCCAGGCGGTCCAGCAGGCGCTTGTGGACCGCCGGCGGGAGCATGTCGCTCACGTCGCCGCCATAGGCCGCCACTTCCTTGACCAGCGAGCTGGACAGGAAGCTCAGGGACGGATTGGTGGCGATGAAGAAGGTGTCCACGCCGGCCAGTTTGTGGTTCATCTGGGCCATCTGGAGCTCGTAGCCGAAGTCGCCCGCGTCGCGCAGCCCCTTGACGATCGCGCTGATCCCCTCCTGCTTGGCGAAGTCCACCGTGAGGCCCTGCCAGGAGGCGACGCGCACGTTCGGCAGGTGGGCGACGGATTCGCGCAGCAGTTCCATGCGCTCCTCGACGGTGAACATGCCCTGCTTCTTGGGGTTCACGTTGACGGTGACGATCACCTCGTCGAACTGGGCGGCCGCGCGAGCGAACACGTCGAGGTGACCGTTGGTGACCGGGTCGAAGGAGCCGGGGCACAGTGCTGCAGCCATACCTCAGAGACTATCTGAGAACTGAGACGGCCCGTGCCGGGCGGCTCGTCATTCAGTGTCGGTGGTGCGTGTCACACTCGTGGATGATGAGCCGCCACACGACTTTCCGGTATTGCCTCGACCCCATAGTCGAGCAGTCCGACATGCTCGCAAGGCATGCCGGTGCGGCCCGATTCGCGTTCAACCAAAGCCTCGACTTCGTGAAAACCGCTCTCACCCAACGCAAAACCCGCCCAGCACATCCGGTCCCATGGACTCGGTTCGACCTGATCAAAACGTTCAACACCTGGAAGAAGACCGAAGCCGCAGGACGGGTCTTCACTGTCGACGCGGCTGGGGTCACCGAAGTACAGGTAACCGGGTTGGCATGGCGTGCTCAGGTGTCTCAGCAAGTTTTCGAGGAAGCCGCCGTCGACTGCGGTCGCGCGCTGGCCGCGTTCTCTGATTCCAGAACCGGCAAACACGCGGGTAAACGGGTCGGGTTTCCCCGGTTCAAGAAGAAGGGTACAACCGTCCCGGCATTCCGGATCCGTAACAAGCCCGCCAAGTCGGGGCGAGCGTCGATCCGAGTCGGTGACCAGGGACGCGCTCGGTCAGTGGCGTTGCCTGGGATCGGCGCGATCCGGGTGCGCGAGGACACCCGCCGGTTGCGGCGGATGCTTACCAAAGACCGGGCGAGGATCCTCTACGTCACCGTCGCCTATCGGGTGCGACGCTGGTGGATCAGCCTGACCGTCGAAGCATCTGATCTCCACACAGCCCATCGTCACCGGCCCCGGGAACACGCTGATCACGGTGGCTGGGTCGGGATCGACCGCGGTTTGACCGCGTTCGCTGTCGCCGCGAACTCCACCGGTGCCGAGGTCGCTCGT
Organism: Nocardia sp. NPDC055165; assembly: GCF_053606985.1. NCBI lineage: Bacteria > Bacillati > Actinomycetota > Actinomycetes > Mycobacteriales > Nocardiaceae > Nocardia > Nocardia sp. NPDC055165. Next base: position 406,429 of record NZ_JBSGSS010000006.1, read on the forward strand.
ATCACCAACGCCCCCAAACCACTGACTACCGGGCTGGATCGTCAACGACGGATGGCGAAGTCGGTGACTCGGAAGCAGAGCGGGTCCCGCAACCATCGGCAGGCGGTTGCCCAGCTGGCCCGCCACCATCACAAGGTCGCCAACATTCGCCGTCATTTCGCTCATCAAGTTGCTAACCAGTTGGTCAAGACCCACGACCGGCTCGTTGTCGAAGACTTGAACGTTGCGGGAATGCTCGGCAACCGTCGTTCGGCCCGCGCGATCAGCGACGTCGGATGGGCCGATTTCGCGCGCCTGTTGGTCTACAAGCAGGCATGGCACGGTGGCACGGTCACCGTCGCGGATCGTTGGTTTCCATCGAGTAAACGGTGCTCGGCCTGCGGCGCACATAATCCGACGCTGTCGTTGGCGGATCGCGTGTTCGTCTGCGAATGTGGGTTTCGCGCTGACCGGGACCACAACGCGGCGGTCAACCTCGCACTGTGGCCGACGATTGAACAAGACTTTTCACGATCCCCGGACCCCCGAGCAGGAGGCCGGGTTACCAAAGTCCGCCGACGGGAAGGCTCTGACCGGCACCCTGTGGGTGTCGGTGAAACCGTCCTGGTAGACGCGGGAACAGAGGTTCACGCCACGCTTGTGGCGTGAACCGACGACGCCCGAGAAGGGCGGTGTCCGGGACGATCTAGGTTTCCGGACACGCTGTAGCACCGAACTCGGCGAGCTCGACTCTGGTCTCCCCGTATTTGCGTGTCTTCAACGCCACATAGCCTGCGGGCCAGGTGATCTCGGGTGAGCGGCTCGACCGTTCCACCACCACCAGCGCTTCCGGCGCGAGCCAGCCGTTGTTCGCCAGCGCGGTGAGGTCGGCGATCACGTCCTCGGTGCTCACGTCGTAGGGCGGATCCGAGAACACCACGTCGTAGGCCCTCGGCGCGGATTGTTTCAGCACCGAGGACACACTGCCGAGCCGCAGTTCGGCACCGGGCAGACCGAGCTCGGCGATATTGGCGCGCACCACCTCGCCCGCCTTGCGATCGGACTCCACGAGCAGCGCCCGCTGCGCCCCGCGCGACAGCGCTTCCAACCCCAGCGCCCCCGAGCCCGCGTACAGGTCCAGGACCAGCGTCCCGTCCAGATCGAGGCGGGCGTCGATCGCGCTGAACAGCGCTTCACGCACCCGATCGGAGGTAGGGCGGGTACCGGCGGGCGGCACCTTCAAGCGCCGCCCGCCCGCCACACCCGCGACGATGCGTGTCATTCCGACTCGCGTGCGACCAGTTCCACCAGCAGGTCGCCGCCCTCGACCTGGGCCACCTTGGTGGTCGCGATCCGGCCCACCACGCCACCGCGCGGCGCGGTGATGGCCGCTTCCATCTTCATCGCCTCGATGGTGCCGACCGTGTCGCCGGCGTGGATCTCGTCGCCCTCGGACACCGCCAGGGTGACCACACCGGCGAACGGTGCCGCGATGTGGCCCGCGTTGTTCTTGTCCGCCTTCTCCGCCGCGGGCACCTCCGAGGCGACGGACCGGTCACGCACCGCGACCGGGCGCAACTGCCCGTTCATGATGCACATGACCGTGCGCATGCCCTTCTCGTCCGGCTCGGAGATCGCCTCGAGGCCGATGAGCAGGGTGACGCCCTTCTCCAGCTGCACGCGGTGCTCTTCGCCGCGGCGCAGGCCGTAGAAGAACTGGTTCTCCGACAGCCCGGTGGTGTCGCCGTACTTCTCGCGGTGGGCGTTGAACTCGGCGGTCGGGCCGGGGAACAGCAGCCGGTTCAGTGTGGCGCGACGCTCGGCGGACGAGCCGTCGAGGGCCTTCTGATCCGCCGGGCTCAGCGGGGTCTCGGGCTTGGGCTCGTTGCGCCCGGCCAGCGCCTTACTGCGGAACGGCTCCGGCCAGCCGCCTGCCGGGGTGCCGAGCTCACCGCGCAGGAAGCCGATCACCGAATCGGGGATGTCGTAGCGGCCCGGGTCGGCGGCGAAGTCCTCGATGTCGACACCGGTGCCGACCAGCGCGAGCGCGAGATCACCGACGACCTTCGACGACGGAGTCACCTTGATCAGGCGACCCAGCAGCCGGTCGGCGGCCGCGTACTTGGCCTCGACCTCTTCGAACCGGTCGCCCAGGCCCAGCGCGATCGCCTGCTGACGCAGGTTCGACAGCTGACCACCCGGGATCTCGTGGGTGTACACCCGACCGGTCGGCGCGGGCAGACCCGACTCGAACGGCGCGTAGACCTTGCGCAGCGCCTCCCAGTACGGCTCGAGATCGCACACGTTCTGCAGGTTCAGGCCGGTGTCGCGATCGGTGTGCGCGGTGGCCGCCACGATCGCCGACAGCGCGGGCTGTGAGGTGGTGCCCGCCATGGCAGCGGACGCACCGTCGACCGCGTCGGCCCCGGCCTGCCAGGCCGCCAGATAGGTGGCCAGCTGGCCGCCGGGGGTGTCGTGGGTGTGCACGTGCACCGGCAGATCGAAGTTGCTGCGCAGTGCGGTCACGAGTTTCGCGGCGGCGGGGGCACGCAGCAGACCGGCCATGTCCTTGATCGCGAGGACGTGCGCGCCCGCGTCGACGATCTGTTCGGCCAGCTTCAGGTAGTAGTCGAGGGTGTAGAGCGATTCGTTCGGGTCGAGCAGGTCGCCGGTGTAGCTGAGCGCGACTTCGGCTATGGCGGTACCGGTTTCGCGGACCGCGTCGATCGCCGGACGCATCTGGTCGACGTTGTTGAGCGCGTCGAAGATGCGGAAGATGTCGATACCGGTGGCGGCGGCCTCGGAAACGAAAGCGCGCGTGACCTGTTCGGGGTAGGGCGTGTAGCCCACGGTGTTGCGACCGCGCAGCAGCATCTGCAGGCAGATGTTCGGCACGGCTTCGCGCAGCGCGGCCAGGCGCTCCCACGGGTCCTCGTGCAGGAACCGCAGTGCCACATCGTAAGTCGCGCCGCCCCAGGCTTCGATCGAGAGCAGTTCGGGGGTCAGCCGCGCGACATGACCCGCCACACCGAGCAGACCGTTGGTGCGGACACGGGTGGCCAGCAGCGACTGGTGTGCGTCACGGAAGGTCGTGTCGGTGACACCGAGTGCCCTCTGCTCGCGCAGGGCCTTCGCGAAACCCTCCGGTCCGAGAGTGAGCAGACGCTGGCGCGAGCCGTCCGGCGGCGGCAGCGTGAGGTCGACAGCGGGCAGCTTGTCGTAGGGGTACACCGTGGTCGGGCGGTCGCCGTTCGGCTTGTTGACGGTGATGTCTGCCAGATAGGTCAGGATCTTGGTGCCGCGGTCGGCCGAGCCGCGCGAGGTGAGCAGTTCGGGACGCTCGTCGATGAACGAGGTGGTGACCCGGCCCGCCTGGAAATCGGGGTCGTCGAGCACCGCCAGCAGGAACGGGATGTTGGTCGTCACGCCGCGGATACGGAATTCGGCCAGCGCCCGGCGGGCGCGCGCGGCGGCGGCGGGCAGGTCACGACCACGGCAGGTGAGCTTCACCAGCATCGAGTCGAAGTAGGCGCCGATCTCGGCGCCGAGATTCGCGCCGCCGTCGAGGCGGATGCCCGCGCCGCCGGGGGTGCGGTAGGCGGTGATGCGGCCGGTGTCGGGGCGGAAGCCGTTGGCCGGGTCCTCGGTGGTGATGCGGCACTGCAGCGCGGCGCCGCGAATCTGCACCGTCTCCTGGCTCAGCCCCAGGTCGGCGAGGGATTCGCCCGCCGCGATGCGCAGCTGCGACTGCACCAGGTCGACGTCGGTGATCTCCTCGGTGACCGTGTGCTCCACCTGGATGCGCGGGTTCATCTCGATGAACACGTGGTTGCCGCGCTCATCCAGGAGGAACTCCACGGTGCCCGCGTTGATGTAGCCGATCTGGCGGGCGAAGGCCACCGCGTCGGCGCAGATGCGCTCGCGCAGTTCCGGTGACAGGTTCGGGGCGGGCGCGAGCTCGATCACCTTCTGGTGGCGACGCTGCAGCGAACAGTCCCGCTCGAACAGGTGCATGACGTTGCCGTGCTGGTCGGCCAGGATCTGTACCTCGATGTGGCGCGGGTTCACCACCGCCTGCTCGAGGAACACCGTCGGATCGCCGAACGCCGACTCCGCTTCGCGCGACGCGGCCTCGATCGACTCACGCAGTTGCTCGGGCGCGGCGACCCGGCGCATGCCACGGCCACCACCACCGGCGACGGCCTTGACGAAGATCGGGTATTCGAGTTCGGCCGAGGCGGTGAGCAATTCGTCGATATCGGCCGAGGGCTCGCTGGACTTCAGCGTCGGCAGTCCGGCCGCCTTCGCCGCCGCGATGGCCGTGGCCTTGTTGCCGGCCATCTCCAGGATCTCGGCGGTGGGGCCGATGAAGGTGATGCCCTCGGCGGCACAGGCCGCGGCGAGGTCGGGGTTCTCCGACAGGAAGCCGTAGCCGGGGTAGATCGCGTCGGCGCCGGCGCTCTTGGCCGCCTCGATGATCGCCTCGATCGACAGGTACGCGCGAACGGGATGACCCTCTTCGCCGATCTGATAGGACTCGGCAGCCTTCAGGCGATGGACGGAATTGCGATCCTCGTGCGGGAACACCGCGACCGTTCCGATGCCGAGTTCGTAGGCCGCGCGGAAGGCACGGATAGCGATCTCACCACGATTTGCGACCAAGACTTTCGAGAACATTGGCCTACGGTACCCGGCCACGAGCCGGGGCCGGACACGCAAGGTGGCTTCGCAGCAATCTTCACACCGCACACCTGCCTACCTGCGAAGTTGCGTTCATCGGGCCGTCACATCTCACCGTGCGCAGCGGTGCGCGGTGCGCACGGACAACGTGGGCGCAACCGCAGGTCACGGCCGTGTACCGGATGGGGCGGTGACCCATGGCCCCGCCGAGGGCCTATGCTGGGCAGGCAGCTGGTTCGCGTGCGCGGTGGAAGAGTCGGAGCCCCGACCTCCCGCGTAGGCGTCGAAACCCGGGTGCGGATCATGTTCCGCACCGGGTGAGAGGGAACCCGGTGAGAATCCGGGACTGTCCCGCAGCGGTGAGCAGGAACGACCGCCGTCATCAGCACTGGGCTGCACGCCTGGGAAGCGACGGCCAGTAGGTCGGTCGATCACACGACCGGTGCCCGCGAGTCCGAAGACCTGCCGACTGTGCCGGATACGCCGTATCCGGCGGCCACCGCCTCGTGGATCGGGCGCGCGGACCACCGATACCGACCTGTCGTGTGCTTTCGCGACTCTGTCGGCCGTGTGGCGTGTGCCCGCGAAAAGGCGGCGGCTCTCCCCGCACGACACTGGAGAATCTCCGTGACTGTTTCGCATACCCCCTTCACCGCAACGGTTCTCGGCCTACCGCGAGTGGGCCCGAACCGGGAACTCAAGCGCGCCACCGAGTCCTACTGGGCGGGCCGCGCCGATGCCGCGCACCTGCACGCGGTCGGCCGTCAGCTCCGTCGCGCCCAGCTCACCGAACTCGCCGCGGCCGGAATGGATTCGGTGCCGGTGGGCACCTTCTCCTACTACGACCAGATGCTCGACACCGCGGAACTGCTGGGCGCACTGCCGGCGCGGGTCGCCGGAATCGCCGATCCGCTCGACCGCTATTTCGCGGCCGCGCGCGGCACCGACACGATCGCTCCGCTGGAGATGACCAAGTGGTTCGACACCAACTACCACTACCTGGTGCCCGAAATCGATGCGGCCACCACCTTTTCCCTGCATCCGGGCAAGCTGCTGACCGAACTCGACGAGGCGATCGAGCTGGGGGTCCCCGCACGGCCGGTGGTGATCGGTCCGATCACCTTCCTGAAGCTGGCCAAAGCCGTCGACGGCGCCGCACTGGAGCGGCTGCCCGAGCTGGTGCCGCTGTATCTCGACCTGCTGGCCCGGCTGGCGGACGCGGGCGCGCGGTGGGTACAGATCGATGAGCCGGTGCTGGTCACCGACCTGACCGAGGCGGAGCTCGCCCTGGTCGGCCAGACCTACAGCGCGTTGTCGGCCGCGCAGAACCGGCCCGCGATCCTGGTCGCGACCTACTTCGGGCACCCCGATGCCGCCCTGGCGGTGCTGGCCGACACCGAGATCGAGGGTGTCGCCCTCGATGTCACCGCGGGCGCCGATCTCTCGGCGGTCGCGGCGTTGCCCACCCTGTCCCGCAAACTGGTGGTGGCGGGTGTGGTCGACGGCCGCAATATCTGGCGCGCCGACCTCGACGCTGCCCTCGGCACCCTGGGCACCCTGCTCGGCAGCGCCGACGCGGTGGCCGTGTCGAGCTCGTGCTCGCTGCTGCACGTGCCGTATTCGCTGACTCCCGAGACCGGGCTGGACGAGCGGCTGCGCTCGTGGCTGGCCTTCGGCACCGAGAAGGTCGGCGAGGTGCGCGTCCTGGCCACCGCACTCACCGCGGGCGTCGACGCGGTCGCCGACGAGCTGGCCGCGGCCCGCGCCGCCGCCGACTCACGCCGGACCGATCCGCGTCTGCACAACGACCAGGTCCGCGGCCGGTTGGCCGCGCTCGACGAGAACGACCTGACCCGCTCCCCCGCCGACGAGCGTCGCGCCCGTCAGCGCGATCACCTCGACCTGCCGGTGCTGCCGACCACCACCATCGGCTCCTACCCGCAGACCTCGACCATCCGGCTGGCCCGTGCCGCGCTGCGCAAGGGCGAGATCGACCAGGCCGAGTACGTGCGGCGGATGCGGGCCGAGATCGCCGACGTGATCACCCTGCAGGAAGAGCTCGGTCTCGACGTGCTGGTGCACGGTGAACCCGAACGCAACGACATGGTGCAGTACTTCGCCGAACTGCTCGACGGTTTCGCCGTCACCGAGGCGGGCTGGGTGCAGTCCTACGGCACCCGCTGCGTGCGTCCGCCGATCCTGTTCGGTGATGTCACCCGGCCCGCGGCGATGACGCTGTCGTGGATCGGATACGCCCAGTCGCTGACCACCAAGCCGGTCAAGGGCATGCTCACCGGCCCGGTGACCATCCTGGCGTGGTCGTTCGTCCGCGACGACCAGCCGCTGGGTGACTCGGCCCGCCAAGTCGCGCTCGCCATCCGGGACGAGACGCTCGACCTGGAAGCCCAGGGCGCGCGGATCATCCAGGTCGACGAGCCCGCCCTGCGCGAGCTGCTGCCGCTGCGCGCGGCCGAACAGCCTGCCTACCTGCGGTGGTCGGTGGACTCGTTCCGCCTCGCCACCGCGGGCGTCGCCGACACCACCCAGGTGCACACCCACCTGTGCTACTCGGAGTTCGGCGAGGTCATCTCGGCGATCGCGGGCCTGGACGCCGATGTCACCTCGATCGAGGCGGCGCGCTCGCACATGGAGGTCCTCGACGATCTGAACGCGGCCGGGTTCGCGCTCGGTGTCGGGCCTGGCGTCTACGACATCCACTCGCCGCGGGTGCCGTCGGTCGAGGAGATCACGATCTCCCTGTCCGCGGCGCTGAAAGCCGTTCCGGCCGAACGCCTCTGGGTGAATCCGGACTGCGGCCTGAAGACCCGCGGACCGGTGGAGGTCGAGGCGTCGCTACGCAATCTGGTGACGGCCGCCGCGGCGCTGCGCTGACCGACGGGAGCTGAGCACCGCGACGGTGAGCGGCACACGAACCACTGCCCCGGACGGAGATTTCCGTCCGGGGCAGTGGTTCGGTTCAGCTCGCCCTGGCGACCGGAACCGCACGCTGGGCCACGCCGCGATACTCCGACAGCGGCCGGATCAGCGCGTTGGCGGCCGACTGCTCGGCGATGTGCGCGGTCCAGCCGGTGATCCGGCTCATCACGAAGATCGGCGTGAACATCTCGATGTCGAAGCCCATCAGGTAGTAGGCAGGCCCTGCCGGAAAGTCGAGATTCGGCGCTATGCCGGTTTTCTCGGCCATCGCGGCGGCGAGTTCGTCGTACATGCGGACCCACTGCTGTCCCCCGGTCACCGCCGCGACCTCGTCGAGGGCCGCCTTCATCGTCGGCACCCTGGAGTCGCCGTTGCGGTACACGCGATGCCCGAAGCCCATCACTTTGCGCTTGGCGCCGAGGGTTTCGGCGATCCATGCCTGCGCGTGCGCGGGATCGGCGATCTCCAGCATCGTGTGCATCACCGCCTCGTTGGCGCCGCCGTGCAATCGTCCCTTCAGGGCGCCGATCGCCGCCGTGATGGCGCTGTAGGAGTCCGAGCCGGTGGAGGTCACCACGCGAGCGGCGAAGGTCGACGCGTTGAATCCGTGCTCGGCGTAGAGGATCAGCGAGATCTCGAACGCGCGCACGATCCGCGGATCCGGTACCGCACCGAAGCACATGTACAGGAAGTTCTCGGCGAAACCGAGCTGGGAGTGCGGTGCGATCGGGTCGAGCCCCCGGCGCCTGCGCATCGCCGTCGCGATCACCGTCGGCAGCAGCGCGGTCAATCGCAGTGCGGCGTCGAGCCGTTCGCGCTCGCTCGTACTCTCGGAGGCCGCGTCCTCGGTGCCGAGGTAGCTCACGACCGTACGGACCGCGTCCATCGGGTGGCAGGTCTGCGGCATCTTCTCCAGCAGGGCGAGCACCGACCGGTCGATCCGGCGCTGGGCGCGTTCACGCTGGCAGAGCAGTTGCAGCTGACCGTCGTCGGGGAGTTCGCCGTACCAGAGCAGGTAGGCGACCTCCTCGAAACCGCAGCGTGCGGCCAGGTCCTGGACCGGGTAGCCACGGTAGGTCAGCGAGTTGGTCTCGGCGACGACCTTGGAAATGCTCGTCGTGTCGACCACCACCCCGGCCAAGCCCTTGGCGATGGCGGGTTGTGTTGTGTGTCCACTGGTCATGGCGTCACTCACCCACTGTGAAGTCGAAGATGCCGGAGTCGAATGCGTTGTAGTGCCGGTAGCCGAGCAGTTCGTAGAGCCGAGACCGGTGCTGCATCCGGTCCAGCAGCGCCGATTGTGTTCCAGCCGTCGCTATCTCGCGCAGACCGTCTTCGATCGCGCCCATCGCCAGGCGCAGCGTGGTGACCGGATAGATCACCGCGTTGTAGCCGAGATCGGTCAGTGTCCGCGCGCTCAGCAGCGGCGTCTTACCGAATTCGGTCATGTTCGCCAGCAGCGGGACAGCCACGGCGGCGCGGAACTTCGCGAACTCGGCCTCCTCGGCCAGCGCCTCGGTGAAGATCAGGTCCGCGCCCGCGTCGACGTAGGCTCTTGCCCGCTCGATCGCCGCGTCGAGACCCTCGATCGCGCGTGCGTCGGTGCGGGCACAGATCACGAAGTCCGGATCGCGGCGCACCGCCACGGCGGCCCGGATCCGGCGCACCATCTCGGCGGTGTCGACGACCGCCTTGCCGTCGAGATGTCCGCAGCGTTTCGGGTTGACCTGGTCCTCCAGATGGCAGCCTGCCAGCCCCGCGTCCTCCAGGAGGGTCACGGTGCGGGCGGCGTTCATCGGTTCACCGAAGCCGGTGTCGGCGTCGATGAGGACGGGCAGATCGGTGGCGCGGGCGATCTGGCGGCCACGCTCGACGACCTCGGTGAGCGTGGTCAGGCCGATATCGGGCAGTGCCAGCTCGGCCGAGATCACCGCGCCCGAGACGTAGACGCCGTCGAATCCGATCTCCTGGATCAGTGTGGCCACCAGCGGGTTCACCGCTCCTGGCAGTCGTTGCAAGCGACCTGAGGCCAGCCCGGCGCGGAAACTCGCGCGCTTCTGCGCGGCTGTGGTGTGCGCGGCGAGCAGTCCGGAAACAGTCATCAGAACAGTCCTTCCCGTGCGGCGGGCAGCCGGTCGAACAGCGCGGGATCGACGGTGAAGCTCAGCTGATCGAGCTCGCCTGCGCCGAGTTCCGGTGTGCGCTGGGCGGCATCGAGGAAACGGTTCTGCTCGGCGGGCGTCACGACACCGTCGGCGAGGACGCGGAACTTCTCGACGTACTGCTCGCGCGCGAACGGCCGCGCGCCCAGTGGATGCGCGTCGGCGACCGCGAGTTCGTCGACGATCACCTCGCCGTCGTCGAGAGTCACCACGGCACGGGCGCCGAAGGCCTTCTCGGCCGGATCGGTCGCGTGATAGCGGCGCGTCCACTCGGGATCCTCGACCGTGGCGATCTTGCGCCACAGCGCCACCGTGTCGGGTCGCTGGGCGCGCTCGGGCGCGTAGGAGCGCTCGTGATGCCAGGTCCCGTCCTGGAGGGCGACCGCGAAGATATAGGGGAGCGAGTGGTCGAGGGTCTCGCGGCTGGCGTGCGGATCGAACTTCTGCGGGTCGCCGGATCCGGTGCCGATCACGTAGTGCGTGTGGTGGCTGGTGTGCAGCACGATCGAGGTGATGCGGGCGGTGTCGGTGATCCGCTCGCGCAGTCGGCGGGCGAGGTCGATCGGGGCCTGGCTCTGGTATTCGGCGGAGTGTTGCTTGGTGTAGCTGTCGAGAATGGCGCGCTTGGCCGCGCCCGGAGTCGGCAGCGGCACCTGGTATTCGGCATCGGTGCCGCCGAGCAACCAGGCGATCACACCGTCGGCGCCCTCCCAGATGGGTGCGGGCGCGCCTTCACCGCGCATCGCCCGGTCGACCGCCTCGACGGCCATCTTCCCGGCGAACGCGGGGGCATAGGCCTTCCAGCTGGAGATCTCGCCCTTGCGGGACTGCCGCGTGGCGGTCGTGGTGTGCACTGCTTGGCCGACGGCCTGATAGATGGTCTCGGTGTCGAGGCCGAGCAGCGTGCCGATGCCCGCGGCGACCGACGGGCCGAGGTGAGCGACGTGGTCGATCTTGTGTTCGTGCAGGCAGATCGCGCGCACCAGGTCGATCTGGATCTCGTAGCCGGTGGCGAGCCCGCGGATCAGCTCGGCGCCGGACCGGCCCATGTGCTGGGCGACGGCCAGAATCGGCGCGATGTTGTCGCCCGGATGCGAGTACTCCGCCGCGAGGAACGTGTCATGGAAGTCGAGCTCGCGCACCGCGACCCCGTTCGCCCACGCCGCCCACTCGGGTGAAACTCGCTGCCCGCCGGGCAGTCCGAAGACGGTGGCCCCGTGGCGTGACGAGGCGGCGGACAGTGGATGGGCCGACGCCTGCGCGCGGGCGGTGCGGACCGGACCGCGCAGGACCGACGCGGCGGCCACGGCGGCGTTGTCGATGATGCGGTTGACGATCATGTCGGTGACCTCGCCGGTCACCGCCACCGGATCGGTGGCCACCTCGGCGATCAGCGTGGCCAGATGCTGTGACCGCGGAAAGTCCTCGGCGGCCCCGACGCTGCGAACGATATGGGTTTTCATTGCCATGGTTCGCACGCTACGCACTGGATCTATCGCTGAAAACGGGCTGAACAAGCGTATTTTTGCGTGCGATAGACGACAAATCAGCAACTATTGCGAAGATTGACGATCATCGCCGGATCGGTGATACCGAAGCGCTATGGTTGATTCTCCCGGCAACCACGCAGAGAACGCGCGGGCGGCCCTCGGCGACAATGCGGTCGCCGCACGCGAGCTCGCCTCTGCCGCCGACCGCGACTTCGCATGTTACGCACGGGTAGACACAGGTAAAATCCCTTGCGGGACTGGACTTCTCCCGAGGCATTCGCCACTTTGAGCAAACATTGCGAACAGGTCGCGTTAGGATCTGCGACGTGCGGAAGATGTACGCGGGGGCCAGGCTACGAAGGCTGCGCGAAGAACGGCGGATGACCCAGGCAGCGCTCGCGAAGTCGCTGGACCTCTCACCCAGCTATCTCAATCAGCTCGAGCGTGATCAGCGCCCGCTGACCATTCCTGTTCTGCTGAAACTCAACTCGACCTTCGATCTGGACGTGCAGTTCTTCGCCGCCGACTCCGACGCGCGACTGGTCTCGGACCTGCACGAGGTACTGGTGGAAGCCGCGGGCGGCGGCGACACCGCCCCGATCACCGAGGTCGAGGAACTGGCGACCCGGCTGCCCGAGGTGGCGCGCATCGTCATCGCGATGCACCGGCGGTTGCGCGCGGCGACCGACCAGCTCGACCTGCTGTCCTCACGCGTCGACACACCGGCCGGCGCGCCGGGCACCCCCATGCCGTACGAGGACGTGCGGGACTTCTTCTACGACCACCGCAACCACATCTCGACCCTCGACCATGCCGCCGAGCAGCTGTTCGAGGAATCCGGTCTGAGCATCGGCTCGCTGGATCGTCAACTGGCCAGGATCGCCGAGGAACGCGCCGGCGTCACGGTGCTGGTCCGCGGCGACGGCGCCGACCCGGCCATCCCGAAACGCCACTACGACCCCGACACCCGGACCCTCACCCTGGCCAGGCGACTGCGCCCCGGGCAGCGCGCCTTCCAGATCGCGACCACCCTCGGCCTGCTGCTCTACGGCCGCGAGATCGACAACGTGCTCGCCGAATCCCGGGCGCTCACCGGCGAATCCCGCACCCTGGCCAGGGTCGGGCTGGCCAACTACTTCGCCGGCGCGCTGATCCTGCCCTACGGCCGGTTCCTGCGCTCGGCCGAGGAATTGCGCTACGACGTCGACCTGCTCGCACTGCGGTTCGAAGTCGGCTTCGAGACGGTCTGCCATCGGCTCAGCACCCTGCAGCGGCAGGGTCAGCGCGGCGTGCCGTTCTTCCTGGTGCGTACCGATCGGGCCGGCAATATCTCGAAACGCCAGTCCGCCACCGCGTTCCACTTCTCCCGGGTGGGCGGCAGTTGCCCGCTGTGGGTCACCCACGAGGCATTCGCGCACCCCGGACGCATCCTCACGCAGATCTCGGAGATGCCCGACGGGCGCCGGTACCTGTGGATCGCGCGCACCACCCCCGCCGCCGCGCAGGGGTTCGGGGCGGCGTCGAAGAACTTCGTCATCGGGCTCGGCTGCGACATCGAATACGCCGACCGGCTGGTGTATTCGCAGGGGCTGCAGCTCGACGATCCGCAGGTGGCGGTGCCGATCGGGGCCGGGTGCAAGGTGTGCGAGCGTCCGTCGTGCCCGCAGCGCGCGTTCCCGCAGATCGGGCGGCCGCTGTCGGTGACCGAACACACCAGCACCGACCTGCCGTACCCGCGCCTACCTCGCTGACATCGCGGGGGTCAGGACTTGGCGAGGTATTCGATGCGTTCGCCGTCGACGGCGGCGTGCATCATGCCCGCCAAGCCCGGATGATGCACCAGACCCGGGTCCTCGGCGACGACCTGGCGGGCGAGTTCCTGTGCGGCGGTGATCACCTCGAGGTCGTCGAGCAGCGAGAGCAACCGCAACGACCGGGCGGTACCGGACTGCGCCGAACCGAGGACGTCACCTTCGCGACGCTGCCGCAGGTCGAGCACCGAGAGTTCGAAGCCGTCGGTCGTCGCCGCCACCGCCTCCAGCCGCGCCATCGCTGTCCCGCCCGGCGCGGCATCGGTGACCAGCAGGCACAGGCCCGGGTGCTTGCCTCGGCCGATGCGACCGCGCAGCTGGTGCAGCTGACTCACCCCGAACCGGTCGGCGTCGACGATCACCATGACGGTCGCGTTCGGCACGTCGACACCGACCTCGACGACCGTGGTGCAGACCAGCACGTCGATGGCGCCGTCGTTGAATTGGCGCATCACGTGGTCTTTTTCATCGGACGGCAGCCTGCCGTGCAGCAGGCCGACGCGTACACCGGCGAGCGGACCGGCGCTCAGTGTCTCGTACATCTCCACCGCGGCCGCGGTGGTCGGGCCTTCCTTCTCCGCCTTCTTCCCCTTGGCCGGTGGCGCGTCGGGATCCTCGCCGATGCGCGAACAGACGACATAGGCCTGCCTGCCCTGGCCGACCTCCTCGACGATGCGCTCCCAGGCACGATCCACCCAGCCCGGGTGCAGTTTGCGCGGAACAACTTTCGACACGATCGGTGAGCGCCCCTTGGGCAGCTGGGTGAGCGTGGAGGTTTCGAGATCGCCGAGTGTCGTCATCGCGATGGTGCGCGGGATCGGGGTGGCGGTCATCACCAGCAGGTGCGGGCTGATGCCGTCTTTCGCCTTGGCACGCAACGCGTCTCGCTGTTCGACACCGAAGCGGTGTTGTTCGTCGACCACCACGAGGCCGAGGTCGTAGAACTCGACGGCATCCTGGATCAGCGCGTGGGTACCGATGACGATGCCCGCCTCGCCGGTCATCGCGTCCAGCAATGCCGCCTTCTTCGCGGCCGTCGACATCGATCCGGTGAGCAGCACGACCTTCGTCGAGTTCTCCGCAGCGCCGAGTTCGCCCGCGTTGCCGAGGTCGCCGAGCATCGCCCGCAGCGACCGATAATGCTGGGCGGCCAGGACTTCGGTCGGCGCGAGCAGGGCGCATTGACGCCCCGAGTCCACGACTTGGAGCATGGCGTTCAGTGCCACGATCGTTTTGCCCGAACCCACCTCACCCTGCAGCAGGCGGTGCATCGGGCGGGTACGGGAGAGGTCTTCGGAGATCTCCGCGAGCACCTGCTGCTGGCCTTCGGTGAGCTCGAACGGCAAGCGCTCGTCGAAGGTGGCGGCGATGCCGTCGGCCGAGGGCGGGCAGGCGGGGGCGGTGCGGCCCTCCACCTCGTGGCGGCGTTCGGCCAGCACGAGCTGCAAGGCGAGCGCCTCATCGAAACGAAGCCTGTCCCTGGCCTTCTCGATATCCAGCTTGTGCTCAGGGAGGTGGATCAGGCGCAGCGCTTCCGAGAGCGCAAGCAGTTGGCGCTCCTCGCGCAGGTCGGCGGGCAGCGGGTCGTCGATGGGGTCGAGCTGGTCGAGTACCTGGCGAATGCAGGCCAGCAGGTCCCAGCTCTGGACCTTCGCGGTCGCCGGATACACGGGCACGAATTCGCGCTCGAAGAACGAGGCATCCACTCCGCCCGCGCCTTTCGCGCTCTGCGCCAGCCCGCGCAGCGCGCCGCTACCGCGCACGGAGGTGAGTTCCTCCACGCCGGCTTCGGCCTTGTCGGGCAGGATCAGGTAGTCGGGGTGCGAGAGGTTCCAGCGGTCGGGACGCCACCAGTGCACGGTGCCCGACATCATCGCTCGCACACCTTCTTTCACCAGATATCGCACCTTGTCGCCGTTGAAGAAGGTGGCTTCCAGTGGACGCTGGGCGCCGGTGTCGAGCTGCACCTTCAACAGGGAGCCGCGCCGGTTCTTCATCGGGCGCAGTTCGGTTTTCGTGATGCGACCGATGACGGTGATGTGCGCACCCTCCTCCGGCTCCTCCTCGGTGAGGGGCTGCCCCTGCGTGGCGTAGCGCACCGGATAGTGGCGCAGCAGATCCTCGACCGTGGACATGTCGAACGCCTCGGTCAGCCGGTCGGCCGCCTTGACGCCCAGCACATGGTCGAGCCGGTCACTCAACGTCGCCATCTACTCGACCCCTATCTGCACCAGATCCGCTTGCTGTCCACCGGAATACACCACCACCTCGACGCCGGGGAAACCGGCCGTCACATGCTCAGCGAGCACCTGCGCCAACTCGGGCCCCGTATCGGCGCCCATCAGCAGCGTCACCAATTCCCCACCGAGACCGAGCATCCGGTCGAGCAGAATGCGTCCCGCGCCGACCACATCGGGGTCGATCACCACCACATCCTGGCCGACGAGCCCGAGTCCGTCACCGGGAGAACACATTCCGACCATCGTCAGGGCCCGCACCCGAGCAGCCCGCAGGGCACCCCAGCGCATGGTCGCCGCCGCCTCCGACATCGCGAACGCGTCATCCACCGCGATCCGCCCGCGATCGTGCACCGCCAGCGCCGCGAGGCCCTGCACCATCGACGCGCTCGGCAGCAACAACACATCACGCGACCCGTCACGCGCGGCCACACCGACCGCGACGAGTTCCTGCGCGGGCAGGGCGCCGTTGGGCAACACGAGCACCTCACGATGTGGCATCCGCCGAATCGCGGTCAGCAGAGTGCTCGTATCGACCTGCCGATCCCCGCGCAACACCACCGCCCCGGCATCTTCGAACAGGCGCGTGGCGGCAGCGCCTGCCACCACCGCCAGGACGCCACGGTCCGCGAGGACACCGCGCGCGGCGGGATCGCCGAAGACGCGACCATCGCGAGCACCGCCGGTGACGGGAAAGACGTCTCCCGCCGCGGGACGCGACAGTCGATCACCGGCACCGCTCGCAACCTGCGCGCACACCGCGGAGTTGTCTCGCGCACCCGTCCCGCCCCGCGCGTGCCGCGCACCGAGCCGGTCGGCGCCTCGCGTGTGGTGGCCGTGATCGTGATGGCCGGGCTCGTGGTGGCCGCTGTGCGGCGCGGTCACCGCGAAACTCTCGATTCGAATGCTCGTCACCGTGCCCACCGCGAGCCCGGCCTCGATCGCCGCCCCCGCGTCGCGGCAGTGCACGTGGGCCGACCAGGTGCTGTCGCCGTCGCCGACCACCACCACCGAATCACCGAGAACGGCGAGTCGATCGCGCAGCCCACCCGCGGCGGTCTCGTCGGTGCCGGAGATCACGTACATGACCTCGAAGTGTGGATCAGCGTCCCGATCACGGTGATCATGGTCGTCGCGTATCCGCTGCTCCCGGCCGTCGGAAACGGCCTCCCCCTCGCCGTCGCGCGCCGGTTCGTGATCGATGTCACCGGACCCGCCGGGCAGAGTCGCTCCCTGCTCGTCGCCGTCGTCCGGCCGCCGGTGCGGCCCCTGGTCCGCGCGCTCGCCCCGCGTGTATCTGACTCGCGCGGGAGCCTCACCGCAGACTTCGGCCACGAGGCAGTCGAGCAACACCAGCAGCCCGCGCGCCCCCGCGTCGACGACTCCCGCCGCGCGCAGCACGCCCAGCTGGGTCGGAGTCCGGCTCAGTGCCCGCGCGGCACCTTCGGCGGCGGCACGGGCCACCTCTTCCAGGGAGGGTTCGGCGACCTCGGCGGCCGCGGCGGCGGCGCGGTCGAGGACCGTCAGGATCGTGCCCTCGACCGGGGCACTCAGTCCCGTGCGCACGAGCACGGCCGACCGCCGCAATGCCTCCTGCAGCCGCGCACCGGTCAACGGGCCTGCGACAACGGCCTCCGCGATCCCGCGCAGGACCTGCGACAGGATGATGCCCGAGTTTCCGCGCGCACCCGTGGTCGCGCCGCGGGCCAAGGCCTGGGCGACGAGGTGGGACGTGGCGTCCTGTGCGTCGAGCACGGCCCGCTCCGCCGTCGCGACCGCGGCGCGCATGGTGGCCAGGAGGTTGGTCCCGGTGTCGGCGTCGGCGATGGGGAACACGTTGAGCGCGTCGATCTCCGCGCGGCGTAGCTCCAGGTCGGTGCGGCAACCGCGGGCCCAGACCAGCAGATCGGGGCCGTCGAGAGACTCCCGCACGTGCGCCACCGCCACCTCGCTCCCCGTTCTGCGTACCCGCGCGCCGAGCACGCACGCCAGGTTAGCGGCAGCTACCGACCGGGGTACGCTGACCTCGGACGGGCCCTCAGCCGGGCTGTGCTCGGCAGGTCGACCGGGATACCCGGTTTGGAACTTCGAGGCCCGGCCCGCTAGTCTTGCAGGGTTGCTTTGTGCGGCCCACGTGGGTCTGCGCTGGCCGACGACAGTCGGCAAGGCATTTGACGACATCAGTTTCCGGTTCAGCGGGCATACGTGCGCCGCTGTCCGCTTATGACATGAAGGAGCTCGCGACATGGCTGCCGTTTGCGACGTCTGCGCCAAGGGCCCCGGTTTCGGGAAGTCGGTCTCGCACTCGCACCGGCGCACCAACCGTCGCTGGAACCCGAACATCCAGACCGTGCGTGCGCAGGTTGCCCCTGGCAACACCCGCCGGATGAACGTGTGCACCTCCTGCCTGAAGGCGGGCAAGGTCGTCCGCGGCTGATTTTCAGCCCGTACATTCTGCCGACAATGCCCCGGCACCCCTCGTGGGTGATCCGGGGCGTTGTCGTACAACGGCCCCGCGCCCTCGAACGAGCGCGCCGTGTCTGACTGGCGGATCGCGCCGCTCACGGCGAACCGGGTCACCGAACTCGCCGCGTGCCACATCGCCAGCTGGCGTGAGGCCTACGACACGCTCGTCCCCGCCCACATCCTCGACGGCTTCGACCTCGAACGCTCCGCGATCAATTGGGAACGTCGTCGTGCCGCGGGCACCCACCGTTTGCCGGTCGCGCTGGTCGGCGACCGCCTGATCGGTTTCGCCGCCGGGCGGGATCTGCCCGTACCGGGTCGACCGGCGGACCGGTGCCCGTCCACCGAGGCCGAACTCGAAGCGCTCTACGTCCGCAGTGCCTGGCACGGCACCGGCATCGCCGACGCCCTGATCGAGGCGGCGGCCCCCGGATCGCCGTGCACCCTCTGGGTCTTCGCCGACTATCCGCGCGCCCACGCCTTCTACCGCAGGCACGGCTTCACCGACACCGGCAACCGCCGCACCGACCCGTTCACCCTGCTGCCCGAACAATTGTGGCGACGCGAGCCGGGTTAATGTGACGCCATGAGTACCACCGAACCGGTCGCCGCCGCCGAGATCATCGACGGCGTGCTCCAGCTGACCATCGCCACCTCCGCCGCGGGCACCTCGATGGATTTCGACCTGATCAACGCGGGCACCGCGGCCCTGCGCGCCCTCGACCCGTCGGTCGGCGCGATCCTGCTCACCGGCGCGGGTGCGAACTTCTGCGCGGGCGGCAATGTCCGCAATTTCGCCGGGGCCGATGACCGCGGCGCCTACCTGCACCAGCTGGCCGACGAACTCCACGAGTTCGTCCGCGCGCTCGCGGCCGCCCCCGTTCCCGTGATCGCCGCGGTGCAGGGCTGGGCGGCGGGTGCGGGCATGAGCCTGGTCTGCGCCGCCGACATCGCGATCGGTGGGCCCTCGACGAAACTGCGCCCCGCCTACCCCGGCATCGGCCTGTCCCCCGACGGCGGCATGTCCTGGCTGCTCCCCCGCATCGTCGGCCTGGGCCGCGCCAGCGAGATCCTGCTCACCGACGCCGTCCTCGACGCCGACGAAGCCGTCCGCCTGGGCATCCTGAGCCGCACGGTCGCCGACGACGACATCCGCGCCGAAGCCCTCCGCCTGGCACAGACCTTCGTCAACGGCCCCCGCGCCACCTACTCGGCCATGAAAAAACTGCTGGCCCAGTCGCCCACAGCGATTCTGGACCAGCAGCTGGACGCCGAACGCGACAGCATCTCGGCCGCCGCGAACAGCGACACCGGCCGCGAAGGCGTCGACGCCTTCGTCGGCAAGCGCAAGCCGAACTACGTCGGCCTCACCTAGAAGCCACCAACTTCGACATAGAAGTCACCAACTCCCGCGACTGAACTGACCACCCCGGCGCGACCAACGCCACGCCGGGTGTCAGCCACCACGGGTTTTCGGCCGCCTCGCATCCGAAGGGCGAGACGGAACGCCGAAGGCGCAGTATCGCCCTTCGGA
>NZ_JBSGSS010000007.1:0-394202 GCF_053606985.1 Nocardia sp. NPDC055165
GCACCGGGGCTTGCTCCTTCGTCGCCTACGCCCCGGCGCCTGACCGGCGGCCCGGCCGCGGACCGGCCACTGCGTGGCCGCCGCTCCCTAGGGGTCGCGGGGGCGGGGCCGGGAGTGCTGTCATGGCGGATTCGGGGTGCCATGGCTGTGGCCGTGGGAGGGCGGGGTGAAGCGCCCTCCCCGGGGTCGGGTCAGGCGTCTACGGTGGCGGCTGTGTCGGACGCGGTGGGTTCCGCGGGCTTGCGGCGGCGCCTGCGGCGGGCCGGCTTGGCCGTGTCGTCGCCGTCGTTGTCGGCCGGGGCCGATTCGGGGGCGTCGGTGGCGGGCTCGCTCGACTCGGTGGTCGCTGCTTCGCCTGCCTCGGCGGGCTTGCGGCGGCGGCGCCAGCGGCGGGCGGGCTTGTCGCCGTCGGCCGCTTCGTCGGCGTTGTCGGCCGGCTCGGTGGTCGTGGTCGACTCGGTGCCCTCGGTGTCGGCTTTGCCACCGCGGGTGCGGCGGCGGCTGCGGGAGGACTTGGGGCGCTCGGTGCGCTCCTCGACTACGGCGTCGTCGTCACGGGTGGGGGCCGCGGGCTTGCGGATCACACCGGTGATGCCCTCGGGGATGCCGAGGTCGCTGTAGAGGTGGGGGGAGCGCGAGTAGGTCTCGGCGGGGTCGGCCATGTTCAGGCCGAGCGCCTTGTTGATCGACTCCCAGCGGTGCAGTTCGTCCCAGTCGATGAGGGTGATCGCGACACCGGTGCGGCCGGCGCGGCCGGTGCGGCCGATCCGGTGCACGTAGGTCTTCTCGTCCTCGGGGCACTGGTAGTTGATGACGTGGGTGACGTCGTCGATGTCGATACCGCGCGCGGCGACATCGGTGGCGACGAGCACGTCGATGGCGCCCTTGCGGAACTTGGTCAGCGCCTTCTCGCGGGCGATCTGACCGAGGTCGCCGTGCACGGCGCCGACATTGAAACCACGCTCGGCGAGATCGTCGGCCACCTTCTGCGCGGTGCGCTTGGTGCGGGTGAAGATCATCGTCGCGCCGCGGGACTCCGCCTGCAGCACGCGCGCGACCAGTTCGGCCTTGTCCATCGCGTGGGCCCGGTAGACGAACTGCGCGGTGCGATCGTGCACGGCGGAGTCGTTGGCGAGCTCGGCGCGGATGTGGGTCGGCCTGGTCAGGAAGGTGCGGGCGAGGGTGATGATCGGGCCGGGCATGGTGGCCGAGAACAGCATCGTCTGACGCTTGTCCGGCACCATCGACAGGATGCGCTCGATATCGGGCAGGAAGCCCAGGTCGAGCATCTCGTCGGCCTCGTCGAGGACGAGCACGCCGATCTTGCCCAGGATCAGGTGGTTCTGGTTCGCCAGATCCAGCAGGCGACCGGGGGTGCCGACGACCACGTCGACGCCGTCGCGCAGTGCGGCGATCTGGGTGTCGTACGGGCGGCCACCGTAGATGGCGGCGACCTTCAGCGAACCCTGGTGGTTGGTCAGGTACTTGCTCGCGTTCTCCAGGTCCTTGGTGACCTGGATGCACAGCTCGCGCGTCGGCACGATCACCAGCGCGCGCGGGGTGCCGTCGAGCGGGGTGGTGCCGGTGTCGGCGGTGGCGATGCGGTGCAGCAGCGGCACGCCGAAACCGAAGGTCTTGCCCATGCCGGTGCGGGCCTGGCCGATGAGATCCTCGCCTGCCAGTGCCAGCGGCAGGGTCAGTTCCTGAATCGCGAAGGTGCGTTCGATCCCGATCTCACCGAGTGCGCGCACGATTTCTTCGCGCACGCCCAATTCGGCGAAACTCGGCGGGATGTGGGTGTTGTCCAGTTCGGCCGTCAGGAGTGTGTCGGCCAAACCGGGTTCCTGTTCGACAGTGATCTTGCTCAGTGTTCGTGCCTTCCTCGTCATTGCATCTCGCACGCACGAGGTGGGGCGGGCCGGTCGGCCCGCGACGACCACATACCCGCCTGTGATATTCACCGGGCCGGCGCCGGATAACCATCGCCGACCAGGCGTTATGCGTGGTCGTCGAGACGGTGTCATCGGCGCGGCGCTGCGGTGATGCGGATTCGTTGCGCGCACATTTTCTTCGACATTGCTGTCTGGGCAACGCAGCTGTCCGCCCGCGCTGTGCGCCGGTGGAGTGCCACGCCGCGGAGTATGTCCGGGCGTCGAAACTAGCGTTGTCCACGGAGATTGTAGCGTGATATTCTGCGGAATCCGAATTTCGACGTGGTTGAATGCCGCGCGAAAACGGGCTCGCCACGGGATTACCTCAGCACCGGTGGTGTGTCGCAGCGCAATTCATCGGTGCCGGATTTCGCGCGTGTCCACCGGTGTAATCGAGCTCACTGGTACCGGCGGTACTGTGTGTGAGACATTTCTAGTCGTGAGTATCACCGACACCGTCACCACTGCCGCGCGCAACGCGTGGGCGCTGAGCTTCGGCGCAGGCATCGAGCCCGTCGACCCGGCGCCCTCGACCGTGCTGTGGGACGAGCCGCATCGTCTGCTGCGTCGCTACGATACCGAATTCCAGTCTGCGGCAAGCGATTCCGCGGTGTTGCTGGTGCCGCCGCTGGCCGCGCCCGCCACCTGCTTCGACCTGCGTCGCGACCAGAGCCTGGCCCGGTACCTGGTGGAGACCGGCCGTGCGCCCTACCTGATCGACTACGGCGACATCTCTTTCGCCGATCGCCGGATGGGCTTCGAGGACTGGGTCCTCGACATCCTGCCCGAGGCGATCCTGCGCGTGAGCGCCGATCGCGGCGGCGCCCCGGTCGACCTGATCGGCTGGTCCGTCGGCGGCATGTTCTCGCTGCTCACCGCAGCCGCGAACCCGGAACTGCCGATCCGCTCGGTCACCGGTGTCGGCCCGCCGCTCGACTACGACAAGATGCTCGGAATTCCGCAGCTGCGCGCGGTCGCCGGCCTCACCGGCGGCTGGGGCTCCACCACGGTTGTCCGTGCCGCGGGCGGCATTCCGGCACCGCTGACCAAACTGGCCTACCGGCTCGCCGCCTACGACCGTGAACTGGCGCGTCCTAGGTTCATCGCCAGCAATATCGCGAACACCGGAACCCTGGCCAAGATGGAATCCATCGACCGTTTCCAGGCTGCCATGCCCGGCTACCCCGGCCGCTTCTACAACCAGCTGTGGGGCCGGATGATGCTGGCCAACGACATCGGCAACGGCAGGCTCGAACTGCGCGACCGGACCATCGAACTCGCCGACGTGCGCGTGCCCGTGCTGCTGATCGGCGGAAAGTCCGACGTGATCACCCCCAAGGCCGCTGTCGAGGCCGGTTTGCGCACGCTGTCGGGCTCGTCATCGGTCACCTACGAGGTCGTTCCGGGCAGTCACCTCGGCATTCTCACGGGACCGGAGGCCCGCGAGACGACCTGGACACACCTCGACAAATTCCTGGCCGAACGCGACTGAGCACCGATCGGGACTATTGTTGACAGCCATGGGAGCCCAGACCTCTGCCGCGCCGGAATTCTTCTCGACCGAGCCGCTCGCCGCGGACCACGCGGGGGTGACGGAGCTGTTCGCGGTCCTCGCCTACGGCGAGCTGTCCGCGTTCTACCGGCTCGCCGAAGAGGCGAAGCAGGCGCCGTCGCTGCGCGGCCGGATCGGCGTCGCCAAGATGGCCGCCGCCGAGCTCGCGCACTTCGAGACCCTGGAAGCGGCGCTCACCGAGCGCGGCGCCGACGCCGAGGCCGCGATGGCGCAGTACCAGGGCGCGCTGGACTCGTACCACGCCTCCACAGACCCGTCGACCTGGCTCGAGTCGATGGTGAAGTTCTACGTCGCCGACGGCCTGGCCGCCGACTTCTACACCGAGATCGCGGGCGCACTGCCCACCGAGGTCTCCGATGTGGTGCGCGATGTCCTCGCCGAGACCGGTCACTCACAGTTCGTGGTCGACGAGGTCCGCAGCGCGGTGGCGGCCAGCCGCTCCGAGCGCGACCGCCTCACGCTGTGGGGGCGCAGGCTGCTCGGCGAGGCGATCACGCAGGCGCAGTTCGTGATGGCCCAGCGCGACGAGCTGGCCGAACTGGTCCTCGCCGCCACCGGCGATCTCAACGGCATCGCGACCCTGTTCGACCGCATGCAGCAGCGGCACGCGGCCCGCATGGCGGAACTCGGCCTGTAGCTGTTCGGCCCGCGGGTACCCGGCTGATCGGGGGTGATCAGCCGCCGATCGCGTGGTGCTGGACGAGGCGCAATTCCGGTGTGCGGGAGACGGTTTCGCGGGGTAGCCAGATCACGACCTGTTGATCGTTGTCGGCCGCCAGCGTCTGCACCGTGTAGGTGATGGTGCCTCGGGTGGGATGTTCGAAGCCGAGCAGGGTGGGCAGATCCTCCGCGAGACGGTGGGGTTGCCAGCGGCGGGCGAACTCGGGTTCCTCGCACAGGTCGGCGATGAGTTCGGCGACGCGTTCGTCATCGGGGCGACGCAGGCGCGTTCTGGCGAGCTGGTCGGCGAGTTGGTCGGCGAACTGGGCCCAGTCGGTGACCGTGGTGCGGGCGAGCGGATGGCGGAATGTCCACAGGGCCAGGTTGACCAGGTCGGGATTGTCGAGCAGGCCCAGCGGGGCGGCCAGGTCCGACCACGCGTTGTTCCAGGCGAGCACGGTGGCACGGGGGCCGAGAGCGAACGCCGGGGTGGGGTCGAGCGAGTCGAGCACGCCGCGCAGGGCGGGCGGCACCTGATCGAGGGCGGGATCGAAAGCGGTACTCGGGCACCGGGCGTCGCTGCTGGTGGTCAGGGCCAGCCAGGCGAAATGGCCACGCTCGGTGTCGTTGAACCGCAGGGCGGTGGCGAGTGCGTCGACGACCGCCATCGACGGATTGGTGTCGCGGCCCTGTTCGAGCCGGGCCAGATAGTCGGCACTGACACCGGCCAGTACCGCGACCTCTTCACGGCGAAGACCAGGGGTGCGACGCCTGCCGCCGCCGGGCAGGCCCACGTCGGCCGGATTCAGCTCGGCTCGACGAGCGACGAGAAGTTCCGCGAATGCCGAACGAGCACCCGGATGATCTGCCATATCTGCGCCTACCATGTCTCGATGGTGCCCGGTCATGGCGTTGTCAGCCACGCCCTGCCAGGACCAGGATAACCGCGGTCTGGTTAACGGACCGCAGTCCGGTCAGGGTGGAGGCATGACTTCCTCGACACAGACCCAGCAGCTGAAGACCGGGTCCTGGGCCCTCGACACCGCCCACTCCTCGGTCGCGTTCACCATTCGCCACCTCGGGATCGCCAAGGTGCGCGGCGGCTTCACCCGCTTCCAGACCGAGTTCGTCGTGGACGAAACGGGCGCGGCCACCCTCGGCGCCACCATCGAACTCGATTCCTTCGACACCAGCAACGCCGACCGCGACGCTCACATCCGCCAGGCCGACTTCCTCGACGTCGCCAACCGCCCGACCCTGAGCTTCCGTGCCACCCAGCCGGTCCGGGTCGCCGAAACCTTCACCGTCACCGGCGAGGCCACCCTGGGCGCGATCACCCAGCCGCTGACCCTCGACGTCGAATGGGGCGGCATCGCCGACTTCCCCGACGGCACCCGGCACGCGGGTTTCTCCGCCACCGGCGCCATCAAGCGCACCGACTTCGGCGTCGGCGTCGCTATGCCGGGCATGCTGTCGGACGCCGTGAAGATCGAACTCGAGATCGAACTGATCGAGCCCGCCTGATCCCGTTCGCTGACAGCGCACCAGGTGTGGGAGCGGTGGTGTTCGGGCTGCACTAGCCTGGGACCTGACAACACAGGACTCTTACGTTCGGAGGTTGGCCGTGGAGGTCAAGATCGGTATTTCGGATAGCCCGCGCGAGCTCGTGATCAACAGTGCGCAGAGCCCTGATGAGATCGAGGCGCTGGTGTCCGATGCGCTGAGCGGCTCCGCCGGTGTCGTGTCACTCACCGACGAGAAGGGCCGCAAGTTCCTGATCCAGGCCGCGAAGGTCGCCTACGTGGAAATCGGTTCCCCGGCCGTCGGCCGAGTCGGCTTCGCCACGATCTGAGCTGCGAACACAAAAATGCCCCGCCATTTCCGATGGCGGGGCATTTTTCGTCGTTGCGGACTCAGAGGTCCTGGGAGTAGGCACGCTGGGCGGCGGTCAGCGGCACGTGCTTGAGGCCACCCCAGGCCAGCGACACCGTGGTGTCGACGGCTTCGTCCTTGGGGACCGGGCGGTCGGCTTCGAGCCAGTAGCGCGCCGAGAACTGGCTGGCGCCGACGAGGCCGACGGCAAGGATGCGCGCGCGGTACGGGTCGAGACCCGAGTCGTGGGCGACCAGATCGAACACCGCGTCGACACAGGCCTCGGTGGCCTGCTCGACCCGGCGCTGCACCTGCGGTTCGCTGGTGAGGTCGGATTCGAAGACGAGGCGGAAGCCCTGCATCTCGTTGTCGACGAAATCGAAGTACGCGGCGACCGCAGCCCGCACACGCTGCTTGTTGTCGGTGGTGGAGCGCAGCGCCTGGCGCACGCTCGACACCAGGATGTCGACGTAGTTCTGCAGCACCGCCAGGTACAGCTCCAGCTTGCTGGCGAAGTGCTGGTACAGCACCGGCTTGCTGACGCCGGCTACCTGGGAGATCTCGTCCATGCCCGCCGCGTGGTAGCCGCGCTGGACGAAGACCTCGCTGGCGGCGAGCAGCAGCTGCTGGCGGCGCTCGTCGCGAGGCAGGCGGGTGCCGCGTTTGGCCGGGACCGTCTCCGGCACCGATCGGCGCGAGGGCATGCGGTCCACGAGGTCAGTCATCTCGGCTCTCTATAGTCGATTCCCCGGGCCGCCGGGTGTGCGGTCGGGTATCCCACGAACGATACTCGCACGGTGTTCGCCCTGCGTCTCGCCCTGGAAATGTAGTACCAGTCCACGGAGTTCGCCGGGCCGTAACCGCGCGATCTCCTCCGGCCGCCCGTACGGCGGATTTGCGCACTGTGAGAATCTGATGGGGTGACCGACCGGACGGATGACCATGCCGACGGCGGGCGCGATGTCGCTCGCTCCACGCAACCCTCCGAGTCCGGTGCTGTCACGTCGGCGCCGGAGGGGCGGGAGTTGCAGGTCTACGACCCGCTCGGGCTCTATCAGCCCGCTGACCGATCCCGCCAGCCGCTGCGTGCCCGCTGGGATCCCACCGACCACGACAACGGCCGCCCGCGCAGCCCGCAGCGGGAGGCGAAGAAGCAGAGCGCGCTCGGTCGATTCGTGTCCGCCTACGGGTGGCGTGCCTACGCACTGCCGGTGCTGCTCGCCATCACCGTGCTGGTCGTCGTCGACGCGGTGCGCACCGGACCGATCCCGCCGCCGAGCGATCCCGGCTTCGGCGCGCTGAGTCCCAAGGTGGCGCAGTCCGGCATCATCGGCGCACCCCCCGGCGACGGCAAGTTCCCCGCCGATCTGCCGCTGGGCGCGCTGCCGGAGGGCGGCGACTACGTCGAGCGCGCGGCGGGCACCTGGCATGTGGTGCCGGGCACCAGCGCCCAGGTCGGCGCCGGCACCGAGCGCGTGTTCCGCTACACCGTCGAAGTCGAGGACGGCATCGACACCGCACCGTTCGGTGGCGACGCCGCCGTGGCGAAGATGGTGGAGACCACCCTGGCCAACCCGAAGAGCTGGACCAACGACCCCAAGTTCGGCTTCCAGCGCATCGACGCGGGCCCGGCCGACTTCCGGCTCTCGCTCACCTCTCGCGAAAGCACCCGTGCCGCGTGCGGCTTCGAGATCCCGATCGACTCGTCGTGCTACAACGCCGACCTCGACCGGGTCGTGCTCTCGGAGGTCCGCTGGGTCCGCGGCGCGCTGGCCTTCGACGGCGACATCGGTTCCTACCGGCAGTACCAGATCAACCACGAGGTCGGCCACGCCATCGGCTATCACGGCCATCAGCCGTGCGAGACCGACGGCGGCCTCGCGCCGATCATGATGCAGCAGACCTTCGGCACCAAGAACAACGACATCGCCCTGCTCGACCCCCACGGCGTGGTCCCCGCCGACGGCAAGACCTGCCGCTTCAACCCCTGGCCCTACCCGCGCGGCTAGTGGCCTCGCCCATGCGGGACCATGGACGGGAAGAACAGCGCGGCGGGTCTTGTTGTAGACAGCAGAACGGCCACCAGGCCCAGCCGCCTTCAGATACAGGAGTTCTCACGTGTCTCTCACAGGGACGTTGCCGCCGCTGGTTGAACCGGCCGCGGAACTGACCAAGGACGAAATCGCTCGCTACAGCAGGCACCTGATCATCCCCGATCTCGGTGTCGACGGTCAGAAGCGGTTGAAGAACGCCAAGGTCCTCGTGATCGGCGCGGGCGGCCTCGGCTCGCCTGCCCTGCTCTATCTGGCCGCGGCCGGTGTCGGCACGCTCGGCATCGTCGAGTTCGACGAGGTCGACGCCTCCAACCTGCAGCGCCAGATCATCCACGGCGAATCCGATATCGGCCGTCCCAAGGCCGACAGCGCCCGCGATTCCATCCTGGAGATCAACTCCGGGATCGACGTGCGGCTGCACAAGATCCGCCTGGAGCCCGAGAACGCCGTGGAGCTGTTCGCCGAGTACGACCTGATCGTCGACGGCACCGACAACTTCGCCACCCGCTACCTCGTCAACGACGCCGCCGTCCTCGCGGGCAAGCCCTACGTGTGGGGCTCGATCTACCGATTCGAGGGCCAGGTCTCGGTGTTCTGGGAAGACGCCCCCGACGGGCGCGGCATCAACTACCGCGACCTGTACCCGGAGGCCCCGCCGCCGGGAATGGTCCCCTCCTGCGCCGAGGGTGGCGTGCTGGGCGTGCTGTGCGCGTCGATCGGATCGGTGATGGTGACCGAGGCGATCAAGCTGATCACCGGCATCGGTGAGACGCTGCTCGGCCGCCTGATGGTCTACGACGCACTGGACATGAACTACCGCACCATCAAGCTGCGCCGCGATCCGCAGCGTGAGCCGATCACCGAACTGATCGACTACGACGCGTTCTGCGGTGTGGTGTCGGAGGAAGGCACCGCGGCCGCAGCCGGGTCGACCATCACCGCCGCCGAGCTCAAGGATCTCCTCGACGCCGACAAGGTCGAGCTGATCGACGTGCGCGAGCCGGTGGAGTGGGACATCGTCCACATCGCGGGCGCGACCCTGATCCCCAAGGACCGCATCCTGTCCGGCGAGGCCCTGTCCGAACTGCCGCAGAACAAGCCGATCGTGCTGCACTGCAAGACCGGCATCCGGTCGGCGGAGGCGCTGGCCGCGTTGAAGCGCGCCGGTTTCGCCGACGCGACGCATCTGCAGGGCGGCGTGGTGGCCTGGGCCAAGCAGGTGGATCCGTCGCTTCCGGTCTACTGACCCGATAGCTGCCGGTTTGCGACCTCATCGCATATTGCGGTGAGGTCGCAAAGTGGACTATCACAGCGTGCCTTGGGTCGCCTGCGGTGATCGCGGGGTTACGGTACGGCCGTGACCTCAGTCGAACCTCCCGAGCATGTGCGAGCCACATTCGGGCTTCGCAAAGTGACGCCGGTTTCCCTCGGAGACTGGGACGGTGGCTGGCGCATGGGCGACGTGGTGCTCAGCCCCGTCGCCGATCACGCCAGGGCCGCGTGGTCGGCGAAAGTACGCGAACACCTGGCGGTCGACGGGCTGCGGGTGGCCCGCCCCGTCCGCGCCACCGACGGACGCTATGTAGTCTCCGGTTGGCGTGCCGACACCTTCGTGGACGGCGCCCCCGAGCCCCGCCACGACGAGGTCGTCTCGGTCTCCCTGCGGTTGCACAAGGCGACAGCGGAATTGGAACGCCCCCGCTTCCTGGTTCAGCCGCCCGTCGCCCCGTGGGTCGACGTGGACGTGTTCGTCGCCGCCGACCGCGCCGCCTGGGAATCGGTACCGCTGCGCACCCTGCGCGCGGGCGGCGTCCCCATCGCCGCCACCCCCGACGGCCAGCGTTCCCTCGAACTGATCGGCCAGCTCGCCACGCTGCGCAAACCCGTCCGCAGCCCCGACCAACTCGTCCACGGCGACCTCTTCGGCACGGTTCTGTTCACCGGCGCCCACACCCCCGGCCTCACCGACATCACCCCCTACTGGCGCCCCGCCACCTGGGCCGCGGGGGTCGTCGTGGTCGACGCGCTGGCGTGGGGTGGGGGCGATGACGGTCTACTCGACCGCTGGGCCACCTTGCCCGAATGGCCCCAGATGCTGTTACGGGCGTTGATGTTCCGCCTGGCCGTCCACGCCCTGCACCCGCGTTCGACCCCCGAAGCGTTCCCTGGGTTGGCGAGAACAGCGGATATGGTGCGACTCGCATTGTGATGTCGGATTTATCCCACCGACCATCCGGTTGAGATGTAGTGCCGGACAATCGGATTCGGTAGCTTCTCGCTTCCGGTCGAGGTAAATTCAAGCCGCTACCTGTGGGGATCTCCCATGGGCCAGGGGGCTTCGATGACTGAATGAGGTCGGCGGCAGATGAGGATTCAGCCCAGGAAACAGATTCTGGAGATCTGGCGTGCGCTTGTCGGGTCGTGCTACGACGACGGTGCCTGGCAGTGGGGCGGTATTCGTGGCGCCAATTCGATCAGCGACTCCGAACAGTTGCTCTGCCTGCTGTATCCGGCCACTGAGATCGTCGGATTCACGCTCGATCGCCCCGACGACATGTCCGACGATGTCAAGGGGGTGCTCTCGCCGCTGGGTGGACCGAAGGTGATCGGGCTGAAAGTCCTCGAGGTGATGGAGGACTACCTGATTCGCAACACCGACGTGACGACCGGTGAACCGCTCTTCGACGCAGGGAGTTATCTGCAGTCCACCGAACCCGATCGACCGCCCACCGACGATCAGCAGAAGATCGAAGTGGTGGACGGATACTCCATGTCGGTGACGCTGTGCATCGCGGGCCTGGGCTTTCTTCGGGTCTTCGAGAATTGGATCCGCGCGGAGCGGCGTGGCGAGATCGACCGCGTCACGGCGACTACCGAGAAATTGAGCGCTCGCTTGACGGCGGCGATGACCGGACTGGTGCGCAGCTTCGTCGTCAATGCCGTGGCACCGACCTCAGACGAGGGCAAGGCCATGCTCAGAATGCTCAACCAGCAGGACCTGCCGGATCGGGCCGTAGTCGAGGAGTTCGCGACGAGCCTGGAGCGGGTTCGGACCAGGCTGCGCACCGATGTCAAGCTCGGCAAAGCCCCGGGCGCCGCGCTGGACGACGAGGGAATGTTGTTCGAATGCGGCTGGAGCTGGGGAATCGTGGCCGGCGCCGACGACGTCGAATTCATCGACGCGGCGAACGGCACAGGTGATGGTGTCGCCGAGGCCCGCCCGTACCTGTATTTCACCGTGATCGCGTTGGACGGCATCAACGACGTCCTCTCACAGCGCACCCGTGAACTCGACCTCTTCAACGACGACCAGTATCGACTGGCCGAGGCGTTGCGGATCCGCTGGGATCTGACCCAGCGCTATTGGGCAACGGTCGCTCGATTCGGTTCCGGCCGTTGGCCATTGGAAGACATTCCGTGGCGGACCTCCGACGGTGAGGAATCGGACTACTTCAGTCTCATCGTCTCGGCGGTGCTGATCCAGGAACTCGTCGCCCGCACAGCATCCGATGACGATCTCACCCGGGCTGTAGACATCTTCGACGAGCTGGCCAGACGTGGACGGATCCTTCGGCGCGCGACCAGTGGCGATCCCGCTGTCGAACTGCACGATCCCGGCGTTCGGATGGTGCTGCGCGGCAGTGAAAAGGTCGACAACGGTCCGAGATTGGCGTGGGCGGTCTCGGATTTCGCCGCGGTGTTGCTGAAAAGAAGTCTCCAGGCGGCTCGGTTGTCCGGCAACATCACCGCACGTGATCAGCTGATGGAATTGGCCAAGGCGATCATGGACCACCTCGACCGGAGGATGATCCAGGAAGGTCCGGCGACAGGGCTGTGGGACGATCCCGGTGCCGTATTCGGTACGGACACAACGAAACCGGTGACCGCACCCTCCTGGTACATGACTGAGCGCATCGTGGAATGTCTGGTCGCGGCCGACAGGACCTATCGGGAAGCGCCACTGCGTTCACCCGCGATGGTGACTCGCGCTGTCGAGTTGCTCAACGAGGCCGAACATCTGCTCAACCAGGGAATGCTCAACGTCAGCATCGAGGACAAATCACCCAACCGGATCGAACTCGATGACGTCGAGGACAAGCTCGAACGCGCCAGGAAACTGGTGAACGTGCAGCCCGGTACCGCGTTCACACTCGCCTCGGCGGCGCTGGTAGCGCTGAACCGGTTGGCGTTCGCGACCCAAGACGCGACCAGGAGCAGCTGACCGATGATCGTGTTCGCGACTTCAGACAAAGGCGGAACAGGGCGGTCCGTCACCAGTTGCAATATCGCCCATCGCCTGTGTGCCAGTGGACGGAGCACCGTGTATGTCGATTTCGACTTCGGATCGCCGACTGCGGGCGCGGTGTTCGAGATCGGCACCATCGAGCGGGGAACAGCGCCGGGTACCGGGACCCATTCCTTTTTGACCGGGCGTAACAGCGTTGTGCACAGCGTCGATGTGCACAAGCAGACCGATCGTCAGGACCTCCGCAAACACCGGACCAGGTTGGCGAAGCTGACGTTGCTGCCCGGCGACGAGGGTGGCGGTGAGCTGACCAAGTTGGCGGACTACCCCGGGATCGTCACCCGGTGCGTCGAATTGTTGCTCGGGCTCGCCGCCGCCAACAAGGTAGTGATCGTGGATCTGAGCGCAGGCAGATCGGTGGCGCTCGAGCTGGCGCTGCGAGCCGCCGCTACGCCGCAGATGCGGGCGACAACGGTGCGGTGGTTGGTCTTTCATCGGTGGACACGCCAGCACATTCTCGCTGCGGGCGGCTTGATGCTTGGTCCGAACGGGTTGCTGCGCGGCGGTGCGGCCGCCGGTCACGACGCGGAGGAATTGCGCCGCAATATGCGCTTCGTTCGCACGGCGGTACCACAGTTGAACACCCCGACCTCAGCTGCTACCGCACCGCAGGCAGCGTGGCAGAACAAGCAGGAATCCGCGCTGCGTGCGCTGGCGTCGACGGAGCGGATCGGTGAGACGGTGCTGATCGGCGCCACCCCGGTCGAACCCGTGCTGCAGTGGCGCGAGCAGCTGATTCTCGACGTCGACGTCAGCGCCGGGATCGCGAATGCCGCCACGGTGACTGCGTTCCAGGAACTGGCGCGAAAGCTGGTGAGTAGGGACGAATGGCAGGAGGTCTGATGCACACGAGCGAGGAATTCACAGGCTACGTCGAGGCCGGGGAGATGGCCACGGTGCCAGGCACCGATATGTCTCACCTGTCGATCGAAGTCGGGCACTTCTATATGGAGGATCTGCTCAACGGAGTCGAGCGGATCGAAGCCCAATTCGAACGGGTCAGGGCGATGCTCGATGCCTTGGTGGCTCTCGAATCCGTGGCATGGTCACGCAAGGGAGGGGAGGTTCCGTTTCGGGTGAGCACATGTTTCCTGCTGGATGACTACTTTCGCGCCGATACCGACCCACGGGAGATTATCCCCAAGCTGCGAAGCGCGGCCGCCGGATGTGGTGTGCCGATCGACTACCTCGCGCGCGAGGCCGGCTGCCATGAGGCACCGCGGGTGGGTGAAGTGATCCCGCTGGCGAAGGCTGTTGCCGACATGTTGGTGGAGGAGCCGATCGAGCACACCACCGGTCAGCGTCCCCCTGCGCAAGATCTCGGCTGGCTGGCCAATGGTCGCCGTTCCAGTGAGAGTGAAGCGGGTCCTGCGATGGATATCCGCCCTTACATGCCACCGCGGGAATTCGGGCGGCAGCGAAGTCTGTCTATTTTCGCCGATATCGAGATGTGGCGTGCGGATTCGGATTCGGCGGATGGGCGGCTCTGGTCCTGTCCGTTCCTGGCCTCTGTGTGGCATCTGCTTCGTCTCGGCATGCTTCGGTATCAGGACGAGGTAGCGGTGACGCCGGTCGCCGTGCATCCCGACGTCGAAGGATTCGTGTGGCCGAGCGACTGGCGGGACTTGCCCGCGGTGATGCAACTGAATCCGAACGCGCAGCCGTTCACCGCGTATCGCTCCTTGTCGCTGATGCCGCAGCGGTATATCGGCATCGAACACGCGGTTCGGGTGATTCTCGATCACCTCGATCTCGATGAGCGAGTGGTGAGTTCGGTTGTCGATCGGGCGCGCGGCGAAGGCCTCGCCCTGCCCGGGCGGGTGAGCGAACGGATCGGGCACGTGCTGTTCGACGGGTCCTGATGGGTAACTGACACAAGACATTCAGGTGTCAATGGCGTATAATGTCCTCCGGTTGCCTACACTTTTCCCATGCCGATAGACGGGCGCCCCTTGGTGGCGTTGGGTGAAGTGCGCACCTGCCTGCTGCCGAACTCCGCCGCGCTGAGCCGCGATGCGGCGGTCGACCTTCTCGACGTGGTGTTGGGTCGACCGGGTCTGTCTCGCGAACGTCCCTTGGATTGGGCCGAATCTCCGCGTCTCGCGGTCGGCATCGACTGTCAGTTGGTACCGCATGTCCGATCCCGCGGTGTCGGTACGGTCGCCACGAACGCGCTGGTCATCGGCGGCCGGGTGCTGCAGAGCTCGGCGCACGCCATTGTCGCGCCCGCCGCGACGTCGTCGGGGCGGCGGCAGACGTGGGCGCACTATCTAGGTCGTGTGGGCACCGTCGAACTGTTGACGGGGGCATCGGCCACGATTGCCGATCGTCTGGTGGTCGGCTTTCTCAGCACTGCCCGCGCCGCCGACCCGGTCCTGGATATCACTGCCATCAGCACTCGACTGCTGACGAAGGTGCACAGCGATGTTCGGCTCGACCGGCAGCCACCGCTGTTGGTCGAACCCACACGGCTGCGGTGGGCCGCCCGCGTCGTGCCCGGGGCGCAGGCATCGGTGCTCTTCGGCTTGCATCAGGATCGAACCCGCACCGCGTTGGTGACGGTCGGTTCCGCCGACGACCTGCCCGAGGTTCGTCGATACTGCCAGGATCTGGCAGTGCACGATTGGTTGCTCACCGCTGTCATCGATGTCATCGAGGATGCCGAGTTCGCCCAAACCTCAGGCAGCACACCGGAATCGGTGCTGGCGCCGGCACTGCAGCATCTCGCCCATCTGTGGATGCCCAGTGCTCACACCCCACCGTTGCTCCGCTGTCTGTGGGAGCAACTGGAGAATGATCCCGGCTTCTCCCGTCAATGGAATGCCAGGATCGGGCAATTGCGCGACCGCGTCGCCGTCGCGACCTTGGCCGCGCTGCACCGAACCTCCGCGCAAGTGCGTCAGTGGTAGCGACTAGAGCCGGAACCATCGTCGCACGAGCAGAGCGAAGAAGACCGAGGTTGTCACGCTGCCGAGGTAGGACTCGACGATCAACAGCACCCGCGCCGTTGGTTCGAGGTCCATGGCGTCGAGGTCACCGAGTCCGAGTGGGTTGAGGAATTCGATCAGGGACAGATGTGCCGCTGTGGTAGCCGCAACATCGGTCACCAGCATCAGGGCGCCCGCGAACAGCGCCAGTTCGCAGGCGATCCAGCCCAGCAGCCTGAATGGTCGATACCCATAGCCGCACAGAATGTTTGCTACGAAGCCCGGCGTGCGACGCATTCCCCGACGTTGCGCTCGAGTGCGGGCTCGGGCCAATGCGAGCCCGCACCGGTCCTGATCGTCGAGGTCGGCATTGATCGCATGAAGATCACGTGCCTGCCGAAAGGCTACGCAGGCATGGGCGGGCAGGTCGACGTCGAGTAATCGCGCTCCGAGATCCTCGTAGATCAATGCCAGCATGCGGTTCTGCCTTCGGCTCAGCCGAAGCGGTCCTCTTGCCTCGATTTCCGCGGCCAGCATCGCCATCGCCAGCACCCGCAGCGTGTGGTCCGAGGGGGTCGGGTGCTCGAGAATATCGTCGATCGGTGCGTATACACGAGCGAAAACCAGACTGTCGCCCGCACGCCGAGTCGAAGGGGGATCGTATTCGGCCAGGACACGTTCGACCCGGCGATCGAGCTGATCCAGATTGTCCTGCTCGCTGCCGCTCTCCGGCGCTGCCAGGGTCTCCAGATAGGCATCGGCGTGGCGTTCGATGAGAGTGATCTTCGAGGCGACGAACGGTGACAGCTGGTCAGTAGGGTCATCCTCCCTGAACACAAGCTATCCCCGCGGCCCGTCACCCTTGGACCATCGACGGTCCTGCGGTCCGGCATCCCACCAATACCCCGCGGAATCGTCCAGTCGATGCACGAGGAGGTCTCGCGGTTCTTCTGGGCCGAAGTAGTGTTCGTCGTGGTCGACCCAGACGAATCCAGACTTCTTGTACAGGTTGACCGCAGGGGTGTTCGAGGGGCGCACCGTGATGAAGACCGTGTCGATCCGCGCACCACGGCAGCGCTCGACCGCGCGCACCAGCAACTCTCTACCCAGTCCGAGACCCTGACGGCTACCCGCGACCGCGAGGCCGATCACCCAGGCGGACCCCTCCTGATCGACCGCGACGAGCGCGTATCCGCAGATCTCGCGCTCGATTTCCGCTACTACCCAGTGTGATCCGTGCACCTCGAACAATTGCCGTAACACGAAGTACGGGTAGGACAGCGAGGAGAACTCCTGGGATTCCAGCGCTGCGATCGCCGTCAGATCATCGACGTCGGCGGGGCGGAAATCGGGCTCGGCGGCGCCGTTCTCGCTCGAACTGTCCAAAACGCGACCCCCGTTGCCTGATGCGCCCACCATCCAGAGTAGAGCAACTCCCTTGCAGCGGAAGACATATGGAGTCCGCACCCGGCTGCGGCGCAGACAGCAGGCGAAATAGTATGTAGCGCAACGAGGCTCGCGGAAATCAGTGATCTGGAGTGGACGACGGTCCACGGGCGGATCGGCACGGCGCCGCAGGGACGGCCCCTTTCGCAGCCGAGGCGTGCTTGGGCGCAATGTCGATGTCAATGTTCGATGCGCTGCTGGTCCCGGTTGTCACCAGTGACGAGGCAGGTTTTCGGCCCGCGCGGCGTAGTACGTTGCCACATCGATCCGGCGCTTCACTTGCTCGACGCGGGCGGCCCACTGTTTGGAGAAGCCGGCCGCTGCCTGCAGATCCCGCCACGGTGCTCGCATCGCGGCGGGAACCTGGGCGCCCGGCATCCATAGGTGCGCGAGATGTTCGAACACGGGCGCGAGCACTGCGACCTGCCGTCCGTTATCGAATCCTTCGGCCGCCCGCACTTTCGCATCGATGACGGTCAGTAACCAGTCGTGTACGGCTACGTCCTGGCAGAAGCGCAGGGCGTCAGGCAGATTCGTAGCTTCCCGCACGGTGACCTGTAGGGCTCTGTTCAGGTCGTCCTCGAGACGCAGCGACACAGCGGGTCCGGCGCGGCCGCCCACAATGGCGGTCCACCGCAGTCGCGTGGTCGGCGCCCGCAGTGGTGGCCGTTGATCCAGGAGCCGTGAGGATCGGACGTCATCGAGATGCCTGGCACAGATCGATGCGAGGTCGAGGATATTCGGGCCCCGCTGTACGAAATAGCCTGCGGCCAATTTCTTGTCGGTGACCGTGTGGTCGGGCAGCCCGCCGATGACCTCTGTCACCCCGACCCGGCTGAGGTAATGCGGCCACGGCCTGCGCCTTTTCTGCTGACCCCGGACCACGGTGGTGTGCGATGACAGTTGCGTCACCCGGCCGCCCACCAGAACCGCGGTCGACTCGACCGTCCCCACCGCGCGTACAGTCGCGGTCGTACCCCAACCGAGGTGACAGTCGACGCCAGTCGCGCGACGCGGTGAAAAGGCGAGTGGCCCAGGACGTTCACGGCGCAGTACGGTCGCGCCGATGACTGTGGCCAGTAGTTCCTCGGTGGCCTGGCCGTCCAGCGTCACTGAATGCGGTAGCAGGCAGGTGCGGATCTCGCCGAGCGCCACAATTGGCGTCAGTGGTCGTGACATACTGCGCGGCGGCCTTCGGGATGATGCCGCGACCGGGGTGTCCGACTCAGGGTTCGTCATGGTCATGTCCCGTCGAGCAGCAGATGTGTCACGCGTTCAACAATTTTGGGTGGCACCAGCAACTGCTCGGCAGCGCCTTGGGCTGCCACCTGGGCGGCGACATCGTCATCCGGTGCGAGGTGGTCGAGAATTACCCGTACTGCCGACTCGATCAGCAGATACCGCTTGGGCAGCATCGACAGCGTCCGGTACGCAGTGAACGGAGCCGCATCCGCATTGAGCTGCAGGACAGGTGGAAGGTCGTGCCATCGATCGGGCCGATCTCGGTCGGCGGACCACAGCTGTGGAACAACCACGGGCGCACCCTTATAGCGCAACATGCCCAGCCGCAACAACTGCCACACCGCAGCCAGGAATGGACAGGACCAGCGTCGCGCCGCATCGCGGTCGTGCCACAGTTCTACGTCGAGGAAGATCGAGTGCTCGCCGCGGCCGTACTCCTGAGGTGGCCGATAAGGTTGCGAATGCATGGCCGCACGCGACGAGCCGTTCTGTTCCCGACGTCCGTTGCACAGCCAACCGAGTTCGGTCGTCGGCGGTCGGCCACCGGTGGCGACCTCCTCGTCCTCCGGCTGGTTGATGAGCCGGGCCACCACCATCTCAGCGATCGGTATCGGCGCTCCGAGGGCGATCCCGCCCGAAAACACCGGTGCTTGGTGGCAGCCCGACTGCCTGGCCAGGTAGTCGATGGTCAGGCCGGCATCGTCGGCGGCACCCAACAGCCGGTCGAGCACCTTTGTGGGTTCGAAACGGGGTTGGAAGTAGTCGTCGGTGAGATAGCAGGTACTCACTCGCGTGTCCGGGCCGAACTCGACCTTCGCCGACTCGATGAACGCGGCGACCAGCGGGACTGCGCGCCGGAATTGCGCTCGGACCATGTCGGTGTCGTCGATGATCTCCTCGTGCCGGAAGTGACAGACCTCGATCGACAGGTGGGCCATGGGCAGCGGCGTGATAGAGGCATCCTCGGAAGCTTCCCGATAGATCGGTGAACTCATCTGCTCGTGTCCCACGTCGCCGAATCGGTCAGCCGCCGAGCCAGATTCGTATACGCCTCGACGACATCGAATATGAGTCGACCACCTCGAGCTCACGCTGCGCTGCCGACGGTTCCCCGAAGCCCACGTCGCGAAAGTAGCTGCCGCCCGCAAACATCGGCTCCCCGTCGGCATCGGTATAGGCGTCGAAGAACTCCTCGATCTTCGTCACCAGGGCGCCGCCGACCCAAATGTCTTCGCCGAGCACTGCCATCACCGCGGCGATATCATCGGCGGTCGCGATGCTGTCCGGGTCGAGGGCGAAACTCGCCAGCTCGGTCGACGGATACAGCAGGCACATCAGCTGTTCGGCGTCGCTGATCGAATTGCGTCCGTCACGTCCGCCCCAGACCCACCGGTCATCGCGGAACGAGGTGCGCAGGTGTGCGCGCCAGAGATCCAGAAGTTGTTGCCGCGGTCGGATTCTCATCGGTGCCCCTCCGTACAACTGCACCTCAGTGTGAACGGTGGACCGCGTCCTTGTCCTCGGTTGAGCCGTAATATGTTTCGAGCAACGCTCGAGGATGTGTATTGCGAACTGGCGCAGCATCTTTCGGTTCGTCGGCAAGACGGCCCGCTGCAGCCGAAAGCCACGTTCGGGAGGGGACCGAACGTGGCTTTCGGGTGGGTGGGGATGGATCAGACGCTGGCGTAGGCCAGGGAGGGAACCTTGTCGGTGGCGAAGGAGGTGCGCAGGTAGCACCACCAGGTGACGGCGGCCATCACGAGGAAGACGGCGGCGTACGCCCAGAAGGCGGGGGCCATGGTCTTGAGGTGGACGTTGGACAGGCGAAGGGCCTGCTGGACGACGAACCCGCCCGCGGCGCCGACCGCGCCGATGACACCGATCGCGGCGCCGGCCTGGCGCTTGGCGGAGGTGGCCGCCTCGGTCAGGTCCATGCCGTGCTCGGAGGCGTACTTCTTGGCGGTGGCGTTGAAGATCGACGGGATCATCCGGTAGGTGGAGCCGTTGCCGATACCGGCCAGGATGAACAGGGCCAGGAACGCGGTCAGGTAGAGCGGGAAGCTCTTCATGTCGACGGCGGCCACGATGCAGGCCACGGCGATCGACATGCCGCCGAAGACGAACACCGTGATCTTGGCGCCGCCGCCGATCTTGTCGGAGACCCAACCACCGAACGGGCGGCTGAACGAACCGACCAGGGCGCCGAGGAAGGCCAGGTTACCCAGGGTGGTGATCCAGCCGATCTTGGCGAGGTCGGGGAAGGTGGCCTTGATCAGTGTCGGGAAGGCGAACGAGAAGCCGATGAACGAGCCGAACGTGCCGATGTAGAGGAACGACATGATCCACGTGTGCCGGTTGGTCAGCGCCAGCTTGTAGGACTTGCCGTCGGACTTGGCCTCGGCCAGCGAGTCCATGAAGTACAGCGCGCCGAGGGTCGCGACCGCGATGAACGGCAGCCAGAACAGCACGGCGAGGGTGATGCCGAAGCGGTAGCCGCCCGCGTCCTTGGCCATGATGTGGGTGCCGAAGGTGATCAGCAGCGGCACGATCAGCTGGGTCTGCGCGACACCGAGGTTGCCGCCCGCGGCGTTGAGGCCGAGCGCGGCGCCCTTCTTGCCCTCGGGGAAGAAGAACGAGATGTTCGACATCGACGAGGAGAAGTTGCCGCCACCGACACCGGCGAGGGAGGCCAGCACCAGGAACACCCACATGGGCGTGCTCGGCTGGTTGACGAAGTAGAGGATGCCGAGCGCGGGGAGGAACAGCATCGCGGCGCTGAACGCGGTGAACGCGCGCCCACCGAACCGCGGTACCGCGAAGGTGTACGGAATGCGCAGGGCCGCGCCGACCAAGGTCGGGATCGAGGTGAGCAGCAGCGCGTTGCTCACGGCGACCGCGTTGCCCTTGCCGAGACCCTGCAGGAACTCGAAGCCGGCCGGGCCCATCGCGGTGACGATGGAGCCCCAGATGACCCACATGCTGAAGCCGAGATTTTCGGCGAATACGGAGAAGTACAGATTCTTCTTGGCGGTCTTCGCGCCGCCGGATTCCCAGAACCCCTTGTTGTCGGGATCCCAATGGGAGATCCAGCGGCCCTTCTTCTGGTATTCGAAGGACGGGGCTTCCGTCTCATGGCCGGTGGCGGCTATCGCGGTCATCGGCTTCCTCTCGATCGGGCTCGATAGGAGCAGCTCGTCTGGTGTTCGACGATGCTCCCTGCGGTGTCGAGATAAAGGTAGGAGCCGGTTGTTGCGTGACAATGGCCTCAGGTGACGTTCCAGGCAACTAGGGCTCACCGTGCGAATTCGCTGGTGGTGACAGCCCGGTTACCTGGATTTAGGAAGCGTCTCTCTGCGCTGCTCAGCGGTCCGGATATTCGGCGATGAGCGAGCCGAGGAAGCAGTTGGCCGCCTGCACGGCCCGCTCGGCGTCACCGTCGATGACGGCTTGGACCAGTTCGGCGTGCTCGGTGTCGTACGCGTCGTCGGATTTCGCGGTCCGCGCGTGGATCACCTGCTCGATGATCGGCAGCAGCGAATCGTAGAACTCCAGATATACCGCGTTGTGGCTGGCGACGACGATCGCGCGGTGCAATTCGACGTCGGCGGCGATGGCCACCGGGTCGGCCTCGGCCCAATTCCGGTTGCTGCGTTCGGCGAGCAAGCGCTGGAGAGTGGCGATATCGGCGTCGTCGCGGCGGCGCGCGGCCAGGCCCGCCGCGGTGGTGTCGAGAGCTTGGCGCAGTTCGAGGATGTCGCGTTCGTGCGCGTCGGCGAAGTACTTGCCCAGCGTGCCGCCGACCTCGGAGGTGGCGATCACATAGGTGCCCGAGCCCTGGCGGCGTTCGAGCATGCCCGCGTGCACGAGCGCCTGGACGGCTTCGCGGACGGTATTGCGGCCGGTCCCGGTGAGCTCGGTGAGCTCTGGTTCGGTGGGGATCCGTTGGCCCACTGGCCAACGGCCGGAACGGATCTCGGCCCGAAGCTGTTCGGTGACCTGGGCGATGAGGCTGGTACGCCGGACGGGTTGCACGTCAGCAAGGGTACTGGGCTGTTCCGCCTCGCCGGGACTTCAGGCCGGACTCGACCAGCGCGGGCGGCCGGCGGTGCGTCAGCCCGTTCCGGCGAGTTCCCGTGTTCTCGCGGGAGATCGCTCACAGTCGCTTGGCAGTAGTCATCGGGTCATCCTATGATTTCCGGGTGCCGCCGCTCCGTGATTTCCAGCCAGCTTCCGGCGCCGGGTCGACCCTCGAGGACGACCGGCGTGGTCGCGTCGACCCGTCTCCCGAGATCACCGAGCGGTCGCTGATCGAAGGTCGGCTGCTCGTTCTGGCGGCCATCATCATGTCGGCGCTCACCTTGCGCGCCGCTGTCACCGCATTCAGTCCGCTCGCCGAGACGATCGGCGCCGAGGTCGGGTACGGCACGGGGATCGTCGGGGTGTTCGGCATGTTGCCGACCGCGATGTTCGGTCTCGCCGGGCTCATCGCGCCGCTGTTCGTGCGCCGGTTCGGGCTCGAGCGGACCGTGTTCGTCGCGATGCTGCTGGCCGGCGCCGGGTCGCTGGTGCGGGTGTTCGCCACCGGGACCGGTGGACTGCTGGCGTTCTCCGGGGTGGCGCTGCTCGGTATGGGCATCGGCAACGTGGTGATTCCGCCGCTGGTGAAGCGGTATTTCGGCGATCATCTGGCCGCGATCAGCTCGCTCTACATCGTGATGGTGCAGCTCAGCACCGTCATTCCGGCGTTCATCGCCGTGCCGGTGGCGCAGGCGCACGGCTGGCGGATCTCGATGGGGGTGTGGGCGCTGGTCGGTTTCGCCGCCGCGATCCCGTGGTTCGTCGTGCTGCGTGATCGGCGTGGTCGCGACACGGTCGACACCACCGCGCTGCCCGCCGAGGCGCCCGAGACCGGCAGAGTCTGGCGTTCGCCGGTGGCGTGGGGGATGGCGGGCATGTTCGGCATGACCTCGCTGACCACCTACGCCATGTTCGCCTGGCTGCCCAAGATCCTGTCCGACGCGGGCGCGAGCGCCGGTTTCGGCGGCAGCATGGTCGGCTTGTTCGCGCTGATCGGGCTGATCCCGGCGCTGGGCGCGCCCACCGTGGTCTCGCGGATGCGCAATCCGTTCCCCGTCGTCGTCGGCTGCATGGTGCTGTTCGCGACCGCTTTCATCGGCCTGCTGGTGGCGCCGATGCAGGCGCCCCTGCTGTGGGTTGTGCTGCTGGGTCTCGGCCCGTCCACCTTCCCGATGGCGCTGACGCTGATCAACCTGCGCACCCGCACCCCCCATGGCTCGGCGGCCCTGTCCGGCTTCACCCAGGGGGTCGGCTACGCGATCGCCTGCACCGGCCCGCTGCTGTTCGGCATGCTGCACACCTGGACCGGCGGCTGGCTCGTCCCGTTCGCCATGCTGTTCGTCGCCCTCGGTGTGCTCCTCGCGGGCGCCTGGCAAGCCTGCAAGCCGCGCATGCTCGAAGACACCTGGAATTGATCTCACCGTTCGAGTTGCGAACCGGTGCGTTCGGAGTAATGCTGTGTAGATCACACCCTCACGGGCGTTTCCGATGATTTCTTGCTGCTTCCTTACGCGCGGAAATCGTTGCGACACATGCCGGAAACAAAAGGGCTGATCTCACCTCCCTGATCGGGGGAAGGTGAGAAACCGTTGATTCAAGCGACATTTCCCGCAGCATTTCGGCAATACCCATTTCCTACCGTTGGGCCATCGCACTTTTGGGAGGCCCAATCTTGAGCACGCTGAAGCGGAACCACGACATCGACAACTGGGATGCCGAGGACGTCGCGGCCTGGGAAGCCGGTGGCAAGGACGTCGCCAAGCGCAACCTGATCTGGTCTGTGATCGCCGAGCACATCGGATTCTCGGTGTGGTCGATCTGGTCGGTGATGGTGCTGTTCATGCCCACCGACAAGTACGGCATCGATGCGGCGGGCAAGTTCTTCCTCGTCGCCATGCCCACCCTGGTCGGCGCGTTCCTTCGCATCCCCTACACCGTCGCCACCGCCCGCTTCGGCGGTCGCAACTGGACGATCTTCTCCGCGTTCCTGCTGCTCATCCCGCTGCTGCTGACGCTGTACTTCGTCAACCAGCCCGGCACTTCCTACACCACGTTCCTGATCGTGGCCGCGTTCGCCGGCTTCGGTGGCGGCAACTTCGCGTC
The DNA here is from genome assembly GCF_053606985.1 of Nocardia sp. NPDC055165. Lineage (NCBI taxonomy): Bacteria > Bacillati > Actinomycetota > Actinomycetes > Mycobacteriales > Nocardiaceae > Nocardia > Nocardia sp. NPDC055165. The sequence goes on from NZ_JBSGSS010000007.1 coordinate 24,192, forward strand.
GTCGATGACCAACATCAACGCCTTCTACCCGCAGCGCCTCAAGGGCTGGGCACTGGGCATGAACGCCGGTGGCGGCAACATCGGCGTCCCGGTGATCCAGCTGCTCGGCCTGCTGGTGCTGGTCACCCTCGGTGGCGACTACGCCACGGTGATCTGTGCCGTCTACCTCGTCCTGGTCGGTGTCACCGCCGTGGGCGCCGCGTTCTACATGGACAACCTGACCAACCAGAAGGCCGACCTGTCCTACATGGTCAAGGCCCTGCGGGTGCCGCAGTCCTGGGCGATCGCCTTCCTCTACATCGGCACGTTCGGTTCGTTCATCGGTTACAGCTTCGCCTTCGCCCAGATCCTGCAGATCAGCTTCAAGGCCGGTGGCGACACCGCCGCTCAGGCCGCCATCCACGCCGCGTCGATCGCCTTCATCGGCCCGCTGCTCGGTTCGCTGGCCCGCCCCTACGGCGGCAAGATGGCCGACCGGATCGGTGGCAGCAAGGTCACCATCGCCACCTTCAGCGCCATGATGCTCGCGGCGCTGCTCGTGATCACCGCCTCGACGATGGCCGACGGCAACAAGGGCGTTGCCACCGGTGCCACCATGACCATGCTGGTCGCGGGCTTCATCGCCCTGTTCGTCCTGTCCGGTTTCGGCAACGGAGCCGTCACCAAGATCATCCCGTCGGTGTTCGAGGCCAAGTCCAAGAGCCTGCCGGTCTCGCGGGTCGAGCAGGCGGCCTGGTCGCAGAACACCTCCGGCGCCCTGATCGGCTTCGTCGGCGCCATCGGCGCCCTCGGCGGCGTCGGCATCAACATGGTGCTGCGCAGCTCCTACGCCAGCACCGCTTCGGCCACCACCGCGTTCTGGGTGTTCCTCGCCTTCTATGTGGTCTGCGCCGCCGTTACCTGGACGGTCTTCCTGCGCCGTCCCCGTCTCACCTCCGACTCCGCAGTGGTGGTCGAGGCCGAGCACATGGTCCTCGAGGCCGAAACCAACGCTTCGTCGGCCAATTCGTCGGCTCGCTGACAACCGACCACTACCAAGGAGGTCACTCTCATGAACAGCACTCGTAAAACAGCGGTCGTGGTCGGCCACGGCATGGTCGGACACCGTTTCGTCGAAGCCCTTCGTTCGCGCGACGAGGCAGGCCAGTGGCAGGTCATCATCCTGTCGGAGGAGAAGCTGCCCGCGTACGACCGCGTCGGCCTGTCCTACTACGTCGGCAACTGGAACGCCGACGACCTGGCCCTGCCCGGCAACATGTACGACGGCGACGACCTGGTCGACCTGCGACTGGGCCAGCGCGGCGAGGCTATCGACCTCGAAGCCAAGACCGTCACCAGCACCAGCGGCGACGTCATTTCCTACGACGCGCTGGTCATGGCGACCGGTTCCTACCCGTTCGTGCCGCCGGTCCCCGGCCACGACCTGCCCGAGTGCTTCGTCTACCGCACCATCGACGACCTCGACGGCATCCGCGCCGCCGCCGAAGCGGCCGGTCCCGGCGCGCACGGTGTGGTCGTCGGCGGCGGTCTGCTCGGCCTGGAGGCGGCCAACGCGCTGCGCCTGCTCGGCATGACCCCGCACGTCATCGAATACAACGGTCGCCTGATGCCCGCCCAGGTCGACGCCGGTGGTGGCGCGATCCTGGAGAAGCTTGTCACCGATATCGGCCTCAACGTGCACACGGGTGTCGGCACCGCCAAGATCGTCTCGATCGAGGAGGAGGGCGCGGACAACGTCACTGTGCACCTGTCCGACGATGCCGAGATCAAGGCCTCGCTGGTGGTGTTCTCCGCCGGTGTCCGCCCGCAGGACGCCCTCGCCAAGGCCTCCGGCCTCGAGATCGGCGCCCGCGGCGGCATCCTCACCGACCTCACCCTGCAGACCTCCGACCCGAGCGTCTACGCGATCGGTGAGTGCGCCGCGATCGAGGGCGTCTGCTACGGCCTCGTCGCCCCCGGTTACACCACCGCCGAGATCGTCGCCGACCGGCTGCTGGGCGGTGCGGGCGAATTCCCCGGCGCCGACATGTCCACCAAGCTGAAGCTGATGGGCGTCGACGTGGCGTCCTTCGGTGACGCGCACGGCACCACCGAGGGCGCCCTCGAGGTCGTGCTGCACGACGCGGCCAAGGGCACCTACGCCAAGCTGGTCGTCTCCGACGACGCGCAGACCCTGCTCGGCGGCATCCTGGTCGGTGACGCCAGCCAGTACGCGGCCCTGCGCCCGCTGGTCGGGCGCCCGCTGCCCGCCGACGCCGCCGCGCTGATCTCCCCGGCCGGCGCCGAACTCGGTGCCGACGCGCTGCCCGACGACGCCCAGATCTGCTCCTGCAACAACGTCAGCAAGGGCGCCATCTGCGGCGCAATCGCCGAGGGCGCCTGCGACATCCCGGCCGTCAAGAGCTGCACCAACGCGGGTACCTCCTGCGGTGGCTGTGTGCCGATGATCAAGAAGCTGCTGGAACAGTCCGGCGTGGCGCTGTCGAAGTCGCTGTGTGAGCACTTCTCGCAGTCGCGCGCCGAGCTGTACGACGTGGTCGCCGTCACCGGCATCCGCACCTTCTCCGAGCTCATCGCCAAGCACGGTAAGGGCTCGGGCTGCGATATCTGCAAGCCGACCGTCGCCTCGATCCTGGCCTCGACCTCGAGCGAGCACATCCTCGAGGGCGAGCAGGCCGCGCTGCAGGACACCAACGACCACTTCCTGGCCAACCTGCAGAAGAACGGCACCTACTCGGTCGTCCCCCGGATGCCCGGTGGCGAGGTCACCGCCGACCAGCTGATCGTGATCGGCGAGGTCGCCAAGGAGTTCGGCCTCTACGTCAAGGTCACCGGTGGTCAGCGCATCGACCTGTTCGGCGCCCGCGTGGAGCAGCTGCCACTGATCTGGAAGCGCCTGGTCGACGTCGGCATGGAGTCCGGCCACGCCTACGGCAAGTCGCTGCGCACCGTGAAGAGCTGCGTCGGTTCCACCTGGTGCCGCTACGGCCAGCAGGACTCGGTCGGCATGGCCGTGTTGCTGGAGAAGCGCTACCGCGGCCTTCGTTCGCCGCACAAGATCAAGCTGGCCGTGTCGGGTTGCGCGCGTGAGTGCGCCGAGGCCCGTGGCAAGGACGTCGGCGTGATCGCCACCGAGCACGGCTGGAACCTCTACGTCGGCGGCAACGGCGGTCTGACCCCCAAGCATGCGGTGCTGCTGGCCGGTGACCTCGACGACGAGACCCTGATCAGCTACATCGACCGCTACCTGATGTTCTACATCCGCACCGCCGACCGCCTGCAGCGCACCGCGCCGTGGCAGGAGGCCCTCGAGGGTGGCTTCGACTACCTCAAGGCCGTCGTCTGTGACGACAGCCTCGGCATCGCCGGTGACCTCGAGGCCGCCATGGCCAAGCACGTCGACGGCTACAAGGACGAGTGGGCGGCCGTGCTCGAGGACGAGAACAAGCTTTCGCGCTTCGTCTCCTTCGTCAATGCCCCTGACGAAGCCGATCCGACGATTTCGTTCGACGACAGCGGCGAACGCAAGGTACCAGTGCTCCTCGGTCTTCCCGGCATGCCCGTCGGTGTTGCTTCGGACACAGCACCGGCCGGGAAATAAGCCCTTAACGCTGCGGAAACAGGGCGCCTGTACCAATAGGTAAGGCGTTCGGAGGAGGAACCGATGACCGTTATCGACACACCCACCATCACCACTGAGACCGTGACCTGGACCCAGGCTTGCCGGCTCGATTTCCTGATCCCGGGGCGCGGCGTGGCTGTCCTGTTGAAGGGCGGCCGTCAGGCGGCTCTGTTCCTACTCACCGACGGCACGCTCGCCGCCGTCGGCAACATCGATCCGTTCGGCCGGGCCGCGGTGATGTCTCGCGGCATCATCGGTGATCGCGGCGGTGTTCCCGTCGTCGCGTCGCCGCTGCTCAAGCAGGCCTTCTCGCTGATCGACGGCCGTTGTCTCGACGACGAGTCCCAGTCCCTGCCGGTGTACGCCGTCCAACTCGACGGCGGCGTCGTCGCGGTCTCCAACGAGCCGGTGCAGACCCCATGACCTCTCCCACCGACAGTGGCCCGTGCCTTGCCGGCTTCACCATCGGCGTCACCGCGGCTCGCCGCGCCGAGGAATTCAGCACCCTGCTCACCCGCAAGGGCGCGAGCGTGGTGTCCGCCCCCGCCATTCGCATCATCCCGCTGGCCGATGACACCGAGCTCGAACGGGTCACCGAACTGCTGATCGCCGATCCGCCGCAGATCACCGTCGCCACCACCGGCATCGGTTTCCGCGGCTGGATGGAAGCGGCGGAGGGCTGGGGCCTGGCCGAGGTCCTGCGCGACACCCTCGCGTCCACCCGGATGCTGGCCCGCGGCCCCAAGGCCAAGGGCGCGATTCGCGCCGCCGAACTGCGTGAGGAATGGTCGCCTGCCTCGGAGTCCTCGGCCGAGGTGCTCGACCATCTGCTCGCCGAGGGCGTCGAAGGCGTCCGTATCGCGGTGCAGCTGCACGGCGCGACCACCGAATGGGAGCCGGTTCCCGACTTCTGTGAGGTGCTGCGCTGCGCGGGCGCCGACGTGGTCCCGGTCCCGGTGTACCGCTGGGAGCCGCCGGCCGATCGTGGGCCGATGGACAACATGATCGAATCGATCATCTCCGGCAGCCTGGACTGCGTCACCTTCACCAGTGCGCCCGCCGTGGCGTCACTGCTGATGCGCGCCAAGGAAACCGGACTCCTCGAGTCGGTGCTGCACGCGTTCCGCGGCCGGGTGCTCGCCGCCTGTGTCGGGCCGATCACCGCGGCCCCGCTGGAAGAACTCGGCGTGCCGACGACGATGCCCGGGCGTGCCCGGCTGGGCGCGCTGGCTCGCCATGTGGCAGAAGAACTTCCGCGTCGCGCCAGCCGCATCTACGCGGCCGGTCATCTGATCAGCGTGCGTGGTGGATGTGTTGTCGTCGACGGTGAGGTGCGCCAGCTGGCGCCCGCCCCGATGGCGTTGATGCGATCGCTGGCTCGTCAGCCCGGTCGGGTCGTGTCGCGCGAAGACCTGCTGGCCGCCTTGCCGGGTGGCGGTGACGACACCCATGCGGTGGAGACCGCGATCGCGCGATTGCGGGCCGGCTTGGGCACTCCCAAGGCGATTCAGACCGTGGTGAAGCGCGGGTACCGGCTGGCGCTGGACGCGGCCGACTGCTCCGATACGCCGCCCGTGCGCGCGGCTGTTCAGGCACCGCACGCCGCGGGGATCGGAACGCCCGCCCGCTCGCCCCGGCCGGCTCAAGCGATCGGAGTGTGGTGAGCGCCGGGCAGCCGGGTGATCCGGCTCTGGTGCTGGTCGCGCACGGCACTCGCAGTGCGCGCGGGGTGGAGATGATCGCGGCGCTGGCCGACGCGGTGGCCGCCGAACTCGGCGTCTCGGCGCCGAATACCGCGCTGCGGACAGCGTTCGTCGACGTGCTCGGTCCGTCGCCGTCGGAGGTGCTGCGGGATCTCGATGGGCCCGCTGTCGTTGTTCCGGCGTTCCTCGCTTCCGGCTATCACGTGTACCAGGACGTTCCGCGTGAGGTTGCCGAGAGTGGGCACTGCGCGGTGGCTGTGACCGAGGCGATGGGACCGGATCCGGCGTTGACCCGGATCATGGCGGTGCGGTTGCGTGCGGCCGGGTGGAAGCCCGGTGACGCGGTGGTGTTCGCGGCCGCGGGTTCTTCGGATTCGCGTGCGCGCCAGGATGTTCGGCGGGCTGCGGGCATGCTGGCCGAGCAGCTGGGCGCGCCGGTGAAGATCGCGTATGTGGCGACCGGGACGCCGCGTGTGCCCGAAGTCGTTGCCGCGCTGCGCGAATCGGGTGCGCAACGGGTGTTCATCGCGTCGTATCTGCTGGCGCACGGGCTGTTTCATCAGCGGTTGCACGATGCCGGTGCCGATGGGGTGGCCGAGCCGATCGGTGTGCATCCGGGGGTTGTCCGGTTGATCGTCGATCGGTACCGGAGCGCGGCCAGGGAGCTGGTCGGCGTTCGCTGACGCCGATCGCACAGGCAGCCGGTGCGGGCGGCTGCGACTAGAGTTGGGCCGACTTCACAACAAGGGGGCACCGCTCGATGTCAGATTCGTCCGCAGGTCAGGGCTATTCATCGCAGGATGACGGGCTGACGGCGTATCCGGACGAGTCGGCGGCACGTGGGTCCGTGAATCCACTGGTTCCCGGCACCTATCCGCCACCGCCGAGCTCGGCCGTTCCGCACCCGCCGACGCACGGCCCGGTGCCGGGTGCGGTGGGATCGCCACCGCCCTACGCGCCGCCGCCCTATGGGCCGGGTGCTCCGTATCCCGGGCCGGGGGCTCCGTATCCCGGGCCGGGTAGTGCGCCGGTGGACGCCGGGCCTCGGGTTGTTCCGCAGAGTGTGCAGATCGCGTTCTACGTGATGCTGGCGGGGGCGGTGGTCACGCTGCTCGGCATGGCCTACTCGCTCACCATGCTCGACGAGACACGCAGTGCCGCGCTCGACGCTTCGGGTGGGGTGTTGCGGGGCGACGACCTCGATCTTCTGGTGTACGCGAGCGTCGGCGGGGCCCTCCTGAGTTCGCTGGTGACGGTGGGGCTGTGGGTGTGGATGGCGTTCGTCTGCCGGGCCGGAAAGAACTGGGGCAGGATCACGGGGACAGTCTTGTTCGGAATCAACGCGCTGCTCTATGCCGCAGGCACGGTGACGGCGTTCCTCACCTCGACGGCGGGGATCGCGCTGGTGTTCAGCACGGTCACCCTGGCAATCGGGCTCGCCGCGGTGATCCTGCTGTGGAACCGGACGTCCTCGCCCTTCTTCGCGGCTCCGGCGCCGCAGGGCTACCAGCCCTACCCCGGCTATCCGCCTATCGCGCCGTACTGAAATTCGCGCGGTAGGTACTCGGAGAGACGCCGACCTGGCGAACCATGTGCTGGCGCAACGACTCCGCCGAGCCGATGCCGCTGTGCCGCGCGACCTGTTCGATCGGCAAGGTAGTCGATTCCAGTAGTTCCCTGGCGCGGTGGATGCGCTGACTCAGCAGCCATTTCTGCGGGCTGAGGCCGGTCTCCTCGTGGAATCGGCGGCTCAGGGTGCGCACGCTGATTCGCGCGTGTTCGGCCAGCTCGCGCAGGGACACAGGGGTGTCGAGGCGTTGTAGCGCCCACGTCCGGGTGGCGGAGAGGGACAGGTCGTCGTCGGCGGGTAGTGGCGTGTCGACGAACTGGGCCTGTCCGCCGGGCCGCACGGGCGTCACCACCGCGGCCCGCGCGGCGGCGTTCGCCACGGTGGCGCCGTAGTCGGCGCGAATCAGGTGCAGGCACAGGTCGATTCCGGCTGCCGCGCCTGCCGCGGTGGTCACCGGTCCGTCCTCGATGAACAGTGCGTCGCTGCGCACCTGGACGAGCGGATGGTCGCGGGCCAGCTCCTCGGCCAGTGCCCAGTGCGTGGTCGCGGTGCGCCCGTCGAGCAGTCCGGCTTGGGCGAGCACGAACGCGCCGCTGCAGATCGAGGTGACCAGGATGCCGCGGTCGACGGCCGCGCGCAGCGCCTTCAGCGTCACCGGATCCGCGTCGGCGCGACTGCCGGTGCTCGGCACGATCACCGCGTCGGCGGTGTCGAGTACCTCGAGCCCGTGCCGGATCACGACGTCGAACCCACCGGGCGACATCGCGGGCAGCGCCCCCGGCACGGCGGTGCACACAACCACGCGATAACAGGGCTCGCCGTCGACCGTGATCGAGCCCATCAGCGTTTCGGGCATCGACAGATCGAAGGACTTCACCGGTGGGACAGCAACCACGGCAATGGTCTTCATGGCCTGATCCTTGGGATAGCTGGCAGTGCGGCCACTAGTTTAGCCGTCTCGCGAGCGGCATCGTGGAAGGCGCGGGCGCGACCACGTCGCTCGCATCGAAATATGTTGTCGTGAAAGGGAATTCACATGTCCACTCATGTTGTGATCGGCCATGGCGGCACCGCCACCGCCACCGCGCTGTCGCTGGTCGACGCCGGGGATCGCGTACGGATGGTGAGCCGGACCGGGCTCGGCCCCACCCATCCCGACGTGGAACTGATCGCCCTCGACGCGCTCGATACCACCGCTCTGATCGAGATCGCGACCGGTGCGAGCACCGTCTTCAACATGGCGATGCCCGCGTATCACACCTGGCCGGAAACGGTTCCGCCCCTGTTCGGCTCGATCCTGTCGGCCACCGAATCCGTCGGCGCCGACCTGGTCATGCTGGGGAACCTGTACGGCTACGGCCCGGTCGACGGGGTGGTGTCCGAACGCACCCAGCTCGCCGCGACCGGCAGCAAGGGTGCGGTCAGGGCCAGGATGTGGGCCGATGCGCTCGCCGCGCACGAGGCAGGCCGGCTGCGCGTCACCGAAGTGCGCGCGGGTCAATTCCTCGGCGCGGCCGCTGTCTCGGTCTTCACCCTGTTCGTCCAGGCCGCGGTCCTGGCGAACACCCCGGCCAAGGTCCCGCAGGAACTCGACCTCCCGCACTCCTACACCGCGATCGGTGATGCCGCGGCCGCGCTGGTGGCGGTCGCGCGCGACGACCGGTCGTGGGGGAGGGCCTGGCACGCCCCGGTGATCACCACGACCGTGCGCGAGATCGCGAACCGGCTCGCCGAGCTGGCCGGCGTCGCGACACCCGAACTCGCGGTGCTCACCGACGCGGAGATCACCGAATTCGCTCAGCAGGACCCGTTCTGGACCGAACTGTTCGAGACGAAACACATGTCCCATCGCGAGTTCGTCGTCGACGATTCGGCGCTGCGGACCACCTTCGGCACCACCGCGTCGAAGCTGGACGAGGTGCTCGCCGACGTGGTCGCCGCCGACGCGGCCGCACGGCTATCCGTGCCCGACGCGGGGTAGATGCCGTAGGTTTGCCGGGGAACCAGTCAACGGTTGCTCCGAATCCCGGGAGGCCCGGTGCGGCAAGGCGAGGATGGTATCGGCGCGGTAGATGCCGTGATGGCGGCAGAAGCTGTGCCGATTCCCTTGTCTCCCGGGCAATTACGCTGGTGGGTAGCTCATCAGCTCGCACCCGGTGTGCCCGCCACGATCGCCCTGTATCTGGATCTGCGTGGGCCACTGGACATCGCGCGCCTGCGCACCGCGATCCGCTCGGCGGCGGTGCGGCTGCAGTCACCGCATGTGCGCATACGGCTCGTCGACGGCACACCGCACCAACTCCTCGACCCGGCCATCTTCGGCGAACTCACCGAGGTCGATCTCACCGCTGCTGCGAAGGGGCCGCCGGGTGGCGGTGTGGATCATGGTGCGGCGGTGGTCGAAGCGCTGTCGCGGATGGAGGCGGATCGACGGGCCCGGCTGGATCTGTGCACGGACGCGATCACTGTCGCGACGCTGTACCGGGTGGGACCCGAGCGGTGTTTTCTCTACCTACGCAGTCATCATCTGGTGCTCGATGGTGTCGGTGCGGCGGCGCTGCTCCGGTTGGCTGCCGAAAGCTATTCGCAGGAAAGAGATCTCGACCGGGCCGAGGTGTTGTCGATCGAGGACCTGGTCGAGGCGGATCGGGTCTATCGGCATTCCTCTCGCGCGGTGGCGGATCGGGCGTTCTGGGCGAAAGAGACTGCGGGGCTGCCGGATCCGATCGGGATGGCCGGTGTCGCCGCGCCCGCGTCGGCCTGTCCGCACCGGGTGTCGGCCTGCCTCGACGAGCGCACCGCGAATCTGCTGGCCGTCGCGCGCCGGCGCTACGCGGCCAGCTTTCCGGAGCTGACCGCCGCTGCCTTCGCCGCGTTCCTCGCCAGAATGTCGGGCTCCGATCAGATCGTCCTCTCGCTGCCCGTGGCCGCTCGGCCCACCGCTGCCCTACGACGCTCGGCTGGGTCGGTCTCCAATGTCGTGCCCTTGCGGCTGCGCGACCTCGGTACGGCGACAGTCGAAGAACTGATCGATCAGGTGCGCCTGCGGGTGATCGGGGCCCTGCGTCACCAGTGCTACCGCTATGAGGACATTCAACGCGACCGTGGCGAAACACACTTGGCCCGAGGCGGATTCGGCCCCGTGATCAATCTCCTCGGTTTCACCGCTCCGCTGACCCTCGGTGCGGCTGACGGCCGGGCCCACCTGCTGAGCCTCGGCCCCGTCGAAGACCTCCTCGTCAACGGCTATCAACTCGGTCCCGACAACACCACCGCGACGATCGACTTCCAAGCCAACCCGGCCCGCTACGACGCCGCCACCCTGTCCTGGTACCACCGTCTGTTCCTCGACTGGTTCGCCACCTTCCTGGCGGCCGAACCCGCCCGGCAGATCCACGACCTGACTACTGAATTCACCACCCCGCGCCCTTCGCGATCCCCCGCCGAGGACGCAGCCGTGAAACCAGGCGACAGCGAGGATGCGGGTGACCTCGCGCAACGACCGCTGCTCCGGCCTGCTGCGGAATCGGTCCCGATCCTCTCGCACCGGGCCGTCTGCGCGGCAACGACTTCGACGTTGCCGGAACTGTTCGGCGGATTCGAGGGGGCAGACACCGTCGCGGTGGTGGACGGTGGCCGCTCGATGACCTATCGGGAGCTCGGCGAGTCGGCGGCGCGGTGGGCCAGGGTACTCATCGCGTGTGGGGCCACGTCGGGGAGTCCGGTACTGACCGCGATTCCGAGGTCGCTCGAGTCGGTGCTGGCAGTGCGCGCGATCGCGGCGGCCGGTGCCTGTCTGACACCGATCGATGTGGGTGATCCGGGTGAGCGGGTCGCCCGGATCATCGCCGGATCCGGTGCGGTGCTGGGGTTGACGACACGGGCTGCTCGCCCCGGGCGATCCGGCGATTCCGCCGGGGTCACCTGGCTGCTGCTCGATGACGCGGAAACCCTGGCCCACGTGGCCGATCAGCGATCGGACCCGGTCACCGACGCGGATCGTCGCGACCGGCTGACCTGCGCGCACCTCGCCTACCTGATCCATACTTCGGGGACAACCGGGGCGCCCAAAGGCGTCGCGGTGACGCATCGCGGCCTCGCTCCCTTGACCGGCCACCTGCTCGACCGCTACCGCACCACGCCGGATTCGGTAGTGCTGCACGCGCATTCACCCGCCTTCGACGCGCACCTGCTCGAACTCCTCGCCGCGTTCGCCGCGGGCGCGCGTCTGGTGATCGAACCGCCCACGGTGGTGGCGGGCGCGGAGCTGACCGGGCTGATCGCCCAGCATCGCGTCACACATCTGCTCACCACGCCCGCCGTGCTGGCGACACTGCGCCCCGCTGACGTGCCGAGTCTGGCGGTGGTGGTCGTCGGCGGCGAGGCCTGCCCGCCGGAACTGGTCGCCACCTGGGCATCCCGAGTCCGCTTGCACAACGGCTACGGCCCCACCGAGGCCACGGTGATGGCCACCCAATCGGCGCCCCTGGTAGCGGGGGAGCCCGTGACGATCGGCGCACCGCTACCGACAGTGGTCGCGCTGCTCCTGGATCCACGCCTGCGAGCTGTCCCCGCTGGTGCGCGGGCAGAGCTGTACCTCGGTGGACCGTGCGTAGCGCAGGGCTACCTCGGCGATCCCGCGACCACCGCGGCCCGTTTCGTGGCAGATCCCAGAGGCGGTGGCGAACGTGTCTACCGCACCGGCGATCTCGTCGGACCACGCGCCGGCGGCGGCTACGAATTCCTCGGCCGCATCGATTCCCAGCTGGCGGTCCGCGGCCGCCGCATCGAACCGGCCGAAGTCGAAGCAGCCCTGCTCACCGACCCTGCCATCGCCCACGCCGCAGTCGACATCGCCGACGCGGGCACCCCCGCCGCCCGTCTCATCGGCTACGTCGTCCCGACCCGAGCTTCCGTCCGCGCCGGTCCGCAGCACCCCTTCGCGCCGAACATCGCGGCCGACAGTGCCTCCGTCCCGGTCCGTGGCTCGGCCGATCTCTCCGCGTCGGGCACCGCAGCCGACGGTGCCTCGGTCCCGGTCCGTGGCTCGGCGGATCCCTCGGCGCCGGACGCCATCTTCGACAGTGCCTCGGCCCTGGCCCGCCGTGGGCCGGAACATGTGTTCTCCTCGGATATCACATTCGATGCCACCGCAACCCTCGCTCGTTTACGCACGGTCCTGCCCGCGGCCATGGTCCCCGCCGCGTTGGTCACCCTCGACCGCCTCCCACTGACAGCCAACGGCAAACTCGACCGCGCGGCACTTCCCACGCCGTCCTCCACTCCTTACCGATCGCCACAAACCCCGCTCCAACACCTGATCGCCACCACTTTCGCCACTGCCTGCCATCTCGACACGGTCGGCGCCGACGACGACTTCTTCGCGATCGGCGGCAATTCGCTGACCGGCGTGAGTGTTTCGGCGCAGCTGGCCCAGTCGACGGACACCCCGATCACGGTCCGCTGGCTCTACACCGCACCGACGGTCGCCGCCCTCGCCCACCGCATCGAGACCTACCGCGCCGACGCCGACCCGGGCGCCGACGCCCTCGCCACCGTGCTGCCCTTGCGCACCGGTGGAACCCGTCCACCGCTGTTCTGTGTCCACTCCGCCGTCCCGCTCGCCTGGTGCTACACCGGCCTGGCACGCCACATCACGGACCGTCCTGTGTACGGATTGCAGGCACCGACCTTGTCCGGGACACGGTCGGGCCAGGCCACATCAGGTGCGCACGTGACCGCGCGACCCGACGCCCTGACCGTCGACTTCCTCGCGAGGACCTACGCCACCGAGATCACCCGCCTGCAACCCGACGGCCCCCTCCACCTCCTCGGCTGGTCCCTCGGCGGCCAACTCGCCCACGCCACCGCCGTCCGGCTGCGCGCCGGAGGTCGCGACGTGGCCACCCTCGCCATGCTCGACAGTGTCGTCATCCCCGATCACGCCGACCCACCCCCGCGCCCCCGCATGCGCGACCTCCTCACCCACCTGCTCGGTGACGAACCCGACGACGCAGACGCCCTTCCCGACCTCTCGGCGGAGCAAGCCGCCGCCGAATTGGCCGCCGCCGGAGCAACTCTCGGGTCCGGACTCGCCGCTGCCCAGCTGACCCGACTGCACGAGGCCTACGCCGACGGTGTTCGTCTCTCACACGGCTACCGCCCCGACCGGTTCGACGGCGACCTCCTCTACTTCTGCGCCACCCAGGGCATGACCGCCTTCCTCGACGCCCAGATGTGGCGTCCTTTCGTCACGGGTCGTCTCATCGAACATCCGGTCGACACCACCCACGCCCAGCTCACCAACGCCGACGTCGTCGCCCACATCGGCCCGATCCTCGATCGCCACCTGCGTGCGGCCGAAACCGCGACAGCCACACCATGACCACCCTGCGCTCGACGACCGGCAGGCGCACCACCGCCACCTGGTGGTGCGTTTACGACGACCCCGTCCGCTGGTCCGCCGAACATCCTCGAACGGCGCCGTTGCTGGAGTGGTTCGCCGACACCCTGATGCGACCGGATCCCGCCCAGGGCAGGCCGGGCCCCGTCTGCCCGTTCGTCAAACCCGCTGCCGCACAACACACCCTGTGGATCGCCGAACTGGCCGACACCGGCTCGATCGCCGAGGCCGTCGACGATGCCTTCGACCTCTACCGCACCCTCGACCACACCCCGGCCGTCCTGACCGTCTTCCCCGACCTCGACGACACCACCCGCATCGACGCCGCCCACGCCACGCGAAAGAGTGACATCGTGCGCGCGGGCGCCATGCTCGGCCAGTTCTATCCCGGCTGCCCGGTGGCGGGCCTGTGGAATCGCGACTACCGCCCGCTGCACGCCCCGCTGCCGATGCTGGTGATCCGCCCGATGATGAACACCGATTTCCCGTTCCTCGTCGGCGAACCGCAATGGCTCTCGGCCTACCTCGCCCGGCACGCGCCCGGACTCCCGCGCAAGCTCCGTGCCGCGATTGCGGACCGGATGCACGTCCCCGACGCGGGACCCGCCTCGATCACCGGGCTGCGCGCGCATTTTCCGGATGAACACGCACAATAGGGACACGAACCGCCCAATGCCGGACATTAGCGGGGTCATGCGGCACACTACGTCGCATGCGTCGGCTTGTGTGCTGTCTGCTCGTCCTGCTCGGCTGTGGAATCGTCGTCTCGCCCGCGGCGTCGGCGGAATCGGGGATCCTCGATGTTCGCCCGCTCGGCGGCCGGCAATTCGAGGTGGTCGTGTATTCCGCGGCGATGAACCGCCCGATCACCCTCTGGATGTCGCATCCCGGGTCCGGTGCGCCCGCGCTGTATCTGCTGAATGCGGTCGACGGCGGCGAGGGCGGCGGGCCGTGGATGCGGCGCACCGATGTGGTCGACTTCTTCGCCGACAAGCCGGTGAACGTGATCGTCCCGATCGGTGGCCGCGCCAGCATGTACACCGACTGGCAGCGCGACGACGGTGCGCTGGGTCGCAACAAGTGGTCCACTTTCCTGACCGACGAACTTCCCCTGCTGCTCAACGATCGCTTCGGCATGACCGGCGCCAACGGCGTCGCGGGCCTGTCGATGTCGGCCACCTCGGCCTTGAACCTGGCGATCGCGGCGCCCGGCCTGTACCGCGCGGTCGGCGCCTTCAGCGGGTGCACGCAGACCAGCAATCCGCTCGCCGAGACGCTGGTCCGGTCCCAGCTGGCCACGTTCGGCGCCGACGCGACCAACATGTGGGGCGCCCCCGGCGACCCGGCGTGGGCGGCCAACGACCCGACCCTGCACGCCGACCGCCTGCGCGGCACCGCCATCTACCTGTCCTCGGGCAACGGCGCCCCCGGCCCGCACGAGGCGTTCAACGATCCGAGCATCGCGGGCAACGTCGGCGTCCTGCTCGACCGGCTGCTGGTCGGCGGCACCATGGAAGCCGTGGTCGGCAGTTGCTCGACCCCACTCGCGGGACGCCTGGCCCAGCTCGGCATCCCCGCCGACGTCCGCTTCCGCGCCGGGGGCACCCATGCCTGGCCGTACTGGCAGGACGACGTTCACGATTCCTGGCCGATGTTCGCCGCCGCCCTCGGCATCTGAGCCTTCTTGTCGGTGGCTCGGCGCACACTGAGTCGATGGCATACGACGAGGAACTCGCCGAGCGGATCCGGGAGATCGTCTACCCACGGCCCGATCTCGACGAGCGGAAGATGTTCGGCGGTCTCGCCTTCCTGATCGGCGGCAATATGGCCGTGGCCGCCAGCGGCAAGGGCGGGCTGCTGGTGCGGGTCGCCCCGGCCGAAGGCGATGCCCTGCTCGACGGATCGACGATCACGCCGATGGTGATGGGCGGGCGCGAACTGCACGGCTGGTTGCGCGTGGCCCCCGACGCGGTCGACGATGACACCGCACTGCGGGAATGGGTCGAACGCGGAGTGGGGTTCGCGCAGACCTTGCCGCGAAAATAAGTTCGGTGGATGTGCCGAAGGGCGGTGTGCGGCTCCGACCAGTGGGTGAAGCAAGCCACTCACCCCAAGGAGCACATCATGTCCGTCAACACATTCCTCTGGTTCGATGCCGATGCCGACGCCGAAGCGGCGGGCGAACTCTATGCCGCGACCGTCCCGAACTCGCGCGTCGTCGAGGTCACCCGCCAGGGCGACGGTTCGGCCTTCATCGTCACCCTCGACCTCGACGGCCAGGCTGTCACGCTGATGAACGGCGGCCCGGGCCACCCGCACAGCGATGCTGCCTCGCTGCAGGTGATCGTGGATACCCAGGACGAGATCGATCGGCTCTGGGAGGCGTTGACGAGTGGCGGCGGCGCGCCCGGCCCGTGTGGGTGGCTCACCGACCGCTTCGGGGTGTCCTGGCAGGTCGTCCCGGCGGTGCTGCCCAAGTTGATGGGTGGCGAGACCGATCGCGTCATCGCCGTCGGCACGGCGCTGCGCTCGATGTCCAAGCTCGACATCGCCGCCCTGCAACAGGCCTACGACCAGGCCTGAACGCGCGAACGGCCGCCGCGGGGAGAGGTTCGCGGCGGCCGTCGTCGCGGGTGGGCTAGCCGGCCGAGCCCGACAGCAGCCCACCCAGATCAGCGGACCCGGTACTGGTGCCACCGCCGGGGTTGGTCGGCTTCGGGGCGACGGTGATCGTGACGGTCTTCGAGCTGATGAGCTCCTGCACCGCCTTGATCTCGTGCGCGCCGGTGGTCTTCGGCGTCCAGGTGATGGTGGCCTTGCCGTCGGCCACCGAGACCGGCTCGCCGATCTGGGTGCCGTTGTCGGTGAAGGTCACCTTGAACAGGAACGAGGTGGCCGTGACATCGGCGGTCACGGTGTAGGCGGTATCCACATAGTGCGTGCTGCCGCTCACCGCGATCCCCTGCACGAGCGCGGATGCCTGGGGTGCTGCCAGCACGGCGGCCGCGGCCACCGCGGTGAATGCCGTGAGTCCGAAACCGGCACGCCGCGCCTGGTAGATCTTCATGATGTTCTCCTGTTCGCGCTGATGTTGAGCGCGACATTAGCCACCGGAGCGGGACCGCGTCCCGGAAACTGAAATAACCATGTTTAAAAATGTTTCGGCCGGTGACGTCGCAGGTGGCGACCGAATTCACCCGGAGCGGATGAGGCGCCCTCGGCGACCGGCCGCGACGCTGGAACCATGTCGACGTCCGGCCCGCTGCGCTATCAGTTCGTCATCGAGGGCGAGCTGTCCGAGCGTGTCCTCGCGGCCTTCCCCGAGCTGCGCCCCAGCTCGCATTCGCCCACCGGAACCACCACCCTCTTCGGTCTGGTCGCCGACAGTACGGCCATGCGTGGCGTGATGGCCCGCATCGACACCCTCGGCCTCACGCTGCTGAGTATGTCCCAGTTGCCCGACTGAGCATCCGCCGACGAGTCGACGTCGATCTGATAACGAGCGCCCTCACTTCCCCTCGCCAGCAACCGCGCAGCCGCTGATTCGCCTACCGTCGATCTCGGCGGAGGTCGGCCGCCGCGCGGTGAACAGCGTGTTCAGGAGGGTGAAGATGGCTTCGTCGTCGGGTTCTCTGGACTTTCACGGTGGCGGCTCGGTGATAGCTGTGTCGGGTCGGCCCGCCGGTCTTCCCGCGCTGTCCTTCGCCCCGGTTCGATGCAACGAGGCGTTCGCCCGCCTGGATCGGGCGCAGGCCGGCGCCGGGCAGACGGTGCTGCTGTGCGGGCCCGCGGGCAGTGGGAAGACCGTCGTGCTGGTCGACTGGGTGCGTCGGCGGTGCTCGGCACGCGTCGCGTGGTCGACCGTCGCCGAACAGCACGGATCCGATCTGCTGACCGACATCGCCCGAACACTCGAGCCGATCGCGGATTTCGTACCGACCGGGATGCTGCACACGCCGATGGACCGCGCCGTGGACCTCGTCGCCGCGCTGACCGGCGTCGAGCCGACCGTGCTGGTGATCGACAACGCCCACCTGCTCACCGACCCGCTGCAACTCGCCGGCCTCGAATACCTGCTCACACACCTGCCCGGCCAGGTCACCGCGGTGATCGCGAGCCGATTCGACCCGCCGCTGCGGTGGCACGCCCTCGACCTGGCAGGCAGGCTCACCCGGATCGGCGTGCCCGAACTCGCGTTGTCCCCGGATCGGGTCGCTCAACTGCTCGCCCAGCACGGGTGCCGGCTCGACGACGCCGAACTCGCCGTGGTCCAGAACCTGACCCGTGGCTGGGCCGCGCTGGTGCGCATCGCGGCGATCTGCCTGTCGGCCGGCGGCACCGACCGCGACACCGCCCTCGCCGCGCTGGCCCGCCCCTCACACGCCGTCGCCGACTTCCTGGTCGCCGAACTGCTCGCCGCCCTGCCCGCGCCCACGCTCGAATTCCTGCTCGCCACCGCGGTTCCCGAGCAATTCTGCCTGCCGATGGCCGAGGATCTGGTCGGTGACGACGCCGCCCGCATCCTCGACGAACTGCTGCGCGCGAACTTCCCGCTGCACACCGTCGCCCACGCGGGCGAACTCTGGCACACCTACCATCCGCTCCTGCGCGCCTACCTGCTCGCCGAGGCCGCGTACACCAGGCCGGAGCGCCTGCCCGACTGTCATCGCCGGGTGGCGGCTTGGTTCACCGCGGCCGCGATGCCGGGGCCCGCGCTCGGGCATGTCCTGGCCGAGCCCGGCACCCCCGGGCTGGTGCCCTTCCTGCGTGACTGGGGGTTGCGCATGGTCTTGGACGGCACGGGTCACGCCCTGCTCGCCGCCCTCGAAAACCTGTCCGAACACGACACTTTCGTTCGCCTGCTGCGCGCGGCCGTCGCGGTGGAGTCGGGCGATATCGCCGCCGCGGAGGTCTATCTCGAAGCCGCCCATGTGGGCCCCGAATCGGCCGCGCCGGTGGTGCCCGCCGAGTGGGTGGCCGCTCTCGACCGCGCTGTGAGCGCGGGAGTGGCTGTCCTGGTGGGTGATTCGTCCTCGATGCGCTGGCCGCTGCCGCCGGTGACCGGTCAGCCCGACCTCGACTGCTATGCCGCGCTGCACTGCGGCATCGCCGAGATCTACGGGGGCGAGATCGACAGCGGCGCGGCGTCTGTGCGCCACGCGATCGTGCACTCCGAGCAGGCCGGACTGGGTCGCGTCGCGGTCCGTGCCAGAACCGCGACGGCCGGGGCGGCCGGGATGGCGGGCCGGCTCGGTGAATTACGCGCGCTGGCGATCCAGGCGATCGACTGCGCCGAACGCTACGAACTGGCAGGCTCGGCCGATGCCGCTCCGGCCAGGGTGCTCGCGGCCTATGGCGCCTACCAGCAGGGCGCGGATTTCGAGCGGCCGCTGCCGGGTCTGCCCTGGGTCGCGGCCGACGAGACCGTGGTGCCCGCGCCGGTGCGTCAGGTGGCGATCATGACCGGGGTGCTGATGTTCGCCGACGCCGCGGATCGGTCGGCCGCCGGGGTCGCACTCGCCAAGCAACTGCACCGCCTGCTCGACGAATCACCGACGCTGTACGGCACCGGTGAACTGGTCACCGACGTGCTGTGGCTGCTGCTGCGCGTGCAGGCCAGGGCCGACGCGCAGCAGTTGGTCGACCACGCGACGCGCGTGCTCGGCCGGACTCCCGAGATGGCTGTCGCCGAAGCGGGACTGGCGCTCTACGCCCATCGCCCGGCCGTCGTACTGACGGTGCTGGAACCCCTGCTCGCCACCCCGCGCTGTTCCTCGCGCTCGCTGGTCGCGGCGTGGCTGCTGGTCGCGGTCGCCGCCGACCGCCTCGATCGTCCCCGCAAGGTCGACGATGCCTGCGAACAGGCTCTCGCGCAGGCGGCGACCGAACAACTGACGCGCCCGTTTCTCGACGTGCCGGAGGCCGCCGAACTGCTCGCCCGGATCGGCGCGCGCTTCGGCCAGTACGCGGCGCTCGTGGACCGGATCCGTGCCCACCGCGGCGCCACCGCGGGCGCACCGCAGCTCACCGACACCGAACTGGTGGTGCTGCGCCAACTTCCCTCTGGCATGACCGCGGGCAATATCGCCACCGACCTCGGCGTCTCGGTGAACACCGTCAAAACGCACCTGCGCGGCATCTACCAGAAGCTCGCGGTGAACGTGCGCGCCGAAGCGATCGCCCAGGCTCGCGTGCTGGGCCTGCTCTGATCTCAGTCCGGCGCCTGGAGGGCCGGAAACCAGACATCGGTGAGCACCGCCGCGGCCTGCGTGGCCGAGACGTCGATGGTGCCCTGCATCGCCCAGCGGGTGAAGAACCGCTCGAGCTGGGCGACGAGCAGTTCGATCCGCAGCCGGGCCTCGTCGCGGCGGTGCTCGGGCCAGCGGGCGAGATAGGCGGGCATGGTGTCGGCCAGGGTCATGATGCCCTCGCGCGCCACCGCGCGGAATTCCGGTTCGAGCGCGGTGGCTTCGTCCCAGGCCGGGAGCATGTCCTTGTTCGTGAAGAACCAGTCGATCGCGCGAGTCATCCAGTCCGCGAACGACTCTCGGGAGCCGATGGTGAGTACCCGGTCCAGGTCGGCGTAGAAATCCCGGACGCTGGCGAGGGTGCCTTCCTGGGCGATGGCGCGCAGCACCTCGCCTTTGCTCGTGAAGTGCAGGTAGAAGGTCGCCCGGCTGCAGCCGACGGCGGCGGCGATGTCGTCGACGCGGACATCGGAGTAGCCCTGCGTCTCGAACAGGGTGCGTGCGGTCTCGACGATCCGGGCCTTCGTCAGGCGCTTCTGTTCCTCGCGGAGCGAGCCACGGCGGGCGGGTTCGGTCGTCATGAGGTCATCTTAGACGATCAGCCCATTCACTGGACATGATGTCTAGTGAGACGTTATCCTGTGGTCCACGTCACGGCGTGGTCATCGATGACCGAGGCCGCTGGAGGAGTTGTGCATGGATACACGCGAATTACCCAAGGTCTGCGTCATCGGCGCCGGACCTTCGGGTATCACCGCCGCCAAACGGCTTGCCGAGAACGGAATTCCGTTCGACTGCTACGAGGCGTCCGACGAGGTCGGTGGCAACTGGTACTTCAAGAATCCCAACGGCATGTCGGCGTGCTATCAGAGCCTGCACATCGATACCTCGAAGTATCGCCTGCAGTTCGAGGACTTGCCGGCCCCGGCGGATTGGCCGCACTTCCCGCATCACTCGCAGCTGCTGCAGTACTTCAAGGACTACGTCGACCACTTCGGCCTGCGCGACAGTATTCGGTTCAACAGCCTGGTCACCTCGGCCGAGCGTGACGACGCGGGCCTGTGGCGGGTCACGACAGCGGCGGGCGACACCGAAATCTACGACGCGCTGATCGTGTGCAACGGCCACCACTGGAACCCCCGATTCCCGGACTACCCCGGCGAATTCGACGGCGTGCTCATGCACAGCCACGCCTACAACGACCCGTTCGACCCGATCGACATGCGCGGCAAGCGGATCGTCGTGGTGGGCATGGGCAACTCCGGGCTCGATATCGCCTCGGAACTGTCCCAGCGATTCATCGCCTCGAAGCTGTTCGTCTCCGCCCGTCGCGGCGTGTGGGTGCTGCCCAAGTACGTCAACGGGCAAGTGGGCGACCGTGCGTCGATGCCCGCGTGGATTCCCGACAAGATCGCGCTCAAGCTCAAACAGCGCTTCGTGCGCAAGAACCGCGGCGAGATGTCGACCTATGGACTGCCGACGCCGGATCACGAGCCGTTCGAAGCGCATCCGTCGGCGAGTGAGGAATTCCTGCACCGGGCCGGCTGCGGTGACGTGGAGTGCAAGCCCGCGATCACCCGATTGGACGGCGACACCGTGTATTTCGCCGACGGCACCAGCGAGCAGGTCGACGTGATCGTGTGTGCCACCGGCTACCACATCAGTTTTCCGTTCTTCGCCGACGCCGAGTTGGTGCCCGATGCGGCCAATCGGTTCCCGCTGTACCAGATGATGATGAAGCCCGGCGTGGACAACCTGTTCTATCTCGGTCTGGCCCAGCCGATGCCGACGCTGGTGAACTTCGCCGAGCAGCAGAGCAAGCTGGTGGCGGCTTACCTGACCGGCCGCTATCACCTGCCCCCGCGCGAGCAGATCGACGAGGTGCTCGGCGCGCAGGAGGCCAAACGCGCCGGACGCTATTACGATTCGCCCCGCCACACCATCCAGACCGAATTCGAGCCGTACGTGCGCTCGATGACCAAGGAGCTGGAGCGCGGCGCGAAACGTGCCGCCGCCGCGGGCAATACGTTGCCGGTGCCCGCTCGGGTGACCGCCGAGGTGGCGCGATGAGCGCTTCTTCGGGTTTCTGTCGTGACGAATTCGCCGGTGTGCGTGCGGCCTTCGACGAACACCTCGCCTCCGGCGCCGAACTGGGCGCCGCCCTGTGCGTCACCGTCGACGGCGATCCGGTGCTCGATCTGTGGGGTGGCTACGCCGACCCGGAGCAGACCACCGCGTGGGCGGCCGACACCCTGGTCAACGTCTTCTCGGTCACCAAGACGATGACGGCGCTGTGTGCCCTGCTGCTGGTCGACCGTGGTGAACTAGATGTCGACCAGCGGGTGGCCCACTACTGGCCCGAATTCGCGGCGAACGGCAAGGCCGACATCGAAGTTCGGCACCTGCTCTCGCACACCTCCGGTGTCTCGGGCTGGGACAAGCCGATCGAGCTGTCCGACATCTACGACACCGATGCCGCCGCCGCCCGGCTGGCGACGCAGGCGCCCTGGTGGGAGCCGGGCACCGCCTCGGGCTATCACGCCATCAACTACGGCCATCTCGTCGGCGAACTCGTGCGCCGCATCACCGGTCGTTCACTGGGCACGTTCTTCGCCGACGAGCTGGCCGGGCCATTGGGCGCCGATTTCCACATCGGCACCGGTCCCGAGTACGCCGACCGGATCGCCACCCTGGTCCCGCCGGAGTTGCCGGACTTCGACCTGTCGATCCTCGACCAGGACAGCGTGCTGATCAAGACGCTCACCAGTCCCTGGCTCGAGGTCTCCGAAACCGCCACGCCGGCCTGGCGAGAGGCCGAGATCGGCGGCACCAACGGGCACGGCAACGCGCGCTCGGTGGCCCGCATCCAGTCGCTGATCGCCAACGGCGGCGAGCTGAGCGGCAGGCAGTTCCTCTCGCCCGCGACGATCGAGCTGATCTTCCGCGAGCAGGCCGACGGCATCGACCTGGCGCTGCTGGCTCCGCTGCGTTTCGGCATCGGCTACGGGCTGCCACGACCGGAGACCTTCCCGCACATCCCCGACGGGCGGGTCTGCTGGTGGGCCGGGTACGGCGGCTCGATGGTCGTCAACGACCTGGATCGCCGAATCACCTTCGCCTACACCATGAATCGCATGGCGACCGGACTGATCGGCTCCGATCGGTGCGACAGCTACCTGAAAGCCACTTTCGACGCAATTGGAGACGCCCGATGAGCATGCGTGCGATGCAGTTGACGGCGCCGGGCACCCTCGAATTACGTACGGTGCCCGTACCCGAACTCGGCCCCGGCGATCTGCTGCTGCGGGTCGGCGCGGCCGGGATCTGCCATTCGGATTCGTTCGTGCTGAGCCTGCCGTTCCCGATGAGCGAGAAGCCCTTGACGTTGGGCCACGAGATCGCGGGCACCATCGAGGCGGTCGGCTCGGGGGTGGAAGGTCGCAGCGTCGGCGAACGCGGGATCGTGTACCTGTGCTGGTCGTGCGGCGAATGCCGGGAGTGCCTGCGCGGCAACGAGAATGTCTGCCTGGCTGCCGGTCGCACCGCGATGCCGCCGTGCCCCGGCCTCGGCCCCGACGGTGGTATGGCCGAATACGTCCGCATCCCGGCGCGCTCGTTCGTGCCGATCGCCGACGAACTCGACTTCGCCCACGCCGCGCCTCTGGCCGACGCGGCCCTGACGCCGATGCACGCCATTCGCGGCGCCATGGACCAGCTGTGGCCCGGCGCCACCGCGGTCGCCATCGGGATCGGCGGACTGGGTCACGTGGCGGTGCAGTTGTTGAAGGCACTCACCGAAACCACCGTGATCGCCGTCGACGTGGACGCCGACAAGCTCGCCCTGGCCACCGAATGCGGCGCCGACATCGTGCTCAAGGCCGACGAGAACACCGCGGCCACGATCTTGGAGCTCACCGGCGGACGCGGTGCGGAGGCGGTGTTCGATTTCGTCGGCACCGACCCCACCGTCAAGGTCGCCGTCGAATCCGTAGCCCCCAACGGTGCTGTCCGGCTGGTGGGTCTCGGCGGCGGCGCCACCGGCATCGACTCGGGCCCGGCGGGCGGACCCGGTCTGCCCTGGGGTGCCACGGTACGAAAGTCCTACGGCGGCACCAGGTCCGACCTCATAGATTCTGTGGCCTTGGCCGCCGCGGGCAAGCTCCGCGCTCAGGTCGAGCGGTTCGACCTGGCCGATGCCCGCACCGCCTTCGACCGACTCGACTCCGGCGCGATCCGCGGCCGCGCCGTCCTCATTCCTTGATGGAGAAGAACATGACCAACGCTGTAGACCCACAGGAATTCGTGGCCAAGGTGGCTGCGGGCCTGACCGCGCCGGGCGCGCCGTTCGAGATGACCGTCGAACCCGTTCTCGGCGTGCCGATTCCGGTCCTCGCCCATCGCCGTGCCAACCTGCGCGAACTATTGGAGCACTCGCGCAAGTGGGGCGAGCGCGACTACCTCGTCACCGAGGACCGCCGGATCTCCTTCACCGAGCACGCCGCGGCCGCGGGCGCGCTGGCCACCGCCCTGGCCGCCAGGTACGGCGTCGGCAAGGGCGATCGCGTGGGCATCCTGGCCGCCAACGGCCCGGACTGGGTGATCGCGTTCTGGGCCGCGCAGTGTCTCGGCGCGATCCCGGTCGGCTACAACGCCTGGTGGGCGCCGCCGGAGATCGCCTACGGGCTCGGCCACACCACTCCGACCGTCGTCATCGCCGACGCGAAAAGGGCTGCGCTGCTGGCCGAGACCGGCACCGACCTGCCCGTCCTGACCATGGACGAGGATCTGCCCGCCCTGATCGCCGAGTTCGGCGGCGGCGAGATCCCCAGGACACCGGTCGACGAAGACGATCCGGCCGTGATCCTCTACACCAGCGGGACCAGCGGCAGGCCGAAGGGTGTTGTTCATTCGCAGCGAAACATGGTGGCGATCAGTGACTACCACCGTTTCACCGACGCCATGATGGCCGCGTTCATGGGTCAGGAGCCCGGGGATGCTCCCAGCGATCGCCGCTACCTGGTCACCGCGCCGCTGTTCCACATCGCCAGCCTGCACAACCTCGTCATCCCGCGCCTGCTGACCGGTGCGGCGGCGGTGTTCCCCCACGGGGCGTTCGAGGTCGGCCGCGTCCTGAGCCTGGTCGAGCGCGAGAAGGTCACCAACTGGGCCGCGGTGCCGACCATGGCGTCGCGCCTGCTGGAACACGATGTGGCCCAGCACGATCTGTCCTCGCTGAGCGCGCTCTCGCTGAACTCCGCGCCGTCCTCGCCCGCGCTGCTCGCCAGCCTGCGCGAGAAGATCCCGGCCCTGCAGTTCTCGCTGACCACCAGCTACGGCCTCACCGAGAGCGGCACCGCGGCGACGGTCGCCACCCCGCTGGACCTGGCCGCGGACGACGCCTCGGTCGGCAGGCCGATCATCGGGGTGGCAGTGGAGATCCGCGACGCCGAGGGCAACGCGCTCGGCGAGGGTGCGGAGGGCGAGATCTGCATCCGCAGTCCCTACGTCATGCTCGGCTACTGGAACGACGACGCGGCGACAGCGGCCTCGATCGACGACCAACGCTGGTTGCGCTCCGGTGATTTCGGCACGATGGACAACGGCAGACTCACCGTGTCGGGCAGGCGCACCGACCTGATCCTGCGCGGCGGCGAGAACGTGTATCCCACCGAGATCGAGAACGTGCTCGTCGAACATCCGGCCGTCAGCGACTGCGCGGTCTTCGGCGTCGCCCACCCCGATCTCGGCCAGGAAGTGGCGGCGATCGTCGTCGCCGAACCCGGGGCGGTGGACCCGGCGGAACTGAGCGCCTTCGTCGCCGATCGCCTCGCCTATTTCAAGGTGCCCGCCCGGTGGCGGATCACTTCGGACGCGCTGCCGCGCAACGCGACCGGTAAAGTCACCAGGCGCGAGCTCGCGATCTAAGAGGGGTCACACCATGTTCGACAGCATCATCAAGGGTGCCCGTTGGTTCGACGGCACCGGCGCCCCGTCCGCGGTTCGTCACCTCGGCATCACCGACGGCAAGATCGCCGAGATCTCGGAGACCCCGCTCGACGAGACCGGCTGCTCCCGCGTCGTCGACGCGACCGGCAAATGGGTGATCCCCGGCATCATCGACATCCACACCCACTACGACGTCGAAGTCCTGCTCGACCCGTCGCTGTCGGAGTCGGTGCGGCACGGCGTCACCACCGTGCTGCTCGGCTCGTGTTCGCTCTCGACCGTGCACGTCGACGGCGAGACCGCGGGCGACCTGTTCGGCAGGGTCGAGGCCATCCCGCGTCAGTACGTGGTCGGCGCGATGAACGACGTCCAGACCTGGAGTACCGCAGGCGAATACGTCGACGCGCTCGAACAGTTGCCGCTCGGGCCCAACCTGGCCGGCTTCATCGGCCACTCCGATATCCGGGCCGCGGTGATGGGGCTGGACCGCTCCACCCGCAAGGACGTGAAACCGTCCGAGGCGGAGCTGGCCGAGATCGAGCGCATGCTCACCGACGCGCTCGACGTCGGCTTCGTCGGAATGTCTTCGCAGCAGCTGCTTTTCGACAAGCTCGACGGCGAGACCTGCCGTTCGCGGACGTTGCCGTCCACCTACGCCAAGAGCAAGGAACGCCACCGGCTCAACACGGTCCTGCGCAAGCGCGGTCGCGCGTTGCAGGGCGGACCCGACATCACCAACCCCAAGAGCCTGGTGTCGATGGCGGTGTCGAGCATCGGTCTGTGGCGCAACGCGCTCAAGGTGAGCCTGCTGTCGGCGGCCGATGTGAAGGCGGTGCCGGGCGCGTCCAAGATGTTCCCGGCCGTCGGCAAGATCATCAACGGGCTCGACGGTAATTTCCGCTGGCAGCATCTGCCGGTGCCGTTCGAGGTGTACTCCGACGGCATCTCGCTGCCGGTGTTCGAGGAGTTCGGTTCCGGCGCGGCGGCTCTGCACCTGTCCGACCACATCGACGAGCAGCGTCACCTCATGCAGGACGAGGAGTATCGCCGCACCTTCCGCAAGGACTACGACAACAAGTACGGCCCGCGCGCGTGGCACCGCGACTTCTTCGACGCCGACATCGTCGAATGCCCCGACGAGACCGTCATCGGCAAGACCTTCGGTGAGGTCGGTGTCGACCGTGGGGGTCTGCACCCGGTCGACGCGTTCCTCGACCTCGTCGTCGAACACGGCGACAAGCTGCGCTGGCGCACCACCATCTCCAACCACCGACCCGAGGTGGCCGACGTCCTGGCCGCCGACCCGTCGGTCCAGCTCGGCTTCTCCGACGCGGGCGCGCACCTGCGCAATATGGCCTTCTACAACTTCGGTCTGCGCCTGCTCCGTCGCGTCAACGACGCCGCGACCAGCGACAAGCCGTTCATGACGGTCGAGCACGCGGTGCACCGCCTCACCGGCGAACTGGCCGACTGGTACGGCCTGGACACCGGCCACCTGCGCGTGGGCGATCGCGCCGACGCGGTCGTCATCGACCCCGCCCACCTGGACGAAACCCTGGACGCCTACGCGGAGAGTCCCCTCGCGGTCTTCGGCAACCTGTCGCGCATGGTCAACCGCAACGACGACACCGTCACCGCGGTCTTCGTCAACGGCCGCTACGTCTTCGGCGAGGGCGAAGCGGATCCCGTACTCGGCACCGAACGAGTGGGAGCCTTCCTGCGCGCGGAGTAGGGACCGCCGCCCGGCGCTCGCCGCGCGGCCGGGTACTCGCCGCTGACTCGTCGCGCACCCTGACCCGGTGCGCGACGACCCAGCCCCGATCTGCGACCCTCACCTGATGACCGGGCGGCGGTCGACCCGAACCCGGTCGTCGCCGCTGGACTACCTCACATCAGCGAGAGGACTCGATATGTCGGACGCGAAACGGATCGCCTGGGGTAAACCGCGTCATCCCACCGACGCCGACCGCGACGCCCTCCGCGAGGACCTGCTCGCCAAAGCACGCGCCGTGCGCGGCGACGGCTGGGCCGACCACCGCGCCGAATGGCCCGCCGGTCAGGTGGCTGTGGTCGCCTATGTGCTGGGCGACGCCGACGTTCTCGCCGAACTCGAGGAGAACGAGAGCACCGTCCTGAGCCGCTACGCCGCCGACCTGTTCGGCTTCGTCGGTGGCCGCAAGGACAACGAGAAGGGCCTCGTCGGCACCCAGGCCTGGTTCGACACGGTGCGCAAAGCCCTCGGTAACCCCGCGTCGTGATCACCTGGTCGGCGATCGACCGACCAGGTGGGCTAGGTGCGGAGCACGCATTCCGTGCGCGAGTAGATGGTCGGCACGCATTCGTTGCAGTGCGTGCACAGGGACCGGGTCGCCGCGTCGGTGTGCCAGCGGCGGATCAGGTCCGGTTCGCGCAGGAGGGCGCGGCCCA
The DNA here is from genome assembly GCF_053606985.1 of Nocardia sp. NPDC055165. Classification (NCBI taxonomy): domain Bacteria; kingdom Bacillati; phylum Actinomycetota; class Actinomycetes; order Mycobacteriales; family Nocardiaceae; genus Nocardia; species Nocardia sp. NPDC055165. Next base: position 52,111 of record NZ_JBSGSS010000007.1, read on the forward strand.
TGGCGACGAAATCGAAACCGTCGTCGATGGCCTGCTGTGCGGTCGGGCGGTCGGTGATGCCGCCGAGCAGGATGATCGGCAGCGTCAGCTCCTCGCGGAACCGGCGCGCCTTGTCGGCGAGATAGGCCGGGCGGTACGGGTATTCGCGCAGGAAGCCCTTGCCGACGAGCTGGAATCCCCACCGCGTCGGCACCGGCAGCGTCTTCGCGAAGTTCTTGCGCGGCGCGTCACCGCGGAAGATCGCCATCGGATTGAGCAGGGAGCTGCCCGCGGTGAGTTCGAGGGCGTCGATCGCGCCGTCGTCCTGCAACCAGGTCGCCACCTGTAGCGACTCCTCGATCGAGAACCCGCCGCGCACACCGTCTTCCATAGTGAGCTTGGCCGTCACGGCCATCGTGTCGCCGACGGCGTCACGCACGGCCTTGACCAGTTCCCTGGCCACCCGCGCCCGGTTGACCAGCGACCCACCGTAATCGTCCTTGCGCCGATTGAGCATCGGACTCAGGAACGAGCTCGCCAGATAGTTGTGTCCGAGATGCACCTCGACGGCGTCGAACCCGGACTCGCGCGCGAATCGCGCCGCCCGCGCGTGCGCCGCGACGACCTCGGCGATCCCGAGCGCGTCCGGCACCTTCGTGAACCGCATCCCGAGCGGATTGAACATCCGGCTCGGCGCCAGCGCGGGCGCCTGATTCGATTTGGCGTTCGCGACCGGTCCGGCGTGCCCCAGTTGCGCGCTCACCGCCGCGCCCTCGGCGTGCACCGCGTCGGTGAGCCTGCGCAGGCCGGGAACGGCCTCGTCGCGCATCCAGATCTGATGCCGGTCGGTTCGCCCGCCCGGCGCGACCGCGCAGTAGGCGACCGTCGTCATCCCCACCCCGCCTTCGGCGACCTCCCGGTGGAACTCCACCAGGTCGTCGGTGACGAGTGCGTCGGGTGTCCGCCCCTCGAAGGTGGCGGCCTTGATCACCCGGTTACGCAGGGTGAGCGGACCGAGAGTGGCGGGTGCGAGGACATCGCTCATGTGCAAAAGTGAAACACGTTACAGTCCTGCGGGCAATGGGGGATCTCCCGCTGAGTGGGCCGAAACGGCAAACGGCCCGCCTGCGTGGAGAGCGGGCGGGCCGGTGACACGGGCACTGTGAACTACCAGCGGTCGGGTGTGACCGGGGCGTCCCAAGCCTTCGCGAAGCGGGTCTTGTCCTTGGTGTCCACTTCCTTGCGGCGGTAGACGATGTAGGGGCGGGTGAGGTAGCCGATGGGGGCGCTGAACATGTGGACCAGCCGGGTGTAGGGCCACGCCGCGATCAGCGCGAGAACGACGAGGCCGTGGAGTTGGAAGGTCCAGGGGACGCCGACCATCAGACCCGGTTCGGGGTTGATCGAGAACAGGCTGCGGAACCAGGGGGAGACCGTGGTGCGGTAGTTGTAGGTGCCCCACAGCAGGTTGGAACCCCAGGTGTTGAGCAGCCCGGTGACCAGGGCCAAGGTCAGCAGCGTGTACATCATGACGTCGTTGCGGCTGGTGTTCTTGCGCACGGCGGGAATGGCGATGCGGCGGTAGCACAGGATGGCCACGCCGAGCACGACCATCAGGCCCGCGATCGACCCCGCGCCGACCGCGACGATGTGGTAGGCGTGCTCGGAGATGCCGATCGCCGAGGTCCAGGATTCGGGAATCAGCAGACCCATCACGTGCCCGCCGAACACCCCGAGCATGCCGAAGTGGAACAGCGGGCTGCCCAGTTGCAGCAGCTTGGACTCATAGATCTGCGAGGACCGGGTGGTCCAGCCGAACTGGTCGAAGCGGTAGCGCCAGACATGGCCCAGCACAAAGGACGTCGCCGCGATATAGGGCAGGATCAGCCACAGGCCTTCGGGCAGGGGGATGGTTGCGTTCATCGGCGGCCTTCTGTTGCTTCGAAGAGGGCGGGGTCCATGGCGAAGGGTTCTAGGCCGACCTCTTCCTCGGGCGGACCCTGGGCGGCGAGTTCGGCGATGCGCCTGCGGTCGGCGGTGGTCACCGGCGGCAAGGTGGTGAGCACCGCGGCGAGGACGCCGCTGTAGGGAGAGTTGTTGTCGCCCAGCGACAGTCGCAGCAGCTCCATGACCGGGACGTGCTCGCCGAGCAGGCGTTCGCCGCCGATCGGGTCGATGGTGGCGGCGAATTCCAGCAGCACCGGCAGGTGGTCGGGCAGTTCCTCGTCGCCGAGTTCCACCCCGGCCTGGCGGTAGGCGTGCTTGAACCGCAGCAGTGCCATGCCGCGTTTGCGGGTGTCGCCGAAGGCGTAGAACGTCAGGTGCAGGCTGGCGCGGCGGCGCATGTCGAAGGTCTCGACGTAGCTCTGTGCCACCTCGATCGCCGGAGTGTCGCGCAGATAGGCCAGCACCGCGGCGAAGTGCGCCTGCACCTCGTCGGGCAATTGCGCTGCGGCGCCGGACAATTGGTCGAGCATCGCGAAGGTCTGCTCGCCCGGGTAGTCCAGCAGCAGCGCGGCCAGCCGCCACACGACCCTGCGGTCGTGCTCGGGCATCGCCGTCACCGGTTCGGGCCGTTTGCGGATGGAGAGCAGACTCATGGCGCGACACCGCTCACGGGCGAGTCGGCGACGGCAGCGCCGTTGCTGCCGTTGCCGTTACCGGCGCCGTTGCCGGTACCCCCGTTGCCGTTCGTGGTCGGCACGAGTCCACTGGTGCTGCGCCCGTCCCAGTTGAGCAGGTTGATCCGGCCCGACTTCTCCTCCGGCGCGGCCTGATTGGTGTCGGAGAGCGAGAACTTCTCGACGACCTGGTCGAACGCGGTCATGCCCGGTCCGCCGTCGGTGTCGAGACTGCACCCGGTGGCCAGCGAATCCAGTTCGTGCGCCTTGGATGTCGCGCCCATCGGGATCACGTACCGGTGCTCGTACTTGGCGATGGCGAGCAGCCGGTACATGGCCTCGATCTCCTCGGGCTCGAGACCGATCGACGGCGCGATATCGGCCTCGGGTTCCTCACCGAGGTTGACCGACCGCATGAACGCCCGCATCCCGGCCAGCCGTTGCAGCGACGAGCGCACCGGGCCGATCTCACCGGCGGTGAACAGCTCGGCCAGGTACTCGATCGGGATGCGCAGCGCGTCGATGGCGCCGAACAGGTTGCGCGCGTCCTCGCCGTCGTGCCCGGTCTCGGTGAGCACGTCCACCACCGGCGACAGCGGCGGCACGTACCAGACCATCGGCATCGTCCGGTATTCCGGATGCAGCGGCAGCGCCAGCTGGTAGTCGACGATCAGCTTGTAGACCGGCGAATCCTGGGCGGCCTGAATCCATTCCGGGGAGATCCCGGCCTTCTCGGCTTCGGCGATCACGCGCGGGTCGTGCGGGTTGAGGAACACGCCGAGCTGCGAGGTGTAGAGGTCCTGCGGATCGGTGACCTGGGCCGCTTCGAGCACCGCGTCGGCGTCGTAGAGCATCACGCCGATGTAGCGCAGCCGCCCGACGCAGGTCTCCGAGCACACGGTCGGGATGCCGACCTCCACGCGCGGGTAGCAGAAGGTGCACTTCTCCGCCTTGCCCGTCTTGTGATTGAAGTAGATCTTCTTGTACGGGCAGCCGGTGATGCACTGGCGCCAACCACGGCATTTGTCCTGGTCGACGAGCACGATGCCGTCTTCCTCGCGCTTGTAGATCGCGCCGGAGGGGCACGACGCGGCGCACGAGGGGTTGAGGCAGTGCTCGCAGATGCGCGGCAGGTAGAACATGAAGGTCTCTTCGAACTCCAGTTTCACCTTGGTCTCGAGCTTGCCGAGCAAGGGGTCCTTGGCGACCTGCTCCGGACCCGAACCCAGATCGTCGTCCCAGTTCGCGCCCCAGGTGACCTTGGTGTCCTCACCGGTGATCAGCGACTTGGGCCGCGCCACCGGAGTGGTGTCCATGGGCGGCGACGACAGCAGGTTGTCGTAGTCGTAGCTCCACGGCTCGTAGTAGTCGGCGACCGTGGGCAGATCCGGGTTGGCGAAGATGTTCATCAGGCGCTTGAACCGCGAGCCCGACTTCAGGGTCAGCTTGCCGCGCTTGTTGAGCGTCCAGCCACCCTTCCACTTCTCCTGGTCCTCGTACTGGCGCGGATAACCCTGTCCCGGACGGGTTTCCACATTGTTGAACCAGACGTACTCGGTACCACCACGGTTGGTCCAGGCCTGCTTGCAGGTGACCGAGCAGGTGTGGCAGCCGATGCACTTGTCCAGGTTCATGACCATGGCGAGTTGAGCCATAACGCGCATGTCAGTACTCCACGTTCTGGTTGCGGCGACGGATAGTCGTGACTTCGTCACGCTGGTTTCCGGTGGGGCCGTGGTAGTTCAGGGCGAAGGACTGCTGGGCGTAGCCGCCGATCAGGTGCGAGGGCTTGATCAGCACCCGGGTGAGCGCGTTGTGGATACCGCCGCGCTTGCCCTTGGCCTCCTTGGTGGTGTCCTCGGCGCCTTCGATGCGCGGCACGTCGACCGCGCGGTCCTGGGCGTGGTACATGAAGACCGTGCCCTCGGGCATGCGGTGCGAGACGATCGCGCGGGCCACGACCACGCCGTTGCGGTTGATCGCCTCGATCCAATCGTTGTCCGCCACACCGATCTTCTTCGCGTCGACGTCCGACATCCAGATCGTCTGACCGCCGCGCGAGAGCGTCAGCATGTGCAGGTTGTCCTGGTACGCCGAGTGGATCGACCACTTGGAGTGCGGGGTCAGGTAGCGCACCGTCAGGCCGTTGCCGCTCACATTGCCGATGCTCGGCTCCGCGAACAGCGCCGACATGTCGAGGGGCGGACGGAAGATCGGCAGCTGCTCGCCGAGCTCGATCATCCAGTCGTGGTCGAGGTAGAAGTGCTGGCGACCGGTGAGGGTGTGCCACGGCTTGAGCCGCTCGACATTGATGGTGAACGGCGAGTACCGGCGTCCCCCGGATTCCGAGCCCGACCATTCCGCCGAGGTGATCACCGGCACCGGGCGAGCCTGGGTGTCGGCGAAGGTGATCCGCTTGCCCTCGGCCTCTTTCGCGAGGTCGACCAGCTCGGTGCCGGTACGCCGCTCGAGCGCCTCGAACCCTTCGACGGCCAGGCGGCCGTTGGTGGTGCCCGACAGCGACAGGATGGCCTCGGCGGCGTGGGTGTCCTTGGCCAGCGACGGCCGGCCCGCGGCGATGCCGGAGACGATGGTGCCGTTCTGTCCGGCCAGGTACGCCACTTCTTCCTCGGGGAAGGTGGTGACGCCCTTGGTCGTCAGACCAAGCTTCTCCACCAGCGGCCCGAGCGCGGCCAGCTTCTCCGCGATCTTGGTGTAGTCGCGTTCGATCTCCACGATCTTGGGCATGGTCTTGCCCGGAATCGGTTCGCACTCACCGGCTTTCCAGTCCAGCACCTTGCCGCCGGCCTGCGCGAGCGCATCGGGGGAGTCGTGCTGCAACGGCACCGCGACAATGTCCTTGCGGGTGCCGAGGTGCTTCTCGGCCAGCCAGGAGAAACCACGCGCGATCCGGTGGAACGCCTCGAAGTCGGTCTTGGCCTCCCACGGCGGGGAGATGGCGGGGGAGAAGGCGTGCACGAAGGGGTGCATATCGGTGGAGGACAGGTCGTGCTTCTCGTACCAGGTGGCGGCGGGGAGCACGATGTCGGCGAACAGCGTGGTGCTGGTCATGCGGAAGTCCAGTGCGAGCAGCAGATCGAGCTTGCCCTCGGCGCCTTCCTCGCGCCATTCCAGTTCATGTGGTCGCACACCGGTCGCGTCGGTGGTCTGCAGGTTGGAGCCGCAGCCGAGCAGGTGCTTCTGGAAGTACTCGTTGCCCTTGCCAGAGGAACCGAGCAGGTTCGCGCGCCACACGGTGAGCACGCGCGGGAAGTTCTCCGGTGCGTCGGGGTCCTCACAGGCGAAGCGCAGGTCGCCGGATTTCAAACCGTCGACGACGTGCTCGGCGGGGGTCTTGCCCGCTTCGGCGGCCTCGTCGGCGAGGTCGAGGGGGTTGCGGTTGAACGTCGGGTAGCTGGGCATCCAGCCGAGACGACTCGCCAGGGCGATGTTGTCGGCCGCGGTGCGACCGGCGAACTTGCCCTTGCCCAGCGGCGAGGCGAACGAGTCCGAGGTGAAGGGGTCGTAGCGCCACTGGTCGTTGGTGAGGTACCAGAACACGGTGCCCTGCATCTGACGCGGCGGGCGCTGCCAGTCCGATGCCGAAGCCAGTGTGGCCCAACCGGTGACGGGACGGCACTTCTCCTGGCCGACGTAGTGGGCCCAGCCACCACCGTTCTTACCCTGACAGCCGGTGAGCAGCGTGAGGGTGAAGAAGGCACGGTAGATCTGATCGGAGTGGAACCAGTGGTTGGTGCCCGCGCCCATCAGGATCATCGAGCGACCGCCGGAACGTTCCGCGTTGTCGGCGAATTCGCGTCCGATGCGAGCGGCCTGCACGGCGGGAACGCCGGTGATGGCCTCCTGCCAGGCCGGGGTGTACGGCGACTCGGCGTCGTCATAACCCTTCGCCCACTCGCCCGGCAGACCGTCGCGGCCGACACCGTACTGGGCGAGCAGCAGGTCGAAGACCGTGGTGACGCGCTTGCCCGCGACGATCTTCGTCGGAACACCACGAATGATCGACCCGGCGACGTCGGTGTCGAAACGCGGCAGCGCGATCGTGGCCGGCGCGTCGTCGGAATGACCGAGCAGCGTGAGCAGCGGGTCGACACCCTCGAGGTCGAGGTTCCACTTGCCCGCGTCGCCCTCGCCGAAGCGGTGCCCCAGCGAGCCGTTGGGCACCACCGGGTTGCCCGCCTGGTCGAGCAGGACCGGCTTGTGTTCGACGCCTTCGCCGGTATGCCCGAGATCGGCGGCGGTGAGGAACTTGCCGGGAAGGGCGCCGTCCTGATCTGCCGCCTCGTCGAGGCAGATCAGGTACGGCAGATCGGTGAAGGACTTGATGTAGTCGGTGAACATCGGAGTCTGCTTCTCGATGAAGAACTCCTTGAGCACCACGTGGCCCATCGACATCGCCAGCGCGGCATCGGTACCGGGCCGCGCGGCCACCCATTCGTCGGCGAACTTGGTGTTGTCGGCGTAGTCGGGGGAGACCACCACGACCTTCTGGCCGCGGTAGCGCGCCTCGGTCATGTAGTGCGCGTCGGGGGTGCGGGTCACCGGGACGTTGGAGCCCCACATGATGAGGTAGCCCGCGTCGAACCAGTCGGCCGACTCCGGCACGTCGGTCTGGTCACCGAACACCTGCGGCGAGGCCACCGGCAGGTCGGCGTACCAGTCGTAGAACGACAGCATGTAGCCGCCGATCAGCGACACGAAGCGCGCGCCCGTGGCATGGCTGACCATCGACATCGCCGGGATCGGCGAGAAGCCGGCTACGCGGTCGGGGCCGTACTGCTTGATCGTGTACACATGTGCGGCAGCGGCGATCTCGGCGGCTTCCCACCATTCGGCGCGGACGAACCCGCCCTTACCGCGCGCGGTCTTGTAGGCCTTGGCCTTGACGGGGTCCTCGACGATGGACTCCCACGCCAGCACCGGGTCCTTGAGCTCGGCCTTGGCCTTGCGGTACAGGTCGAGCAGCGTGCCACGCACATACGGGTAGCGCACGCGGGCCGGGGAGTAGGTGTACCAGGAGAAAGACGCGCCACGGGGGCAGCCGCGCGGCTCGTACTCGGGCTTGTCCGAACCCACCGACGGGTAGTCGGTCTGCTGGGACTCCCAGGTGATCACGCCGTCCTTGACGTAGATCTTCCAGGAGCACGAGCCGGTGCAGTTCACGCCGTGGGTGGAGCGCACCACCTTGTCGTGCGACCAGCGGTCGCGGTAGAACTCGTCGGCATCGCGACCACCGACCTTGTAGACGGACCGGTTGTCGGGCGATACCTCGCCCCGCTGGAAATACTTACCGAGGTTCAGCAATGTGTCGCCGAAATCGGCGGGCGACGGACCTTGCGTGCGCGAATTAACCACGACGCCCCCTTCGAGCTGTGAAATCGGGCTGTTGGGGAAAACTGTAAGGAGGCGGACTCCTTCGGCAAAACGAACTTTTCACATCCGGATTCGGGCCGCGGTGAGCTGTGAGGTCGGCGCAATGTCGTGGTCACGGGGGAGGTTCGCGACGACGCCCGCGATCGAGGGCTCACCAGGGTGAACGGGCCGCGAGCTGGCCGAACGCGGTGATCGGGGGGTGCCTCGACAGGCGGACGGTGATGCTTCGGAAACGACTGGTTCTCCCGCGGTTTACATTTGTTTACACACCCGGTGTGCCCGCTGAACAGCGCTGATGTGACGCCACACACAACTATGGCCGGGTCGGGCCACCTCTACTGGGTGCTCGGGACGGTCGGCGGTGGCGGCTGAATCCACCGGTGCCCTACGGGCGCCGCGCTCGGCGGGAGGTGTTTCCGGGGCGATCCGCGGTGACCGGGGCCGTCCGGTCGGAGGCGGGGTGGGGATCGTGACGGTCGTGGTCGAGCGGTGCGGAATCTTATAGCACTGCTGAACGGAACGAATCAGAATCCTTTTAATTCGGTTCGGCACACCGCATTTCGTGACCACGCACACAGTTGCCCGCCGGTAACTACCCAAATGACGGGGCGCCAATATAAAGAAACGGCATCTTTTCCGGTCGGCGGTTGGCTCGAGGTTGAATAGTCATCCAGGATGAGCCCGTGCAGACAGGGAGGGTTGGGGTGATACCGAAGCCATCGTTCGACGGGCCTGACGGGCCGCCGAAACCGCCGACGCTCGGCGGGTTGCTGCGGCGACTTCGCGACGATCGGCGGATTTCGAGGGAAAAGCTCGCCTTCGCGGCGGGAGTCAGCTCCAGTTACATCACCCATTTGGAGAGTGGGGACCGGGACCGGCCCACGCACGCGGTGATCGAGGCGCTCGTGCGCTACCTCGACCGGATCGCGCCGGTGACCGATATCGAGCGCAGGCATCTTTTCGATCTTGCCGGGCTCGCCCCGGTCGACAACCCGACCGTCGAGGATCTGCGAGCCGAGATCAGCACCGAGATGCGCCGAACATTGGCGCTCCAGGAACCCGATCTCGCGGCGTACGTCGACACCCGCTGGAACGTGCTGGCGGTCAACGAATCCTATGATCGCGCGTTTCCCGGACTGGTCGAGGACGTCAATATTCTGCGCTGGTTCTTCGGCAACCCGTTGTCGCGCAAAGTAATGGTCGAATGGGAGACGGAGTCCACGCTCACCGTGCACTGGCTGCGCGGTCTGATCGGCCAGCAGGGCGGCGGCGACTGGGCCACCGAATTGCTCGATGAATTGGCGCAGTATCGAGACTTCCGCCGCATCTGGGACGATGGCGACACCGTCTACGGCCGCGAGCACACCGCCATGCGGCTGTGCGATCTGCACACCGGCGAGAACTACACCGTCGACGTCCAGCTGTTCCGGCTCGACTCCGTCGCCTACCCCGGCCGCATCCAGTACTACCTGGGTGTTCGCGGTCCCGACCGTTAGATCCCGGCGACCGCCACCGGCTCGACGGCGTACGGGGTGCAGGCCGTGACCAGTCCGGCCAGCGCCGCGGCGACCTGCTCGGGATGGGTCAGCGCGCAGCCGTGTCCCGCGCCTGCCACCGTGCGTACCTCGCCCGCCCCCGACAGCCCGGCGGCCAACCGCGCGCACTTGTCCGCGGTGCTGTTGTGATCGTGTTCGCCGCGCAGCACGAGCGCGGGCACGGTGATCTCCCCGAGCCGCCCATGGACCGAATCGCGGCCGATCAGGCAGTCGGCCGCCGGGCGAATGGCGCTGCGATCGCCGGCCAGCCAGCGGGTGATCCAGGTCTGCCAGATCTGCGGGTCGGTGCCGCCGATCAATCGTGGTGCGAGGTCTTCGGCCAGCGGCCGCAATGCGCCCGCGCCGCACCATTCGTCGAAGAAGTTCTCGTAATAGGTTTCCTCGTCCCTGGTGCACGCGTCGGCCTCGGTATCGAGCAGCGCCAGTCCGGTCACGCGTTCGGGAGCCAGCAAAGCCATTCGCAATGCGGTGTATCCGCCCTGGCTCATGCCGCCGACAATCGCGCGCTCGATGCCCAGCGCGTCGAGAACCCGCAGGCCGTCGGTGGCCAGATCCCAGTAGTCGAAGCGCGGGTCGTCGCCGTATCCGGTGCGGCCGTGACCCCGGGCATCCCAGGCCACGACATTGATATCGGTGTGCGCCAAGACTTTCCGGATCGCATCGAACATCGATTCGTCCATGAGGAATCCATGGGCCAGCAGCAGCGTCGGCCCGTGGACGGCATCGGTGCGGAAATGGACGTTCACAGAATCGGAGTGTACGAAGGGCATTGTCGAAACATACAAGCCATCCGGTCGTTTTCGCCTGGTTGCGGACTGAATGCGGTACTCCCGTCCGGGGTAGCGCCGGTCCTGTGAATTCACTGGCGAGTGTATGTACCTCACCGGGGACAAATATTTGTGCGCGCCCTGTGGACATGTGTGTTCATGGCCGATTGGATAGGGGGCGTACCGATATTCGGCTCGAATCGGAAAATGGGGATTTTGATGAGGGTGACGGAGCAGGGGCTGGACGCTCATATAAGTCTGGCCGCCGCGGGCGACAGTGTCTCGGCGACATTCGCGGTCTGCGATGCGGAGGGCAGGGCGATCTGGTACGGCCCGTTCATCGACGCCGACGCCGACCATCCGCGCGGCGACCAACTAGCGGCCACGATGGGGGCCGCGGGCCGCGCGATCTGGCTCGCGGGGCGAGCACGCGAGGACACCGGGGTCGAGAAGGTGACGTTGCACCTGGCGGTCAGCGAAGAGGGGCTCGACGCCATCACCCTGGCCTGCACCGCGTCGATGGCCGGGCTCGCACTGGATCTGGTTGTCACCGACGACAATCCGGCACTGGACTGGTGCCAGGCGTTCGGCAGGCTCGACTGGTCGTCGGGGCCGTTGACCGGTTTGGTCGATCCGGAAACGCCACAGACGATTCCGGCACTTCGGGCGATCACCGGCGGCCTCGACCAGCAGACCGAACCACAGGAAAGGCTCGTCATGCACGAACTAGCACTCGATCCCTCGATGGAACTGCGCTCGGCACTGGAAAGTCTGCTGCTGCACGACGCTATCGGCATGGATGCCAAGATGCGCCACGCCATCGCCGCCGTCGTCCACCTCGCCGTCGACACCCCCCATGGCCCGCCCGAGGACGCCGAGGAATTCCTCGGCCGCCTCGATGCCTCCTGGCTGGTCGCGGCCTGGCTCGGCCACGACACCGAACTCTCCCTCATCGCCACCCTCGCCGCCGGCGAGATCCCCGCCCTGTCCTGGTGCGAACTGATGTTCACCACCACGCTGGCACCATGGTCGACCAGCCCGGTCGCGGTCCACGCACGACGGGTGTTCGGGGCGGTGCAGCGGGGGTCGTTAGGGGCGCTTCGAGCTCAGGTCGGCTGAGTCAGCGCTCGACGACGGTGACGCCGAGCTCGCGTAGGCGGTGCCAGATTTCCGGCGGGAACAAGTGCCGGCAGCGCACCGTGTACGCCGACTAGTCGGTCGGTAGCTGTGGATCTATGTCAGCGAAGGAACTCACCCAGCGGTGGGGTGGGCGTGCGGGGTTGGGCTCGTCGGGGCGGTGTACGCCGACGACTCGCCAGCCCGCGGCGACGGCGGCGTCGAGTTCGTCCGGGTGGTCGGAGAGGAACAGAATGTCCTGTGGGGGGACCCCGATGCGGTCGGCGATGGATTCGTAGGAGGCGGGTGCGCGTTTGGGGCCCGCGGTCACCAGGTCGAAGTGGTCGGTGATGAGGCCGGACAGATCGCCCGCGTCGGCGAAGGTGAACCAATCGCGTTGGTTGCGTTCGGATCCCGAGGAGTAGACGAAGAGCTGGCAGCCGTTGGCGTGCCATGCTTTCAAGGCGGGTGCCACATCGCCGAAGAAGCGGCCGCGCAGTGCGCCCGCGCGGAAGCCCTGGGCGCAGATCGCGCCCTGTGCTGTCTTGAGCGGCTCGGCTTTGACATCGGATTCCAGCCAGCCGCGCAGGATCTCGGCGACGCGGTCGGGCCCCGCATCGGGTTCACCGGCGAGCTCGCGGGTCGCGGTGAGCACCGATTCGGCTGTGCCATCGGTGTTCTCGGACAGCCAGGCGGGCAGGTGAGCGGAGGTGTAGCCGTAGAGGTCGGTGCGGACCGCGTCGGTGGGGCTGGTGGTGCCCTCGATGTCGAGGACGATCGCGCGGGTCACGCGAGCAGTTCGTCGAGCGTCGGGAAGCCCGCGCTGATCTTGTCGCCGGTGAAGTCGCCCACCCAGCCGTCGGCCTCCTCGAAGAAGCGCAGGGCGATGAAGTCGGGGGTGGTGCCCATGTCGAACCAGTGCAGCGTGCCCGCGGGGACCGAGAGCAGGTCGCCCGCTTCGCAGACAGTCGCGAGCACCGCGTCGCCCACGTGCAGGTAGAAGCAGCCACGGCCCGCGGCGAAGAAGCGCACCTCGTCCTCGGCGTGGCGGTGCTCGTCGAGGAACTTCGCGCGCGCACCGGCGGCCGTGGCAGGCCACTCCGGGTTGTCGGCGTCCGGGTGGATGCGGGCGACATCGATGTGCTGGTAGCGGCCCGAGGCGTTGAGTTCGGCGATCTGCGGGCCGTAGTGGGTGAGCAGGGTGTCGGAGTCCGTGGCGGCGGCGTCGGCGAGCACCTCCCAGTGCGAGTACGCGATGCCGTGCTGAGCCAGCTCGGCGCCGATCTCGGTGGGGTCGGTGGTGCGCACCCGGACGTCGGCGGCGTTGTCGGCGGCCATCACTTGCAGCAGGGTCATGTCGGTCCGATCTCGAGGGGCGTGGCGTCGGTTCGTCCGGTGCGGGCGATCAACTCGCACAGGGCTTCCAGGCATTCGGCGCGATCGCGCGCCTGGGCAAGAGTGTCACCCCAGGTGGTGATCCCGTGCCCGGTGATGAACAGAATCGGTGGTGCAGAGGGGTTTTCGCGGAGGTGGAGCTCGATATCGGCGCCGATCCGTGCTACATCGGGCCAGTTCGCGAACACCGGGACCACCACAGTCGACGGGTCCGCGAGGCCGAACCCCTTGAGCAGCTCGAAACCGCTGATCCGCAACGGGGTCACCGTCTCGCCGGGTCGCGCGGCAGTGGTTGCCAGTGCGGTGGCGAAAGGGGAATGCACGTGCACGACCGCGCCTGCGGGGCGGGTGCGGTACACGGCGGTGTGAATGCTGGTCTCCGCGGACGGTTTCCGGCTCTGGCCCGAATGCGCGGTGGTGTCCGAGATCCCGACGAGCACGCAATCGTCGGCGCTCAGTTCACCTTTGGACAATCCGCTGGCGGTGATGAGCAACGCGGGCCATGTGCCGAGGCTGTCGAGGGCAGCGCCGGCCGTCACGGGCCCCGATGGTGACGTGGGCGCCTCGATCCGCACCGAGATGTTGCCGGCCGTACCCGGCATCCACCCCCGGCCATAGAGCTGACGCGCGGTGCCGGCGATCGCCCGGCCTTGTTCGGTGAAAGCCACGGTGCTCCCGGCGTCCGACGGATCGTCGCGTCCGGCGGTCCGCGATCCGCTGCCGGGTCCGTCCGTGGCGGTCGCCCGGCCCTGCGCGTCGAAGGAATCCGAATTGCGGTAGACCACACCGTTTTCCGTGACCACGGCGGTGACGAGGTCGGTGGGTGTCACATCGAAGGCGGGGTTGAATACCGCGGTGTCCGTCGGTGCGGTGGCGACGCCACCGAATCCGGTGACTTCGGCCGCGGCCCGCTGTTCCACCACGATCTGCGCGCCGGTCGCCATCGCGGTGTCGCGGGTGGACTCCGGCGCGACCACGATGAACGGAATGCGGTGGTGGCGGGCGGCCAGCGCCAGAGTGAAGGTGCCGATCTTGTTGGCGACGTCGCCGTTGGCGGTGATCCGGTCCGCGCCGACCAGCACGGCGTCGACCTGACCGGTCGCCATCGCCCAGGCGGCGGCGGAGTCGATGGTCAGGCGATGTGGAATGCCCGCCTCGGCCAGTTCCCACGCGGTGAGCCGCGCGCCCTGCAGCAGCGGGCGGGTCTCGTCGACGATCACGTCCGCGACGGCGCCGCGCTCGTGCAGCACCCGCAAGGCGCCGATCGCGGTCCCCACCGCGCTGGTGGCCAGGCGCCCGGTATTGCAGTGGGTGAGCAAGCGCAGCGGCTGCCCACCGCACAGGCGTTGCACCAGATCGGCGGCGTGGGTGGCGGCGGCCAGGTTGACCCGCCCGTCCTCGGCGAGCATGTCGAGAGTCTCGGCCAGCACCGCGTCGGCGCCCTCGGCGATCCGGGCTCGCACCCGGTCGACCGCCCACGCCAGGTTGACAGCGGTCGGCCGGGCCGCGGCGATCCGGTCGGCCTCGGCCTGCACAGCCGCCACGTCGACCACGTCACCGGCGCGACCACCTGCCTCGCCGGGCGAGTGACTCGGCGAGTCCACCGAGCCGCCGTGAGTGTGCGCCCTGGTGGCGATGACCACGCCGAACGCGCCCGCGATCCCGATCGCCGGAGCGCCGCGAATGGCGAGGGTGGTGATCGCCTCGATGATCTCGTCGACGGTGCGCAGGCGCAGTTGCCGCACCTCGTGCGGCAGTCCGCGCTGGTCGACGGTGACGAGCGCACCGTCGTCCCAGATCAGGGAACTGTCGTCCATCTCCGGCGTCCTGTCTGCGTGGCGATTCTGGCTGATAAACGGTATCCGACCTGGTCGCGACTCGATCCTCGGGGCCCGCGCGCAGCGGTGCCCGTCGAATGGGCGGCGGTCCGTTACTCCGCGGCGTACTCGGCCTCGCGCTCCACCGCGTCGATCGTGCGCTGCGGGACCTGCACGGGGCCGGGCGTGTAGGTGATCGCGCGCAGGCTCCCGGTATAGCGGAACGGTCCGCGGCGCTCGCGCAGATCCCACGAGACCGGACCGCGCGCGTCGACGCCGACGGAGATCCCGGTCCACGGCGCCATGCCGACCAGTTGCACCTGATCGGTGAGTTCCGCGAGCGGCGTGCCGTCGACCTGGATGGTGAAGTCCCAGCGCAGACGCGGCTCGATGGTGGCTCGTACGGTGATCTCGCGCGTCCCGATGGGCAGCGGCACGCCCACCGACGCGTACCGCCCATAGCTGTTCACGCCGAGCACTACTTCGCCGTCCTCGATGTAGAGCAGGTACCCGCCGAGCGGGTCACCGTGCGCCACGAGTACGCCCTCGTCACCGAGCCGGAATCCGGCCCCCTCGGCCCGCTCCGCGACATCGGGCGCTGCGTCCGAAGCCCGCGATGTCGTGGGCGCCGTCGCGGCGGCGGGCGGTCGGGTCCCCGTCAGGTCGGCGGTGATGGTGAAGTCGCGGTAGGCGATGAGGCGCTGGGAGCGGTAGCGCTCGAGGGTGGGGGTGCCAGGGAGGAGGCGGACCGGCGCGGCGAACCGGGCTTCCTCGGGGCGGCGGCGGAACAGGTCGGCGCGCGTCAGCAGTGGAAAGACTGTGTTGGCCCAGGCCGACTCGTCCCATGCGGTGGCGAGTTCGGCGGCCTTGTCCGGGTACTGCGCCGAAAGATCGTGCAGCTCTGTGGGATCGGCGCGCACGTCGAACAGTTGCCAGTTCGGCGCATCGATGTCGGCGTCGGCCTCGTGCAGCGACAGCAGCTTCCAGCCGTCGCGGTAGAAGCCACGATGACCGGTCATCTCCGAGTACTGCTCGGTGTGGCGCGTCGGGGCTGCCGGATCGCGCAGCAGCTCGGCCGCGGAGATTCCGTCGAAGTCCTTGGCGGGCAGCCCGTTACGCACAGAAGGGCGGTCCAGGCCCGCCAGGTCGAGCAGGGTCGGCGCGAGATCGGTGACGTAGGCGTATTCGTGGCGGATACCGGAATCGGTGCCGGTGCGCGGCAACCCCTTCGGCCACGACACCACCAGTGGCACTCGCACGCCACCGGCGAAGGTCTGGCCCTTGTAGAACCGGAACGGCGTGTTGGACGCCTGACCCCAGCCGCGCGGGTAGTGCACGCCCAGCTTCGCGGTGCCGATCAGGTCCTCGTCGTGCGGGACATCGCCCACCCAGTCGGGATCGTCGACGTGGGCGAACTCGGCGAAATAGGAGCGCGTGCCCTCCGGTCCGCCCTCGGCGGTGCCGCCGTTGTCGGAGGTGAACACGATGATGGTGTTGTCCAGTTCGCCGAGATCGTCGAGCAGGTCGACGATCCGACCCAGGCTCTGGTCGATGCTGTCGACCATGCCCGCGTACACCTCCATGTACTTGGCGTAGCGCCGCTGCTCGTCGGCCGACAGCGAATCCCACTCCGCCGCTTCGTAACCCGGCTCGGTGTTGCGCGGCTTCTGCTCGGTGCCCGGCGGGAACAAGCCCTGGGCCAGCTGTTCGGCGAAGCGTCGCCTGCGCAGTTCGTCCCAGCCCTGGTCGTAGCGACCCCGATACTTGGCCTGATCCTCGGCCTTGGCCTGCAACGGCCCGTGCATCGCCACGTGCGCGAAGTACAGGAAGAACGGTTTCTCCGCATCGTGCGCGCGCAGATCCTTGATGTAGGACAGCGCCTTGTCGGTGAGATCATCGGTGAGGTAATAGCCCTGCGGGTACTCCTCCACGTCGACCACCGAGCTGTCCGAGACCAGCTGGTTGGGATAGTAGAAAGAGTTCAGACCCTCCAAAGACCCGTAGTAGCGGTCGAATCCGCGCTGGGTCGGCCAGGAGTCCCGATGCGCCGACGGGTTCATCGTGGCGTCGCGCACCAGATGCCATTTGCCCACCGCGTAGGTGGCGTAGCCGTTGCCGCGCAGGATCTCCGGGAGTGTGAGCACATCGTCGGCCAGTTCCAGGCGCAGGCCGGGGTAGCCGGGGTCGGCGTTGGCCACGAAGCCGAAACCCGCTCGGTGGCTGTTGATTCCGGTCAGCAGCGCCGCGCGTGAGGGCGAGCACAGTGGCGTGGTGTGGTAGTTCGAGAGTCGAACACCCCGGGCCGCGAGCCGGTCCAGGGTCGGCGTCTCGATCTCGGAACCGAACGGGCCGATATCGCTGTAACCCATGTCGTCCACGAGCACGACGATGATGTTCGGCGCGCCGGCGGGCGCGGTGGGGGGATACGTCCAATCGGGGGTCGACTCCGCGGACGTACGACCGGCCGAGCCGCCGAAGGATGCGTAACCGCGAGCATGGGGTGGAACAGGCATTCTGGCAGTAAAGGCGACGTATTCGCTGGTCACCAGGGTTATGTGCAGTGTGCGTGGAATCGGTGACCGGTCCGCCGCAACTTGTTAGCGTCACTGCCGTGCCCACGAATCAGCCACCCTGCTGCTGTTCGTGTCGCGTCCTGCGCGGCTGACGAACGCCCACGACGTTCGCGGCCGATCCGATGTGTTCCCTTTCCCGCGGTGTGCTGTGCACCCTCCTCGGCCCGCCGCGCGGGTCGATGCGTCTTCGAGGATCTTCACGATGAGTTCAACGCCCAGTGGCTTCGGCCGCCGAAACTTTCTGCGCACCAGCGGCATCGCCGCCGCGGCCATCTTCGGCGGTGCCGCGCTGGCGGCCTGCACCTCGGCGGTCTCGGAACAGAAAGCGGGCGGGGACGGCGCGACACCGGTGCGTGGCGGCACCCTGAAGGTCGGCATCCGTGAGGACCTGGTGCCGGCGAACCTGCTCACCAACACCGCCGCGACCCCGGTCGTGATCGGCTTGGTGTACGAGTCGCTGATCCGCTACCCGAACGACAAGCTGGAACCGCAACCATTACTGGCCACGTCGTGGCAGCTCGCCGCCGACGGCCGTTCGCTGAGCCTGGACCTGCGCGACGACGTGAAGTTCCATTCCGGGCGTCCCTTCACCGCCAAGGACGTGGAGTTCTCGCTGCGCACCTACGCCGACGCCAAATGGTCGGCGCAGCTGCGTAGTTCGGCCGCCGCCGTCACCGGGTTCGACATCGTCTCGCCGACGCGGATCGTGTTGCAGCTCGCCCATCCACTGAGCAACATCTACGACCTGCTCGACACCGTGCCGATCCTGGACAGCGAAACCGCCGACAAGCTCGGCACCGGCGACACCTATATCGGCACCGGTCCCTTCAAATATGTCCAGCGCGTGCCGAACTCGCAGTTGATCTTCGAGAAGAACCCGAACTACTGGGTGCCCGAGCGCCCGTACCTCGACCGGGTCGAGGTCTCGATCATCCCCGACCCGAACGCGCTGCTGAACGCGTTGAAGTCCGGTCAGATCGCCGCGGCGCGCGAACTCGGCTACCGCGATGCCGAAAACCTGGGCAAGAGCGGCGGATTCACGGTGCACGACCTCGAAGGCGCCGAGCTGCAAGCCTATGTCGGCGTCAATGTGACCGAACCCGCGCTGGCCGATGTCCGGGTGCGCCAGGCCATCGCCTACTCCCTCGACCGCGAACGGATCATCAACGAGGTGTTCCGGGGCGCGGGATATCCGCTGAACGTGCCGTGGCCCAAGAACTCGCCCGCCTTCGACGAATCCCGCAACACCAAGTACAACCGTGACATCGGCAAGGCCAAACAGCTCCTCGACCAGTCGGCGAGGCCGCCGAAGCTGCCGCTGACCTTCGCCCCCGGTTACGGCGAGGTCGCCCAGATCGTGCAGGCCAACCTCGCCGACGTGGGCATCGAGGTCGACCTCGACCCGGTCGACGCCGCCACCTTCGTCAAGCAGCTCACCGGCCAGCAGTTCCGTGGTCTGTGGGTCACCGACCATTCGTGGGCCCAGTTCGTCCCGTCGACTCTCACGGTGAGCGCCTACCCGTTCAACGCCCGCCGCAATGCCTCACGCTACGAATCGCCCGCCTACACCGCGGCCGCCGACACCGCCTGGCAGTTGGCACAGGGCACCGGGCCCGAAGCGGTCCGCGCCTACCAGGCCGTCACCGACCAGCTGCTCGAAGGGCTTTTCCTGATCGAAATCGGCGTGCGTTTCCAGCAGTACTCCACCGTCAACAAGGTGCACGGTTTCGCCTGGACCAAGCGGCGCGAGCCCGTCCTCACCGACACCTTCCTGTCATGACGCGCTACCTGCTGCACCGGCTCCCCTCGGCGCTGCTGGTGCTGTTCGGGGCCTCGGTGCTGATCTTCCTGCTGCTGCGGCTGGTTCCGGGTGACCCCGCCACCATCCTGGCGGGCAACGACGCGACACCGCAGACCATCGAGGTGATCCGCCACCAGCTCGGCCTCGACCGATCGATCCCGGTGCAGTATCTGCAGTGGCTCGGCGACGTGTTCACCCTCGATCTCGGTCGCTCCTACATCATCGGCGGCGAGATCACCGACCTGGTCGGCCGCGGGCTCACCAACACGCTGGTGCTCACGGTGACCGCACTGCTGCTGGCCGTGCTGGTGAGTCTGGTCGTGTCGGTGGCGTCGGTGCTGTGGCCGAGCCGCTGGCTCAATACTGTTGTCGCCGCGGCCAATACGATCGCGGTGGCGCTGCCGACGTTCGTGGTGGGGCCGCTGCTGGTGCTGGTGTTCGCCGTCGCGATTCCGGTGTTGCCCGCCGGCGGAGTGCCGCCGGACGGCTTCATCGCCCGGCCCGATATCGCCGTGCAGTACCTGCTGCTGCCCGCGATCTGCCTGGCGCTGCCGGTCTCGGCGGCGCTCACCCGCTTCCTCACCGAAGCGCTGCGCACCGAACTCGCGAAACAGTATGTGCTGACGGCACGTTCACTCGGCGTCGGATATCGCGAGATCGTCACCCGTGGCGCACTGCGCAACGCGCTGCCGACCATGCTCACCGTGCTCGGCATCCAGACCGGGCAGCTGCTCGGCGGTGCGGTGCTGGTGGAGGCGGCCTTCGTGTGGCCGGGGATCGGGCAGCTCATCGAGCAGGGGATCAGTCGTCGCGACTATCCGCTCGTGCAGGTGCTGTTGCTGCTGTCGGTGGCGGTGTTCGTGGTGATCCAGCTGATCACCGATGTCGCGCACGCGTGGCTGGACCCGCGGATTCGCATCGGAGGACGCTCGTGACCGTCACGAAAACCACTGTGGCTGTGGACGAATCACCACGGCACGAGGGACCCTTGCGCGCGCTGCGCCGTGGGCAGGGACTGGCCGGGGTACTGCTGGTAGCCGTGGTGGCACTGGCCGGGGTGTTCGCCGGGCTGCTCAGCTCCTACGATCCGCTCACCCAGATCCCCGGCGCCAACCTGCTCGGCCCCAGCGCGCAGCACTGGCTCGGCACCGACCACCTCAACCGTGACGTGGCCGCCAGGGTGCTGGCCGGTATCCGGATCGACCTGCTGATCGCGCTGCTCGCCGTGCCGATCGGCGCCCTGGTCGGTGCGCTGGTCGGACTGGCCGCCACCGTCCACCCGATCGCGGACGTGACCGTCCAGCGGGTGTTCGATCTGATCCTGGCCTTCCCCACCCTGATCTTGGGGATCACGCTCGCCGCGATCACCGGGCCCGGCTGGCACGCGGTGGTCATCGTGATCATCGCCGCCGAGATCCCGATCTTCGGCAGGCAGATCCGCACGGCGGTACTGGCCGTGCGCGAACAACCGTTCGTGGAAGCCTCGGAGGTGATCGGCGCCGACACCTGGTGGACCCTGCGAAAGCATGTGCTGCCCAATGTGATCGAACCGCTCGGCGTGCAATTCGCGCTGTCGCTGTCGGTGGCGGTGTTCATCGAAGGCGCGATGAGTTTCATCGGGATCGGTGTGCTGCCGCCGCAGCCGTCGCTGGGTTCGCTGATCGCAGGCTCGATCGCCAACCTCGACGCCAACCCGTGGATCGCGATCGGTCCGCTGATCGTGGTGGCCGCGTTGACCCTGGGATTCCTGTTGATCGCCCAAGCATTGGGCCGGGCAAGGAGATTGGCATGAGCACACCATCCGACCAGCTCGAACCCGTGCTCGACATCGACGAGTTGACGGTGAGTTTCGGCGACCGGACGGTCGTCGACCGGGTGAGCTTGCGGGTTCGCCGGGGTGAAGTCGTCGCCCTCGTCGGGGAGTCCGGCTCGGGCAAGTCGCTCACCGCGCGATCGGTGCTCGGGCTGCTGCCGGAGACCGCGCGGGCAGGCGGGTCGATCCGGCTCGCGGGCACACAGGTCGTCGGGGCCGCCGAATCGGTGTTGCGGGACCTGCGGGGAACCAAGGCCGCCATGGTCTTTCAGGAACCGCAGACCGCGCTGAACCCGGTGCAGAAGATCGGCACTCAGATCGCGCAGGCGCTGCGCGCGCACGGCGTGACCGACAAGGCCGCCGCGCGAACCCGCGCGATCGAACTGCTGACGGCCGTGGACATTCCGGAGCCGGACAAGCGCCTCGACTGGTACCCGCATCAGCTCTCCGGCGGGCAGAAACAGCGCGTGGTCATCGCGCTCGCCCTGTCCGGGCAGCCCGCACTGCTCATCGCCGACGAACCGACCACCGCACTCGATGTCACCGTGCAGGCCGAGATCCTCGCACTGCTGCGCACCCTGCAACGTCAGCGCGGGACGGCGATCCTGTTCATCACCCACAACCTCGGGGTGGTCGCGGAGATCGCCGACCGGGTCGTGGTGATGCGCGAGGGGCGGGTGGTCGAAGAGCAGACGGTGTTCGGGTTGTTCGCCGAACCGGGCGAGGACTACACGCGGACGCTGCTGGCGGCGGTGCCGCGGTTGCCCGCGGTGTCGTCGCGGGATGGAGATCCGGAACCTGTAGCCGATGTGGATGGTGAGAATCGGGTTGCCGCAGGGAATGCCGAGGTCAGCGAGGCTGCAGCCGATGCCGATGCCGATGCCGATGCCGATGCCGATGCCGATGCCGGTGCCGGTGCGATGGGTGACGGTCGGTCGACGGTTCGGCGTGCGGCCGCGGACAACGGCGAAGCTGGTGAGGTTGCCGATGGGGTCGACGCGTCCGATCGCGTCGACCCCGAGACGGAGGCTCTCGCGGACGAACCGGATGACAACGCCACGGCAGAACCTTCGGAACGCGGTGTTCGCCGGATCCTGCGGCGGGTCGTCGTGCGTGGGCCTGCCGTCGTAGCGGAAAAGGGTGGCGGGCGAGGGGAATCCGAATACCGCGACGTGCTCCGGATCGACGACCTGTCGGTGGTGTACCCGGGCCGCCACGGCGGTGCGTCTTTCCCCGCGCTACAGGATATTTCGATCACTCTCGGGCCCCGTGAAGTCCTCGGGCTGGTCGGTGAGTCCGGGTCGGGCAAGAGCACGCTGGGGCGCACTGCGCTCGGGCTCGTCCCTGCTACCTCGGGACGGGTTGAGCTGCAGGGTGTTCCGTTGGCCGGATTGTCGCGGCGCGAACTGCGTGGACTGCGCAAGCATGTCGCGCTGGTGCATCAGGATGTGAGTGCCTCCCTCGATCCGCGACGCACTGTCGCCGACTCGATCGGCGAACCGTTGCAGGTGCATCGGGCCGCATCGGGGACTCTGTTGCAGGCCAAGGTCGAGAACCTGCTCGAATCGGTGCGACTACCGAGGAATTACGCGCAGCGCAGGCCGGGGGAGTTGTCCGGCGGGCAGCGTCAGCGGGTGGCGCTGGCTCGCGCGCTGGCCTTGGCGCCGCGCCTGCTGGTGGCCGATGAGCCGACCAGCGCGCTCGATGTGTCGGTGCAGGCGCAGGTGCTCGACCTCTTCGCCGACCTCCGTGCCGAGTACGGCTTCGCCAGCTTGTTCATCAGTCACGATCTGGCCGTGGTGCACCAGGTCGCCGACCGGGTTGTGGTGCTGCGGCAGGGCCGGATCGTCGAAACCGGCGAGGCGCGCGCGGTATTCGCCGCACCGGCTCAGGAGTACACCCGCCGCCTGGTCGACGCGGTACCCGTTCCCGATCCGTCGACGGCTCGGCGTGGGCGGGACGGATCCGGGGCAGGCGCGCTACTGAGCATCGGGGCATGACGTGGACGAGCCGCCGGTAGCGATACCGGCGGCTCGTCGACTCACGTATTTCAGTGATGGCCGGGGCGGCGCTGTTCACGCCGATCGTCCTGGCCTGCTCGCGTCATCCCTTGCGAGTCCTGCCCCTGCTCCTGCCGCTGCTCCTGCTGCTGGCGCGGCATCTGCTTGGGCATTTTCTTCGGTGCTTTTTTAGACTTGTCAGCCATCTCCACACGGTCCTTTCCGAGGGATAAGTGATTAAGCCTTCAACGCACTGTCCGACGCAATCCACCTCGCGTGCGGGGCGTCCCACGCCTGACCCGTCCAACAATAAGCACCATTACGGCGCGAGGATAGACCTGCGGCAAAAATAGGTTTCTGACCTGTGTGAATGCGGCGTGTCAAGCATGTGCGGGCGTGCTCCGGCCAATTAATCCGGACTTCGCCGTTCTGTGACAATGCGAGAATTGCGGCGAGTGCGCGAGATTCGACCTCGGCCATTGTCAGGAGTCGCGGTCAGGAGGGGAGCGGGATGAATTCGACGATCGAGCCGTCGGTGGCATTCGGGGGGACGATGACCAGGCCGTCGCGGTCGATCAGGCCGGCGAGGTGGGCGGTGCGGACGGTGGGGTCGCCGAGCCAGCCGCCGTCGGGGGCGTAGCGGGCGGGGGTGATGCGCTGGACCGGGGCGGTGATGTCGGCGGCGTTGTGGAGCGAGCCGAGGATTCTTCGGGGGAGGGGGGAGCCGGTGCGGGCGGCGACGATCGCGGGGGTGAGGGCGAGGAGGACGGCGATGGCGGCGAAAGGGTTGCCGGGAAGGCCGAGGACGGTCTGGCCGGTGGGGAGTTCGGCGACGACGGTGGAACCGCCTGGGCGCAGGGCGAGTCGGGGAACCAGGACGCGGGCTTCGGCTCGGGCGATGGCGGTACGGAGTTGATCGGCCGCGCCGCCGCCGGTGGCGCCGACCACGACCAGCAGGTCGAAATCCGAGGTGCCGGTGAGCATGTCGTCGAAGCCATGGGCGGTGTCGCGCAGATGGACTCGGTCGGTGACGCGAACGCCGCAGCCCGCGAGCAGATCTGGCAGGACGGGCCCGATCGAGTCGCGGGTCTGGCCGGTCTGGAGCGGGCCGGTGCTGCGAATCTCGTCGCCGGTCATGACAATTCGCGCACGCACCGGTCCGCGAACCGTGCCCGTGGTGACCTCCACTGAGGCCGCTGCCGAGCGCAGGGCGGCGGTGACCCGGGTGCCCGCCGGTGCCACGAGGTCGCCGATCTTCCTGTCCTCACCGCTTTTTCGGACATCGCCGCGGATCGGGCTGTCGGGCAGGCGGGCCAGCTCGTCGCCGGTGATCGCGGCGAATTCGTCGCGCACCACCGACGTGGTGCCGTCCGGAACGTGGGCGCCGGTGGCGATGCGCACCGACTCGCCGGGGAGCAGGCCCGCCGGCCGCGCCCCACCCGCGAATCCGACGTCGCGGCGCAACTGCCACGGGCCGTCGCCACACACGGCGTAACCGTCCATCGCCGAGACATCGAAGCGGGGAAGAGGCCCCGCGGCGGTGATCGCGGCGGCCAGCGCGGCACCGGAGACCTCGTCCAGCGCGGCCTCGTAGGTGACCAGGGGTGTCAGGCCGGAACCGATACGCTCGCGCGCTTCGGTGAGATCGAGGCGGTCCGACGCGCGGTCGGTGGCCAAGGATTCGCGCGCGCGCCGGACCTCTTCCTCGGTGTCGCAGTCGGCGATGTCGGGCAGCTCGACCAGGACGGTCTCGGCGGGCACGATGGCCTTCATGGGCTGGTTCACCAGTGAATCCAGTCCGGCCAGTGCCGCCACCAGCGCACTGCGTCGCCAGACACCGACGAGGTATTGCGGGCGACCGGAAGCATCGATCGCGAAAACGGCGTCAGCGGTGGACTCGGTTGCGCTGCGCAGCAGTTCGTGGACGGTCGCATCGGTCAGGAAGGGCATGTCGGCCGCGAGCACGACGACCAAGGGCGCGGTGGAGCCGAGTGCGGCGAGGCCGGTGCCGATCGCCGCGACCGGGCCGGAACCCGGTGGCACCTCACGAACCTGCCCGAACCGCGCATCGAGTTCGGGGCGATGCGGACCGACCACGACGACCTCGGCGCAGTCGCGCACGGCATCCAGCGCGGCATCGAGCATCGACCGCCCGCCGATCATGATCGCCGGTTTGTCGACCCCACCCATCCGACTGGCTCGCCCACCGGCGAGCACGATCGCATCGGCGGTCATCGGCTGACTCGGAATCGGGTGATCGGCACGAAAGTCATGCTAGTAGGCGCGGCCCCGATGCTCGAGACCCCGCAGCCGAGCGGGCCGCTCCCGCCGGGAAGTCCGTGGCGGATGCGGAGCAACGATCGGCGTGCTCAGAGACGCGCCGTCCGCAGAACGACCCGGCCGTCGACGATCGGCACGCCCTCCTCGCCGAGAAGCCGGAGCTGACGAGCGGCCAGGTGGGCGGCGGGACGTCCGGACGCGCCGATGACACGGTGCCACGGGAGGTCGGCGGAATCGGTGCGCATGATCCAGCCGACCGTGCGGGCCGAGGACAGCCCGGCCGCGGCGGCGATATCGCCGTAGGTGGCGACCCGGCCGGGCGGAATCGCGGCGACCAGTTCGCGGACCTTCTCCACCTGTTCCTCCGTCGTGACGGCCATCGGGCTACAGCACCGCGGCGATCAGCGCGGCCGTGTCGGCGGGGCGGGCCTGGGCGACCATGTGGTCGCAGTCCCAGACCTCGGCGGTGAACGTGTCGAGGTGGGTGGCGAGGGCGTCGAGGAACTCCGCGGTGACATACGGCGGCTGCACCTTGGCGGCGCGCACCAGCACCGTCGGCAGGTCGGCGGGCGGCAACACGAACGGTCGCGCCAGCTGACCCCAGTACGAGGTGATCGCCGGTTGGAAGATGCGCCAGCCGACCCGGCCGCCCTCGGTCGGCACGAGGTGCTCGGCCAACTCCCGTTCCAGCACCTCGGGATCGACCTCGTCGGCTCCCCACGCGCTGACCTGCTTGTCAGAGCGGGCTTCGGCGAGATCGGTGTAATCGGGGGAGGCCAGGTTGGCGAGGGCGACCTGCTCGATCAGCTTCGCGTCGATGCCGATGGCGGGATCGAGCAGGACGAGCGCCCGCACGAGGTCGGGGTGCTGCCGGGCCAGATGGATACCGGCGGCGCCGCCGAAGGAGTGGCCGACCACGACGACCGGGCCGTCGGTCTCGGCGCGCAGCAGCTGCGCGAGATCGGCGACGATCGTTTCCAGATCCCACGGCGGCAGCGAGGTGGAGCGGCCGTGTCC
The DNA here is from genome assembly GCF_053606985.1 of Nocardia sp. NPDC055165. Lineage (NCBI taxonomy): Bacteria > Bacillati > Actinomycetota > Actinomycetes > Mycobacteriales > Nocardiaceae > Nocardia > Nocardia sp. NPDC055165. Next base: position 78,240 of record NZ_JBSGSS010000007.1, read on the forward strand.
GCGCAGGTCCGGGGCGATGATCCTGGCCTGGGGCAGATGCTCGGTGGCGAGGGTTTCCCACCGGTTGCCATGGCCGGTGAGACCGTGCAGGGCGAGGACGGCGGGACCGTCGGCGGGGCCGAATCGGTGCACATGAAGCGACGACACGACTGCCATTCTGGCCGGTCGCGCGCGGTCTCGCAGTACGGCCCTCGCGGTAGGGGTGCGCCGGTGTGTCGGACTGGTCTGTTGCAATAGCCGATGTGGTGCGATCGGATAGCTCGGTGCGACTCGTGCGCCGGACAACGCGGGCGCCCCGGCCGCGGGCCTGGGGCGCGTCCGTTCGCGCGCTGTTCGCCGAGCAGGCCCAGCCCGCGCCGCCGCGCCCCGGGTGGCGACCCTGGCAGGTGATGGGCGGGCCGGGGACGGGCAAGACCGCGCTGCTGGTCGACCTGGTGACCGCGCGGATCGCCGACGGTGCCGACCCGGCGTCGGTGCTGGTCCTCACACACACCAAGCACGCGGCCGCGGCGTTGCGGGATGCGATCACCCACCAGCTGGGGCCCGCCGCGGGTGGTATTCCGGGCGCGAGCCGGGAACCGATGGTGCGCACGCTGCACTCCTACGCGTTCTCGGTGCTGCGCCGGCACGCGGATCTGCACGGCAATCCGCCGCCGCGGCTGCTCACCGGCGCCGAACAGGACGCGGTGCTGCGGGAGATGCTGCGCGGAGATCTCGCCGACATCGAAGCCGGGGCGGGCGGTTTGTGGCCGCCGCGATTACAGCCCGCACTGGCACTGGGCGGGTTCGCCGAGCAACTGCGTGACCTGATGCTGCGCGCGACCGAGCGCGGGCTCGGCCCGGAAGACCTGATGGCGCTCGGTCGCGAGCACGACAACGACGCGTGGGTGGCGGCCGGGCGCTTCTTCCAGCGGTACGAACAGGCCTCGATGCTGCGGTGGTCGGTCGGTGTCGCCGCGCCGGAGGCCACCGCGCCCGCGCTCGATGCCGCGGAACTGGTCGGTGCGGCGCTCGATGCCCTGGCCGGAGACCGGAATCTGCTCGCCGCCGAACGGGATCGGATCCGCTACCTGCTCGTCGACGACGCCCAGCACCTCGACCCGCAGGCCGCGACACTCGTGCGCGCCATCGGCAGCGGCAGCGCGAGCACCGTTGTCACCGGCGACCCGGACCAGGCCGTCTTCACCTTCCGCGGCGCGGATTCGCACTTCCTCACCGACCTCGACACCGTCGCGCAGCGGCGAATCATCCTGCGTCACAACCATCGCAGTGGCGCGCCGATCCGCTTGGCGAATGCGCGCATCGCGGCGAGGTTGCCGGGGAGCGCGCGGCACCGGGTACTGCCGGGACAGGAGAACGAACCACCCGAGCCCATGGGGCAGCCCGTCGTCGGCCAGGACCCGGCACTCGAGGGCGCCGTCGATCTGTTCGCCCACGCCGGTCCGAGCGCCGAACCAGATCTGTGGCCGGTGCCGCAGGACCTGCCGCCCGAGGACGAACCGCCGCCCGAGGACGCGTGGACGCCCCCGGCCGATCTGCCTCCCGCCGACGAGTCGAGTGTGCGGGTGCGGGTGTTGTCGACGCCGGCGAAGGAGGCGGCGCTGATCGCCGACCATCTGCGCCGCGCGCACCTCACCGATGGTGTGCCGTGGTCGGCGATGGCGGTGATCGTGCGGTCGGTGCCGTTGTCGCTGGCGCCGTTACGGCGGGCCCTGCTGGCGGCCGGGGTGCCGGTGCGCAGGCCCGCGGTGGCCGAGCCGTTGGCACGCCGGCGCGGGGCGGCGTGGATGGTGCTGGCGCTGCGGGTGTTGCTGGCGGGGGATGCGTCGCGGCCGGGTTCGCGCCGGGCGATCGATGCGATGTTCTCGTCGGACGACGCGATGGATCTGCTGTCCGGGCCGCTCGGCGGGGCCGACCAGATCGCCCTGCGGAGGTTGCGGCGCGGTGTGCGGCGCAGCGTGCTCGACCTGGAACGCACGGGTGCGCTCGCCGAGCCCCTGGTCGATGGAGCCGACCAGTTCCTGCTCTGGGACGAAGCTGTGCCCGCGCCGGAAATCGCTGAACCCGAACCGGATCCGATCGACGACGAATGGTTGCCGCCCCCGGACCCCGAGGATCCGCTGCGCCCGGAACCCGAACCGGACTGGGACATCGCCGAACGGCTGCCCGACGATATCGACCTCCTCGATGCCGAAAACCCGCCCGCCGCGCACACCGTCGTGGAAACCGTGCGCCCGGAGTCGCCTGCGGTGCCGCTGGTCGATCAGTCCTCGGCCGAGGTGCTGCGCGACCTGATCGTCGGTATCGGCGAGGAACGGCTGCTCGACGGGCTCACCGAGGTCGAGGCGGCGCCACTGCGTCGCGTGTTGCGCGCGGTGGCGAAGGCGAAACAGACCCAGGCCAGGGGGCAGGGGCTAGAAGACGTGCTGTGGACGTTGTGGACGAATTCGAGGCTGGAGCGACGCTGGTTCCGGCAGTCGCGACGTGGCGGGGCGCCGGGCATGCAGGCCGACCGTGACCTCGACGCGGCTGTCGAATTGTTCGATGCCGCAGCCGCTTACGTCGACCGGTTGCCCAAGGCGAGTATTGACGGCTTCGTCGAATATCTGCTGCACCAGCAACTCGCGCAACAGGGTAGGCCGCTGACCGCCGAGGGTGAGGCGGTGACCCTGCTCAGCGCGCACGCCGCGGCGGGCCGGGAATGGGACGTGGTGGCGGTCGCGGCCGTGCAGGAGGGCATCTGGCCCAACCCGCGCTCGCGGGGCACGCTGCTGCACACCGAGGATCTCGTCGACCTGGTCGCCGGGGTCGAACCGAGCGCGACCGTGAGCCGCGCCGCGCCGATCCTGGCCGAGGAACGCAGGCTGCTGCTGGTGGCGTGCAGCCGCGCGCGGCGGTCGTTGCTGGTGACCGCCGTCGAATCCGCTGCGGGAGACCAGGATCTGGTGCCCTCGCGGTTTCTCACCGAACTCGTCGGCGACGACGACAGCGGCGAACCCGGCGCGCTGCCGGTCGCCGATCCCGGACGGGCGCTGGTGATGCACGCGCTCGTCGCCGAACTGCGCGGGGTGGTGTGTGATCCCGGTGCCGACCCCGAACGGCGTGACCGCGCCGCACGGCAGCTGGCGCGGCTGGCCGACGCGGGCGTGCCAGGTACCGACCCCGGCGACTGGTACGGCACCGCCGAACTCAGTTCGCAGCGCGAACTCTGGGACGACGACGATTCCCCGATCGGGTTGTCACCGTCGACGGTCGAACTGCTGCGCACCTGTCCGCTGCGATGGGCGCTGGAACGCCACGGTGGCACCGACGGTGACAACCCGCACGCCGTGAAGGGCAATCTCGTGCACACGCTCGTACAGGCGCTGGCGGGCGATGTCCCCGAGGCGCAGGTGCGGGCGGCGCTTGATCAGGCGTGGAAAACGGTCGACCCGGCCGACGGCTGGCATTCGCGCCAGGAACTACGTCGCACCGAGACGATGCTGGAGACCTTCCTCGCCTGGGTGCGCACCACGCGCGGCGAGCTCACCCAGGCCGGGGTGGAGGTGCCGGTGGACTGTGTGCTGCCCGCGCGCACGGAAGGCGCACGGGCCGTACGCATTCGGGGGCGCATCGATCGGCTCGAACGAGATGCGCAGGGGCGCTTCGTCATCGTCGATGTGAAGACGGGCAAGACGCCGGTCAGCGAGAAGGCGGTGGCCGATCACGCGCAGCTGGCCACCTACCAGGTGGCCGCCGCGCACGGGGCGCTGGACGAGGACGAGTCCGACGAACCTGCCCCCGTGGCCGACCCCGGTGGCGCGCGGTTGGTCTATGTCGCCAAGCCGAACCGCAAGACCGGCGCGGCCGAACGGACACAGAGCGCGCTCGACGGCGACGGCCTCGAGCAGTGGCGCACCACCATTCACGACGCGGCCGACGCGACGCGCGGGCCCGGCTATCTGGCGGTGCGCAACGACGGGTGCAGGCACTGCCCGGTCGCGGGCAGTTGCCCGGTGCAGGACACCGGACGGCAGGTGACCGACGAGTGAGCGGTGTGCGCGTCACCCCGCAACGGTTGGCCGACGCGCTCGGCCTGCCGACCCCGACCGATGAGCAGTCGGCGGTCATCGCCGCGCCGCCGGAGCCGACGCTGGTCGTCGCGGGCGCGGGCGCGGGCAAGACCGAGACGATGGCCGCGCGCGTGGTGTGGATGGTGGCCAACCAGCTGGTCGCTCCGGACGAAGTACTCGGGTTGACCTTCACCCGAAAAGCCGCCCAGCAGTTGACCTCCCGGATCCGGACCCGGCTCGCCCGGTTGGCGGGTGCGCCGCTGCTGCGTGAGATCGATCCCAGTGGCGCGTTGCGCACGATCGTCGCCGGTGCCGAGCCCGAGATCAGCACCTACCACTCGTACGCGGGCAGGCTGCTCACCGCGCACGGACTGTTGTTGCCGGTGGAGCCCTCGGCGGCGCTGCTCACCCAGACCCAGTTGTGGCAGCTCGCGCACGAGGTGGTGCGTTCCTGGGACGGCGATCTCGACACCGATCGCACGCCGGTCTCGGTGACCGAGGCGGTGCTCGCCCTGTCCGGGCAGCTCGCCGAACATCTGGTGGAACCGGAGCAGTTGGCCGAGGCACACGCGGAGCTGGAGAAACTCGTCTACACGCTGCCCGCGGGCCCCCGGCAACGCGGCGGACCGAGCCAGGCACTGGTCGGCGTGGTGACCGCGCAACGTGAGCGCGTGGCCCTGCTCCCGCTGGTTCGCCAGCTCGCCGACGCGCTGAACCGCCGTGGCGCACTGGATTTCGGCTCCCAGATGTCGCTGGCCGCGCAATTGGCCGTCGACCATCCGGAAGTCGCCGCCGCCGAACGCGCGCGGTTCAAACTGGTCCTGCTCGACGAATACCAGGACACCGGGCACGCGCAACGGGTGCTGTTGTCGGCGCTGTTCGGCAATGCCGAAGCGGTACAACGAGATCGGCAGCGAGAGCCGGTGCGGATCCGGGGTGAGGAGCACCCGCCTCGAACACGCGAAGCCGACACGTTGTTCGCGATGGATGAGCGCGAAGATGCCATCGCGGGCACCCGGTCGCCGGCCGATCACCCTGGCGCGCGGATATCGAGCGCTGGTGCGCGTGGGGGCGAACGGCCGCGAGGCGAGCCGACGGCCCGCGATGGCAGCGGTCGGACCGTGCCGGGGGAATCCGCCCCGCTCTCGCGTGCGCTCGCGGTGACGGCGGTGGGTGACCCGATGCAATCCATCTACGGGTGGCGTGGCGCCTCGGCGGCCAACCTGCCGCGATTCGCCACGGACTTCCCCGCTGCGCCAGGGGTGCCCGCGCCGGTGTTGCCGCTGCTGACCAGCTGGCGGAACCCGCCCGAAGCGCTGGCGCTGGCGAACCTGGTGGCCGATCCGCTGCGGGCGGTGGCGCGGGCGGCCGGTGGGGCGACCGTGGACGCGTTGCGGGCCAAACCGCAATCGCAGGCGGGGGTCGTCGAGTTCGCGCTCACCGAAACCATCGCGCAGGAGCGGGACTGGATCGCCGAGCGGATCGCGCGCGAGTGGGCGACGGCGCGGGAGAACGAGGGTCCGCCGCCCACCTCGGCGGTGCTCATCCGGCGCAATGCCGATGCGGCGCCGCTGGCAGAGGCGCTGCGCGAGCAGGGATTGCCGGTGGAGATCGTCGGACTCGGTGGGTTGCTGGCGACGCCGGAGGTCGCCGATATCGTCGCCACTCTGCGCTTGATCGCCGAGCCGGGGACCGGAAGCGCGGCGGTCCGCATTCTCACCGGGGCCCGGTGGCGGATCGGGGTGGCGGACCTGGCCGCACTGGCGCGGCGAGCGCAGATGCTGTCCATCAGCAGCGGGTCGGGTGCCACCGACGCCATCACCGACGCGGCCGGACTCGCGACGGCGTTGCGCGAGGTCGCGCCCGAACCGACCGAGAAAGCCGGTCTCGCCGACGCCATCGCCGACCCCGGTGCGGCGGACCAGTATTCGGAGGCCGGGTTCGCGCGGATCGCTGCCCTGAGCGACGAGCTGGCCGCACTGCGCGAACGCAGTGGGCAGCCGCTGGTGGAACTCGTCGCCGATGTCGAACGGACGATCGGCGTCGGGGTGGAGACCCAGGCCAGGCGGGCGATCGCCGGTGGCGGCGCCGGACGCGAGCACCTCGATGCCTTCGCCGAGGTGGTCGCCGGGTACGCGGCCGATTCCCGGGCATCGCTGAGCGGCCTGCTCGCCTTCTTCACCGCGGCGGAATCGGTCGAAAACGGTTTGGAGCCAGGCGAAGTCGAGGTCGCGCGCGACCGGGTGCAGGTGCTCACCGTGCACGCCGCCAAGGGTCTGGAATGGGAAGTCGTCGCCGTGCCGCACGTGAGCGCCACGGTGTTCCCGTCGACCACCGCACTGAGTACCTGGCTCGGCGCGCTCACCGAACTCCCCACCACGCTGCGCGGCGACCGCGCCCAGCCGGACGCGTCCGAGGGCGTGCCCGTCCTGGACTTGAGCGCCGTGGGTGACCGCTCCGAACTCGAACACGCGATCGCCGACCACAAGGACGCGCTCAAGAGCCGCCGGCTCGACGAGGAACGGCGCCTGTTCTATGTGGCGCTCACCAGAACCGAACGAGTCCTGCTGGTTTCGGCCTACTACTGGCCCGAGACGGGGACCTCGCAGAAGGGTCCGTCGGATTTCCTGCTCGAGCTCAAGGAGGCGAATGAGAACCCGGGCAGCGAGGCCTACGGCGTCGCCACCGTCGCCCGCTGGGACGACAAGCCACCACCGGACGCGGTGAACCCGTTCGCCGACAACCCGCCGACCGCCCCGTGGCCACGCGACCCACTGGGCAACCGTCGCGATCCCATCGAACAGGGCGCCGCCCTCGTCCGCGAAGCACTCGACGAATTGCGCAGCGGCACATCGGTGGCCCACAGCACCGCCGACGATCAGGCCGAGATCGACGACCCCGAGGGCTGGGTCAACGATGTCGACGCCCTCCTCGCCGAATTCACCGCCGCCGAACTCGCCGAACAGCAGGTGGAACTTCCTGGACAACTTCCCGCCACCGCCCTCGTCGAACTCCGCGCCGACCCGACCCGGCTGGCCGCCCGTCTGCGCCGCCCGCTCCCGTACCCCCCGAACCCGATGGCGCGGCGCGGCACCGCCTTTCACGCCTGGGTGCAATCCTGGTTCGGCACCGAACAGTTGCTCGGCCTCGACGAACTGCCCGGCGCCGCCGACAGCACCACCGAAATGGGACGCGCCGACCAGGAACTCGCCGCCATGCAGTCCGCCTTCCGCCGCTCACCGTGGGCGCACCGCAATCCGGTCGACGTGGAAGTGCCCTTCGAAACCAGCATCGCGGGCACGGTGATTCGCGGTCGCATGGATGCCGTCTTCGCCGAACCCGGCGGCCGCTGGATCGTGGTCGACTGGAAGACCGGCGCCGAACCCGGCCCCGCCGACGAGCCCGCCGTCGCCGTGCAGCTGGCCGTCTACCGCCTCGCCTGGGCCCGCCTGATGGCCGCGCGCACCGGCGAGACCGAGGACCGGATGCTCCAACGTGTCGGCGCCGCATTCCATTACATCCGCTCCGGGCGCACCATCGCCCCCGCGCGACTGGCGGGCCCCGCCGAGCTGGAGCGCCTCATCCGCGACGCCGCACCGGAAAACGCCGACACCGATCCACACGAGGTTCACTGAGCCGATAGTGTTGCGGTCGCCGCCGGGTTTTCGGCCGCCTTGATCTGGACTGACCAGAGGGTGCGACGAAGGAGTGCCCGGCGGGAGGGAAGACCAAGGTACCCAGGCCGAAAACCCGCGGCGCCAGCCGCCAGAAATACAGGAGCAGGCATGTTCGGTGACACGCGCAACCCGGTCGGGTTGAGCAGCAGTCCCGACTACGCCCTGGTCGGTCTGTTGCGGATCCCGGCGGCGCAGTCCAGTCCGTGGGTTTCGCTCACCCGTCGCGTGTTGTTCGCGATCGCACTGCTGTTCACCGCCGCGACAGTGGTCTACGTCGGCCGCCACGGCTACAGCGACAACACCGGCGACGAGCTGTCGTTCCTGGACGCGATGTACTACGCCACGGTGTCGCTGTCGACCACCGGCTACGGCGATATCGCCCCGGTGACCCCGTCGGCGCGGTTGGTGAACATCATCGTCATCACCCCCCTGCGCGTCCTGTTCCTCATCGTGTTGGTCGGTACCACTCTCGGCGTGCTGACCGAACGGTCGCGGCAGGCATTCAAGATTCAGCGATGGAGGCACACCGTGCGTAATCACACCGTCGTCGTCGGCTACGGCACCAAGGGCCGGACCGCGATCGATGCGATGGTCGGTGACGGGATCCAGGTGTCCGACATCGTGGTGGTCGACACCGACCCCATCGCGCTCGAGGCCGCTGCCGCCGCGGGCCTGGTGACCGTGCACGGTTCGGCGACCAAGTCCGATGTGCTGCGACTGACCGGTGTGCAGCGTGCCGCCGCGGTCGTCGTCGCCACCAATCGCGACGACACCGCCGTGCTGGTGACGCTCACCGCGCGCGAACTGAACAAGACGGCCAAGATCTCGGTGGCCATCCGCGAAGCGGAGAACACCCACCTGGTCCGCCAGTCCGGCGCCGACTCGGTGGTGGTGTCCTCGGAGACCGCGGGCAGGCTGCTCGGTATCGCCACCACCACGCCGACGGTCGTGGAGATGATGGAGGACCTGCTCACACCCGAGCAGGGCTTCGCCGTCGCCGAACGCGAGGTGGAGACGAGCGAAGTGGGCGGATCGCCGCGCCATCTCAGCGATATCGTGCTCGGTGTGGTGCGCAACGGCGCGCTGATCAGGGTCGGCGAACCCGAGGTCGATGCCCTCGACACCGGCGACAAACTGCTCTACATCCGTCGCGCCGGAAAGTAGTCGGCCGCCCGGGCGCACCCGCACCCGCGCCTTCGCTCTATGCTCGGATCGTGTCGTTCCGGCTGAAAAACGTTCCGCTGCTGTCACGTTCCACCATCGACCGGGCCGAGCACGCCCGGCTCGATCCCGGCGCCCTGCGCGAAGGGTGGGGAAAAGCGAAGATTCTGCGTATCGACGCGCGGGGGAAAGTGCGGGTCGAGGACGGCAAGATCGTCCTCGACGCTGCCGTCTCGGTGGCGCAGGAGCCCGGTGAGGGCGCGGTGTTCCTCGGTGCCGCCGATGGCAGCCACCTGTGGGCGGTGCGAGCGAACGATCTGGACGGCACCCTGAAGGATCTGCGAACCCTCGGCGCTGTCGACGATTTCACCGCGGAACTGCTGTCCACCGCGTACGCGCTGCTCAACTGGCACGATCGGGCCGGGTATCACGGCGGCGACGGCACGGTGACCACGACAGCGCGTGGCGGTTGGTCGCGGCTGACCGCGGCAGGCGAGGAGGAGTTCCCACGGATCGACCCCGCCGTGATCTGCCTGGTCCACGACGGCGCCGATCGGGTGCTGCTGGCCCGTCAGCAGAGCTGGCCGGAGACGATGTTCTCACTGCTGGCAGGCTTCGTCGAAGCCGGTGAATCGCTGGAGCACTGCGTGGAACGCGAGATCCGCGAGGAGGTCGGTGTCGACCTGCGCGAGATCGAGTATCTCGGCAGCCAGCCGTGGCCGTTCCCGCGCTCGCTGATGGTCGGCTTCGCCGCGGTCGGCGACCCCGCCCAGGAACTCGTGTTCTCCGATGGCGAGATCGCCGAGGCGCACTGGTTCACCCGCGAGGAGGTCCGCGCGGCACTGCGGCTCGGCGACTGGTCGGCGCGCGAACCCGGCGCCCGGCTGCTCGTCCCCGGGTCCATCTCGATCGCGCGCTCGATCATCGAGTCCTGGGCGGACTGACGCGGCGAATCAGGCCTGCTGGGCGGCCAATGCCTGCTTGACCGCGGCCAGCGACGGGTTGGTCGCGGTGGAGCCGTCGCGGTACTTGATCGTCGGCACGACGTGGTTGCCGTTGTTAACGCTGCCGACGAACTCGGCCGAAGCGGGATCGTCCTCGATATCGATCACCGAGTAGGTGATGCCCGCCTCGTCGAGCTGGGTCCGCAGGCGCCGGCAATAGCCGCACCAGGTGGTCGAGTACATCGTCAGATCTGGGGTTGCTTCAGTCACGGGATGTGCAACGTCGCGAGGTGGCGCTGTGTTCCTTGCTCCTGCATCCGCGGGCGTCGCGGCACGTTGTCGGTGGGCGCTGTCATGATGGTGCGCGTGCCAGCACTCGATCTCACCGCCCTCGACCCGGAACAGGCCGCCGCGGTGCGGGCACCGAGGGGGCCGGTCTGTGTTCTCGCGGGTGCGGGGACCGGTAAGACCAGGACGATCACGCATCGGATCGCGCACCTGATCGCGGGCGGGCATGTGAAGGCCGACCAGGTGCTGGCGGTGACGTTCACCGCACGCGCGGCGGGGGAGATGCGCAATCGGCTGCGCACGATGGGACTCGGGGGCGATGCCGGGCAGGTGCAGGCGCGCACCTTCCACGCCGCGGCGCTGCGGCAGTTGCGGTATTTCTGGCCGCAGGTGGTGGGGGATGTGCCGTGGCGGTTGATCGACAGCAAGTTCCCCATCGTCTCGCAGGCCGCGCAGCGGGCGGGGCTGCGTGCCTCCACCGAAATGGTGCGCGACCTGCTCAGCGAGATCGAATGGGCCAAGGCGTCGCTGATCGCCCCGGAGGACTATCCGGCCGCTGCCGCCAGACATCATCGTGACGCGCCGGTCGACGTCGCCAAGGTCGCCGAGGTGTACCAGGGCTACGAATCCGCGAAAGCCTCCGCCGACGGCCTGCTGCTCGACTTCGACGACCTGCTCCTGCACACCGCGGCCGCACTCGAGGACTATCCGGCCGTCGCCGACGAATTCCGCGGTCGCTATCGCAGTTTCGTCGTCGACGAATACCAGGACGTGACGCCGCTACAGCAGCGAGTGCTCGACGCGTGGCTGGGCGAGCGCGACGACCTGACCGTGGTCGGCGACGCGAACCAGACCATCTACTCGTTCACCGGGGCCACCCCGTCCTACCTGCTCGATTTCTCCCGGCGCTTCCCCGACGCCACCGTGGTGCGGCTCGAACGCGACTATCGGTCGACACCCCAGGTGGTGTCGCTGGCCAACCAGGTCATCGGTGCGGCGCGCGGACGCATCGCGGGCACCCGCCTTGCCCTGATCGGTCAGCGATCCGACGGGCCCGAGCCGGAATTCGCCGAGTACGCCGACGCGCAGGCCGAGGCCGTCGCGGTCGCCGGACGGATCGAGAAGCTGATCGCCGCCGGAACACCGGCGTCCGAGATCGCGGTGCTGTACCGGACCAACGCGCTGTCGGAACCGTTCGAACAGGTGCTCGGGGCGCGGGAGATCCCGTTCCAGGTGCGCGGCGGCGAGGGGTTCTTCCAGCGTCAGGAAGTGCGGCAGGCGGTGTCGGCGCTGCGCCAGGTCGACGCCCGCGACGATCTGCCCGACGCGGCGCGCAGTGGGTCGTCGCTGATCACGCTGGTGCGGGCCGCGCTGGCGCCGGTCGGGCTGACCGCGGAGGAACCGGCCGGTGCGCAGGCGAAGGAACGCTGGTCGGCGCTGCTGGCGCTGGTGCAGCTCACCGAGGAACTGGTCAGCCACGACGACGACATGGATCTCACCGCGCTGCTGCGCGAGCTCGCGACCCGCGCGGAGGCCAAGCATCCGCCGATCGTCGACGGTGTCACTCTGGCTTCGCTGCACGCGGCGAAGGGCCTGGAATGGGACGCGGTGTTCCTGGCCGGGCTCACCGACGGCACGCTGCCGATCTTCCATGTGCTCGGCCGGAAGAACGCGCCCGTCGACGAAGCGGGGCTGGAGGAGGAGCGCCGGCTGCTCTACGTCGGCGTCACGCGGGCACGCGAACATCTGAGCCTGTCGTGGACCCAAAGGCGGCTGCAAGCGAGCGGTGACTATCGGCCGGTGACCCGGTCGCGGTTCCTCAACGGGTTGATTCCGGACAGTTCGGCGGCCTCGCGGATCGCCGTGGAAGTCCCGGTCAAGGCCGACACCCCGCGTCCACTGTGCCGGGTGTGCCTCAAGCCGCTGATCGGCACCTATGCCACCATGCTCGGCCGGTGCAGGCGCTGCCCGGGCGAGGTCGACCCGCAGCTGCTCGAGGCACTGAAGGAATGGCGAGCCGAGAAGGCCGAAGCGTTGCAGCGGCGCGACTTCGTGGTGTTCACCGACACCACCCTCACCGCCATCGCCGAACAGCTGCCCGCCGACGACGCCGCGCTGGCGGCCATCGCCGGCATCGGCGCGAAGAAGATCGAACAGTACGGTGCCGATGTCCTCGCCATCGTTGCGTCACGTTTGCGGGCGACAGCACAAAACCCCAGGTAGAAAATAAGTTGTTCGGTTCTCGATCATTGCCTATGGTGGAGAACACGCACCGAGAGTGATCCCGGTGCGCGGTAATTGTTCACACACGAGTTCAGGAGGGAGGCAGACACATGAACACGAACACGAACACCACGTTCGATGCGATGAGCAATCGCGTCCTGGTGAACGGATTTGTCATGTCCGCCTCCCGGGGGGTCCTCGCTCTGCAGGGGACCGGCCTGTCCGGCGTCGATGTCAAAGCTGTGCCGATGACTGTCGTTCATCAGCACACTCCGATTCGTCTCCAGGACAAGCCCAACGTGGGTTGGCAGCCGACCGCCGTCGCGGCACCGGCAGCAATCGCCGAGGAAGCCGGTTACGCACCGGAGTTCACCGGCGCAATCCGCCTCCGCGTCCACCCAGCGACCGTGATCAGGTCTCGACAGAGATGTCGAACTAGGTAGGGAACACCTCCCAGACCTCCTGGCCACGGATCGCGAGAAGCGAAAACCGTGGCCATCTTTATTTCGGCTCCTCAGCCGTTGGCACCGGGTTCGCACACCGAACATTCCACCGCTGCAAACGAGCTGAAGGAGAACGACGTGTTCACCGCCCAGGACTGGCCGACGGCCACTACTGACGTGACATGCCGAACCGTGGCGCAGACCCCTCGCGTCCGTGAGGTCACCAAGACTCTGCCCTGTAGGGGCGGAAACCCCGATCTGTGGTTCGCCGAGAGCCCCACCGATCTCGAGCAGGCCAAGGAACTGTGCGCGGCCTGCCCGATCCGCAAGGGCTGCCTGACCGCGGCCATCGATCGTGCCGAGCCGTGGGGCGTGTGGGGCGGTGAGATCTTCGACCAGGGTGTCGTGATCGCCCGCAAGCGCCCCCGCGGTCGCCCGCGCAAGGTCGCGATCGTGGCATGAACCCGGGAAAAGGGTTGTACCGCAAGCGAACCGCTCACCTCGTCATGGTGAGCGGTTCGTTTTGCTATATGCGGGATGCGCGTTTGACGGTGCGACCGTCGGCGACGGCGAGGACCAATGTGGTGGTGTCCGGGGAGTGCGCCCACCACCTGTGCTTCTCACCCGCGCGGCAGTAATAGGTGTCACCGGCGCCGAGGTCGTGTTCGGTGCCGTCGGCGATCAGGGAGATCCGGCCGCGGATCACGTGGATGATCTCGTCGGATCGGTGGACGAAATCGCGGTCACCGCGATCGGTGCCGCCGGTGAATTCCAGGGCGCGCAGGTCGCGGTCACCGTGGACGAGGGACCGGACGGTGCCCGCACCGGGCTCGGTTTGGGGCAGGGCGGTGTCGTCGGCGGCGCGGACCACGGCCGCGGGCGCGGTGTCGTCGGCCGCGGCCAGCAGGGCAGTCGCGGTGGTCGAGAGGGCGTCGGCGATCAGCTGGAGCGAGCGCAGGCTGGTGTTGGTCCGGCCGTTCTCGAGTTGGCTCAGAAATGACTGGGACAGACCGGTTTCGGTGGCAAGGCGGGCGAGGGTGTATTCGGCGGCGAGGCGCCGATCGCGGATCACGGTGCCGAGTTGCCGATTCCGGATGTGCTCACTGGCCACTGATCGCCTCCGTGTCCTCGGTCCTGGCTGTGCCTGTGACTGTAGTGAATCTTCAGTGCCCGCAACCGGTGCTGGTCCGCGGTTTCGGTATCCGACCAGGGGGTGAGCCGGTTTCGCGCACCATGATCGGAACGGTTCCCGTGCACGCGATTCTACTGAATATTCAGTGGGGTCGAATATTCAGGAAGAGGCGGCATGGAACAGAACACCCTCAAGCGCCGGGGCATCGGGCTGATCGGCAGCGATGCCGAGCTGGCCTCGCCCGGCTTCACGCTCTACGCGCCGCTGGCGGGCAACGGCCGAGTCGACCTGGTCGACCTCGACGGCGAGATCGTCCACCAGTGGCACCTGCCCTACCGTCCGGGCAGACACGCCCGCATCCTCGCCGACGGCTCCCTCGCCTACAACGGCGCGACCCTGGCCCGTGCACCCCTGTTCGCCATGTGGCGCAAGTACTCCGGCGGTTCGATGGCCCGCTACGACCACACCGGTGCCCAACTGTCCGAGATCCGCGACGATCTGGCCCACCACGACGCCCACCACTACGACGACGGGCGCGTACTCTACGCCGCAGTGCAGCCGCTCACCGGCGCCGACGCGGCACGGATCCAGGGCGGTGTGCCGGGCACCGAAGCCGACGGGATCGTCTGGTCCGATGTGATCCGCGAGGTCGGCCCCGACGGCGCGCCGATCTGGGAGTGGCGTGCCGTCGAGCATCTCGATCCCGCGCAATTCGCGCTGCAGCCGCACTATTGGCGTGAGCACTGGCCGCTGATCAACAGCGTGTACCCGCTCGACGAGCACACGGTGGTGGCCAGTCTGCGCAGTGTCTCCGCGGTGATCCTGATCGATCGGCGCACCGGCGCGGTCACCGAGCTCGCCGACCGCGACACCGTCGCTCAACAGCATCACGCCACCCCGCTCGGCGACGGCCAGATCCTGGTGTTCGACAACGGCACCTTCCGCACCGGAGAATCGGTCACCTACAGCCGCGTCATCGAAATAGACGCTGCTACCGGCGAAGTCGGGTGGACCTATCAGGACTCCCCGCGTGAGGCGTTCTTCACTCCCTTCATGGGTGGCGCACAGCGGCTGCCCAACGGCAACACGCTGATCACCGAGGCGGCGTTCGGCCGGATCTTCGAGGTGACCCCGGAACGGGAGATCTGCTGGGAGTACGTGGTGCCCTCGTTCACCGAATACCCCGATCCCGATACCGCCCAGGTGTTTCCGGGTATCTCCAACGCGATCTTCCGTGCCTACCGTTACCGCGCCGAGGAACTCCCATGGCTACGGTGACCGAACCGATGGTGGCGCCGGTCGACGAGATTCCGCCCGCGGGAAGGGCTTTCGCCGGTGCGCTACAGCACCTGGTGGTGATGATCGCGATGCCGCTCACCTCGGTGCTGCTGATCAGCCGCAGCCTGCACCTGGACGACGAGGCGGCCCGCGCCCTGCTCTGTGGCGCACTGCTTTTCAGCGGTATCGGCACCATCCTGCAGTCCGGGGGCCGATACGGTCTCGGAGCCGGGCTGCCGTTCGTCATGCTGCCCGGTGGCGCGGCGGTGGTGCTGTTCATCCAGACCGCGCAGACCTACGACCCCGCCACCGCCACCGGCGCGGTACTGATCACCGCGGTCGCGGGCATCGCGCTGGTGCCGATCGCGCGCAAGCTGGTGCGGTTCCTGCCGATGGTCGTGATCGCGAGCATGATCCTGGTGATCGGGGTGAACCTGGTGAAGGTCGGCGCGAATCTGATCACCTCCGCCGACGACCCCACCCCGGTCAGGTCGGTGACCATCGCCGGGGTGACCATCGCGGCGACAGTGCTGGCACACCGTTTCCTGCCTCCCGGTTGGCGACGCGTGTCGGTGCTGATCGGGATGGGGGTCGGGACCGCGGTGGCGGCCGCGCTCGGCCGATTCACGCTCGCCCCGGGTGACGCGCTGGTGCAACTGCCGGAGCCGCTGCTGTTCGGTGCACCGCATTTCGACCTGCTGGCGGCCGTGCCGCTGCTGGTGTTCAGCATCGGCTCGATGGCCGAGGCCACCGGGCAAACGGTGCTCAACGCGCAGGTCGTCGGCAAGCAGATCGACACCGCGCCGACGGTCGGGCGCACGATCCGCGGTGACGCTGTCACCTCCCTGTTCTCCGGGCTGTTCGGTGGACCGACCATGGTGACCAGCGGTGAGAACATCGGGCTGATCCGGCTCACCGGTGTTCGCAGTCGCTACGTCACCGCGCTGACCGGCCTGATGCTGATCCTGGCCGCGTTCGTCGCGCCGGTCGGCCGGATCGTGAATTCGCTACCCGGGCCTGTCGTCGGCGCGACGGCGGCCATCGTGTTCGCCACGATCATCGCTTCCGCGATCGGCCTGTTCCGCGACGTCGACCTGAACGACGACGCGGCCCTGCTCACCACCACCGCGGCCCTCACCGCGGGCCTGCTGCCGATTCTGGTTCCCGCCCTCTATCGCGGCTTCCCCGCCGATCTGAAGCTGCTACTCGGCAGCGGAGTCACCATGGCCGCCGTGGTCGGCATCGCGGTGCACGTGCTGTGCACGGTGGGCCGACGCCCGTCCAGGGCTTCCGTCGACTGAGACGCCCCGGGTGAGGGTGCGCCTACGACGCCTGTTCGGCGCGGAAGCCCGGCACCCAGGTGCGGACCAGGTTCATGAAGCCGAGTTCCGCGTCGAGCTGGGCCAGGATGCCGACCGAGCCACCGAGCACCCGGAAGACAGTGAGGTACTCGGCCGGAAGTTGCAGGGCGCGAGCGGTTTTCATCTCCGGGCTGGAGAACTCGGAGGCCTTGCCCGCCACCCGCTGCATCCACGAGCGGGTGAAGTGGAACGTGTCGGTGCGAATCGGGTCGCTGAACGGGCGCAGGTACGCCTCGATCTCCTCGTGGGTCACCACCCGGCCGGGAATGACCCAGCCGTGCTCGTAGAGCAACTCGGTGAGGGCCGCGTGCTCGTCGGCGACAGCGAGGGCCAGCATGCGGCCCAGGATCTCCGGGAAGCCGTCCGGCATCGGCGCACACGCGCCGAAGTCGAGCACGGCCAAGGTGCCGTCGGCCCGCACCAGGAAATTGCCGGGGTGCGGGTCGCCGTGCAGCAGGCCGACCAGTTCGGGCGAGCTGAAGTGGAAGGTTCCCATCAGCTCGGCGATCCGGTTGCGCTGCGCCCGGGTGCCCTCGGGGTCCTCCGCGCCTGCCTTGATCAGGGCCGACACCGGGGTGCCGTCGAGCCATTCGGTGACGATCACCTTCGGGGCGCCCGCCACCACCTTCGGGATCGCGATGGTGGGGTGGCCATCGAACGCGGCGGCGAAGCGGCGCTGGTTGGCGGCCTCGATGCGGTAGTCGAGTTCTTCCTCGGTGCGTTCGGTGATCTCGGCGAGCAGCGGCTTCACATCGGCGCCGGGGATCACCGACGAGAGCAGTCCGGTCATCCGCGACAGCGTCTTCAGGTCGGCGCGCAGCGCGTCGTCGGCGCCCGGATACTGCACCTTCACCGCCACCGCGCGGCCGTCGGACCAGACCGCGCGATGTACCTGGCCGATACTGGCCGAGGCGGCCGGGGTGTCGTCGAAGGACGCGAAGCGTTCCCGCCACTTGGTGCCCAGCTGCTGGTCGAGCACGCGGTGCACCGTCTCGGCGGGCATCGGCGGTGCGGCGGCCTGGAGCTTGGTCAGCGCCTCGCGATAGTGCTCGCCGAACTCCTCCGGGACCGCGGCCTCCATCACGCTCAGCGCCTGCCCGAACTTCATCGCGCCGCCCTTGAGCTCACCGAGCACGGTGAACAGCTGCTCGGCTGCTTTCTGGTTCAGGTTCGCGTTGATCTGCTTCTTGTCACCACCGACGAGCTTCTTGCCGAACCCGACAGCGGCTCGTCCGGCGATGCCGAGCGGAATCTTGGCCAACTTGGCATTGCGGCTGGAACTGCGGCGCACGATCTCGGACACGGTACCCATCATGGCCGAACTCGCGGGGTGTGTGCCATAAGAATGCTCACACCGGCTGATGCGACGCCCGTCACCGGGCGGTTTCCGGCGCGCGGGAGGTCATGTTCCGGCACCCGCATTCCTGATGCGGCAGCCACGGCCGGCGCTGGATCTCGTGGGTGTCGAGGTTCAATTCCACGGTGGCGTCGAGAGTGCGCGGTGGACGCCGCGGTGAACAGGCGACGATCGCCTCCAGTTCGCCGAGCGCCAGCGCGGTCGTCGCCGCGATGCCCGCCGGGGATGCGTGCCCGGTGCGGCCCAGTAGCTGGGCGGCCAGATGCGGCCAGTCGTGATCGAATCCGGCCCGGGTCAGGTCGGCACAGCGCAGGCAGCTGGTCTCGCCGGGCAGCACGAGCGGGCCGACCACGCCGACCCCGTCGCGAACTCGGACCTGCAGGTGCGGCACCCGTCGCAACACCAGATCCACCGACAGTCCGGGGTCGATCATCAACGCGTCGGTGAGTACCACCAGATCGCCCGTGGCGGTACCGGGCGGACTGTCGGGTCGGTACGCGCGCGAGCGGGTGGGGCGAAAACCCATGCGCCGCAATCCGATCGCTACGGCATCCGAGAGCGGGCCGAGGCCGTGCACGGTGATACCGCGGATCTTGCCCAGCGCGGGTTCGGGCTCGAGCAGCAGGCCCGCACGCTCGATCGCGGTGAGCATGCCCATGGTGCGATCGGGGCTGATGCCGAATTCACCTGCCCGCCAGATGATCTGGGGCCGCGATTGCAAGCCGTCGAGCAGGCGGAGGAAGGCGAGCACGGTGCCCGTGTCGTGATCGGTGGTTTCCAGCAGCAGTGCGCGTTCGGGGTCCCAGCCGAGCTGGACCGTGCCGGACGGGCGAACCAGGGTGGTCACTCGCGGGTTGAGCATCGGCCCGCGCAGTGGGGAAGTGGTCGTCATGTCAGAAGTATCGGCATCCGACAGCGGCGCGAGGTGCGCCGAAAGTGCAGTTATCCACAGGCTTTCGGCGTGTCGGCCGACGGATTCCGAAGTGTGAACAACCGCTGTACCGCGGGTCGTCGCCGCGTTTCGCGACGAACGTTAGCCTCGGAACCGTGTTGCGCCACCGAGATCGGAAGTTTCTCACCGACCTCGGCGGCGAGGTGGATCAGGCCTTGCCGGAATCCGAGTCGGAATCACCCTCGTCGCGCGGGGTTTCGTCGGAATCGGACTCTTCGGCCTCGGTTTTGCCGAGACCGGCCGCGTCGCGCTCCCGCGCCTCGGTCGCGGCCAGCTGGGCCAGCGGGTCGTCGAAAGCGCCGGTGCTGCCACCGATGATGGAGTCGATGAACCCGGCGGGCGAGTCGAGATCGGTGGAATCGGGCAGCAGATCGGGGTGTTCCCACACCTTGTCGCGCCGCTCCATCCCCGCGTCGGTGGTGAGCCGCCGCCACAGCGCCGAGGCTTCACGCACCTTGCGCGGCCGCAACTCCAGGCCGACGAGCGTGGCGAATGTCTGCTCGGCGGGTCCGCCCGTCGCCCGGCGGCGACGCAGTGTCTCCGACAGCGCGTTCGCGCCCGGCAGACGCTCACCCACCGCGTCGCTGACCACGACATCGACCCAGCCCTCGATCAGCGCCAGCAGGGTCTCCAGACGCTCGAGCGCCTGCTTCTGCTCCGGCGTGGTCTGCGGTTCGAACGTGCCCTGGGAGAGCAGTTCCTCCAGCTTGGAGGGGTCGCTCAGCGACATCGGGTCGATGCCCTGCGCGGCTTCCTCGATCGCGGAGAAGTCCATCTTGATGCCGCGCGCGTAGTCCTCCACGGCGCCGAGCACCTGCTGGCGCAGCCACGGCACGTGCGCGAAGAGCCGCTGGTGGGCGGCCTCGCGGGCGGCCAGGAAGACCATGATCTCGCTCTCGGGCTGCTCGAGCCCCTCGCTGAACGCCGAGATCGCGGTCGGCAGTAGCGCGGCGGTACCGGCCGGGCCCAGCGGCAGACCGATATCGGTGGAGGTCAGCACCTCCTTGGCCAGCTGGCCGAGCGCCTGACCGAGCTGGGAGCCGAACGCCAGCCCGCCCATCTGGCCGAGCATGCCGACCATCGGCCCGGCGAACTGCTTGGCCTCCTCGGGCAACTGCGCCGTCCACATGCCCGAGATCTGCTCGGCCACCGGATCGCACAGGCGCTTCCAGGTGGGCAGCGTCTCCTCGATCCAGTCGTTCGGGGTCCACGCGACCGTCTTGGTGGCGCCCGCGGGCAGCACCGTGGCGCCGTCGAGCCACAGTTCGGCCAGGTGCGCCGCGTCGGTCACCGCGGTCGTGGTCCCCGACGCGATCGGGGCGATGGTGGAGCCGAGCTGCTGGCGGGCCAGTCGCTTGGCGACGTCGTAGTTGACCGGGCCGGACTGCGCGCCGCCGGGACCCATGCCCTGGCCCATGCCGCTGATCATCTGCCCGAGCTGGCTCAGCATCTGGCCCAGCTGCGACGGATCGAAGCCGCCCGCACCGCCGGCGCCGCCCGCTCCGAACCCGAACGGATCGTTTCCGCCGGGTCCGTTGCCCTCGTCGCGACGCTTGCCGGAATCGTCGTCGTCGCCGGTCGAGAAGCCGAAGGGGAGATCGCTCATACCTCTTACGTTACGCGGGACCCCCGGGCCCACGGTGTTCGCGCATCGCGAAATCGCGCGGCGACGCCCACGCCGTAAAGCGTGCCACTGCCGTCGGTCACGGGCGTTGATCACTACTGTGGTCCGAGTGAATCGTCGGATCCTCACCCTGATCGTCGCCCTCGTCCCTGTCCTCGTGCTCGGTGTGGCAGGCAGCGTGGTCACCGTGCCGTTCGTCGCGCTGGGCCCCGGCCCCACCTTCGACACCCTCGGCCAGGTCGAGGGCAAGCAGGTGGTCGATGTCACCGGCGCGCCACTGGATCCCACGAGCGGGCACCTGAACATGACGACCGTGTCGGTGCGCGACGGGCTGAACCTGTTCGAGGCGTTCGGGTTCTGGGCCAGCGGTGAGCACGGCCTTGTCCCGCGCGCCGAGGTGTACCCGCCCGGCGTGTCACGCGAGGAGGTCGACAAGTCCAACCAGCAGGACTTCAAGGATTCCGAGAGCGATGCCGAGGTCGCCGCGCTGCACTACCTGAAGATGCCGACGGTCGTGCTGGTCCGCGGACTCGGCGAGCAAGGCCCGGCCAACGGCGTGCTCGAGGTCGGTGACGAGCTGATCAGCATCGACGGCGCCCCGATCACCGCGCCCAAGGACGTGATCGACATCGTCGGCACCAAGGCGCCCGGCGCCACCATCACCGTCGTCCACCGTCGCGGCGATCTCGAGCTGACCAGTCCGATCACCCTGGCGGCTCGTCCCGGCGACGAGGCGAAGGGCTACCTCGGCATCACCCCGGGCGAAGGCGGACGTCCGCCGTTGCAGGTCGAGTTCAACCTCGCCGATATCGGCGGACCGTCGGCCGGCCTGATGTTCAGCCTCTCGCTGATCGACAAGCTCTCGCCGGGCGAACTCAACGGCGGCAAGTTCGTCGCGGGCACCGGCACCATCGACCAGGACGGCAAGGTCGGTCCGATCGGTGGCATCCAGTACAAGATGATCGCGGCGCGCGAGGCAGGCGCGGAAACCTTCCTGGTCCCCGCAGACAACTGCAACGAGGCCGGTCAGCGTGCTCCGGAGGGCCTGCGCTTGGTGAAGGTCGACACCCTCGACAGCGCGATCGCCGGACTGGCCGAGATCAACGCGGGTCGCGAGCCGATCGGCTGCAAGTAGTCACTCCAGCGTGTGATGCAGGGCCTCGACCAGGCCCGGTGCCAGGTTGGGGTAGGTGCGCAGGTCGAGGTCGCCGAAGCCGTCGTCGTCCTCGGGCCGGATCTGCAGCAGGCACAGGGTGGCGCCCTGGCGCAACACACCCGCGATGAGCCGGGCGTCGCGCCGACCCGGGTGCGCGTGCGCGGCGGCGCGCCCGGCCGCGTCGGCGGCCTCGTCATCGGCGAGTAGCGGAACCAGCGCTTCGTCGAGATCGCTCTCGGCGTCGGGCGGCAGCACCACGATCTCCTGCACCAGCACGCAGCCTTCGACCGCGGGCGGCCAGGTGGTGGTGGCCAAGAACTCGTCCAGCGCCATCGACCCGCCGGTGATGTCGTCGGGGAAGGCTTCCTGGGCCACGGGGGTCAGCTCGCTGCCGTCGTCGAGCTGGTCTTGCAGGTCCGGTTCGGCCGCGGCCAGGTCGGCGGTCGGCACCAACGCGAACATCTGCGGCGGGTTTCCCCAGCCCTCGGCGTCGGCGAACTCGACGACCTCGCGCACACAGCGGGCGAGGAGAACTTCGGCGTGCTCGTCTTCGGTCACCCGCACATCCAATCATTTTCGGCCCAGACGCTTGCACGGTGTCCGATTTCCGTAGAGTGGGCGCCAACGGTCCGGCAACGGATCACCCGCAATATTCGGACTGCGGTGACTGCGCCGATCACGGTGTGGAACCGCCGGAGCATGGAGAGTGGCACCGTGGGCATGCGGCCCCCCACCGGCTTACCTTCGTTGTCCCGACGCAGCCGTGTGCTGCTGGTGACAGCAGTCGTCCTCGCGGCGCTGCTGCTGCTCGGGCCCCGCTTCACCGATGCCTATACCAATTGGTTGTGGTTCGGTGAGGTCGGTTATCGCAGTGTGTATCTCGGCGTGTTGCGCACGCGGCTGATGCTGTTCGTGGTCGTCGCGTTGCTCGTCGGCCTGGTGGTCTGGGCGGCGCTGCTGCTGGCCTATCGGTCACGTCCGGTCTTCGTGCCGGTCGCCGGGCCCAACGATCCGATCGCGCGCTACCGCACGACCGTGATGAGCAAGCTGCGGCTGTTCGGCGTCGGTATCCCGGTGTTGCTCGGCGTACTGTCGGGTTTGGTCGCGCAGTCGAACTGGGCGACGGTGCAGCTGTTCCTGCACGGTGGCGAGTTCGGTCAGCAGGACCCGCAGTTCCATCTCGACATCGGCTTCTACACCTTCGATCTGCCGTTCTACCGGATGGTGCTGAACTGGCTGTTCGTCGCCGTGGTGATCGCGTTCTTCGCGAACCTGGTGACCCACTATGTGTTCGGCGGCCTGCGGTTGGCCGGGCGTGAAGGCACTCTCACCAGGGCCGCGCGCGTGCAGCTCGCGGTGATCGCGGGAATCTTCGTGCTGCTCAAGGCGGTGGCGTACTGGTTCGACCGGTACGACCTGTTGTCGAGTACGCGTAAGGAGCCGACGTTCGGCGGTCCGTCGTTCACCGATATCAACGCGGTGCTGCCCGCCAAGCTGATCCTGCTGTCGATCGCGGTGATCTGCGCGATGGCGTTCTTCGCCGGGATCGTGCTGCGCGATCTGCGGGTTCCCGCGATGGCGGCCGCGCTGCTGGTGCTGTCGTCGATTCTGGTCGGTGCGGTGTGGCCGATGGTGGTCGAGCAGTTCTCGGTGCGCCCCAACGCCGCGGAGAAGGAAAGTCCGTATATCGAGCGCAATATCCAGGCGACTCGCGAGGCGTACGGGATCACCGACGACAAGGTCGAGTATCAGAACTACCAGGGTGAGAGCAGGAAGAGCCCGCTCGAGGTGCCTGCCGACGCGGCCACCATCGGCAACGCCCGACTGCTCGACCCGAATATCCTCTCGCCGACCTTCACCCAGCTCCAGCAGCGCAAGAACTTCTACGGCTTCCCCGAGTCGCTCGACATCGACCGCTACAGCCTCAACGGCGACGTCCAGGACTACATCGTGGCCGCGCGTGAGCTGCATCCGGCCGCGCTGTCGGGCAACCAGAAGGACTGGATCAACCAGCACACCGTCTACACCCACGGCAACGGCTTCGTCGCCGCGCCCGCCAACCGGGTCAACAAGCCGCAGTCCGAGGCCCAGAGTGCCACGGGCGGCAGTGATTCGGGCTATCCGCTGTTCATGGTGAGCGACCTGTTCACCAAGGTCGAAGACCAGCAGATCAAGGTCGAGCAGCCGCGGATCTACTACGGCGAGCTGATCGCCCAGACCGATCCCGACTACGCCATCGTCGGCACCGCGGAGGGCCAGGCGCCGCGGGAGTACGACTCCGATCAGGCGCAGTTCACCTATGACGGCAGCGGTGGCGTGCCGATCGGGAACTGGTTCAACCGGTTGGCCTTCGCGGCCAAGTACGCCGAGCGCAACATCTTGTTCTCGTCGGCGATCAGCGAGGACTCCAAGATCCTGTTCAACCGCGGTCCGCGCGACCGGGTGCAGAAGGTCGCGCCGTGGTTGACCACCGACGGCAACGCCTACCCCGCGGTCGTCGGCGAGCGTGTGGTCTGGATCGTCGACGCCTACACCACGCTGGACAAGTACCCCTACGCCCAGCCGACGTCGCTCGACGGCGCGGTCGAGGACAGCATCGACAAGAAGACCGGGCGGGTCATCCCGCGCAAGGAGGTCAGCTACATCCGCAACTCGGTGAAGGCCACCGTCGACGCGTACGACGGCACCGTCACCCTGTACGAGACCGACACCACCGACCCGGTGCTCAAGGCCTGGCGCGGCGTGTTCCCCGATGCGGTGAAGCCGCAGAGCGAGATCTCGCCCGAGCTGCGCGCGCACTTCCGCTACCCGGAGGACCTGTTCAAGGTCCAGCGCGACATGCTCACGAAGTACCACGTGGACAACCCGCGTGAGTTCTTCACCAACAACGCGTTCTGGTCGGTGCCCAGTGATCCGACCATCGAGGGCGGCACGTTCAACCAGCCCCCGTATTACGTGTTGCTGGGTGACCCGAAGACCAACAAGCCGGTGTTCAACCTGACCTCGGCGATGGTCGGCTACAACCGGCAGTTCCTCTCGGCCTACATCTCGGTGCGGTCGGACCCCGACGGGTACGGCAAGTTCACCGTGTTGCAGCTGCCGGTGGAAACGCAGACGCAGGGCCCGCAGCAGACACAGAACTCGATGACCACCGCCGACGCGGTCTCCCGAGAGAAAACCCTGCTGTCGAACTCGAACAAGATCCGCTACGGCAACTTGCTCACGCTGCCGGTGGCCGACGGCGGCATCCTCTACGTGGAGCCGTTCTACAACGAGCGCAACACCGGTTCGTCGACCTTCCCGCAGCTGCTTCGCGTGCTGGTGAGCTATCGCGACGCGGCGGGCAGCGTGAAGGTGGGCTACGCGCCGACGCTGGCCGAGGCGCTGAACCAGGTGATGCCGGGTGCGGGTTCGCTGGCGACGCCGTTCGGTGGCGATCCGTCTGTGAAGCCGAAACCGGGGGTGATCCCGCCGGTCGACCAGGGCACCGTCACTCCGCCCGGTAACGGCACCACGCCGCAGCCGGGGACTACGCCGCCCGCTGGATCGACGCAGGAGGCCGCGGCCGCCGAGCTGAGCCGCAAGATCGAGGCGGTGCGCACGGCGATGCGGACGGGCAACTTCACCGATTTCGGTAAGGCGCTGGAAGAGCTGGACGCCGCGGTGAAGGCGTATCAGGACGCAGGCGGCCGGTAGCCGGCCGCCGCGTAGCAGCAAGAAAGGCCCCGTCTGGTCGACGGGGCCTTTCTTGTGCAGGGGGAACGGTGGATCAGCCGCCGATCGAGGCGATCAGCGGAGCGTTGGCGTCGAGCAGGGCCTGGTACTGACCCGCGACACCGTACTGGTCGGCCAGCGCCTTGCCCGTGGCCTTGGCCTGGTCGACGGCAGCCTGGACGTCGGTCTTGGCCTCGGCGGGCAGTTCGACCGGCAGTTCGACGGCGGGCTCCTCGACCACCTCGGGCTCGGATGCGCCCGACTGGAGGAACTGGCCGCAGTGCGGCCAGGCGCCGACGCCCTGGCTGGCGAGCACGTTCTCCGCGACGCGGATCTGCTCTTCCTTGCTGGCGTTGTGCGCCGAACCCTGGCCGCCGTTGGCCGCCCAGGTGCTCTGCGAGAACTGCAGGCCGCCGTAGTAACCGTTGCCGGTGTTGATGCCCCAGTTGCCACCGCTCTCGCACTGGGCGACGCCGTCCCAGTTGTAGGCGGCGGCGGAGGCGGTGCCGGTGGCGAGGCCGAACGGAACGGCAACAAGGGCGCCGGCGATGGCGGCGACGCCAAGGGCGCGGGTGCTGAATTTCCGGGTCTCAGTCATGGGGGAGACGCTAACCAAAGAATCGACGCCGATCACATCTTGATAACGGGAGGATTCTATGAATGGAATAGTCGTCTTTTCGATGTTTACACTGCATAACCAGTGGGAATACCTAGATTCCGGTCAGTCTGTTATTGGGTCGTTATGTGTTCGGGATCACGAGGTGATAGTGACGCCACTCACTGAAACTCGGCCTCGCCCCGCGCGATTGCCGGAATGTGTGATGGCTGCCACAGTCGCGGGGTTCGATATGCGGTGTTGCCCGTCGAGGATTGGGCTTCTTGGTGATAAAACCCGTGTTGACCTCGCGATTTGGCGCCTGCGTGAACCTGTGTGTAATGTTGTGTTCACACCGACGCGGGGTGGAGCAGCTCGGTAGCTCGCTGGGCTCATAACCCAGAGGTCGCAGGTTCAAATCCTGTCCCCGCTACAAAGAAAAGGCCCGGAACCACTGGTTCCGGGCCTTTTCCGTTTCTCCGGGTCGGTTCAGGCGTCGAGGTCGCTGGCGACGAGCTCGGCGATCTTGTCCAGAGTCGGCTGATCGTCGCTGGTGATCACCACCTCGGCGCCCTGGCCCGCGCCGAGGGTCATGATCATCAGCGCGGAGCCCGCGTCTACCGGGTCGCCGCCCGTGACCGCGATGGTGACGGGAACGCCTGCCGCGCCGACCGCTTCGGCGATGAGGGCCGCGGGGCGGGCGTGCAGGCCGACCGAGGAGCCGACGGTGACGGTGGTGCTTGCCATGGGATATCTCCTTGTGTGCGAATGGATTACGCGGTGGTGAGAACAGGGGCGACGGACTGCTTACCGGTGAGTTCCTTGGCGAGGGTGACGCAGGCCGCGGCGACGAGCGTGCCGGCGACGAGCGACACCAGGAACCAGCCGAGGTGCCCGATCGCGAAGAACACGAAGATGCCGCCGTGCGGTGCGCTCGAGGTGACGTCGGTGGCCATGATCAGTCCGCCGGTCACCGCGCCGCCGACCATCATCGACGGCAGCACCCGCAGCGGGTCGGCGGCGGCGAACGGGATCGCGCCCTCGGAGATGAACGAAGCGCCGAGCAGCCAGGCCGCCTTGCCGTTCTCGCGTTCGGCCTCGGTGTAGAGGCGCGGGCGCAACACGGTCGACAAGGCCATCGCCAGCGGCGGCACCATGCCCGCGGCCATCACCGCGGCCATGATCCGCAGGGTCGCGGTATCGGTGACCGAGAGTCCGGCGGCGGCGAACGAGTAGGCGGCCTTGTTGACCGGACCACCCAGGTCGAAGCACATCATCACGCCCAGGATGACGCCGAGCGCGATGGCGGAGGTACCGGACAGGCCGTTGAGCCAGTCGGTGAGCCCGTTGGTCACGGCGGCCAGGGGCTTGCCGAGCAGGACGAACATCAAGATGCCGACGATCGCCGACGCCAGCAGCGGGATGACCACCACCGGCATGAGCCCGCGCGCCCACGTGGGCACCGACAGCTTGCTCACCCACAGCGCCGCGAATCCGGCCACCAGACCGCCGACCAGGCCGCCGAGGAATCCCGCGCCGACGAAGACCGCGATCGCGCCCGCGGTGAAACCCGGCGCCAGGCCGGGACGGTCGGCGATCGCGAAGGCGATGTACCCGGCCAGCGCCGGGACCAGGAAGCTGAAGGCGAGCGAGCCGATCTGGAAGAGCACGGCGCCGACATAGGTGGCCAGACCGCCGTCGGGCAGGTCGGTGATCGAGTTGTCGAGCACGATCGTCTTCGCGCTGTCGGAGATCTCGTAGCCGCCGAGCAGGAAGCTCAGGGCGATCAGCAGACCACCCGCGGCGACGAACGGGATCATGTAACTGACGCCGGTGAGCAGGATCTGGCGCAGGCGGGTGCCCCAGCCGATGCCCTTGGCCGCCGCCTGCGAGGGCGCGGGCGCGGTACCGCCGACGGTGGCGGCACTCGCGGTGGTACTCGCCGCGACGGCCTCCGCGATCATCGTGTCGGGCTCGTTGATGGCGCGTTTGACGCCGGACTCGACCACCGGCTTGCCCGCGAACCGGCTTCGGTCCTTCACCCCGACATCGGTGGCGAAGATGACGGCGTCGGCGTCGGCGATCGTGGCCGGGTCGAGCGTGTCGCCCCCGCTCGAGCCCTGGGTTTCCACCGCCACGTCGACGCCGGCGCGTTCGCCCGCGGCGACCAGGGCGTCAGCGGCCATGTAGGTGTGGGCGATACCGGTTGGGCAGGCGGTGACCGCGACGATCTTCTTCGGCGCACCGGGCTTCGCCGTGCCGACGGCCGGTGCATCGCCTCCAGCTGACGCTGGGTTGTCGCCCGGGTGTCCGGTGGGGGCCGTCGTCGCGCCATCGGTTGTCGCGCCGGAACCAGCCACGCCCACTGCGGCGGTACCGACTGCCGCCGCGCCGACTCCGGCGGCCGATGACTCGGAGACGGGAGTCGCGTCCCTCTCGCCCGCAGCGGAGGAGGTCCCCGTTCCGCCGTCGGCGGGCGAACCGGACCCGGCCGCACCAGCCGATCCCGTCGCCGCTGTGCCACCGGGGGAAGGTGTGGTCGCGGCCGGTGGGGGATTGATGACGCCGTCGACCAGGGCAACCACGTCTGCCGATGTCGCGGCGCCGCGTAGGTCGGCGACGAAGGCAGGCCGGACCAGCGCGCGAGCCAACGACGACAACAATTTCATGTGCTCCGCCCCTGCACCTTCCGGAGCGGCGATCAGGAAGACCAGATCGGCGGGCCCGTCGGGAGCGCCGAAATCGACGGCGGGTGCGAGTCGGGCGAAAACCAGCGAGGCGGTGGTGACGGCGGCCGATCGGCAGTGCGGGATCGCGATGCCGCCGGGTAGCCCGGTCGCCGACTGCGACTCTCTGGCCAGGGCGGCTTCGGCCACCGCGTAGACGTCGGTCGCGCGGCCGGTGGCGGCGAGCTTGTCCGCGAGCGCGGTGATCACGGCGCCCTTGTCGGCGCCGAGATCGGCGTCGAGCGCGATCAGGTCTGGGGTGATGATCGAATCGGCCATCGTCGTGTCTTTCCGGAGTGGGGGTGGAGCAGGAGCTTGTCGGGTCCAGCGGTGTCGATCGGCGCGGTTATCGGCGTCGGCCGGTGGGGTGGCGCTGGGTGATGGATGTGTGGCGGTGGTGATCGCCGTCTGCGGCCGGATCTCGGATCAGCGGCGGACGAACGTGCAAGTCGCAGCGGTTCGAGTTCGGCGATGGGCGAAGGCGCCGGGGGCCGATCATGGGGACGCTCATGCCGGGGCCGATGGTCGGTCGGCGGTGAGTGGGTGCGCGGTGACGGCTTCGAGGACGATGTCGGCGGGGCCGGGTAGTCCGGTGCCGGGGAGCGCGGTGGCGGCACTGCCGTAGGCGACGGCGGTGCGCAGGCGGTCGGCGGGGGGTTCGCCCGCGAGGTCGGCGAGCAGGTAGCCGGCCAGGGCCGAGTCGCCCGCGCCGACAGTGCTGCGCGCGACGATCGGCGGGGCGGCGGCGAACCACGCGTCCTCGGCGGTGACCAGGACGGCGCCCGCCGCGCCCAGGGTTGCCAGCACCGCGCCGACGCCACGGTCGATCAGTTTCACGGCGGCTTCGGCCGCGGCCGTGGGGTTTTCGAGGTCGACGGCGTCGAGACCGGTGAGCTGAGCCAGCTCTTCCGAGTTGGGTTTGATGAGATCCGGTGTGGCGCCGACTGATTCGGCGAACAGGGCGAGCAGCGGAGCATCGGAGGTATCGACGGCGACGCGGGGGCCACGCGTTCTGTTCGGCGACAGGCACGGTGTGGACAACGTCGCGACGAGCTGCGCGTACCAGTCGACGGGCACGCCCGGCGGTAGTGATCCGGACAGCACGATCCACTCGGCTCCCGTGGCCACCTCCACGAGCAGCGCCGTGAGCTCGGCCAGATCGCGCGCAGTCAAGGGACGGCCGGGCTCGTTGATCTTGGTCGTGGTGCCGTCGGATTCGGCGATGGTCAGATTCACCCTCGGCCCACCGGTCACCTGCACCGCGCGGAATTCGATGCCCGCCGTGCGTAATCCGTGCACCACGGGGTCGTCGTCGGCCCCCGGCAGCACCGCCGTGACCGCCGCCCCGCCCTCGGACACCACCCGCGCGACATTGACTCCCTTGCCGCCGGGGTGCGACGTGACACTCGCCGCGCGATGCACCTGCCCGCGCCGCAACGGCTCGGTGAGGGTGATCGTGCGGTCGACACTCGGGTTCGCGGTCAGCGTGACGATCATGCGAGCACCACCTCGATTCCTTCGGCGACCAGTTCCGCGTGTGCGGTGGCCGGAATGTCGGTGTCGGTGACCAGGACGTCGACCTCGGCGGCACGGCCGAAGCGCACGAAGTCCTCGCGTCCGATCTTGCTCGCGTCGGCGACCACGACGACCCGGTCGGCGGCGGCGATCATCGCGCGTTTCACGGCGGCTTCCTCCGGATCGGGGGTGGACAGCCCGTGTCGCACGGTCAGCGCGTTGGTGCCCAGAAACGCGACATCGACCCGCAGTTCGCCGAGCAGTCGCAAGGTCTCGGCGCCGACGGCGGCCTGGGTGACGCCGCGAACCCGCCCACCGAGCAGGTGCAACCGCACACCCGTGAAGCCGGTGAGGCGCGCGGCGACCGGCAGCGAGTTGGTGACGGTGACCAGGTCGAGGTCGGCCGGCATGGCCGCGGCCACCCGCACGGTCGTCGTGCCCGCGTCGAACAGCACGCTGCCGCCCGCTCGCGGCAGGTACCGCTGCGCGAGTTCGGCGATCCGGTCCTTCTCCGCGGCGCGCGTGCTGTCGCGCTCGGCGGTGCCCGGTTCGAAGGTCGTGAGCGCGCCGGAACCGACCGCGCCCCCGTGCACCCGCCGGATCACCCCGAGTCGGTCGAGCACCGCCAGATCGCGGCGCACGGTTTCGGTGGTGACCCCGTACTGGTCGGCGAGTTCGGCGACGGAGACGCGCCCGCGATGCCCGATCAGGGTCGCGATCGCCTGCTGCCGTTCCTCGGCGTACATGGAGTTCCTCCGGTCTCGGTGAATCTTTACTTATGTTGTTTTATGCCCATTCATGTGGGTTTGTCAATGGATTTTGGTGAGCCGAATCACAAATGTTGCCCCTCGACTATCGAGAAAATGGTGCCGGCAGTCACACCCGAACAGTGCGGGTGCTCGACATCACTGCGGAAATCGGTGCAGGTCAACGGCTTTGGTGCGCGCTTTCACGTCTCTGTTACGCACCTCGTCCAAGATCGACACGAAGGCCGGAGACGCTGACCCCATGTGGCGATTCGCAGTGCGACCCCGTGTCACGGTCCTGGCCTGCGAGGTATGCGGCAGACTGCCGCATCCCGGCCGGACCAGGCTCACGCTGGCCAAACTCGCGGCGGTGTTCCCGGTGGAGCTGGCGCTGCACGCGTTGGTCGTCCATGTGCACCCGCCGTACCTGCTGACCGTCGCCCTGCTCACGGTCACCACCACGATCCTGGTGATCTGGGTGGTGGAGCCGTCGGCGATGCGCATGCTCGGCGGCTGGCTGCACAGCCCGGAACTACGGCACCGTGACCGAATCGACTCCGCGCCCGCGCTCTGGCGGATCCGGGTGCGCCTGGCCGACCGTCCCGGCGCGCTCGAGACGCTGGCCAAACATCTCGCCCACCGCGACGCCAACATTCTCACCGTGCACGTGCACCAGCTGGAGGACGCCGTCCTCGACGAACTCGTCGTCGCCGCGCCCGCCGAGGTCACCGCGCACGCGATCACCTCCGCCGCGGAACACGCGGGAGGGTCCGGAGTGCGAGTCTGGCCCGCGACCGTGCTGTCGCTGATCGATGGTCAGACCAAGGCGCTGGCCATCGCCGCACGCATCGTCGGCGATCCGGACGAATTACCCTTGGCCGTCGCCGAACTGCTGGGCGCGCGCTACCTCGCGCCCGGTACGCCCCAGGTGAGCGAACCGGGCGAGGGCACGCTGCTGGAACTGGACCGTGACGATCGTCGCTGGGGTTTCGTACGCCCCGACGAACCGTTCACCCCCGCGGAGATCGCCCGCGCGCATCGGCTCGCCGATCTGGCGGTGCTCACCGCGCGGCGACAGTGACGTTCAGTCGAAGCCGAGGTCGCTGGTGAGCGGATCGCGTAGGGCGCCCTCGGCGGCCCGCAGACGATCGGTGACCGAGGTCAGCAGATCCATCGAATCCTGGGACAGCCCGAGCGCGAGGCGGGTCAGGTGACGGATGGCATCGCAATGGAAGAGGTCGGCGAGTAGAGCGTCCGGGTCGGCGGGCGCGGCCGAGTGTTCGACGACGGTCACGGCAGGGGCACTCACAATCTCGTATTTTCGAGTATGACGCACCTTACATCCACCCTGCGGTCCGTGAACCCCGGTCGGCGTGCGAAAGTGCAGCAATGAGTCAGTTCGCCGACTATCAGAACGAGATCTACCTGGCCGCGCTCGGGGGGATCCAGCCCGAATTTCCCATGGATTACGCGACGCTCGAGCGCAAAGCCACTGCGGCACTGCCGGATTCGTTGCTGAACTATATCGCAGGCGGGGCGGGCGACGAGCTCACGCAGCGGCGCAACGCCGAAGCGTTCGCCGATTGGGGTCTGGTGCCGCGAATGCTGGTCGGCGCCACCGAGCGCGACCTCGCCGTCACCGCCTTCGGCCACACCTTCGCCAACCCGCTGTTCCTCGCGCCGGTCGGGGTGATCGGTCTGGTCGGCGAGAAGGGCCACGGTGACATCGCGGTGGCCGAGGCGTCGGCGCAGACCGGTGTGCCCGCGATGTATTCGACGCTGATGGAGGATCCGCTCGAGGACGTCCGCCCGCACGCGGGCGACACGCCTTCCTTCTTTCAGCTGTACACGCCGAAGAACCGTGAGCTCGCCGAGAGCCTGGTGCACCGCGCCGAGGCCGCGGGGTACGCGGGGATCACGGTCACCCTCGACACCTGGGTGCCCGGTTGGCGTCCGCGCGACCTGGCCAGTGGGAACTTCCCGCAGCTGCGTGGGCACGTGCTGAAGAACTACACCAGCGACCCGGTCTTCCAGCAGATGGTCGGCTCCGACGATCCCAAACTGATTGTCCTGCACTGGATCGCGACCTTCGGCAATTCGCTGACCTGGGATGACCTCGGCTGGCTGCGGTCGATCACCGATCTGCCGCTGATCCTCAAGGGCATCTCCCATCCCGAGGACGCGCGCAAGGCGATCGACTTCGGCGCCGACGGCATCTACTGCTCCAATCACGGTGGGCGCCAGGCCAACGGCGGGCTGAGTGCGCTGGAGACCTTGCCCGCGGTCGTGGCCGCCTGTGACGACCGGGTGCCGGTGCTGTTCGACTCCGGGGTGCGCTCGGGCGCCGATGTGGTGAAGGCGCTCGGACTCGGTGCGACGATGGTCGGGCTCGGCAGGCCGTATGTGTACGCGCTCGCACTGGGTGGAGTGCGCGGCCTGGTGCATCTGCTGCGCAGCTACGCGGCCGAAGCGGACCTGCTGATGGCGGTCAACGGCTATCGCGATGTGGCCGCGGTGCGCGAGAACATCCGGCCGACGACGCGCGGCAACGCCACTCTCGGCTGAGAGTGGCGCGGCCCGGAATCCTCGCGCAGGAGGGTGTTTCGGGCCGTGTGGGCGGCTCGGGGGAGAACTTGTCGGTGCTGTGCGGCATCATCGGTGCGAAGACCACGCTGTAGCACCAACCCCCGGAGTCCACGATGTCCTCGCCGAGCACCAAGTCCGCATCCCGCCGATCAGCACCGCCGGTACTATCCGACGCCGAGCTCGCGCGTATCGCAGGCGAGCTCGCCGAGGGCAAACCGCCGATGGTGTGGTTCACCGCCGCCGCTGTCGGTGTCGCCGAGGGGAAGTCGGGCAAGGTTGTCGCGCTCGACGATCCGTCCGCGGGCGACTTCCTGCAGGTGCGGCCCACCGGTTCCAAAGATGTGCTCTCGTTCGGCCCGAGCGAGGTGACGCTGACCAAGCCGGCCCGCGGGACTACCGTAGCGCCGGGCGGATCCGCACGGACCCGCCCGGACAGTGCCCCCGCGCCGAGCAACCGAAAGGACAACACTGTGACCCAGCCGTCGACCCTGCCGAGCGCTGCTACGCCCGCGCCGAGGTCGCTCGCCCCGGTAGCCGATGATCCCAAGCCCGCCCCGGCAGCGCCGCGGCCGGCGAAGGCTCCCGCGGTGCGCAAGGCCAAGGTGGCCGAGGTGACCGTGACCCTCACCGGAACCGCCGACGGTGAGTGGACTGTCGATGTGATCAACGGTAAGAAGCGCAGTGTGAAGGGGTTGGCGGTCAGCAGTGCGGCCGTCGCTCAGGCCGCGAAGATCCTGCACCCCGAGGTAGAGGAAGTGGTGGCCGGGATTCTGGAGGCTGCTCGGGGGGCTCAGCAGGCGAAGGTCGCGCAGTTGCAGGCCGAGCTGGAGGCGGCTCGGAAGCTGTTGGAGGAGTTGGGGGACTGACCTACTGGGCCACCCGCTGAATCCGCGGGGAGGCGGAGATGCGCCGCCGCGTCGACGGCTTTCTCAGTTCGTCGTGGAAGCTGAGACCGAGGCGATATTCCTTGGCGTGATACATGGCGGCGTCGGCGGTACGGATCAGGTCGTAGATGGTTGTTTCGGTGGGGCGGGTGGTCAGGCAGGCGACGCCGATGCTGGCGGTGATGGGGATTTCACCGCAGCTCAGTTCGAAGGGGCGGATGAAGGCGCCGAGAATGTGTTCGGCCAGCACGGTGGCTTCGGTGCGGCTGCGTGGTGCCAGGACCACGAATTCGTCGCCGCCGTAGCGGGCCGTGAGGTCGGCGCTGGCAGTGGTGCGGCGGATGCGGGACGCGGCGTTGGCGATGAGTTCGTCGCCGACGGCGTGACCGTAGCTGTCGTTCACCATTTTGAAGC
Source organism: Nocardia sp. NPDC055165 (assembly GCF_053606985.1). Classification (NCBI taxonomy): domain Bacteria; kingdom Bacillati; phylum Actinomycetota; class Actinomycetes; order Mycobacteriales; family Nocardiaceae; genus Nocardia; species Nocardia sp. NPDC055165. The sequence continues at coordinate 113,068 of NZ_JBSGSS010000007.1, forward strand.
CGTCGAGGTCGATGAACAGCAGACACAGTGGTTTTCCGGCCCACTGATCGCGATAGCGGTGCGGTGCGCGCAGCAGCGCGGCCCGGTTGAACAGCCCGGTGAGCAGGTCGTGGTCGGCCTGGTACTGGGCGCGGCGTTCGCTGCGCGTGCTGCGCGCGATGGCGCGTTCGCTGCGCACCAGTACACCGGCCAACAGCAACGTGAGCAGCGCGCAGATCACCACGCGGTCGACCACCCCGAGGTCGGCGCCGACCACACTCACCAGCGAGGCCGCCACCAGTGCCACCGCGATCATCCCGGCCCGCTGCCGCGATCGATGCGGTCCCACACTCTCGGCGTCGCGCAACCCGCCCATCGTCGGCTGCACCGCGGCCAGCCCGGCCAGCAGGTACGCCCACTGCTGCGGCACCAGCGCGACTTCGGGATCGACCGCGATCGTGCCTGCGGCAGTGAGGCTTTCGATCAACCCACCGATGAGTACGGCGATCAATGCGGCCTGCAACAACCGCAGCGATGTCTCCGAGCGGACCACCGTCGCCAGCGAATGCGCGAGCACGGTAGCCAGCAGCGCGTGGATCAGCGGATAGCTCGCGGCCAGTGCGGTATCGACGAACCCGGTGCTGTGCCGCAGGATCGGCGAGATCAGGAATGTCCACGAGGCCAGCAGCGCGCTGAGCCCGATGAGCGTCGAGTCCAGCCAGAGGTCGCGGGCATTGCGCAGTCGGTGCGGCTGCAACCAGCCGACGGCGGCCACGCCGAGGCACAGCGAGGCCGCCAACGTACACAGATCGTCGACCGGGTGCCAGCTCGGGTGCAGTCCGAGCGCGCGTATCGCGGTGCCCGTGGCGAACAGCGGCACCGACGCGGCCAGCAGGTACCAGGGCAGCCGGTGCGCGGGCCGATGGCGGTACATGCCGTACCCGATCATCGCCAGCGATCCCGCGACGATCACGATGAGCAGCAGAAACGGCAGCGCCCGGCCGCCCGCCAGCGGCGCGATCAGCACGGCCCCCGCCGCGCCGAGCGATACCGCACACCGTCGCAGGCTCCCGTAGCGTGTCTCGCTGATGGTCATCAGCCCCCCTCGATCTTGCTGCGCACGCGACGAGCGTCGATTCGAATGTGAGGCCGGTGAATCACTCGAAGTATCGGCCGAGAGCACCGAGTGTTGTTGTCCGAGCACGATCCCCAGCCGGCAGTGCCGACGCTCAAAACCTTTACAACTCAGTCGATCATGACACGTCCACGGCCCTGCTGTCGATGCGTTGAGAGCATTGCCGCATACCGATTCGGCACCCAGTGCTCGACAGTTGCCCGCCGCGGTGTTCGGTGATGACATCGTCGCAGGAAGCGGAAGGGAAGTACGGGTGGAGAAGTGGATCGCGCCGGGCCGGGTGAACATCATCGGCGAGCACACCGACTACAACGACGGGTTCGTGTTGCCGATCGCCCTGCCGCTCGGCGTCGTCTGCGTGGCCGGACCGCGCGGTGACGGGCTGGTGCGGCTCACCTCGGCGCAGCGGCCCGGTGAGGTCGTCGAGGTGGGCGCAGATGCTCTTGCGGCACAACGGGATCGGCTGCCCGGTTGGGCCCGCTATCCGCTCGGCGTCGTCAACGAATTCATCCGCGGCGGTCATCGCGTCAGCGGGGTGGACCTCGAACTCGACGGTGCGGTGCCGATCGGCGCGGGCCTGTCCTCGTCGGCGGCCCTGTGCTGCGCGGTGACGATCGCGCTGCGCGACCTGTTCGCGCCCGCGCTCACAGATCGGCGCATGGTCGAGATCGCCAGGGCGGCGGAGAACAGCTTCGCCGGAGTGCCGACGGGCCTGCTCGATCAGTCCGCCTCGATCCTGTGTACCGAGGGCCACGCACTGTTCCTCGACATCCGCGCCTTCACCGCCTCGGAATCGGCTGCCGCCGAGCAGATTCCGTTCGATCTCGCCACTGCCGGGCTGGCGTTGATCGTCGCCGACACCGGCCACCCGCACGATCTGGCAGACGGCGGATATGCCGAGCGGAGAGCCCAGTGCGAAGCCGCCGCCGCCGCGCTGAAGCTGTCCGCCCTGCGCGATGCCACCTCCGAAGACCTGCCACGCTTACGGGATCGAGTGCTGCGGCGTCGCGCGCGGCACGTGGTCACCGAGAACGCGCGGGTGCTCGCGGTCGTCGACCGGCTGCGCGCCGGTGCGGACCCGCGGTCGATCGGTGCGCTGCTCACGGCCTCGCACCACTCGCTGCGCGAGGACTTCGAGGTTTCCGCGCCCGCGCTGGATCTCGCGGTCGACGCGGCACTCGACGCGGGCGCACACGGTGCGCGCATGGTCGGCGGTGGCTTCGGCGGCAGCATCATCGCCCTGGTCGAGCACGCCGACCGGGTGGCCGAGAACATCATGAACCGGTTCGCTACCACTGGTTTCGCCCCGCCCCGCGTCTTCGCCGTCGAGCCTGCCGCGGGTGCGCGCAAACTGGAGTGAACAGTTGTCCATTTTGTTCTGTGCGATTTCGCTGTGCGGCGCAGGACGGGCGCGCACAGTGGGAAGCACCCGAAACAGTTCGACGGACGACGCGACCCGCGCCGTGTGAACGACGCTCGTGTGCCGTCCGGCTCCAGGTCAGGAGGGACACGCTGTGCCGCTTGCCTTTTCGCCCGCCACCCTAGAAGCCTCGTCGACACTGCGGCTCGACGCCGCCCCCGTCGACTACGCGCTGGTCGCCCTGTACTTCGTCTTCGTCCTCGGCATCGGCCTCATCGCCCGGCGCCGGGTGTCGTCGAGTATCGACTTCTTCCTGTCGGGGCGCTCGCTGCCCGCGTGGGTCACCGGTCTCGCGTTCATCTCCGCCAATCTCGGCGCGGTGGAGATCATGGGCATGTCGGCCAACGGTGCCCAATACGGCTTCCCCACCTTCAACTACTTCTGGATCGGCGCCGTGCCCGCGATGCTGTTCCTCGGCGTGGTGATGATGCCGTTCTACTACGGCTCCAAGGTGCGTTCGGTGCCGGAATTCATGCGCAGGCGCTTCGGTACCGGCGCGCACCTGGTGAACGCGTTGAGCTTCGCGGTGGCCCAGGTGCTGATCGCGGGGGTGAACCTCTATCTGCTCGGCACCATCGTGAATGTGCTGCTGGGCTGGCCGCTGTGGATCTCGGTGGTCGTGGCCGCGGTGATCGTGCTGTCCTACGTCACCCTCGGCGGGCTCTCGGCCGCGATCTACAACGAGGTGCTGCAGTTCTTCGTGATCGTGGCCGCACTGCTGCCGCTGACCCTGGTCGGCCTGCACCGTGTCGGCGGCTGGGACGGCTTGCAGGACAAGGTGTCCGGCTCACCGGGTGGCGCCGACCAGTTGCAGACCTGGCCGGGCAACGCGATGAGCGGTTTCACCGACAACTTCGGCTCGATCATGGGCATCGTGTTCGGTCTGGGATTCGTGCTCTCCTTCGGGTATTGGACAACCAACTTCGTAGAAGTGCAGCGTGCCTTGGCCACTCACTCGATCTCGGCCGCGCAGCGCACCCCCATCATCGGCGCCTATCCGAAGATGTTCATCCCGCTGATCGTGGTGATCCCCGGCATGATCAGCGCGGTCCTGGTGCCACAGATGATCGAGTACAAGCAGCAGGTCACCGCGAATCCCGATTTCGAGGGCGATGTCACCTACAACCAGGCGCTGTTGTTCTTGATGAAAGAGGTGCTGCCGAACGGCCTTCTCGGCGTCGGGATCGCGGGTCTGCTGGCGGCGTTCATGGCCGGAATGGCGGCCAATGTCTCGGCGTTCAACACCGTGTTCAGCTTCGATCTGTGGCAGCAGTACATCCGTAAGGGTCGTCCCGACGGGTACTACCTGAAGGTCGGCAGGTTGGCCACGGTCGGTGCGACGGTGGCGGCGATCTTCACCGCGTTCATCGCGGGCGGGTTCAGCAACATGATGGACTACCTGCAGACCCTGTTCAGTTTCTTCAACGCACCGCTGTTCGCGACGTTCATCCTCGGCATGCTGTGGAAGCGGATGTCGCCGACCGCGGGCTGGGTCGGCCTGGTCAGTGGCACGCTCGCCGCCGTGGTCGTGTTCCTGCTCAACGAGACCGGCGTGACGAACCTGTCCGGGCAGGGCGCCAGCTTCGTCGCCGCGGGCGCCGCGTTCGTGGTCGACATCGCCGTCAGCGTCGCGGTCACCCTGGTGACCAGGCCGAAGCCGGCCGCCGAACTGGTCGGCCTGGTGTATTCCGAGACACCGAAGGCGATGCGCACCGACGCCGATGCCGACTCGCTGCCCTGGTACCAGCGGCCGACCCTGCTCGCCGGGATCGCCCTCGTACTGGTGATCGCCCTCAACATCATCGTCGGATAAGGAGTCAGCACCATGCTTTTCGATATCCGCACCATTGTCGGTGCGCTGCTCGGCAGCTACGGCGTCGTCCTGGTGATCACCTCGCTGGTGCAGGACAGCGCGGCCCAGGAGGTCAAGACCGGCGGGATCGATGTGAATCTCTGGGCGGGGCTCGGCATGATCGGGTTCGCCGTCGTGTTCATCGGCTGGGCGCTGCTACGCCCGGTCCAGGTCCCCGAGGGTGCGGCGATGACGATGGAGGAATTCACCCCGGATCCGTGACGCGTACGCGCCCGGGTCGGTGTGCGGGCGCGGGTAGCGTCGAGGCTATGGCGACCACGATGCGCGCGTTGCTGACCGGTGCCGCCGAAGGAAAACTGTCCTCAGGCTGACCTGACCGCGCCGGGGATCCCGTCCTCGACAACGAAACTCGCCCGCGTGCTGATCGGGGCACCCGGACGGCTCACGTAGGGGACCACGCGGAAGTCGTTGCGCCACTGGCGATGATCGAGGTCGACGCGAACATAGCCGCGTTGCCGGTTGTAGAACTTCAGGTCCGGGTTGGCGGCCAGCAGCGTACGACCCGCGTCGGTGAGATCCGCGCCGTCGCTGCCGGTGCTGATCGATGTGCCGGTGAATTCTGTTGCCACAACCGGTGATTCGGGATCGGCGTAGTCGCGGCGTAGGTCGGCGACGTAGTTCTCGTGGCGGTCGCCGGTGATCACGACCAGGTTGTCGACCGCGTGATCGGTGGCTGCGGCCAGCACCGTATTGCGGTCCGCGACATAGCCGTCCCAGGCATCCGTGCCGAGCAGCAGGTCGGGGCCGGGGTCGTAGTCGGACTGGGCCATGGCGACCTGATTGCCGAGTACCTGCCAGCGGGCGGGCGAGGCGGCGAAGCCGTCGACGAGCCAGTCACGTTGGGCCGCACCGAGAATGGTGCGGTCGGTGGCGAAACGGTCGGCGCATCCGATGACCGCCGAGCCGTCACCGCACGCCTGCGGGGTGCGGTACTGCCTGGTGTCGATCATGGTGAATTCGGCGAGATCGCCGAACCGGTAGCGGCGGTGCAGGTGTATCGACGGGCCTGCGGGTAACTGCGCCAAGCGCATCGGCTGGTGCTCGTACATGGCCTGGAACGCAGCGGCCTTGCGGCGGCGGAACAGCGGCGCGAGGCGGTACACGTCGAAGCCGAGGCCGGGACTGTCACCGGCCCAGTTGTTGTCGAGCTCGTGATCGTCGAGGGTGACCAGCCAGGGAAACGCCGCGTGCGCGGCCTGGAGCGGCGCTTCGCCTTTGGCCTGGGCATAGCGCAGTCGGTAGCCCGCCAGATCCACTGCCTCGCCGGCGAGTTGCGGTGGCAGGTGCGCACCGCGGCGGGCCAGCACCCAGGAGGATTCGTAGATGTAGTCGCCGAGATGCACGACGAGGTCGAGATCTTCGGCGCTGAGGTGTTCGTAGGCGGTGTAGTACCCCGAACTCCACGACTGGCACGACGCGAAGGCGAACCGGAGCCGCGCCGTCGGGCTGTCGAGCGCGGGCGCGGTGCGGGTGCGCCCGACCGGCGATATCGCCGAACCGGCCCGGAACCGGTAGTAGTACCACCGATCCGGTGCCAGCCCGGCGACCTCGGGATGCACACTGTGCCCGAGCTCGCGGGTCGCCACCGCTGAGCCGGTGACCACGACTTTCGTGAATCGTTCGTCCTCGGCGACCTCGTAGTCGACGGTCACCGGGGCGACCGTCATCCCGCCGTACCCGTCGGGTGCGAGCGGATCGGGGGCGAGTCGCGTCCACAGCACCACTCCGTCCGGGGTCGGTTCGCCGGATGCGACCCCGAGCGAGAACGGTTCGCCGAGCCGCCGTGGCGCGGCGAACCGCGCACTGCTCACCGCGGATACCCCCACGACAGCGGCGATCGAACCGCCGATGCCGCCGTGCAGGAGTTGTCGGCGAGATAGCGTCATCCGCTGATCCTTTCACCGCGGATCCGAACCAGCCACCGATCGTGTCGGGTTCGGCGTCGCGATGCGGGTGTCAGAGCCGGAAGATCCGCGAGCCGACGGCCCACCCCGCGCTGGACCAGTTCGGACCGAAGCACGCCACGGTGCCCGCCTGGCCGACCGGCAGGTCCTGGCGGATCGTGTACGGCCCGACGGCGAAGGGCGCGATGTTGTAACCGATGCAGTCGACCTCGAGCCGGTAGGTGCCCTCGCCGCCGTAACACCCACCATTGAACGCCCACGGGCCGTTCATCGACCCCTGGCAGCCGGGATCAGCGGCGGCAGTCCCCGCGGCGACACCGGTCAAGGCGACCGCGATGGCCGGAGCGGCCAAGCACATCGCTACTGCGCGAGCTGAGGTTCTCATGGGCAAGCTCCGATCATCGAGGGTCATGGGTTACATGGGATGTTTCCTCGATAGTTAGCCATGCGTTACACCGTGTCCGCGCGAGCGGCCAGGCCCAATGCGACATCGATGAGCAGGAAAACGATCAAGCTCACGCCGATGAGCGGGAGGAACCAGCCGACGGTGACCGCCGCGCCGACCAGCGGAACGGTGATCCACGGCGACGTGCGGCGCAGCACCCCACGCCGTGGCGGGACGGGCAGAGCGGTCCTGCGGGTGGGTCGACGCTGCCACCACATGCGGTAACCGAGCACGATCACGGTGACGAGGCCGACCATGATCGCGAGCAGCAGCAGCTGGTTGACCAGGCCGAACAGCAGACCCATGTGGAAGGCGATGCCCCAGTTGGTGAGCTTGGCCATCAGCGGCCAGTCGGCGAACGCCAGCCGGTCGGTGACCGTGCCGGTCGCGCCGTCGACGGCGAGCGAGTCGACGGTGTAGGTGCCGGGCAGGCGCAGTTCCTTGATGCCGAACGCCTTCTCCGGTGTTGCCGGGATGGCGATTTCGGCGCCCTGGGTGATGCCCTCGGCACGAGCGACCTCGTAGACGCGATCGAGTTGCGCGATCCGCGCCGAGGGGTCGACCGGGGCCGGGCCGGTCTTCCCCCCGCTGTGGTGGTCGCCGCCCGAGGACTGGGCCGGACCGGCGGTGCCCGGCAGTTTCACACTCACCGCGGGGGTGGTCCAGCTGAGTTCTTCGCGCAGCGTCGTGACGTTCTCACCGGCATAGGTGGACCACGTCATGCCGGTGGCCGAGAGCAGCAGCACCACGGGCAGGATCCAGACGCCGATCGCACCGTGCCAGTTCATCTTTCGACGCCTGGTCTGGGACAGATCCGGCTTGAGCAGCCACTGCGCCGACCTGCGGTCGCGCCGCTTGCGCACCCGGTGCACCCACAGCACCAGCCCGAACAGCGCGATCACCCACAGCCACGACGCGGCCAGCTCGCTGTAGAGCCTGCCGGGCTCGCCCAGGTGCAGGCTGCGATGGAACTCGCTGAGCCAGGTGCGCAGTGGCAGCGCGCCACCACTTCCGTAGACCACGGACTCGCCGACCGGCTGGGCAGTGTGCGGGTCGACGAACACCGACAGCCGCTCGGAATCGCCGAGCGCCGGATCGTTGAACAGCACGCGCGTGGTGTCGCCCTCGTTCGGGGCGGGGGCGACCGCGACCAGAGCGAGGTCGGGGCGCGCCGCGACCGCCGCGCCGACCTGGGCGGACAGGGCCTGGTCGGGCCCGGTGGTGTCGACCTGCAGCAGATCGCGCGAGACGAACCCTTCGATCGTCGGCGCGATCGCGTACAGCGCGCCGGTGAGCGCGGCGATCAGGATGAACGGGGCGACGAAGAACCCCGCGTAGAAGTGCAGGCGCAGGGCCAGCGGAGACAGGCGTAAGCCCCGGCGTGCGCCGGAACGTGGACTGTCACCGGGGATCGGTGGTGCCGAGGGGGAGTTCTCCTCGGCCGGACGAGTGTCCGTGATGCTCATGCTGATTCATTTCTGGAGTACTGGAACCCGGTGCGCGCGGACAAGGCACGGCTCGGCACCCGCATCGACGACGGCGCGCGAAGGCCGTCGACCTGGTGCGGCGTGGAGCCTGCCGATCGTCAGGCGCGGTCTTCGTCTGAGCGGAGCCGGACGAACACGGCCGATCGGCGGCGTACGTCGAGCGCCACGCTCACGTCGAGAGAACGGGTGACGTCAGCGCCGGGAGGCGACAACGAGGCGCGTGTTCGACACGGGGACAGCGCACGACGAGCCCGTGCACCGGGTGAGGGAAAGGTCAGAAAGGAACAGCGAGCGGGGGAGCGCGGGTTCGCAGCGACGACGTGGCGAAGATTCGCAGGATGACGCGGTCGCGGTGGGCCAGGCGCAACGGCGCCGGGTCGGGGATGCGGGCAGTGCGGTAGCGCAGCGGCAGGATGCGCGCCAGCACAGCGCCGCCGACCCGGTAGGCGGCCTCGGCGCCGACGATGACGACGGCCGCGAGCAGCGCGGCGACGGTGTGGGCGGTGAGCATGCCGAGTCCGAGCGAATCGTCAGCCGAGTGCGAGTGCCCCGACCAGCTCATCGTGGTGTGGCCGACCAGCTGACCACCCAGCAGCACCGCCGCCAAACCCAGCGCACCGTGACGCAGTGGTCCGATCCCGGCGACCAGTGCGCCGACAACCGCCGAGGCCGCCGCCAGCAACACGATCGCGGTGCTGCCCGGCAGCGCCCCACCGGCGGCCAGCCCGTGCGCGGCCAACGACAGCGCGCCCGACATCGAGCCCGCGCAGGCGCCACGCAGCCGCGCGCCGACCGCACGCGACGGCGCGGACGCCTGCTCGAACCCGATGATCACGCGCTGATGATAGTCGACGGACGAGGCCCGCTCGGCGGCAATAGAGCGGGCTACGTCCAGCCGTTCTCAGTCCGACTCGACCGGCATCTCGATCAGCGGCTTGCGCAGCAGCTTGCCCGTCGCGTTGCGCGGCAGCTCGTCGACGAAGATCACCTCGCGCGGCACCTTGTAGCGGGCCAGGTTCTCGCGGACGTATTCCTTGATCTCCTTGGCGTCGCGCTTGGACTCCGGGCCGGGCACCACGATCGCGCGCAGCCGTTTGCCGTAGTCGTGGTCGTCGACGCCGACCACCGCGGCCTCGAACACATCGGCGCGGCCCGCGATGAGGTTCTCCACCTCCAGCGGGAAGACGTTCTCGCCGCCGGAGACGATCATGTCGTCGTCGCGGCCGTCGATGTAGAGCAGACCGTCGGCATCGAAATGGCCGACGTCACCGCTCGACATCATGCCGTCGACCATTTCCTTGGTCCGGCCGTCGGTGTAACCGGTGAACGCGAACCCGTTGTCCACGAAGATCGTTCCGGTGACATTCGGCGCGGTGATCGGCTTGCGGTTCTCGTCGAGCAGCACGATCCGGATGCCGACCGGTGCCTTGCCCGCCGTGGTCGGCGCCTTGCGCAGATCCTCCGGGGTGGCCACGGTCATCACCGCGCATTCGGTGGAGCCGTAGAGGTTGTAGAGCGAGTCGCCGAAGTAGTCGAGGGTGCGGGTCACCACGTCGGGGGCGATCGCCGAGCCCGCGGCGAAGATGACCTTCATCGTCGACGGGTCGTACTTCGCCAGCACCTGCTCGTCCAGATCGAGGATGCGCTGCAGCATCGTCGGCACCACGACCAGCGAATCCGCCTGGTACTTCACCACATTGGCGAGCGTCTGCTCCGGGTCGAACCGGCGCTGCTGGAAGATGACCCGGTTTCCCAGGGCGAGCCCGAGGGTGAACTGCGACAGGCCGGTGCCGTGGAAGATCGGCGCCGCCATGATCATGGTGCCGTTGTTGGGCAGCGGCACCCGATCCACGAACTGCGCCGACGCGAACGGGCTCACCTTGTCGCGCGGTGCGCCCTTGGGGGTGCCGGTGGTGCCGCTGGTCAGGATCACCATGCCGCCGGGCTTGCTCGGTGCGGTGATCGCGGCGGTCGAACGGTCCGCCGACAGCGAGGCCACGGTCGGGATCGACGGGTCGGCGCCGTGCGCTTCGTCGACCCAGGTGAGTACCCGCGGGATCTCGGTGGGGATGGCGCTCATCAGGTCGAGGAACTCGCTGTCGTGCAGCACCGCCTTGACCTTCTCGCGGGCGGCGACATCAGCGAACTGCGGCTTGGCGAACCCGGTGTTCATGAGCACCGCGCGCACACCGAGCTTGCCCGCCGCGAGCAGGCTCAACACCATGCCGCGATGGTCACGGGCCAGCACCGCGATCACGTCGCCCTCGCTGATCCCACTGGCGCGCAGGCCGCGGGCGAAGGCGTTGGACTGTGCGTCGAGTTCGCCGAAGGTGATCTCGCCCAGCTCGTCGACGATCGCGCCCGCCTGCGGCCTGCTCTGCGCGGCGTGCATGACGACGCCGGCGAACGGGCCGAACTTCGAGACATTGCGGAACGAACGGGCAGCGTGGTCGAGGCGCAGCGGATTGAACAGCTTGCGATCGACCATGACCTTGACGCCGAGCGCGAAGTCACCGGCACGTCGGGCGGTAGTACCTAGCGCGGGCAGAGACAGAGACATCGAACAGCCTTCCGGCAGACCGAGCCCACGCAGAACCGCAGGCCGGACCGCGTCTTCGAGATCCAGTGCTGTCGCTAACACTAGCAAGCGATCCGGCCGCGCTGTCTACTCCGTAGTAGCCAGGGCCTATCCCTGTGAGACCTCATAGTCGATGAGGGTGCGGCGCACGATCTTGCCGGTGGCGTTGCGGGGCAGTTCGTCGAGGAAGATCACCTCGCGCGGCACCTTGAACCTGGCCAGATTCGCCTTGACGTGCGCCTGGAGTTCGGCGGCGTCGAGGGTGTGGCCTTCTTCCAGGACGACGAAGGCGCGCAGGCGTTTTCCGAACTCCGGATCGTCGACGCCGATCACCGCCACGTCGAAGATCTCGGGCCGCTCGACCAGCAGGTTCTCGACTTCCTGCGGGTATACGTTCTCGCCACCGGAGACGATCATGTCGTCGTCGCGGCCGTCGACCATCAGCAGCCCGGTGTCGGTGAAATGGCCCATGTCGCCGCTGGACATGAAGCCGTCGATGATCTGCTTGTGCCTGCCGTCGGTGTAGCCCTCGAACGGCGCGCCACTGCGTACGAAGATCCGGCCACGCGCGCCCGGCGTCTTGACCTGCTGATCCTCGTCGTCGTAGAGGCGGACCTCGCAGGTGATCGGCGAACGGCCGACCGTGCCCGGCGCTTCCGCCAGCTCGGCCGGGTTCGCGATGGTCGCGATGGCGACCTCGGTCGACCCGTAGAGGTTGTAGAGCACCGGTCCGAAGGCCTCGGTGGCCTTGATGCACAGCTCCGGGGTGAGCGCGGAGCCGGCGAAGAGGATGACCTTCAGTGAGGACAGGTCGTATTTCGCGCGGACGTCGGCGGGCAGCTCGGTCATCCGGTGCAGCATCGTCGGCACGCACACCAGCATCTCGACCTTGTGCTCGGCGATCGCGGCGAGGGTGGCCTCGGCATCGAATCGGCGGCGCATGACGATCTTGTTCGACAGGATCGTGTTGACCAGCCAGGTGCCCAGGCCCGTGCTGTGGAAGATCGGCGACACGATCATCGCTGTACCGCGCTTCGGGAACGGTACGCGGTCGACGAACTGCGCGGTCGCCATCGGCGTGACCTTGGTGCGCGGTGCGCCCTTGGGCAGGCCGGTGGTGCCACTGGTGAGGATGATGAAGCCGCCCGGCTTGCTCGGCGCGGGCAGATCCTCGGTGGAGTTGTTCGCGACGAGGTCGTCGAATGTCGTGGCGCCCGCCGGGAGTTCGGTGCCTTGGTCGACCCAGGTGAGGTAGCGCGGTAGGTCGGCGGGCAGTGCGTCGAGCAGGCCGAGGAACTCGCTGTCGTGCAGCACCGCGCGCACGTTCTCGCGTTCGCAGACCTCCGCGAACTGTGGTTTGGCGAAGCCGGTGTTCATCAGCGCGATGCGCGCGCCCAGCTTGCCCGCCGCGATCATCGACATGATCAGGCCGCGGTGATCGCGGGCCAGCACGGCGATGACCGTGCCCTCGCCGATGCCCGCTTCGCGTAACCCGCGGGCGATGGCGGTGGACTGCTCATCGAGCTCGCGATATGTCAGCTCACCGCGCTCGTCCACGAGGGCTACCTGGTCGGGGGCGACGCGGGCCGAATGGCGCACGAGGGTGGCCTGCGGGCCGTAGATCTTGGATTCCTTCATCGTCCGCAGGGTCTCGAGCGGTGTTTTGGGATCGGAGACTCCGCGCGCGCGCAGTACACCGATCGCCTTCACGCTTTCGAGCAGATGTGACAGGTTCACTCGACTACCTCCGCAGCTTGGATCACTCGACGCTCACCGTAGCAGTCGATGTGCTGTGCATCACAGTAGTCTAACCGGGCATTTGGGACATCTCCACAAGATCAGCGCTGGGCCGCCGCCAGCACCGCGAGGAGCGGGACAAGCCTGCCTTCCGGCACCTCGAAACGGCCCAATCCCGCAGTCTGCAACCAGCCGACGGCGGCCAGCTGGCGCAAGTGCTGGTAGATCTCGGGTGAGGTGCCCAGTTCCGCGATGGCGGCGAGATCGGCGGCGGTTCTGCGCCCGTAGACGATTTCCTGAAGTAGTCGCAGCCGGACCGGATCGGCCAGCGCGGCAAGGCAATTGGCGGCTTCGATGGTCCAGACATCACCGACGATGGCATCGGTGGGGTACTGGGCCTGCCAATCGAAGCGCTCACCGGTGGGCAGTTGCAACGCGCCCGCCAGCAGCACCCCGCCGGTGCGTTTCCCGGCATCGGCGAATTCCTGCCGCAGGCGCGCCACCGCCCACGGCAGCTGCGCGTGCTCGGGCTGCGCGCTCTCCAGCGCGGCAACACGGCGTTCCAGTTCTTCGAGTCGGTCGACCAGATCCTCCACGCCGGTCAACCTACGCCACACCGAAGCTGTTGCGCTGCTTCATCGAAACGACAGCACACCCCGGATCCGGTGGACCCGGGGTGCGCAGTGGACGAACGTCAGCGCGTGACAGCACCGAACGAGGGCTGCTGGATGGTGCCGAGCTGGTAAGCGAACCCGTCCGGGTGCGCCTCGTCGACCGGCACCGGCCAGCGGTGCCACAGGTTGCCGTACACCGCCGCCACGACCAGCCCGGCGCCGGTGTTCAGCGCCGCGGTGCGGATGGTGGTGTCGACCGGCACGTCCTGGTGTTCGTTCAGGACCGCGGTGCCGCTCTGCCCGCTGGACAGATTCAGCCACATGACTTCGAGCTTGGCGTTGCCCTGGTTGGGCGAGATGGTGCCGGGCCCGCCGAAGAAGCCGAGGCGGAAGCCGTCGATATCGAGGGCGATGCCAGAGCCGTACACCCCGGACCCGCCGCCGTTCTGGCCGATATCGGAGGTCGCCGGGATCTGGAACGGCTGTGCAGGCAGCGCGACATCGACCGTGCCGTCGGCGGCGAGCTTGTCGAGGGCGGCGAGTGCGCCCGGATTGTTCGCCACCGACGTGCGCAGCTGCGAAACGGCCGCGGCCACATCGACAGTCTGTGTCGTCGGTTCCGCGACCGCGGGGCCCGCGAAGACGATGGCGACGGCGGCCGAGGTGGCGGCTACCGCGGTGGTGAAGCGACGCATGAAACTCAGATGATGCATAACCAGCTCTCCTCGAGTGTTCCTGGTACTGCTTTCCCTGGTAATTCGTCCGCTGTGCGGGTCGGTCGGGCTATCAGCCGCCGACCACCTGTGCACGGTACCGACAGCCGATGTGGGATCTGTCACTACCCCGGGGAAAGCCGAGTTCAGGACCTCGAAGGTCGGTTACGGCATGTTCGCGATCTCCACTTTGTAGCCGCGATAGAGCTCGGGTTTGGCGGTGAGGACCGGCATGTCCAGATTCTGCGCGGTGAACACCACGGGCGCGATCAGTGGCCAGTCGAGATGGTCGTCGACGATCGGCACCGTGGTGCCGATGCGGATCGCGGTCGGGGCGTCGAGTTCGGCCCAGCGCACGGCGACGCGATTGTCGAGCAGGCGCCCGAGTTCATCGATGTTGTCCACGGCGCGCATCGCGGCCATCAGACTCACGGTGGGCACCACCAGGATTCGGCGCTGCTGGGTGAACTGGCGCATGATCACCTGCCCGAACAGCGGTGACAGGGCCAGCGAGGTGAGCGCGGTGTGGTCGGCGACGCTCACTGGCGGCTGTCCAGCGCGCCCATCAGCTTGCTCAGTTTGGCTTCCGCCTCGGCGATGTCTTCCGCCGAATGCTGGGTGATCCTGGCGTCGAGCTTGCCCAGGATCTGCTCCCGCAGGTCATCGTTGAAGTACGCGGGGGGCAGTGCCCCGTGCCGCAACACCTCAGCGGGTACCACCGCGACCAATTCTTTCCCCTCCCGCGTCACGATCACGGGCCGTCCGCTCGCGGACACCCCGTCGAAAACACTACCCAGCTGACCACGTAACTCGGTCAGCGGCACACTGTCGTAATCGGCCATAGTCAACTGTACATCGCTGTGTACAGTTGACTATGGCCGAACGGTGTTCCGGTGGGACGTCGTGCTCACCTGATCGCTCAGGCGACCTTGCGGGCCGGTTCGCTGCGGTAGCGGGTCACCGGGCCGTCGATGCCGAGTAGGCGCCAGGTCAGCTTGGCGACCGGGTTCATCAGGCCGCTGTTGGTGGCGAGGGCACGCACATCGCCGAAGATATTGCGCATCGTGGTCTGCGATTCCTCGCTGCCCCAGTAGGCGTCGCGCATGACCTCCGCCGGAATGTCGAACTTCTCGACGAATTCCTTGGGCGGGGTCATGATCATGTCGAGCATCACCCGCATGGCGATCGGAAAGGCCACGGAGAGCACCGATTTCGTGATCGGGTTCATGCCGGGCACGTTGCGGCGCAGGTATTCGTGGGCGAAGGAGATGTGCCGGGCTTCCTCGGCCACGTGGATCTGCATCACCCGCTGCACCATCGGGTGCAGATCGACGCCGGCGCGCAGCAGCGACTTCTGCAGGTGATCGATCGGCTCCTCGCCGCCGAGGATCATCGTGAAGAACAGTTCGGGGAAGTACTTCACCGCGGGCCAGATGGCCATCGTCAGCTTGCGATCGATGGTGCCCATGCCGATCACATCGCGGTAGCCGATGCGGTTGATCATCTCCTGGAACATCATCGTGTGGTTGCACTCTTCGGCAGCCTCGTGGGTGATGTACCGGAATTCCGGGTCGCCGTTGGGGACCGACACCAGGTACTGCATCAGCCCGCGGATCAGCAGCTGCTCGAAATCCAGGCCCACCTTGGCGATGCCGGCCTGGCGCCACATGCCGATGGCGATCTGCTTCTCGATCGGCTGGGCCTTGTACCAGGGGTGACGGCCCAGCGGGTCCTCTTCGGGCATGATCCAGCGCGGGTCGTCGCTGTGCACGGCGAACTCGGGGGATTCCCAGTCGATGTCGACGTAGGGGTCGAAGTGCCGGTTGACCGAACCTTCGGACAGGTTGCGCAGGATCTCGTGGTACTCGGGATCGGTGGCGGTGTTCTTGATTGTCGACAGCATCAGCGGTGTCTCCTTCGGTGTGGCGCGACTCCTACGTTATATGAGACTCAGAGTCCCACACAACCCCTCTGATGGTCGGATTCGTCCTTGCGGCGCGATCTACCAGCGCCGACGTACGATGAAACGTCGCAGGACACGCCGAACGGTTGACCAATCAGCCAGCGCACCTGGCTGTGAACGGGCGGGGCCCACGGGGTCGCGCACCGAGAGAGCGAGGATCCCGATGGCACGTTCGACTCCCGCCAAGGCCGTATGGCCGGCCCTACGCGTCGACTCCTGGTCCGACACGCGCGACACCCTGCACATGTGGTCACAGATCATCGGCAAGCTGACAATGGCGGGCACTCCGCTGGTGAACCACTGGTGGAATATCACGTTCGCGGTCAGCGCGCGCGGGATGACGACCGGTGCGATTTCCGTCGACGGCCGCCTGCTCGACATCGAATTCGACTTCGTCGACCATGAACTCGTCCTGCGCAGCAGCGACGCCCGCCGCGCCACGATCGCCCTGCGACCGCGCACGGTCGCCGACTTCTACGCCGAACTCGGCCATGTGCTCGGCCGGCTGGACATCGTGGTCGATATCGAAGCCTCACCCAACGAGGTCGACCCGGCCATCCCCTTCGCCGAGGACACCACCCACCACTCCTATGACGCCGACGCCGTCCACCTGTTCTGGCAACAGCTCGTCCAGATCGAGCGAGTATTCCAGCTCTGGCGCGCCGGTTTCGCCGGGAAATCCAGTCCGGTGCAATTCTTCTGGGGCTCCTTCGACCTGGCCTGCACCCGCTTCTCCGGCCGCCCCGCGCCCCTGCACCCCGGCGGTGCCCCCAACTGCGCCGATTGGGTGATGGAGGAGGCATACTCCCGCGAATGCGCGAGCGCGGGCTTCTGGCCCGGTGGCGCCGAAGGCACCTTCTACGCCTATTCCTACCCGGCTCCGGACGGTTACTCCGCTCGTCCCGCGGGCCCCGACGGCGCCCAGTGGGACACCACCCTCGGCGAATTCGTCCTCCCGTACGCCGTGGTCCGCAATTCCCCCGACCCCGACGCCACCCTCCTGCACTTCCTCGACACCACCTACGCTTCCGCGGCCGACCTGGCCCACTGGGACCGACCGCTGCTCGACGTCGATCCCCACCGCCTCGACCGCCGACTCCACGTCGACGACACGACGGCGCTCTGACGCGTCGACATCCTGCGCGACATCACATCTCCCGCAACAGCTCTGTCAGCAGCGCGGGGTCGACCCGATAGGGCGTGTTGAACCCGAGCCGTTCGACGATTCCGTCGTAACGCTCGTGCAGTTGCGCCGCCGCGCGGGCGGGGTCGGTGGCTGTGATTGCGACGGCATCGAGGAAATCGTCGTCGACGAGGTCGGCCATCCGATCCCATTCCCCGTTCTTGGACATCGCTTTCAGGCGGGGTCCGAGTTCGGCCCGATCGTGCAACTGGAGAATCGGCCAGTAGGCCGGTGTCGATCCGTAGAACGCCAGCTGCTTTCGGACGGCCTGCCTGGCCGCGGCGAGCTCGCTCGCGGATCTGCCTGTCGCGACCATCGCCGAATGGTGGATCACGATGTCGTCCACGGGTTTCCGTGCGCGCGCCGCGCCGTGCGCCAGGGCGGGCAGGGTCACCTCGCGCAGAAATCTCGGCGTGCAGAACGGGTGCGACATGAATCCGTCGGCGACCTCGCCCGCCACCGCGGTCATACCCGGGCCCACCCCCGCGAGATAGATCGGCGGCGGTCCGAACCCGGCCACCTCGTCGGCCGCGGGGCGAAACAGTGGTGGCATCAGGGTGTGCTGATAGAACTCGCCCTGGTAATCGAGCCGCCCGCCCTGCTCCCAGCTCGCCCAGATGGCACGCACCGCCAGCACCATGTCGCGCATCCGGTCGGCCGGTCGGCTCCACGGCATCGAGTAGCGCCGGGTGATGTGCGCGCGGATCTGGCTCCCGAGACCGAGTACGAACCGGCCACGGGAGAAAGCTTGGAGATCCCAGGCGATGGTGGCGAGCAACAGCGGATTGCGGGCGAACGCCACCGCGATCGAGGTACCGAGCTCGACCCGCTCGGTGTGTTCGGCGGCGAGCAACAGCGGCAGAAACGGGTCGTGCGCGCCTTCGAACGTCCAGATGCCCGCGTACCCCGCGGCCTCCGCGGCGGCGGCATCCTTGCCCATCGTGGCGAGCCCGCCGGTCAGCGTGGTGTCGATCTTCAAGACGCGCGTCCCATCACCGTCGTGTGCAGTCCAGCGATGTTCGTGACAGCGCGGAACAATTCGACCATCACCGTAACGCCGCGCAGAACCCATCCGGGCCGATCCGGCAAACGCCGGCCTTCTCCGGGAAACGAAAATCCGGTGCGAGTCGGAACGACTCGCACCGGATTTCGTTGTCTACCAGCTCACTTCAGCTCGGAACTGGTCTTTCCGAGCACGCGGCGAGCCACGATCAGCTGCTGGATCTGCTGGGTGCCTTCGAAGATGTCCAAGATCTTCGAGTCGCGGGCCCACTTCTCGAGCAGAGTGCGCTGGGAGTAGCCGATGGTGCCGGCCAGCTCCACTGCCTTGAGGGTGACGTCGGTGCCGGTGCGGCCCGCCTTGGCCTTGGACATCGAGGCCTCGAGGGAGTTCGGCTTCTTGTTGTCGGCCATCCAGGCGGCGCGCAGGGAGAGCAGGTAGGCCGATTCGTAGTCGGCTTCCATGCGCAGGAACTCGGCGGCTGCCGCGGACTGGTTCATCGCGGGGGTGTCGTAGGAGATCTCGACACCCGCCTCGGTGAGGACGGTACGCAGTTCCTCGAGCGCGGCGCGGGTGACGCCCACGGCCATCGCCGCCACGAGGGGGCGGGTGTTGTCGAAGGTCTGCATGACCCCGGCAAAGCCCTTCTCCACGTTGACTTCCGGCGAACCGAGGATGTTGTCGGCGGGGATGCGGCAGTCCTGCAGCAGCAGCACCGCGGTGTCGGAGGCCTTGATGCCGAGCTTGTGCTCGAGCCGCGCCACCGACAGACCCGGAGCGTCGCGCGGGACGACGAAGGACTTGATCGCGGCGCGACCCAGGCTCTTGTCGACCGAGGCCCACACCACGATGTGGGTGGCGCGCTCACCGCAGGTGACGAAGATCTTCTCGCCGTTGAGGACCCACTCGTCACCGTCGAGGGTGGCGGTGGTGGTGACGGCGGCGGAGTCGGAACCGAAGGACGGCTCGGTGATCGCCATCGCGGCCCACACCTTGCCGAAACGCGAGAGCTGCTCGTCGGTCGCGACGGCGGCGATCGCGGCGTTGCCCAGTCCCTGGTAGGGGATGGTGAGCATCAGGCCGACATCGCCCCACGAGGTCTCGAGGGCGTTGAGCAGCGCGGACATGTTGCCGCCGTTGGCATTCGCGGTCAGGTCCGCGGCGGCCTCGTCGTTACGGCCGCCCGCGGCGCCACCGATCTTCTGGGTGCCGGAATCGGCGAGCCCTTCGATCATGGCGGCCATCGTGTCGAGCTCGACCGGGTACTCGTGCTCGGCGAGGTCGTACTTGCGGGAAATGGGACGGAAGATCTGCGAGGCGACCTGGTGGGCCTGGTTGGCGCTCGCCTTCAGCTTCTTGGGGAGTTCGAGATTGATCATGAGGGGGCTCCTGGAAGGTGAGAAACGGGCCTAGACCAGCACGATGCCTTCGGCGACACCGACGGAACGAAGGTCGCGGTACCACCGCTCGACCGGGTGTTCCTTGGTGAAGCCGTGGCCGCCGAGCAGCTGCACGCCGTCCAGGCCGATCTGCATGCCCTTGTCGGTGGCCAGCTTGCGCGCCAGCGCCGCCTCACGGGCGAACGACAGACCCTGCTCGGCGCGCGAAGCACCACGCAGGGTGACCAGGCGCAGGCCGTCGAGCTCGATCGCCATGTTGGCGACCATGAAGGCCACCGCCTGACGGTGCGAGATCGGCTCGCCGAACGCCTCACGCTCGTTCACGTACGGGATCACGTAGTCGAGCACGGCCTGGCCGGTGCCGATGGCCAGCGAGGCCCAACCCAGGCGGGCGAGCTGCACCGCGTCGCCGTACTCGGCGGCACGGGTCTTGGCGTCGCTGTCGCCGAGGACGGCGTCGGCGCCGACGGCCACGTTGTCCAGGATCAGCCGGCCCAGGCCCGCGGCGCGCAGACCCATGCTCGGGTCGGCTTCCACCGACAGCCCGGCGGTGTCGGATTCGACGATGAACAGCGCGGGGCGCCCGTCGAGCTCGGCGGCCACGACGAACAGTTCCGCGTCGGCCGCGGCCGGGACCAGGCTCTTCACACCGTTGAGCTTGTAGCCGCTGGGGGAGCGGACGGCCTTGGTCTGCAGCGCGAACGGGTCGAACAGGGCGCGCGGCTCGTTGATCACCACGGACGCCTGCGGCACACTCTCGCCGGTGAAGGCGGGCAGGTAGGTCTGCTGCTGGGCGTCGGTGCCCCACTGCGACAGCGCGACGGTGACACCGCTCGGCGCCAGGATCGGCAGCGCCAGGCCCATGTCGCCGTGCGCCAGCGCCTCGGCGACCAGGGAGTTGGTGACGGCGCCGCGCTCGGAGGCCGCGCCTTCCAGCTCCTCGGGCACGTTGATCAGGGTGATGCCGAGTTCGGCGGCGCGCTCGAGCAGGTCGCGCGGGGCCTTGGCGGCATTGTCGGCGTCGTAGGCCGCGGGACGCAGGATCTCGCCCGCGAAATCACGCACCGTCTCGACGATCATCTGCTGTTCGTCGGACGGGGTGAGATCGAAGTAGTCCTTGGTCTTGGACTCGTTGTCGACCAGACGCTTGGGCTCACCGCCGCCCGCGACCTTGGCGAACGTACGAGTGGCCGCGCCCAGGGTGCGGAACCCGGTCTTGGTGCCCTCGTAGGTGACGCGCTCGATCGGCTTGCGCAGGTTGTACTTGCCCGCGAGCTCCGACCCGGTAATGGTCGTCAAAGCGCGCATCGCGGCGCCCATCCAGTCCCGTTTGGGCTGGCTGAGGCCGACCGCGGACGTGTCGTTCGGACGTCGCTTCGTCGCGCTGTCTCGAGTGCTCATCATCACCTGATTTCCTCGGCTGTCGGGGTGCCTTCGACCCCACCATCTTACTCTTCGGTAAGTCTATCTTACTCCAGAGTAAGATGTGTGCCGACCCAAAGTGGGATTGCCGACCTTCGCCACGCTGGTCGGCGACTGGACTGGTCTTACCCCGATCAGCCGCCGTTGTCGCCGTTTCTGGCCAGACTCATGGCTGCGGTCGATCCCGATTCGTTATGTGTCATGAGATTGCCCGCCATCGCCGCGGCGACGTTTCGTCGTGGTGCGCCCGGGGTGATGGCCGGGGAGTGCTACAGCCCGTGGCGGTCGAGGAATTCGGTCAGCAGTTTGCGCCACTCGTCGGGGCGCTCGACCATCACCACGTGGCCTGCCTCGATCTCGGTGTAGTCGGCGCCGGGAATCGCCGCGGCCAGCGCCCGCGAGTTCGCGGGATCGACCAGCAGGTCGGCGGTGGTGGCCACGACCAGGGTGGGCACCGCGACGGCGGCCAGGTCGGGGGTGGTGTCGACCGACTCGACCAGCGCCGCCTGTTGCCGGGTGCCGCCGGGAATCGAGGCGGCCGTCTGGCGAACGATGTCATCGATCGCGGCCACGGGCAGCGTGTTGACGAACCCGGTGGAGAAACCGGTGAGCACGACGAGACGGGCGAAGGATTCGTGGTCGCCTCGATCCAGGAGGTCCTGCCAGAACCGCACGATGAGCTGGGCGCGATTGTCGGGGGCGGCCAGGCCGGCCGTCAACAGGAGGCCGGTGACGCGGTCGGGGTGGCGGACGGCGGCGCGCACGGCCACCGCGGTGCCGAGGGAGAATCCGATAATGGTGAAGGTCTCGACGCCCGCGTCGACGGCGGCCGACACCAGGGCGTCGGCGAGGTCGTCGAGGTCGAGCGGGGTGTCGTCGCCCGGGTAGTCCGAGGCGACCACGGTGTGACCGTCGGCGAGCGCCGGAATCACGGTGCCGAAGTTGCTCTCGATCCCGCCGCCCGCGCCGTGCGCGAGGACGATGCCGGGGCCGGAGCCATGGACGGTGGTGTGCAGGGGAATCGTGGTCATGGCGGCGACGTTAGGGATTGACATGGGTGTGAAGGTCAAGCCGACGGTGCCGGTGGTCACATGCTGATCGGGGAATTGGCACGACGCACCGGGGTCGCCACCCGGCTGCTGCGCTACTACGAGGAACAGGGTCTGCTGCATCCGCACCGCGACAGCAACGGTTACCGCAGTTATCCCGCATCGGCGGCAGCGACGGTCGCCCGGATCAGGGAACTGCTGGCCGCAGGACTGAACACCGATGACATCGCCCTGCTGATGCCGTGCGCCGAGGACGCGGGACCGGTCCAAGCCTGCGAGATGTCGGTGCGAATCATGGCCGACAGAACCGCCGAACTGGACCGGCGCATCGCAGACCTCGACCGCCAGCGATCCCAACTCGCCGCTCAACTCGGCGCCAGCCTCGCCCACGCCGGGCAGCGGCCGTCGACGGGCCTGAAGTAACCAGCACGCTCGGCGTCGGCTGCCGTCGACGCGGCGGGACCGATCGAGCCGGCCCCGCCGCGCACAAACCTTATTCGCGCACGTAGTAGCGCAGGGTCAGGTAGGCGGTGACGGCGGCGAAGACGATGCCGACAGGCGCGATCGTCAGGGCAACCACCGCGATGTCGTCGCCGGTGATGCGCGGGAAGACATTGCTGTCGAACAGCGGCCCCAGCGCCCGGTCGATCACCAGCGGCCGGGCGATCACCAGGCCGAGGATCGCGAGTACCGAGCCGACGAAGGCGGCCGCGACCGCTTCGAGCAGGAACGGTAGCTGGGTGTACCAGCGGGTCGCGCCCACCAGGCGCATGATGCCGACTTCCGTGCGCCGCGTGAACGCGGCGATCTGCACCATGTTCAGCACCAGCAGCATCGCGGCCAGCGCCATCACCAGCGCCAAACCGAACGCGGCATTGCGTAGTCCGTCGAACAGGCTGGTCAGCCGGTCGACGAACTCCTTGTCGTTGGCCACGATCCGCACACCCGGCCGCGTCGCGAAGCCGTCGTAGATGTGCTGATACTGGTCGGCGTCGGTCATCTTCACCCGCAACGAGGCAGGCAGCGGCGAGTCGGAGATGTACTGCACCATTTCCGGCTGATCCGCGAACAGCTTCTTCGCCTCCTCCAGCGCGTCGGCGCGGTTGAGGAACTGCACGCTCTCCACACCCGAGGTCTGCTTGAGGTCGGCCAGCAGCGACTTGCACGGGTCGGCGGCGCAGTCGGGATCGGTGTCGGAGACCGCGTCGTCGAGATAGAAGCGCACCTCGAGGCGGCCGATGAAGAAGTTCTCGGTCTTGTCGGCCATCCGCACCGACAGCATGCCGCCGCCGAGCATCATCAGTGACACGGCCGTGGTCAGGATCATCGCGATGGTCATCGTGAGATTGCGGCGCAGGCCGTCGACGACCTCGGTGAACAGGAAACTCAGTCGCATTATCGACCCACCCCGTAGACGCCGGTCGCTTCGTCGCGCACGAGTCTGCCGTGGTCGAGTTCCACCACCCGCCTTCGCATGGCGTCGACGATGTGATTGTCGTGGGTGGCCATCAGCACCGTGGTGCCGACGCGATTGATCCGTTCCAGCAGCGCCATGATGTCGGCGCTGGTGTCGGGGTCGAGGTTGCCGGTCGGCTCGTCGGCGAGCAGGACCAGCGGCCGGTTGACGAACGCGCGCGCGATCGCGACCCGCTGCTGCTCACCACCGGACAGCTCCGACGGCAACCGCTGCCCCTTACCGCCGAGCCCGACCATGTCGAGCACCTCGGGCACCGTTCGGTCGATGAACTGGCGCCGCTTGCCGATCACCTCCAGCGCGAACGCGACGTTCTGTTCCACGGTCTTCTGCTGCAACAGCCGGAAGTCCTGGAACACGCAGCCGATCCGCTGCCGCAACTTGGGCACCTTCCGGCCGGGCAAGCGGTCGACGCGGAAATCCGCGACCCGGATCTCGCCCGATGTCGGCGCCTCTTCCTTGAGCAGGAGTCGCATGAAGGTCGACTTGCCCGAACCGGACGGGCCGATGATGAAGACGAACTCGCCTTTTTCCACATCGACGGAAACGTTGTCCAGCGCCGGTCGCGTCGAGGTCTCGTACGACTTGGTCACGTTGCGCATGGTGATCACGGGGAGCCAGTGTAACCAGCGAACCAAGCGTCTCAGCGGGACGCGGCGCGTCGATCAGGGTTGGGGGTCGGCATTCACCCAGGTCGGTACGGCGTTGAGGAACGTCGTCGGGCCCTCGGCGGCGGTATCGGTGGGTTTGACGAACAGGTACACGACAAACGTCGACAGCCACGCCGCCATCAGGATCGCTGTGGACTTACGTGGTTTCACTGATTCCCTCCTTACGCAGGGCCGCGGCGACGCGTACGCGCAGTTCGCGACCCACTTCGAATTGTTTGCCTGGCAATGTGCGGGCAACCATCCGGATGTTCATCACGTCGAGCGAGAGATCTTCGACACCCATCACCGACGGCTCGTCGAGCAGCAGCGGTTTGAGGCGGCGATCCTCGTAGGCCTTGGTGCACACCGCGTGCAAAATCTCGTTGATCTTGGTGATATCGGCCTGCGCGGAGACCGGGACGTCGATCGCGGCGCGCGCCCAATCCTTGGACAGATTGGTGACTTTCACGATCTGCCCGTTGGGGACGATGATCACCTCGCCGTCGGAGTTGCGCAGCGTGGTGATACGCAGCGTCACGTCCTCGACGGTGCCCTCGGCCGGGTCGGCGGAGCCGGTGACCGAGATCTGCACCACGTCACCGAAGCCGTATTGGCGCTCGGTGATCAGGAAGAACCCGGCCAGAATGTCCTGGACGATGCGCTGCGCGCCGAAACCGAGCGCGGCACCGAGCACCGCCGCGGGCGCGACCAGTCCCGTCACCGCGAAGCCCAGCCGACGCAACACCTCCATGCCGACCAGCACGTACACGATGGTCAGCACCACCCACGTGACCACCTGCGCCAGCGCGTGACGGTGCTTGGCCGCCTCGGTGCGGACCAGGGCGTCGCTGGTCTGGAAACCCGAGTCGATCTTGGTGGTCACCCGGTCGCGCAGGAACGCGGCGAACCGGCCGAACAGCATCGCGCCGACGATCAGCAGGACGATTTCCAGCCCACTGGAACGCATCCAGTCGCTGATCTCGGGTCCGCTGTTGGCCGCGAGGACGTCGGTCATCGCGTCTCCTTCATGGACCTGCACAGGCACAGTTTCGGTTCGGTCGAACGCACACCAGAAAGGTTACAGGTCGGTCACGGCGTGCGGTCAAACGTGCTGAAGCGCACGGTTTGTGAGCGAACAGCTGGCTACGCGTCGTCCTGATCGCGCATACGCCAACGGATTCCGGACTCGATGAAACCGTCGATGTCGCCGTCGAGGACCGCGGTCGGATTGTTGACTTCGTGGTTGGTGCGCAGGTCCTTGACCATCTGGTACGGGTGCAGCACATAGGAACGCATCTGGTTGCCCCACGACGCGCCCTCGTTGGTCTTGAGCGCGTCCATCGTGGCGCGCTCCTCCTGGCGCTTGCGCTCGAGCAGCTTGGCCTGCAGCACGCGCATGGCCGAGATCTTGTTCTGCAGCTGCGACTTCTCGTTCTGGCAGGTCACGACGATGCCGGTGGGAATGTGGGTCAGGCGCACCGCGGAGTCGGTGGTGTTGACCGACTGGCCGCCGGGGCCCGACGAGCGGTACACGTCGACCCGGATCTCGCCCTCGGGAATCTCGATGTGGTCGGTCGTCTCCACCACGGGCAGGACCTCGACCTCGGCGAAGGAGGTCTGGCGTCGGCCCTGGTTGTCGAACGGGCTGATCCGGACCAGGCGATGCGTGCCCATCTCCACCGACAGCGTGCCGTAGGCGTAGGGCGCCTTCACCGCGAAGGTGGCGCTCTTGAGGCCAGCCTCTTCGGCGTAGGAGGTGTCGTAGACCTCGACGGGGAACTTGTGCCGCTCGGCCCAGCGGATGTACATGCGCATCAGCATCATCGCCCAGTCGGCGGCGTCGACGCCGCCGGCGCCGGAACGGATGTTGACCAGCGCGTCACGCTTGTCGTACTCGCCCGAGAGCAGGGTGCGCACTTCCATCGCCTCGACGTCCACGCGCAGTGCGGCGCGCTCGGCATCGGCGTCGGCGGTGGCTTCGGCGGCGGCCGCGTCTTCTTCGGCCTCGGCCAGTTCGTAGAGCACCGGCAGGTCCTCGAGCCGCTGGCGCAGATCCTCGACCCGGCGCAATTCGCTCTGCGCGTGCGAGAGCTCACTGGTCACCTGCTGGGCGTGCTCCTGGTTGTTCCACAGCTCGGGATCGGCGGCCTGGTGCTCGAGTTCATCGATGCGGCGGCGTAGTTCCTCGACATCGAGGACCGACTCGACCGTCTTGAGCGTGGTGTCGAGTTCTGCGAGGTCGGCGATAACGTCAGGATGCACGATGTCCTAGGCTACCGGTCCCGTCCGACACAGTGCCTATTCGGTCAGCTTGCGATGGACCGCAAGCCCCCTGGGCGGCGTCCGACCAGCTGGTCGAGGGCGTTCGCGCTGGCCTCGTCGGCCGGGAGCAGGACGTAGAGCGACTGGTCGTCGTCGATGGACAGATCCAGCGATTCGTAGGCCAGCCGCAGCGTGCCCGCCTCGGGATGATCGAGGCGGTTGATCCCGCCCGACGGCGGCAATCCGGGCAGCGTCGCGAGGCGATCGGTGAAGACGCTGCCCGCCGTCACGGTGAGTTCGTCGACCAGGGCGGCGACCATCGGATCGGCGCGGAACGGGCCCTGCTTGAGCGAAGCGACCAGCTTGTCGGCAGCCGAGTCCCACTCCGGGTACAGCTCGCGGGCGCCGGGGTGGGTGAACACGAAACGGGCGACGTTGGCGGGCTCGCCCTGCTCGAACAGCCCCGCGGGCGCCATCAACTTCCGGTAGCCCTCGGTGCAGGCCAGGATCTCGGTGAAGCGGTTGGTGATCGCGGCGGGCGCCGGTTCCAGCTGGGCGAGAATCGCCAGGATCGTCGGACGCACCGTGCGGTTGGGACCGTTCTCGGCAGCGCCACAGCTGAATCCGGACACGCCCTTGCTGAGTTGATGCAGGTGGACGCGTTCGCGAGGACTCAGCCGCAACGTCTCGGCCAGCGCGGACAACACCTGAGCGGAGGGATGGCTGTCGCGGCCCTGCTCGAGCCGGATCAGATATTCCACACTGACGCCCGCCAGCAGCGCGACCTCGGCGCGACGCAGACCCGGCGTGCGCCTGCGTTGTCCGGCGGGCAGCCCGACCTCGGCGGGGGAGACCGCTTCGCGGCGGGTCCGCAGGAACAGCCCGAGTTCGTTGTCGCTCACCTCGTCGACGGTACCCAGCTCGGCGCATCGGAGAGTGGCCGTGCCACTACCACTCTCAGCGTGGTCTCCCTGCGACGCTCGCGGTCCGCGAGATTTGGTCGTACCGGCTGATCGAGCCGGTACGACGAACAGGAGAACATCGTGTCCACGCTGAAGCTCGCGATCATCATCGGCAGTGTCCGTGACGGACGATTCGGCCCCGTTGTCGCGAGCTGGTTCGCCCAGCAGGTCGACGACCGTTTCGAGGTCGACATCATCGACCTCGCCGACACCGCCCTGCCCGCCCTGCCCGCCGTGCCGCCCGCCCTCGACCCCGACCCGGTCCGCCCCGCCGGCATGCGCGACCTCACCGGCCGCTTGGCCGCGGCCGACGCCTACGTCATCGTCACCCCCGACTACAACCGCAGCTACCCGGCCGCCCTCAAAGCCGCCATCGACTGGCACTTCACCCAGTGGGACGCCAAGGCGATCGGCTTCGTCGGTTACAGCGGCGGCTCCGGCGGACTCCTGGCCATCGAACACCTGCGCCAGGTGTTCAACGAACTCAACGCCCACACCGTGCGCAACTACGTCTCGTTCCCGCGCTACTACATGCTCTTCGACGAGACCGGCCAACTCCACGACCCGCAGGAACCAGAAGCCGCCGCCACGGCCCTCCTCGACCAGTTGCACTGGTGGACAAGTGCTCTGGTCGCAGCGAAAACAGCCCAGGTCGTGGCCTGACCAGGCGGCTTTCGCGCGTTCTCGGACACCCGGCCGGAGCCGCTGAGCCGGGGCGGGGAACGGCAGCGATGTTCACCGCGCCGCGAACTCGAGCGCGCCGGCTCGGCGAATACACTCCCACCGTGGCTGCCTACTCCGCTGACCTGGACCTTGCCCTGCGACTGGCCGACCAGGCCGACGCCATCTCCCACGAGCGCTTCGGCGCTGTCGACCTCAAAGTCGACTCGAAACCGGACCTCACCCCGGTCTCGGACGCCGATCTCGCGGTAGAACAGCTGATCCGCCGCGTACTCGCCGACGAACGCCCTGCCGACGCCGTGCTCGGCGAGGAGTTCGGCGGTGACGCCGAGTTCAGCGGCAGGCAGTGGGTGGTCGACCCGATCGACGGCACCAAGAACTTCGTCCGGGGCGTACCGGTGTGGGCCAGCCTGATCTCCCTGCTGGAGGACGGTGTTCCGGTGGTCGGCGTGGTGAGCGCGCCCGCGCTGGGCAGGCGCTGGTGGGCCGCCGCCGGTTCGGGCGCATGGGTGCAGGTCCACCCCGGAGCGCCCAAGCCGATCTCGGTATCCGCGGTCGCCGACCTCGACGCCGCGAGCCTGGCTTTCTCCAGTCTGTCCGGCTGGCACGAGCGCGGTCTGCGCGAGAAGTTCATCGACCTCACCGACGCCGTCTGGCGGGTCCGTGGTTACGGCGACTTCTTCAACTATTGCCTGGTCGCGGAGGGTGCGGTCGATATCGCCGCCGAGCCGGAGGTCTCCCTGTGGGACCTGGCCGCTCTCGACATCCTGGTCCGCGAGGCGGGTGGCGCGTTCACCTCCCTGGACGGACGCTCCGGTCCGCACGGCGGCGACGCCGTGGCTTCCAACGGCCTGCTCCAAGACGAGGTCCTCGGCCGTTTGCGCGGGTGAATCGAAGTTATCCACAGGTGCGCAACTTCGGCATCCGCCGCCGTCGGCTCCGGTCGACGGGCTGCGCGACCGGCGCTCGCTCGTAGGATGGCCCGGTGAGCAATTCCGGCGCCACAGCCCCCGATGTCGACGACTTCCCGCCCGAGGACTTCCCACCCGACGACGCGTACCCGTCCGACGGCGGGTACGTCTCCGAACACGATTTCGCCGACACCGGCGACTTCCACTTCGACGATCTCGCCCCGGCCACCCCGGGCCGGGTCGCGGCTCCCGATCGCGCTGAGACCGCCGACGAGGTACTACGCCGCGTCTTCGGCTACGACAGCTTCCGCGGTGACCAAGCGGCCATCGTCGAACAGGTCGTCGGCGGCGGCGACGCGCTGGTACTGATGCCGACCGGTGGCGGCAAATCCCTCTGCTACCAGGTTCCCTCGCTGGTCCGCGAGGGTGTCGGCGTCGTGGTCTCACCGCTGATCGCCCTCATGCAGGACCAGGTCGACGCGCTGAGCGCCCTCGGCGTGCGGGCCGGATTCCTCAACTCCACCCAGTCGCCGGATCAGCGGCGGACGGTGGAGGCACAGTTCGTCTCGGGCGATCTGGACCTGCTCTACCTGGCGCCGGAACGCCTACGGCTGGAAGCCACGCTGCGGCTGCTCGACCGCGGCAAGATCGCCCTGTTCGCGATCGACGAGGCGCACTGCGTGTCGCAGTGGGGCCACGACTTCCGGCCCGACTACCTCGCGCTGTCGCTGGTGCACGAACGCTGGCCCGATGTCCCGCGCATCGCGCTCACCGCGACCGCCACCGAGAAGACCGCCGCCGAGATCGTCGAACGCCTGGATCTCGGCGCCGCGAAACAGTTCATCTCCAGCTTCGATCGGCCCAACATCCAGTACCGGATCGAATCGAAGAACCGCGCCGACCGTCAGCTGCTCGACTTCATCCGCGCCGAACACCCCGGCGACGCGGGCATCGTCTACACCCTCTCGCGCAATTCGGTGGAGAAGACCGCGGCCATGCTCAACGAGAACGGCATTCGCGCGGTGCCTTATCACGCGGGCCTGGATTTCCGGACCCGTGCCGAGAACCAGTCCAGATTCCTGCGCGAGGACGGCCTGATCGTCGTCGCCACCATCGCTTTCGGTATGGGTATCGACAAACCCGACGTGCGATTCGTGGCTCACCTCGACCTGCCGAAATCGGTCGAGGGCTACTACCAGGAGACCGGCCGCGCGGGCCGCGACGGCCTGCCGTCTACGGCCTGGATGGTCTACGGCCTCAATGATGTTGTGCAGCAACGCAAGATGATCGACTCCAGCGAGGGTGACGCGGCCCATCGCCGACAGCTGCAACTGCACCTCGACGCCATGCTCGCCCTGTGCGAGACCGTCGGCTGCCGTCGCGCGCGGCTGCTCAACTATTTCGGTCAGACCGGTGGCGCCTGCGGCAACTGCGATGTGTGCCTGAATCCGCCCGAAACCTGGGACGGCACGGTGCCCGCGCAGAAGCTGCTGTCCACGGTGCTGCGGCTCAAACGCGAACGCGGACAATCGTTCGGCGCGGGCCACCTCGTCGACATCCTGCTCGGCAAGACCAACCAGAAGATCACCCAGCATCGGCACAACGAGCTC
The DNA here is from genome assembly GCF_053606985.1 of Nocardia sp. NPDC055165. Taxonomy (NCBI): domain Bacteria; kingdom Bacillati; phylum Actinomycetota; class Actinomycetes; order Mycobacteriales; family Nocardiaceae; genus Nocardia; species Nocardia sp. NPDC055165. The sequence continues at coordinate 143,520 of NZ_JBSGSS010000007.1, forward strand.
TCGGTGTTCGGCATCGGCACCGATCTGCGCGATACCGAATGGCGCGGGGTGGTGCGGCAGCTGCTCGCGGGCGGCCTGCTGGCGGTACAGGGCGAATACGGTGTCCTGGCACTGACCGACGAGAGCAACGAGGTGCTGTTCGAGGGCAGGAAGGTGCCGATGCGGCGCGAGCCCGAACGCGCCGCCCGCCCCGCGCGCAGTGCGAAATCGGCCAAGGCGACCGCCGACCTGCCCGCCGCCGACGTCGGAGTGTTCGAGCGCCTGCGGGCCTGGCGTGCCGCGACGGCGAAGGAACAGGGCGTGCCCGCCTACGTGGTGTTCCACGACGCCACCCTGCGCGAGATCGCCGCGCGCAAGCCCGCCGACCTCGCCGCCCTCGGCACCGTCGCCGGCGTCGGCGAGAACAAATTGGCTCGCTATGGCGAGGGGGTGCTGACCACGCTGGCCGGGGAGTAGCGGTGCACCCGCGCCTCCCCGCCCAGCAGGGCGTACACGCGCGGCGGCGAGGAACCCGCACCGAATCGGACGACGCCGAGTTACTGTCGAGTCATGGCGAACGGTGAAGGCTCGGACGACGATACGTCGGGCAGCAGCCCGAGTGCGGGAGCCGATACCCCGACACCCCCGATGCCGCACCGCCACATCGATCCGGTCGTCGCGCCGTCCCTGCTCGGCGTTCACCACGGCGTGATCCACCGCGGCAGGCCACGCTGGTCGACCCTCGCACTGATCGCCATCTTCACCGCCGCCTTGGTCCTCTACCTCGTACTGAGCCCAGGCTGACGTTCCGTCCGCACCGCCCGATCGGCCGCGTTCGACAATTTCCCACACGCCGCTGTCGGATCCGGTGCTGTGTCACTGACGGTCGTGTTCCAGCGATCGCCCTCGCTGCCCGCCGATCGATCGCGTGCTCGCCAAGTCCTCGTATGCCCCGACGTCCGATTCCGGAAATTTTGCGATGCCACGCACCAGCGGTGGCCGACATGCGCATGTGAGTTGTCGTAGGCGCAGGTCAAAGGGATACCTGACGTCGACGACCCGGCGCACCGTTGCCGAGCGGGACCGATCACGGAGATCGGCCCGAGCTCGAGGAGGCGACGGCAATGGTGCGGTGGACTTGGGGCAAGCGTGTGGTGTGCGCGGCGATAGCGGTCACGGGATTGGCCTGCGTGCCGGTACCCGCTGGCGCCGACTTTCCGGCCCCGCCCGGGCTCGACTTCGCGCGGGCGCTGGGCACACCGACCCTGCCCGGCATCTACGGCCCCGACACCGCCGTCGTGGTCCTCGGCTACGGCCTGACCCCGGAGGGCACGATGCGCGAGGAACTCGTGCGACGACTGCGCGCGGGCCTGGCCCAAGCCGTCTTCGCGCCGTGGTCGCCGATCATCGTCACCGGCGGCAACCCGCAAGCCGGTCTGTCCGAAGCCGACGCCATGGCCGAGTGGCTGGTCGGCGCCGGCATCGACGAGAGCCGGGTCCTGCGCGAATCCGAGGCCGACTCGACGGTGGCCAACGCTCGCAACACCGCGGCCATGCTCGCCGACAGGGGCTTGCGCTCGGTCGTTCTCGTCACCTCGGAGGACCACATCGCGCGGGCCAGAGGCGCTTTCGCCGACGCGGGCGTGCTGGTTGTCGGCGACCTCACGCCCGACCGCGCACAGTGGGATTCGGTGCCACTGCACGTCGGCAGCTTCGGCCCCGCACCGCTGTGACCGATCATCGCCGCACGTCGGCCGTTGTGATGAGTAGTCGCGGAAATCTCGGCAATAACCCCGAGAACCCACCCCTCGCCTCGTAGCGTCGACCCATGACGCTCCACCTGTCCGACAGCGACATCCTCGCCGAGCTCGAGCCGACGGCCGAAGCCAATCTCAACGACCACCTGTCCAAGGCCAAGATGTGGCACCCCCACGACTACGTGCCGTGGGACGAGGGCCGCAACTTCGCGGCCATGGGCGGCGACGACTGGGATCCCGAGCAGTCGCGGCTGAGCGAGGTCGCCAAGGCGGCGATGATCACCAACCTGCTCACCGAGGACAACCTGCCCTCCTACCACCGCGAACTCGCCGACACCTTCGGCTTCGACAACGCCTGGGGCACCTGGGTCGGCCGGTGGACCGCCGAGGAGAACCGCCACGGCATCGTCCTGCGTGACTACCTCGTCGTGACTCGCGCCGTCGACCCGGTCGCGCTCGAAGAGGCCAGGATGTCGCACATGACCGCGGGCATCGCCAAGCCGGAGAAGGGTTCGCAGTTCCTCAAGGGCGTCGCCTACGTCACGTTGCAGGAGCTCGCGACCAGAATCAGCCACCGCAACACCGGCGCCCTGTGCGACGACCCGGTCGCCGATCGCATGCTGGCCCGGATCGCCGCCGACGAGAACCTGCACATGATCTTCTACCGCAAGCTCTGCGCGGCGGCTCTCGACCTCACCCCCGACGAGGCCATGCGGGCCATCACCGACGTGATCCTGCGTTTCCAGATGCCCGGCCTCAACCAGCCCAACTTCCGCCGCAACGCGGTGCTGCTCGCCAAGCACGGCGTGTACGACCTGCGCCAGCACCTCGATGTCGTCCTGCGCCCGACCCTGCGGATCTGGCGAATCTTCGAGCGCACCGATTTCGGCCCCGAAGGCGAGATCGCCCGCGACGAGCTGCACACCTACCTGCTCGACCTCGAGGTCAAGGCGGCTCGTTTCGAGGAGCAGCGCGACCGCGCACTGGCCAGGGCAGCCGCCAGGGTCTGAGTCGGCCATGGAATAAAGGGCTGGCGCCGTCACTTACAGTTGACCGTTATGAAGGAAAAGGGGCGCAAGGTCATCGCGACCAACCGCCGGGCGCGGCACAACTACACGATCCTCGACGTCTATGAGGCGGGGATCGCGCTGGTCGGCACCGAGGTGAAGAGCCTGCGTGAGGGCAAGGCCTCGCTGGTCGACGCCTTCGCGACCGTCGACCACGGCGAGGTCTGGTTGCGCGGGCTGCACATCCCGGAGTTCAGCCACGGCACCTGGACCAATCATTCCCCGCGCCGCACCCGCAAGCTGCTGCTGCACAAGCGTGAGATCGAGCACCTGGTCGGCAAGTCGCGCGAGGGCAACCAGACGCTGGTGCCGCTGTCGATGTACTTCTCCGATGGCAAGGTGAAGGTGGAGCTCGCCCTCGCCAAGGGCAAGCAGGACTACGACAAGCGTCAGGATCTGGCCCGCAAGCAGGCCGAGCGTGAGGTCACCCGTGAAATAGGTCGGCGGGTCAAAGGCATGCGTTGATCTCCGTAGTGCTCGCCCTCGTCGCGGCGGCGGGCTACGGAGTCAGCGACTTCTTCGGCGGCATCGCCGCGCGCAGGGTCACGGCGCTGCGTGTTGTTGTGGTGTCGTATCCGTTTTCCGTGCTGCTGGTCTTGCTGATCGCGCCGCTGGTGGGCGGACATGCCGACACCGCGTCCGTGCTGTGGGGCCTGGCCGCCGGTGTGGCCAGTGGCCTGGCGGTGTGGTGGTTCTACGCCGCGCTCGCCGACGGTCCCATGTCGGTGGTGTCGCCGCTGACCGCGGTGCTGGTCGCGGGCATCCCGGTGATCGCCGGGTTCTTTCTCGGCGAACGGCCCGGCGCGATCGCGATCGCGGGCATCGCCGTCGCCCTGGTCGCGGTGGTGCTCGTGAGCAGGGAAGCACCCGACGAAACCACCGAGGAGATCACCGGCGGCAGGCAACTGCGTTTCACCCGCCGGGTCGCGCTCCTCACGATCGGGTCGGGCGCCGCGTTCGGTTTCGCGTTCTACTTCCTGCACGAAACCAGCGCGAGCGCGGGACTGTGGCCCCTGCTCGCCCAGCGGGTGGCGGCAACCGCGGTCGTGTGGACATCGGCGCTGGCGGCAGGCGAATTCCGCGGACTGCACGGTGAACCACTGCGCCTGGCACTGGCGGTCGGCGTGCTCGATGTGATCGCCAATGCCGCGCTGCTCTACGCCTTCCACGGCGCGATGCTGTCGGTGGTGAGCGTGATCGGCTCGCTGTATCCGGCGGCGACCGTGTTGCTGGCGATGGTCCTGCTCGGCGAGCGCATCAGCGCCACCCAGAAGGTCGGTATGGTGCTCGCGCTCACGGCGGTCGCCATGATCGCCGCGAGCTGATTCCCTACAACCGGGTGCAGGGCTCGTGCAGGTTGAGTCGACCCAGCGTCTTGCCCTGGTAGCCGACACTCACCGCTCTGGCGCCCATCGGCGCCTCCCGGTCCGGTTCGAACACCGCCGACCACTCCGTCTCCAGATCCGGTTCGGCCGCCCCAGCCGGATGGATCACGACCATGCCCTCACCGTCGGGTTTCATCGCGCCGACGCTGCGGCGCAGGCCGGCGCGGGTGAGTTCGCCGTTCGCCGCCGCGGCGGTGAGCAGGGCTTTGAGTGGATAGGTGATCGCCCAGCCCAGCGAATAGCCGAAGTTGGCCGGTTCGCCGGTGATCGCGTCGCGGGCGTGCTTGGCGCCCACGCTGTCGCCGGCCCAGCTGTCGACCGGGGTCGTGTAGTTGTAGAGCGCGGTCAGCGCCGGCGCGGCCGCCGATTGCAGCAGTGCCGCGTTCCAGGTGGGCAGCGAGCCGAGGAATCGCCCGGTGAAACCCGACTTCACCAGCTTGCCCACGATCTCCGCGGTCTCGGCGGGTCCGGTGGCCAGCATCACCAGGTCCGGCGCGGCGGCCAGGATCTCCGCCACGGGACCGTCCTGGTTGCCGACCTCGGCGTTGGGTCCGGTGTCGATGCGATCGGCGATGGTGGCGTCGTTGGCCAGCGCCCACTTCAGCGCGCCGCTGGCGTAGTCGCCGCCGTAGTTGCCGCGATAGGCGACCACGGCGATATTGCGCGGCGCGTAATGGGTTTCGGCGAACCAGTCGAGGCCGGTCACCGCTTCGGTGCAGTAGGAGTAGCCCGCGCTGAGCACCAGATTGCGGTCGGCGCTGCGATAGTTCCAGCCCGACCACTGGGTCGCCGCGGTGCTCACCATGTCGTCGGCGTCCATCTGGTTCAGCATCGCGACGGTTTGCGCGGTCCCGAAACTCATCGACAACGCGAGCACGTTCGGCTCGATCTCCTCATACGCGCTGCGATGGGTGCGCGGATCGTAGGAGGTGTTGCGGGTGTAGGTGGTGATGTCGATGTCGTAGCCGCCGATGCCGCCCGCCGCGTTCACCTGCTTCCAGAACGCGATCTGACCGTCGTTCATCGAGGCACCGAGCGGGGTGAAGGGCCCGTTCGCCAGATCCGAGAGCACCCCGAGATAGATGCAGCCGTTATCGGTGTTCGGCGAACCGGGACAGGGCGTGCTGGTGACGCCCGGCGCGGCGGTGGACTCGCCCGACGAGCAGGCCGCGGCCAGCACGAGACTCGCAACAGCCGGGATCGCCGCGAATCGGCGCAGTCCACGGTGACTGGTGAATGCCATGAGATAACTCCTTGCTCCAGTCGCCCAGGACATTTGACCGTTCCGGGGCGGCCGAACGAGAACAGTACCCGTCACCACCGGCAGCCCCACCCGGATTCGCCGAGGCCATCTGGCGGGGTTCGCTACAAGATCACTCCGGCGACACCGCGAGCTGGCAGAAATAATGGGAAGATCTCACGTCGCGCCGGTGTTAATATGACTAGCCCGCACGGTGCGGGCACGTACGGGGCTGAACGGTTTCGACTGCGTACGTTGATTCAGGGGAAGCGTGTCGGTGCAGGCAAGAGACCACCGTAAGCGTCGCTGCAACCAATTAAGCGCCGATTCCAATCAGCGCGAGTACGCCCTCGCTGCCTAAGTAGCCAGGTCGTCTCTGTCAGTCCGGGTTCGTCCCTCGACCCGGGTACTGGCATCAGCTAGAGGGAATTACCGTTCGGCTCGGTCGCGGAGTCGGATGGGACATCTAACAGCGACTGGGATCGTCATCCAGGCTTGTTCGCGAGACTTGGAGATCCGAGCAGAGACACAGCGAACTGCACACGGAGAAGCCCTGAAGACGCGGCGGAGGACCCGGGTTCGATTCCCGGCAGCTCCACCCAGGCCCTCCACCTGTTACCGCAGGTGGAGGGCTTTTTTCATGTCCCGACGCGCGATGAACACCACGCGGCTCAACGGCGTTGCAGCCGCGGTGGGCCCAGCCTTCCGGACGCCAGCCTGTCAGCATGTTCTCGCGTGCGAGCTCGACCGTCCGGGTCTACCTCCGGGCGAACTTGATCAGGATGAATGCGACGGCGAGCCACGCTGCCGCGTAGACCCCGGCGCGTACCGGGTTCCAGTTGTCGGCGAGCAGGAGAGCGCCGAGGACGGCGAGGCCGGCCAGCAGGGCGAAGATTCTCATGGGCGGTGCCTTTCGGTGTGTGGTGCCGGTCGACCTGAACGCCGGCTCACTATTCTTGAATTCAGTTCTGGGCAGCAAAGATTCACGGATTATCGGCCACAAGTTCTCGTCAGGGCAGCGAGATCGATGCCCACATCGATGCCCGCCTCGATCCGTCAGCGGCAACATCAGTACATCCTATTCTGAATACAGATTCTGATGTATTGTCTGAGGTATGGAATCCACGGTGCAGACCGACGCGCTGTCCCGATTCGGCTACGCCCTCTCGGACTCGACCAGAACCAAGATCCTGCTGAGTCTGCGGAAGGAACCCGGCTACCCGTCGGAGCTGGCCGAAGCGATCGGTGTCTCGCGGCAGATTCTGTCCAATCACTTGGCCTGCCTGCGTGGATGTGGCTTGGTCGTTGCGGTTCCCGAGGGGCGGCGCAGCCGGTATGAGCTGGCGGATCCGCGGATCGGGCGGGCGTTGGACGATCTGGTCGGCCTGGTGCTCGCCGTTGATCCGGCCTGCTGCCCGGCGGCGGAATCGGAGGGCTGCTGCTGATGGAGTCGATCGGGGTGCCCGCGCTGATCGCGCCGAGTTCGGTGCGCGAGGCGGTGCTGACGACGCGGATTCGGTGGTTGGTCGCGGCGACGATCAGCTACAACGTGGTCGAGGCGATCGTCGCGCTGAGCGAAGGCGCGCGGGTGTCCTCGTCCGCGCTGATCGGGTTCGGTCTCGACTCGGTGATCGAGGTGTCCTCGGCGGCTGCGGTGGCGTGGCAGTTCGCCGGGCGCGATCCGCAGGCGCGGGAGAAGGTGGCGCTGCGGGTCATCGCGTTCTCGTTCTTCGCCTTGGCCGGCTATGTCGCTGTCGACGCCGTCCGTTCGCTGCTCGGGGTCGGTGAGGCGCGGCATTCGACGGTCGGGATCGGGCTGGCGGCCGCGAGTCTGGTGATCATGCCGGTGTTGTCCGCCGCGCAACGGAGGGCGGGGCGCGAGCTCGGGTCCGCCTCCGCCGTGGCCGATTCCAAGCAAACCCTGCTGTGCACCTATCTCTCGGCCGTGTTGCTGGTCGGCCTGCTGCTCAACAGCCTGTTCGGCTGGTCGTGGGCTGATCCGCTCGCGGCGCTGGTGATCGCGGTGATCGCGGTCAAAGAAGGAATCAACGCCTGGAAGGGCGAAACCTGCTGCGCGACGATGTCCACCGATGTCGGTCACCGCGGCTGCTGTGACAACGACGATCGAGGGAACCCATGATGATGGCGATCTGCGCACTGGTTCTGTACCTGGTTTTCGGCCTGCTCGGCTTCGGCTGGCGCAGTTGGCGTCAGTATCAGGCCACGGGTTCGACCGGTTTCCACGGCATCAGCGGACGGCCCGGCTCGATCGAATGGCTCGCCGGCGTCGGTTTCGTCGCCGCGATCGTGGTCGGCACGGCATCGTCGGTGCTGCAGTTGGCCGGTGTCGTAGCCCCGATCGGGGCGCTGTCCGCGATGCCGATTCAGACAGCTGGATTCGTGCTCGCCGTCGCGGGTATCGCGGCAACGCTGTACGCGCAGATCGAGATGGGCGAATCGTGGCGCATCGGAGTCGATCCCGGTGAGACGACGACGTTGGTCGACACCGGGGTGTTCGGTCTGGTTCGCAACCCGATCTTCACCGCGATGCTCGTCTTCGCGGGCGGCGTCACGCTGATCATCCCGAACGCTGTCGCGATCGTCGCGTTCGCACTGTTGCTGGTGACGATCGAGCTGCAGGTACGGGCGGTCGAAGAGCCCTATCTGACGCGGGTCCACGGCGCGAACTACCGTGCCTACCTCGCGGCGACGGGACGGTTCGTCCCCGGCCTCGGACGGGCTCCACTCTGATCCGGTAGACCCTGGTGACGGGTGGTGCGGGTGGGCCACGTAGAACTGAGCGAATGACGCGGTATGCATACGACTCGGGGGCGGGAACGCTGGTCGCCACCTGGGGGACCGGTCGCGGTGATGTCGCCGAGACGATCGCCGAGGTGCCAGGCGCCGAGCACGGTGTGGAGCTGGCGGCGGCGTTGGCGAGTCTGGCGCGGTTCCAGTGGCGGACCTACACCCATCCGGCGACCGCCGCCGGTGATCCCGATGTCGTCAACGGGGAAGCGTGGCGGCGGGCGGAGGAGCGCAATCGCTTCGCGAAGGTCGAAGCCGCGCTGCGCACCCCCAATCTGCCCGACGACGACGGATGCATGCTGGTCTTCTACAGCCCCATAGAGGAATCCGCGCACCACGTGGGCCGTGTGCTCCATGCGATCGGTGACGCGAGCCTGGTCGACCGAGTGGTGAACGAGGTGCTCACCGAGCAGGCGGCGATCACGGCCGCGGAACTGGGCGATCTGGCAGGTCGAGCCAGGCAGGCCGTCGAACTCACCCGCCCGGAGATCTCCCCGGTGCAGGTGCACGCGGCGGACACCCTGCTCCGGGCCAATCCCTTGGGCACGATCGACCTGTTCACCGAACTGGACCCCGCCGCCGCCTCGGTCGCCGCCGCGCACTGGCTGCGGGCCGCGGCGACGGTGGCAGGCGAGGTCACGGGCCTCGAGCCGGTGGACGTGGTCGCCGAGGCGGACGACATCGAAGCACTCCAGGTCGAAACACCGACCGTGGTCCTGGAACGCCTCGGTGCGGGGGAGACGCCCACCCAGGTGGTGGTCGACCTGATCGCCGATGCCATCGCCGTCTCCGAGGGCAAGGTTCGCGACCTGGACGGCATCATCGAAGCCGCGCAGGAAATCGAGGAACGTGACGACGAGGACGACGATCTCGACGACTGGACCGACGGCTACCGCATCTGCCGCCTCGATCCCACTCGCCCCGCCATCGATCTGCTCGAGGACCTACTGGGCGCCATCCGGGGCTGCTGGCTGGTTTTCAGCGAAGCCGACAGCGGCGCCATCTTCGAGAACGCTGTCCGAACCGAAGCGGACGCAGATACCTCCCGCTTGCAGTAGCTCCCATTCCACCGAAAAGCCCTGCGCCGCAGAACTATTGCCAGCGGAGCAGGGCTGATCACGGAAGGGCAGTCGCGTCCGGCGCGAAACTATCCGCCGGCGCGACGGCGGAAGGTGCGCTTCCCGCCCGCCTGCGCATGCGTCCCGCGCACTTTGGCGGAATTCTGGGCGGCGCCACCCGCGGAGGAGTGGCCGTTCTTCCGCTCGAGCGCCTCGCGGAACCTCCGCTTCGTCGCCTCCTCCGGGGTTTCGATCGCGTCCGCGGACTGTTCGGCGGAGACTTCCTGTTCATCGGGCATGCGTACAGCCTGCCACCTCGGAGCACCTTCGAACACCATCGGCAGGACCATCGCCCAGCCCGCGACGGCCCCTCGGTAGGATCCACCGATGCGGGGCAGGCCAGGAGGGACGTGGCTTTGATCGAAGTATGGGGTGCGCGAGTCGCGGTCCGGTACGCGGACGGGCGGTTGGTGACGACGCCGCTGCGCGCCGACAACGAGATCGCGCTCGACGTCGGAGTGGCCGAACTGGGCAGGATCGCGCTCGCGAACACCGACGACGGGCAGATGGCGTTGCTGCTGTTCTTCCGGTCGGCGCAGTTCGTGGTGAACGGTGCGCCGACGGATCGTCATCCGGTGCCAGTGTTCCTCGAAACCGGCCTACGCGAACAGGCGCAGGCGCTGATCAGGGCGGTCGAACGCGACCTGGTCAGCCTACGCAGGGTGTTCCCGCCCCGCCCGAATCTCGTTCCACCGCACTCGGTGCAGGGTTCGAACGGCCCGCAGCGCCCCGATGTCACGGCGGCCGCACGCCGAATGCGGCACGCAGGCAATTCCTTACGCGAGATCGACATCCTGCACGGCTGCGCCCGGCCCGACGAGTACGTTCTCGAACTGGCCCAGGCGGGCCACGAGGGCGCTCCCGGCCTGGTCGCGATCACCACGCTGCGCCTGTTGTTCGTGTCCGCGTGGGCGGTCTACGAATTTCCGGTCTCGGTCCTCACCGGCGCCGAAGTGCTCACCGCCCCCGGACAGGTCGCGACGCTGCGGATCTCGGGAGCGGGCGCCGATCTCGATTTCGTCGACTGGGAACCCGCCGACTTCACGCGCATCACCGAGGCCGTGCGTCTGGCCTGCGAGATCGAGCACGTCGACGGATCCATCACCCAGTCGATGCCCTGCTCGGCCGACCTCTTCGGCGAATGGCAACTGCTGGTGGAACGCCGCAAACTGGGCATGGTCGACGACGATCCGTTCCGCCGTCAAGCCGTCGGCATCATGCTGACGATGCCGGGCTGAACACCGGCGCACCCGGATGCAGCGACACCCGCCGCCACGGACTCGACGGTCGAAGGTGCAGCCCCGCGATCATCCGCCTACGTTCGGCCACTTGGCTTTTCGCGGCCGACAGATCTTGCGTGGCCGCCCAGAAGATCGCACCGGTGAGGAACCCGTCGCCGAACTGGCGCCAGTTGCGATAGTGCTGACGCGCCCGATCCAGCCCGGTCAGCATGTGTTCCCACGCCTCGTCCTCGGTCAGGTATCCGGCCGTGCACGCGGCGCGGGCGATGAACACCAGCCGTGCCAGATCCCACGCGGTGGCGTCGATCTGCAGCGGCGTCGGCAGGCTGTCGGTGATGCCGAGTTTGATGGCCTGTAGCCAGGCGTCGTAGTCGCGATCGATCCCGGCGGGCCCGCGATAGCCACGGAAACCCGAAAGGGTGTGCAGGAATTCGCGATGCTCGTCGGCCAATCCCGACCGATCGACCCGGCCGGTGTCGGTCGCGGCCATGACGGCCAGCGGATGAACGAGTTCGAACAGCGGCGCGTGCATCCCGGCCAGCAGCCGCCGCACGGTGTCGTGGGCGTCCTCGGCGTTGTCGACGCCCCACGACTCGTGCAGTCCTTCGATCGCGGTCTCCCGCCGCGTCGACGCGCTGTCGGGCTCCTCCGGGAGGAACGCGACGCCGTCGCATTGCGCGCCCCAGCTGCGCCCGTAATACGCACCGACAGCCAGCGCCCTGATCCGGTCGTCGTCGACGAACGCCCCCGACCAGATGTCCGGCTCGATATCTATGTCCGCACCGGGAAATCCCGCCACCCGCGGCCGTCCACCCCGCACTGATGCTGTCGGTTGCATTGGCACCCCTCTGCCGAGCCGAACGTCGTGCCGTCAGATCTTACGGACCGGGTGATCATGGTGCGGCAGCTACCTGTCGGTGGGCGGGACTACCGTCGAAGTGTGGCCGAATACCGGGAACGCGAATCACGGCTGGACCGAGCGGTGGTCTGGTCGCGAACCATGCCCGCCGCCACCGGTCCCGTCACGGTGTTCCCCGATGGTTGCATGGATCTGATCTGGACCGAGGGCACGCTGATGGTGGCGGGTCCGGACAGCCGCGCGTTTCTCGCACCGACCGCGCGGGCGCGAGAATTCGTCGGCGTCAGATTCGCGCCGGGCAGCGCGCCCACGTTGCTCGGGGTTCCGGCGGTAGAACTGCTGAACCAGCGGGTCGATCTGGCCGAGATCGCACCGTCGCGCACCACCCGCGAACTCGTCGATCGCATCGACAACGCGCCCGACCGCGTTGCTGCCCTGGAAGCGATCGCATTACGATTCGCCGCCGACAACGGCCCTGCCGATCCGGCGCTCACCGCTGTCGTCGATGCTCTCTCGGCGGGCGCGACGGTCGCCGAAACCGCCGCTCGGACGAGCATGTCGGCCCGGATGCTGCACCGGCGTTCCCTGTTCGCCTTCGGCTACGGACCCAAGATGTTGGCCCGTATTCTCCGATTTCAACGTGCGCTCGCGGCGCTTCGCACCGGAATTCCGGCGGCGCACATCGCCGCCGTGACCGGCTTCGCCGACCAGGCGCACCTGTCCAGGGAGGTTCGTGACCTGGCGGGATGCTCGGTGCGCACCCTGCAAACCCGCTGACCGGGCGTCTCACCGCCCGGAAAGTCTCATTCGGCACAGCGTGACGGAAGGTTTAGGCTCACTAGTGCACGCCCCGTCGCAAGTGCTCAGTCCAGTCCGAACACCGACGAGAGGATGTGACCTGATGATCGACGAATCCGTGTACTCCACGCTCCGTATCGAGGCAGAACGAGACGAAATCCGCCGGCTTGTCGTCGGCGCGGTCGTCGTCCGCCATCAGCGAGTGCTCATTCTGCGCCGCCGACGATCGGATTTCCTGGGTGGCCGGTGGGAGTTGCCCAGCGGCGTCGTCGAGCCGGGTGAGGCACTCGACGAAGCGCTGGCCCGCGAAGTCGCGGAGGAAACCGGGCTGCAGGTCACCGGAGTCAGCGACTACCTCGGCGATTTCGACTACCTGACCGGTGCGGGCGCCCGCACCAGGCAGTTCACCTTCGTCGTCGACGTGGCCGCGTCGGGACCGGTGACGCTCACCGACCACGACGCGCACCTGTGGACCAGGCTCACCGGAGAACCCCCGGTCAGCGACGAGGTCCGCGAGATGCTCGGCCGCTATCAGCAGCGTCAGCGCGACCCCCACGACTGGTCGTCCTATTCGGCGGGCAACGGCGCGTAGAGGTCGATTCCGTGCCCGTCGGGGTCGGCGAGCGAGGCGTAGCGCTGACCCCAGAAGGCATCCCACGGTGGGAGTTCGCCGTGATGGCCGGCGTCGACGAGCTCGGCGTAGAGCTTGTCGACCTCGGCCGGATCGGCGCATCGGAACGCGAGACTGCTGCGGCCGGGACCGGTCGGCGGCTGCCAATCGGGCGTGAAGGAGGCAATCGTCGCCTCGGTGTCCAGTGCCAGTCGAAGGCCGCCGCCGATCACGGCCTCGGCATGGCCCTCGGCTTCGGCGCCGTCCGGGAAGACCAGTCCCAGCCTGCGGTAGAAGGCCACCGAAGCGGCCATATCGGAAACTACAACGGACACGACATCAAGCTGTGGAGTCATATTCGCAGCGTAAACACTCGATCGTGGGTGCGTCTTGAACGAATCGGACGTGTCAGCGGGCGGGTACCGGCAGCAGTTCGGCGATCAGATTGCCGATCAGGATCTGCAGGTGGTCGCGAATGCCGCGCACCACCTCGATGGGCTGACCCGCCGGATCCGACAGCACCCAGTCGCGATAGCTGATCCCCGGAAAATACGGGCACACCTCGCCGCATCCCATCGTGACCACCACATCCGAGAGCCCGACGACGTCGTCGGTGAGCGCGGCAGGCCGTGCGCCCGCGATATCGATCCCGATCTCGGCCATGGCCACCACCGCGGCGGGGTTCAGTGCGGCGGCCGGTTCGCTGCCCGCGGTGCGCACCTCGATCCGGTCACCGGCCATGGCGCGCAGGAGACCCGCCGCCATCTGTGATCGGCCCGCGTTGTGGACGCAGACGAACAACACGCTGGGAGTGTGGGCCATGGTCGCCCTTTCGGCGCAGGGGCGAAGTGCTTGTGGCGCTTCGGATATCATCCGTCATCATTCCATCAGCGCGCTGCGGCGGGGGTGGGTGTGGACGAACCGGCGACCAGGTTGTCCGAGCAGTGTCCGCGCGGCGAGGACGTCAGTCGAGTGAGCCCAGTACCCGGTGCACGTAGTCGTTGGCGAATACACCGGTGGGGTCGAAGCGGCGTCGCACCGCGGTGAACCGGTCCCAGTCGGGGTAGCGCGAGCGCAGTGTCTCGGCGGTCTGGAAGTGGCGTTTGCCCCAGTGTGGCCTGCCGTCGTAGGCGTCGAAGACCGCCTCGCACGCGCGGAAGTACGGTTCCCACACCATGCCCTGATACTGGTGCACCGCGATGTAGCAGGTGTCGCGTCCGCCCGCGGGGGACAGGAAGGCGTCGTCGGGCGCGACCCAGCGCACCTCGATCGGCATCGGAGTGCCGAATTGCCTTCCCAGCGCGAGGATCTCGCGAATCGCCTCGGCCGCGTGCGCGCGCGGGATCGCGTATTCCATCTCGTTGAACTTCACCAGCCGCGGGGTGGAGAACACGCGATAAGAACGGTCGACCTGCCGGTTGTTGCTCCCGGCGAGCGTGGCCGCGCGGTGAATCAGGGGGATGGCGGCGGGAATTCGCCGACCGAGCTTGCACATGCCGTCGTAGACATGGTTGGCGATCAGGATGTCGTTGATCCACTCGCGCATCGTGCCGCGCGGTTGCTCCGGTGCCTGCGTGCGATCGATGGCCTTGGTCATCGCCGTGGCGCTGTGCGGGAACGCGAAGAACTCGAAATGATCACTGCCGTCGGCGAATTCGTCGATATCGGCGAGCACCTCGTCCAGCGGTACCGGCCGCTCGACGCACTCCAGTACGAACGACGGCTCGAGTTGCAGGGTGGCCGCGGTGACGACGCCGAGCGCGCCGACGCTGACCCGCGCCGCCTTCCAGCCGTCGGGGTCGGTCTGCTCGTTGAGCTCCACCCGGGTGCCGTCCGCGCGCAGCACCTCTACCGAGTGCAGTGCCGCCGAGATATTGCGCAGCCGGGCGCCGGTGCCGTGGGTGGCGGTGGCGGTCGCGCCCGCGAGGCTCTGTGTATCGATGTCGCCGAGATTGGGGAAGGCCAGGCCGTGCCCGTGCAGCAGCGGGCTCGCCGCGTGCAATGAGATCCCGGCCTCCACCCGCACGCGTCCGGTGGCGGAGTCGACGTCGAGAACCTTGTCCAGACCGCTGAGGTCGATCAGCGTGCCGTCGGTGAGCACGGCGTCGGTGAACGAGTGTCCCGACCCGGCGACGCGCACGGTCCGCCCCGCGGCGGCCGATTCGATCACGATCGCGGCCAGTTCCTCGACGTCGCGCGGCGCGGCGACGACGGCGGGTGTGCAGCTCTGCTGGCCTGCCCAGTTCACCCAGGTGCTCTTGGTCATGTGTCCAACAGTAGAGGATGCACTGTGACGCGCGCTACTGGATGGGCAGGTTTCGGCTCAGCGACGACGTCCGAGGCAGCCGGCGGCCTTGGCCTGCTCGACTTCCTCGTTGGTCATCGGCGCGACCAGCAGTGGCCTGCGCGGCACCGCGTCGGTGCGGACGCCGTTGAGTGCGATGGCCATATACCGTTGCCATACTTCGGGATTGATCGGCGCCGCGAACTCCGCGAGGGAATTGACCATGTGGATCAGCGCGAAGAAGTCGGTGGTCGCGATATCGGGGTCCACCGCGCCCGCCGCGCGCGCACGATCGATGATGCCCGCGACCGCCGGTTGGATCCGGTCGCGCAACTCGGCGAAACGGGCCGGATCTTCCTCGAGTTCGAGCATCACCTCGCCGAAGCCGCGGTTGGTCGCCAGGTGTTTGCACGCGCTCTCGAAGAACTCGACGAGCGCAAGCCAGGCGTCCGGGTTGCTCATGGCCGCGTCGGCCGCGTCGGCGAAGTCCTTCACGTGCTGGTCGAAGACCTCGGCGATCAGTTCCTTCTTGTTCGCGAAGCGCCGGTACACCGTGCCGACGCCGACTCCCGCGCGTTCGGCGACGTCGTCGAGGGTGATCTCGAGGCCGTGGTCGGCGAATAGCTCACGGGCGGCCGCGACGATGCGTTGCTGATTGCGTGCGGCGTCGGCGCGCAATCTGCGGGGTGGTGTGGCAGTCGTCGTGGCGTGATTCACAAGTACATCCTATCAATCCGGGGATTAAGTGGAGGTTGTTTCTCCGTTACTCTGGTAGCTTCGATTGAAGCGGAGGCGGTGTCTCCGATTATGCCACCTGAAACCATCCGCAGACCTACTAGGGGAGTTATGACCACCACACTCGACAAGGGGCCGCAGAGCCCCGCGGATACCGGTCGCCGCGGCTCGCACGCCCTGCGCTGGTGGGTGCTTGCCGTACTCGGCATCGCCCAGCTGATGGTCGTGCTCGATGCGACGATCGTCAATATCGCGCTGCCCGCGGCCCAGGCTGACCTCGGCTTCGGCGACGGTGACCGGCAGTGGGTCATCACCGGCTACGCCCTCGCCTTCGGCAGCCTCCTGCTGCTCGGCGGCAGGCTCAGCGACCTGTTCGGCCGCCGCAACACCTTCATCGTCGGCCTCGTCGGCTTCGCGGTGGCCTCGGCCATCGGCGGTGCGGCCTCCAGCTTCGAGATGCTCGTCGCGGCCCGCGTCGGCCAGGGTGTGTTCGGTGCGCTGCTCGCGCCCGCCGCGCTCTCACTGCTCACGGTCACCTTCACCGAACCCGGTGAGCGGTCCAAGGCGTTCGGCATCTTCGGCGCCGTCGCCGGTGCCGGTGGTGCGATCGGCCTGCTGCTCGGTGGCGTTCTCACCGAATGGGCGTCGTGGCGCTGGGCGATGTACGTCAACCTGATCTTCGCCGCCGTCGCGCTCGTCGGCGCCGTGCTGTTGCTGGCCAAGCACACGTCGACCTCGCGTCCCAAGCTCGACTGGTACGGCACGGTCACCGTCACCGCCGCGCTGTTCGGCATCGTGTACGGCTTCTCGCACGCCGAGTCCAACGGCTGGAGCGACCCGACCACGCTGGCCTTCCTGATCGGTGGCGCCGTGCTGCTGGCGGCCTTCGTCTGGATCGAGACCAAGGTCGCGCATCCGTTGCTGCCGCTGCGCATCGTCGCCGACCGCACCCGCGGCGCGTCGTACCTGACCGTGTTCGTCATGGGCATCGGCATGTTCGCGATCTTCTTGTTCCTCACCTTCTACATGCAGCTGACCCTGGCGTACACGCCGATCGTGACCGGTCTGGCCTTCCTGCCGATGGTGGCGGGCATGGTGGTCTCCTCGACCACCGCGCCGTCGCTGCTGCTGCCCAAGGTCGGACCCAAGATCGTCATCAGCGGTGGATTCCTGGTCGCCGCCGCGGGCATGCTGTGGCTCACCCGGATCGGTCTGGACTCGGGCTACGCCACCCATATCCTGCCCGCGCTGGTGCTGCTCGGCCTCGGCCTCGGTGGTGCGATGTCGGTCGCGTTCCAGGGTGCGACGGCGGGCGTGCAGCACGAGGACGCCGGCGTCGCCTCGGCGATGGTCAACACCAGCCAGCAGGTCGGTGGGTCCATCGGTACCGCGCTGCTCAGCACCATCGCGGCCTCGGCGATGACCGACTACGTGTCCTCGCACCAGCCGGGCCCGCTCACGATGGCGCAGGGCGCGATCGAGAGCTACACCACCAGCTTCTGGTGGGCGACGGCCACTTTCGTGCTCGGCGCGATCGTGATCGCGGCGATCATGCCGAACACGGTGCCCGCCCCGGCCGAAGGCGAACCGGTGCTGGCGCACTGATCCCGCAGAACTGAACGACGATGGCCCGGACCGACAATCGGTTCGGGCCATCGTCGTTCGCCGGTACGGGCTGCTGAAAGTTTGCCACGAGCGCACCGCCCGCCCGGATGTCGGTGGGTCTCGATACCATGAGCGACGACCACCACACGGATCGGCCGACGGGAGGGCAACGCATGGCATCGCGGCCCCCGGCGCTCGATCCGGCCGTCCTCGCGGCGATCTCGGTGGGTGGCGGGCTCGGTGCCACCGCCCGTTTCGGCGTCGCGTACTGGTGGCCGGTACTCCCGGGCCGGTTCCCGTGGTCGACGTTCACGGTGAATGTGCTCGGCTGCTTCGCGATCGGGGTGCTGATGGTCGTGGTCACCGAACTGTGGGAAGCACCGAAACTCGTGCGGCCGTTCCTGGGAATCGGTGTGCTGGGGGGCTTCACGACTTTCTCCACCTATAGCCTCGAGATTCGTAGACTCATCGGCACCGGTGCGACGGGCACGGCGGTCGCCTATCTCGGCCTGTCGGTGCTCGCGGCGCTCGGTGCCGTGGCAGTCGCCATGAGCGCGACCCGCTGGGTCGCGCGGCGGGGGTTCACATGAATTCGACGACGGAAGGGGGCCATCCGATGGTCGAGATGTGGGCTCCCACAGGGGGAGGCGCGGCATGACGGTGGCGCTGGTGATGGTCGGTGGCATGCTCGGGGCACCCGCCCGGTACCTGATCGACCGGCAGATGTCGGCGTGGTTTCCGACTGGGCTGCCCTGGGGGACGCTAACCGTTAACATTGTCGGTTCGGCGTTGCTCGGGGGTCTGATCGGCGCGAGTGTGGGCAGTGCGCTGCTGGCATTCGCGGCAACCGGCTTCTGTGGTGCGCTGACCACGTTCAGCACGTTCGGCTACGAGACGGTCCGTCTGGTAACCGAGGGCGCTTACGTGTACGCCGTGGGCAATGTCGCGATCAGCGTCGCGGCGAGCCTGGCCGCGGTGTATGCCGCCGCGTCCCTGACCCAGTGGTTGTGCGCATGATTCTCATGACCAGCCGCGCGCAGCCGACACGGAAGGGAACACCCACCATGGCCCACGATCGCGCCGGACGGCCCGCCCGCCCGACCGACCTGGTGGATATCGCTCACCTGGTCACCGCGTACTACAGCCTCGTCCCCGATCCGGACGAGCCGAGCCAGCAGGTGGTGTTCGGCACCTCGGGTCACCGTGGGTCCAGCGAGGACGGCGCGTTCAACGAGGCCCACATCATGGCGATGACGCAGGCGATCGTCGAATACCGCGCCACCCGTGACATCACCGGCCCGGTCTACCTCGCGCGCGACACCCATGCCCTGTCCGAACCCGCCTGGACCACCGCGCTCGAGGTCCTGGCGGGCAACGACGTCACAGCGGTGATCGACGCCCGCGGCCGCTACACACCCACGCCCGCGCTGAGCCACGCTGTCCTGAACCACAATCGTGGCGGTACCAAGCATCAGGCCGACGGCATCGTGGTCACCCCCTCGCACAATCCACCGCGCGACGGCGGCTTCAAATACAACCCACCGCACGGCGGCCCCGCCGACACCAAGGCCACCGACGCCATCGCCGCCCGCGCCAACGAACTGCTGCGCGGCGGTCTGGCCGGGGTCAAACGAGTCTCGCTCGATCAGGCGATGAACACCCACGTCCAGCGCTACGACTACCTCGACCAGTACGTCGGCGACCTGCCGAACGCGTTGAACCTGGACGCGATTCGGGGCGCGGGCATCCGGATGGGCGCCGACCCGATGGGCGGCGCGAGCGTGGACTACTGGGAGGAGATCGGCCAGCGTTTCGACCTCGAGCTCGAAGTGGTCAACCCGTTCGTCGACCCCACCTGGCGTTTCATGACCCTCGACAGCGACGGCCAGATCCGGATGGACCCGTCCTCACGCCATGCCATGGCGGCCCTGGTCGGCATCAAGGACGACTACGACATCTCCACCGGCAACGACGCCGACGCCGACCGGCACGGCATCGTCACCCCCGACGGTGGCCTGATGAACCCCAACCATTTCCTGGCCGTCGCGATCGAATACCTGGTCGCGAACCGGATGTGGTGGGACGCGCTCACCAAGATCGGCAAGACCGTCGTCACCTCCTCCATGGTCGACCGTGTGGTCGGCGTGCTCGGGCGGGACGTGTACGAGGTCCCGGTCGGGTTCAAGTGGTTCGTGCCCGGATTGTTCAGTGGCAGTTTGGCATTCGGTGGTGAGGAAAGCGCGGGCGCGTCGTTCCTGCGGATGGACGGCACCGTCTGGACCACCGACAAGGACGGCATCCTGCTGGCCCTGCTCGCCGCCGAGATCGCCGCCGTCACCGGCCAGACTCCCTCTGCCAGGTACGGCGAACTGGAACGCCAATACGGCAGCCCCGCCTACGCGCGGATCGATGCCGCCGCCACCAGCGCGCAGAAGGCCGAGCTCGCGCGTCTGACTCCCGAGGCCGTCTCCGGCACCGAGATCGCGGGCGAGGAGATCACCGGCATCCTCACCACTGCGCGCGGCAACGGAGCGCCGCTGGGCGGACTGAAGGTGACCACGGAGAACGCCTGGTTCGCCGCACGTCCCTCGGGCACCGAGGACAAATACAAGATCTACGCCGAGTCCTTCCTCGGCCCCGAGCATCTCACCCAGGTACAGGCCGCGGCCGAGGAGATGGTGAACCAGGCGCTGACCGAGTGAGCGCTCCGGCCAAAGTCCGGCTACCCGCCGAGATCTGGGTACTGATCGCGGCAGCCTTCGTGATCGCGCTCGGGTTCGGTCTCGTCGCGCCCGTGCTGCCGCAGTACGCCCGCGAATTCGGGGTGGGTATCGCGGCGGCGTCGGCGATCGTGAGCGCGTTCGCGTTGATGCGGTTGCTCTTCGCGCCCGCCAGCGGTCGGCTCGTGCAGAAGCTGGGCGAGCGGCGGGTGTATCTGGCGGGCATCGTGATCGTGGCGCTGTCGACCGGGGCATGTGCGCTCGCGCAGACGTATTGGCAACTGCTGGTGCTGCGTTCGCTCGGCGGCATCGGGTCCACGATGTTCACGGTGTCGTCGATGGCGCTGATCATCCGGGTGTCACCGCCCGCCGCGCGCGGCCGGGTTTCGGGGGTCTACTCGACCAGTTTTCTGATCGGGTCGTTGCTCGGGCCGCTGGTCGGCAGCAGTCTGGCCGGATTCGGGCTGCGCGCGCCGTTCGTCATCTACATGGCCGCGCTGCTCGTGGTGTGTGTGATCGTGTTCGCCGGGCTGCGCGAATCGCCGGTGCTCGCGCCCGAAAACGGCGCGAAGCCGGCCGAATTCACCTTCCGTCAAGGGTGGGCCGAGCCTGCTTATCGGGCGGTGCTGCTGTCGAGTTTCGCCGGTGGTATCGCGGTGTTCGGTGTGCGGATGGCATTCGTCCCGTTGCTCGTCGTGGAAACGCTGCATCAGGAAGTCGGCATGGCGGGCGTCGCGCTGACGGTGTTCGCCGCGGGCAACGCGGCCGTGTTGTTCGCGTCGGGCAGGCTCTCCGACCGGCTCGGCCGGAAACCGTTCCTGATCGCCGGGTCCGTCATCTGCGCGCTCGGCACCGGTGCGCTCGGTTTCGCGCCGACACTGCCGTGGTTCTTCGCCGCGTCGTTCATCGCGGGTCTGGGCTCGGGGATGTTCAGCCCGGTGCAGCAAGCCGCGCTGGCGGATGTGATCGGGTCGCGGGCCCGCGGCGGTCCGGTGCTGGCCGCGTTCCAGATGTCGGCCGATCTGGGCACCGTGCTCGGTCCGATCGTGATCGGCTGGTTGGCCGAACGCACGTCGTTCGGGGTGGGTATGGCCGTGACCGGTGCGGTGCTGGCGGTGTCGGCGGCCGTGTGGGTATTCACTCCCGAGCCCGCACAGATCACGCACCCCGAAGATCCGGAGCACCCCGACCACGCGGGCGACGGCATCGACCCGCAATGTGCCTGCGACGGCAGCCCCGACGGTAAGCCGGTGGTGCGTGACGGCATGGTTCCCGCCGGTCGACCCAGCGATTACCACAAGCCGCAATAGCAGGTCAGCGCCATTTCGGTGTGCCCGCGCGGCGCGCCGCCGGCGACTCGAGGCAGAGTGGACGGGTGAGCACAGCCGGTTCTTCGCACAATCCGCGCCCCGTTTCCAGCAACACCACCTACGCGCTGGCCGCGGTGGCGGTCGTCGTCATCGGGTTGATCGTGTTCGCTGCCTACAAGTGGAGCGCGGAACCGCCGCCCGCCGTCCGCAACGAGGGCTACGGCCCCGTCCGCGAGGCCGCCGTCCAGGTCACCACCAGCCCCGAGGGCGTCATCCGACTCGGACGCCCCGACGCCCCCAGGACGATCGACATCTTCGAAGACCCCATCTGCCCCGCCTGCGGCGCGATGGAAACCGCCTACGGCCAGGAACTGGCCCAGAAGATCGACGAAGGAAAGCTCGCGGTGAACTACCACCTCGTCACCTTCCTCGACCCCCAGTCCAAGAGCAAGGACTACTCCACCCGCGCGACGGCCGCGAATCTCTGTGTCGCCCAAACGGGTTCAGGGCCCACCTACAGCAAGTTCCACGAAACCCTGTTCACGAACAAGCAGCCATCCGAAGGCGGCTCCGACCTGAGCAACCCCGCCCTGGCCACCATCGCCACCGAATCCGGCGCCCCCGAATCCGTCGCCGCCTGCATCAACAACGGCACCCAGTCCGACGCAGCCAAGACCGCCGCCGCGAAGAACCTCGCCGACCTCGACGCCCGCACCGGCAACAAGGCCGCCACCCCCGCGATCTACGACGGCACCACCAAGATCGACTGGCAAGACGAGAACTGGGTAGTGAACCTGGCCCCCTGAGCCCCCGCGTGAGGTTCGGCACATTCTACCCCTGACCAGCCGATCCTTCCCGCCCCACCGGCCACTGCACCCCCGCCCGTAACCCCACATTTTCGCCGTCTACCAGCCGATTTGTTCTCTCTCAGACGCATGGTGTAACTTCATTCAGGCAGCAGCGAGAGCCGCTGAAACAACTGAACACGGGGCTATGGCGCAGCTGGTAGCGCACCACACTGGCAGTGTGGGGGTCAGGGGTTCGAGTCCCCTTAGCTCCACTCACAACAAAAGGTCCGGCTTTCGAGCCGGACCTTTTGTTCGTTTCGTGGCCTGCAACCGGCGGGTGTGCATCGGGGAGCTGGATGGCGCCTGTGCCTGAAGCTGGGAAGGTGGCGTAGCGATCGGTTCGCCTGACTCGCAGCGCACATTGATCCAGTTCGGTTGCAGCGCAATCTTGATCCCGGCTCTGATCGCGGAGCGGAGCGGTGGGGACTGGATCGTCAGGCGAGACTCCAAGGGTTGATAACAGGTACGCCCATCGGCTCGAAGTCTTTGACGTTGCGAGTCACTACGGTCATACCGTGCTCGTCCGCCGTGGCCGCGATCATCGCATCGCGCTCGGGCCGTGAGTCGGGGACGTATAACCGTGCTGGCGACTCGCTGATGACGTTGGTGTCGAGGAGGGAAGTCACAGTTCGGCGACCCTCAGATCCACCTGCAGCGGCGCCGGTTCGAACTCGATCTCGTCGTCCATGCTCAGCCGGGAAACGAGGTCCTGGCTGTCGGCCTTCAGTCGCAGGTACTTGTCGATAGACAAGAGCACGAAAGCGTCCTCGCCCCGATCTGTGATCACGACAGGCCCTTCGGCCGCAAAGTCGATATCGGCTCGGTCTTCAATCCAGCACCGTCGCCGGGTCGCCTCCGGTGATGGTTCGGTAGTCGTCGATCCGATGGCCGGTCCGCCAGGGGCGTGCCGCGCCCGATACCCACCAGCGCCGCCACAGCGACGGGTGTTTCAGAACGATGGGCAGCACCGGTAGGGGGTCGAAGTAGTTCATTCGCTGGATCGCCTTGCCGTCGCGAAGGATCATGCGGTCGACGTTCGGCCATTCGATGCGGTGGCGTCCTACGTGCGCCAGCAACCGGAACTCGATGAAGACCACGTCGTCGTCGCCGCGCCATCGGTCGACGTGCGCCCGGAGGTCGGGGAGGAATCGCCAGATCTGTGCGAACTCTCGTTGCGCCGCGGCTATGCCGTGCATCGGTGGGGACAGCGGCTGGGTCAGCACCACGTCCGGATGCAGAATCTCGGGGATTCGATCGACGGACGGCCGATCCCAGAAGTCGATGAAGTTCGCAACGAACTGTTCAGCGGACATGCGGCGTCCTCTCGTCATCGTGACGATAGCGAACTGACGCGATGCTCCGCGACCACCCTGAGTCGGATCTGTATTTCCGGTGAATGCGTCACGTTCTTGTTCCGAGCTGTGGCCGCAGGTCAGTACACCACGGTCCGGCCGTTCCGCCGCTCAGACACTGATACGGCAGGCGGCCCGGCGCTGATCGTCCGACATCGGCCGACCGGCGCTCACGGCGAAGACCGGGAACCTGTCGTCCCAGGAACACGACTGAAATTGCACACGCACCGGGCAGTTCTGCAGCGGCGGGAGCCCGCCTTCGATGGATGTGTAGACCCACGGCCCCTCGTCGAGTTCGACAATGGCGATCGTCAACGGTCGTACGCCGCGCATTCCGGTCGCGGCGCGATCCACGACCCGACAGGACACGATCGAACCGGCGCCCGCCGACGGCAGCCATTCGAGGCTGCCGGAGATGCAGGACGAGCAGCCGACAGTCACCGCCGCGAACAGCGTGGAGCAGCAGGTGCACCGGCGAATCATCAACACGTCTTCCACGTGCTGCATGTCGTTGTCGCCGGCCGTATCGCTGTCGACTGGATCGGGTGGGTGCATCGGACCTCCGGGAATGGTGCTGACCGTCACTTCAGCGTCCACCGAGCACGGCGTCACGGGGACGGTCGATATACCCGTTTTTCGGAAATCGGGCTACTTCTGCAGCCGGCGTCCGGGAGGTTGCGGTGGTGTGGCGGTGCCGTGGTCTACACGGCGTAACCTGGCGTTCTGGACCATTCCGCCATCGAATGCGAGGCATGTCGGATGCCGCCAACCAGTCAGGGCGCGCTGGGAAATCTCCCCGCGGAATTGACTCAATTCGTCGGCCGAGGACGCGAGATCGTCGAGGTCAGACAGTTGTTGTCCGAGGCGCGGCTGGTGACGTTGACCGGTATCGGCGGGGTAGGCAAGACCCGGTTGGCGATCCGGGCGGCCGAGGAGGTGCGCCGAGCGTTCGACGACGGGGTCTGGCTCGTCGAGTTCGAAAAGGTTCGCGAACCGGACCTGGTGGCCGGGGCCGCAGTGTCCGCACTGAGACTGGTGGGGCGGACAGCCCAGACACCGCAGGAACTGCTCGTCGATTTCGTCGCCACGCGCCATCTGCTCCTGGTGCTCGACAACTGCGAGCACCTGGTGGACACGATCGCCTCGCTGGCCGAATCGCTGCTGCGTGCTGCGCCTCGATTGCACATCCTCGCGACCAGCCGGGAGCCGCTCGGCATCGGTGGGGAGGTGGTGGTCCCGGTGCCGCCGCTGTCGGTTCCCGGGGCGGAGGGGTCGCCGAGCTTACGCGCGATGTTGCGGTGTGACGCGATCGCGCTGTTCGTCGACCGCGCGCGCTCGGCCGTCCCCGGATTCGAGCTGACCGAAGACAGCAAGATCACCGTCGCCCGCATATGCCGACGACTCGAGGGCCTGCCGCTGCCCATCGAGTTGACCGCGGCCCGGCTGCGGTCGATGTCACCGGAGCAGATCCTGCAACGGCTCACCGATCGATATCGACTGCTCACCGGTGGCGGTCGCGCGACGCCGACCCGTCAACAGACGCTGCGCCAGTGCGTCGATTGGAGCTACGACCTGCTGACCGACCGTGAGCGAGAGCTGTGGGCGCGGGTGACGGTGTTCGCGGGCGGCTTCGAATTGGATGCCGCAGAGGCGATCTGCGGTGCCGGACTCGATCCCGGCGAGGTACTCGACCTGGTGGGATCGCTGGTGGACAAGTCGGTCCTGATCCGTGCGAGCCGCGGTGACGGCGGCGTCCGGTACCGGATGCTCGAAACGCTGCGTGAGTACGGCCGGGAACGGTTGCGCGGTAGCGGTGACGAGAAGGAATTGCAGCGCCGCCACCGGGACTGGTTCGAACGCTTGGCGTTGCGGGCGTACACCGAATGGGCGGGGCCGAAGCAGCTGGAATGGATCGATCGGCTGCACCGGGAACAGCCGAATCTGCGTGAGGCGATGGAGTTCTGCCTGGCCGAGCCCGACGAGGCGGAATCGGCCGAACGGATCGCGGTTGCCCTCTACGAGTTCTGGGTCGCGCGGCAGCGGGTCAGCGAGGCCCGATATTGGCTCGGTCGGGTGTTGGAGAGAACGAGCGGGGCCACGTTGGCACACATCGCGGCACTGTGCGCGGACACAGTGCTGGCCGCGATGCAGACAGACATCCAGTCCGGGTCCGAGCGAATCGAACAGGCGCGTTCGTCGGCCGAGGGCAGCGATGACGAGTTGTTGTGCGCGTATGTCGACGGCGCACATGGCTTGCTGTCGTTGTTCTCCGGCGATCTCACCGATGCGAGGACACGGCTCGCGCGGGCAGTGCCGGTGTTCGAGGCGTCCGGTGATGTCTTGCATCAGGTATCGAGCTTGCTCGGCCTCGGCGTCGCGTGCGGTCTGCTGCAGGAAACGGACCTCGCCACGGCGTGCAACGAGCAGGCGCTGGCGCTCGCCACAGCGCACGGCGAGTCGGTCTACCGGTCCTACGCGGTCGCGCAGCTCGCCTTTGCCACGGTCGAGCGCGGTGACCTCGAGCGCGGATCGGTGCTGGTCAAGGAGAGTCTGCGGGTTTCCTGGATGATCGAGGATTGGCCGGGCGTCGCGAGCTGTCTGGCAACCCTGGCCTTTGTCGCGGCTGCACAGCGCCGGGCGCAGCGGGCTGCTGTGCTCGTCGGGGCGGCCATGGCGGTCGGCGAATCCGTGGGCAGCCAGGCGGTCAGTATTCTCGAGATGTTCGGCCACCACACCCAGGCGCAGCAGGACGCCACTCGCGCGCTCGGCCCGCGCGCCTTCGAGGCGGCGATGCGCCAGGGCCACGATCTCGATATCGACGCGGTGCTCGCCTACGCCCTCGAGGAGGATTCGTCCGCGGCGGCGGAGGTTCCTGCCGCGGTGGACGTACTCACCCGCCGCGAGAAGCAGATAGCCGAACTCATCGCGCAGGGCCTGACCAACCGGGCCATCGCGGAGAAGCTCGTTATCTCGCAGCGCACTGCGGCGGGGCATGTCGAGCACATCCTGAGCAAACTGCACTGCGCGACTCGCGCGCAGGTCGCGGCGTGGGTGGTCGCTCACCATCGAGAGTAGGCATCAATGGCGATCCGGTCGGATCGAGTGACCATCGCGGCAACGCGGATCTCGGGTGCGATGGCGCGAGGACCGGCGACATGGTCTGCCAGGTGATGGTGTCGTTGTTCGGGCCGGGTAGCAGGACGACCGGATTCGGGTGGCGGCACGGCCAGTCGTCGCCGATCTGCAACCCGTTCACCCGGACGTGGCCTGCATGCGCCATGCTTGTGGCGTGGTTATCGCGTCTGATGTCGTTCCCGTGCGTGGCAGTGAGTACTCGGTCCTGTTGCGTCGCGTCCGGGCGGCGGACCTGCTCGACCGGCAAGTGGGGTATTACGGGTGGAAGAGCGCGCTGACCGCAGTCGCCTTCGTGGCTGGTTGGGTGGCATTTTTCGCCATCGGTGACTCGTGGTGGACGCTGGCGGTGGGGGTGTTCCTGGCCGCGGTGTTCTCGCAGATCGCGTTCCTCGGCCACGATGCCGGGCACAAGCAGATCTTCGCCGGGCGTCGGGCCAACTACCTGTACGGGCTGATCGCGGGCAATCTCGCCATCGGGCTGAGCATCGGGTGGTGGACCAGCAACCACAACCGTCATCACGCCCACCCCAATACCGAGGGCATGGACCCGGACGCGATGGGTGTGCTCGCGTTCTCCGGTGATCGTGCGCGCGCCGGAACAGGTTGGCGACGGTTCATTTTCCGCTACCAGGCGTGGCTGTTCTTCCCGCTGCTGCTCCTGGAAGGCGGCAGCCTGCATTGGAAGAGCATCGTCGCGGTGTTCCGCTGGCCGATCCCGAACCGTATCTGGGAGGGCGCGCTACTGGCTGCGCACTTCATCGGCTTGCTCTCGGCCGCGTTCCTGGTGCTGTCGCCGGGTAAAGCGTTGGTGTTCATCGCCGTTCAGCAGGGTCTGTTCGGTCTGTACATGGGTTCCACCTTCGCGCCCAACCACAAGGGCATGGAAGTTCTGCCGGACGGCGACAACACCGACTTCCTGCGTCGCCAGGTGCTCACCTCGCGCAATGTGCGCGGCAGCTTCCTCGTCGACACCGCGATGGGTGGGCTGAACTACCAGATCGAGCACCACCTGTTCCCGTCGATGCCGCGCGCCAACCTGCGCCGTGCCCAGCCGATGGTCGCCCAGTTCTGCGCCGAGATCGATGTTCCCTACTGCGAGACCGGCCTGTTCGAGTCGTACCGCCAGGCGATGACCCACCTGAACGAAGTCGGCCGCCAAGCGGCCCGCTGACGCTTACTCGCCGGCCGCCGCGAGGTAGGCGGCGGTGAGTTCTGCGAGCACCCCGTCGTCGGGAAGCGGCGCGCCACGCAGATGGGTGGCGCGCAGTTCATCCATGAAGCGCTCCCACATAGGGGGCCCGCCCGCGGCGAGTAACTCCGCGCGCACCGTCAGCTCCGGCGCCGTGTGCAACCATCGCGCGCCCCACGCGCCCAGTGCGGCCAGCACCGGAACGAGCTGAATCGCGGCCTCGGTGAGGTGGTATTCGACCTTCTGCCGGTGACTGGGGTCGTCGTCGCGCGTGAGCAGACCTGCGCCGACGAGTTTGGCGAGCCGTGCGGCCAGGATGTTCGAGGCGATGCCCTCGATGGACCCGGTGAGTAGTTCCCGGAAGTGCGTGTGCCCGCCGAACATGATGTCGCGCAGGATGATCAGGCTCCAGCGGTCGCCGAGGAGCTCGACCGTGAGGTTGATCGGGCAGCCCGACTTGCCCGGCGGCACCGGCAACTTCTCCTGGGCAACTGGTTGCGACATAGGATCAGTCTAGGATACGTTCGTCACTGCTTGCACATTGCAATCAGAAAGGGCACCTCGATGGCTCAGATGGTCCGCGTTCAGAACTTCAGCATTTCCAGCGACGGGTACGGCGCGGGGGAGGGGCAGAGTCTGGAACGCCCCTTCGGTCACGCCGAACCCTCTGACCTCATGTTTTGGGCCGGCGCCACCGCGCACTGGCCCAATCGGACCGAACCCGGTGGTACCTACGGCCTCGACGACTACATCACGCGCGACTACGCCTTCAACATCGGCGCGGAAATCATGGGCCGCAACAAGTTCGGCCCACAGCGTGGACCGTGGGAGAACTACGACTGGCAGGGCTGGTGGGGCGACAACCCGCCGTTCCGCACTCCGGTTTTCGTCCTCACCCACCACGAGCGCCCGTCGTTCACCCTGGCCGACACCACTTTCCACTTCATCGATGCCGCCCCGAAGGACGCGCTCGCGCAGGCTCTGGATGCCGCCGACGGCAAGGATGTACGCATCGGCGGCGGTGTCGCCACGGTCCGCGAATTCCTCGCCGCCGACCTCATCGACGCCATGCACATCGTCGTCGCACCGGTGGAAATCGGTGCGGGCGAACGCCTGTGGGAAAGCCCCGACGAATACGACGACCGCTTCCACCACGAGCAGGTCCCCAGCCCCAGCGGAGTCGTCCACCACTTCTTCTGGCGTCGGTGAAGTATCGCGTGACCTGCGCGGCAGCGATAATTGTGTGGTGCCAACAGATCCCGTCCTGCTCGACGACCTGACGCTGGAACAGTCCTCGGTAGTCGCGAACAACGCGATGAACCGCGGCCGAGGACTGTCCGGTGTGAACAGCTACGCCCGCGAACTCGGATTCGACCCCTACGAGGTACTCGCCGAGCGCTTGCGCGCCGACCCCACCGCCCGGGTCACGTGGATCGACGTCTGCTGCGGCTCCGGTCGGGCCCTGCTCGAAGCGGAGGAACGATTCGACCGCGAATTCCCGACCGCCGACGTCACCATCATCGGCCTCGACCTCGTCGACTTCTTCTTGAACAAACCCCGCACCCCACGCCTGCGCCTGCTCACCACCTCGGCGACAACCTGGACCCCGCCTCGCGAAGCCGACCTCGTGACCTGCGTGCACGGCCTGCACTACATCGGCGACAAACTGGCTCTCATCGAGACGATGGCGAGCTGGCTCACCCCCGATGGTCTCTTCGCCGCCGACTTCGATCCAGCTGAGATCCGCCGCGCCAACGGTTCACCGATAACCGAGGCGGTCGTCGAAACCCTCAGAGCGGCGGGCCTGACATACAACCGTCGCCAGATCCACGGCCACGGACGACCTCGGTTCACCGCCTTCTACCTTGGCGCCGACCCGACGTCAGGTCCCGGCTACACCGGCCAACCATCGGTCGTCTCGTACTACGACTGGTGATTGCCGTCGAAATCCGTTGTCGCTCAACTCGAGTGCCGACAGAGACGAGATGACTACGGTCCAGCAGTTCAGCGAAGCGCGACCTCGGCGCCACCAGAGAATGCGGAGTCGTGCAGTTCGAGTGTGGTCGGCACGGTTCCGGCGGGTACGTCGAAGACCACGACCACCTGTATCGAGTTTCCCGGGTTGATATCCGACATCATGGCGGTGCGTCGTTGACATTGATTCCCTCACCATGCGTCGAGATCAGTGTTCGCAGAGGGAGAATTCGCGTTCGTAGAGCTCGTTGTTGTGTTCGTCGACGAAGAACTTGCGCTCTCGCATCAGTTCCGCGCGGAAGGCGTCGGCCTGTGCCGCTGTCATCGTCGATGTCGGGGACCAGGGTTGTTGGGGTGGGACGTCGGAGGTCGAGACGATGGTTATCGAAGGGTCGACCAGGAAGAAGGCCAGGATCTTGCGGTGGCCGGGTCGGGTCGGGTCCTGGAGCCGGAACGGTGCGACGCGATGCTGGAGGATGTTCGGGAACGCTACGCAGCGACCGGCTTGGGCCTTGACCGATCCCAGGTCTTGGTTGAGCGCGTCCTCGTCGGCGAGACCGAAGACCTCGCGCATCCCGGTTTCGTCGTTCTGGTCGTATTCCGGGTCGTCGATCGCCGCGCGGAAACCGAGCCGGCTGTCGGTGATGTTCTCGTTGTCCCAGTAGTAGATTCCGGTGACGACGATGCTTTCGTTGAGCATTGCTTCGACGTGCCACGAACCGCCCGGATATTCCGGCTTCTCGGGGGTGAGGTAGATGTTGGCGAGTTTTACGATGACCTGCAACCTGCGCCCGGTGAGGTCGACGCGGTCGCTGTCGTCGACGGGTGTGGGCGGCTGAAAAGTGGGGGCGTCGGGGATGGCCGGTCGGCGGTTTTCCCACCATTCGTCCCAGGCGGCGTCGAAGGCTTCCTGGGCTTCGTCGCTCTCATCGGTCGGCTCGGTGGGTTCGGAGTCTTCGTACCAGGTGAAGGGGTTGACGTCGATCCGCACCGGTCGTGGTCGGCGCAGGTCGGTCAGCACATTGGCCAGCAGCGGGAGCATGCGGGCGAACAGTTCCGGCAAGACGGATTCGAGTGCGTGATGGCGAGCCGGGTCGACGTTGTTGACGTAGGAACGGAAGGCGACGTCGCCGGCATCGGTGACATCGACATCGGTGGGCAGCCATTGGAATTTCGGCGAGTACGCGTACTTGGCATCCTTGTTCGCCGGGCTGGGCCATGGTGCGTCATCGGACCGGCTGACGCCGCGAACCAGGCAGTACAGCGAGGGATGGACAAGATTGCGCACCTGCCCGTTCGAGCCGGGATGCCAATCTTGTTCTGCCGCTGGAACCTCCTCGATCACCCGAGCCGCCGCGCGCAGACGATCCCGTAGTGTGTCGTCGATCAGGGTGTCCGATTGCCACACCCCGTCGACAGCGGACACCTCGATTCCGGTCTCCTCGTCGCGTATTCCGGCGTAATGCGCGAGTTCATCGAGCACATAGCGGATTTGAGCTTCCGTCATCCCGGTCTCGGCGGCCTCCCGGGTCCATCGGGCGACGATGCCGGCGTCCTGCATTTTCTGATGCCACTGCGATTTCTCCCGAACGGCGGCGCTCAATCGCATCATCTCCAGCTCGCGCACTGTTCTGACCGGTGCGACAGCCACCAGATGAGCGGCACGAAAGGGCAACGGAAACGGGGCGAGCTGAGTCAATTCTCTATTCTCTCAACAGTTCTGGCGAGTCGCACGGTGCGAATACCGGAGACGACACTATTTGACCGCCGAAAAGCTCAGAGGCGGGGGTCGGTCGGCACGGATTCCATGGCCAGGATGGCGAAGACCAATTCGTGGACGCGCCACAGCGGTTCGCCCGCGGCGACGGCGTCCAGGGCCGCCAGGCCGAGCGTGTGTTCGCGCAGGGCAAGGGTGCGTTTGCGGCTGAGGGTGCGGTCGCGGAGACGGGTGAGGTGTTCGGGGGTGGTGTAGTCGGGGCCGTAGATGATGCGGAGGTATTCGCGACCTCGGCATTTGATGCCGGGCTGGACGAGTTTGCCCTTGCTGCGATGGGTGAGGCCGGCGTAGGACTTGATGACCATGCCTTCACCGCCTGCCGCGGTCATCTCGAGCCACCAGGTGGTGGCGTCGGCTTCGGCGGCAGGGTCGGACAGGTCGACGATTCGGCGGCCGGTGGGGCGGAAGGTCACGGGGTCGGCCGCAACGAGTCGGTCGCTGATGTCGAGGTGCCAGCCGTGGTCGCGGTCGGCGTAGCCGGCGCCTTCGGAGGCAAGGAGGGCGAACGGGGCGATCTGTACTCCGTCGAGTCCTGTTGTCGGCCAGCAGTATCGGCGGTAGGCGGTGGTGAAGCTGTCCGCGTTCTCGGCGCGGGCGGCGGTGCGGGCACGCAGTTCGCCGAGGTCGAGCCCACGGGCCAGTCCGGCGTCGAGTGCCGCGACCGCGGCGGGCAGCGCCGACCGTGCGGCGGCGCCTGCGGCCGCGTACTGGGTGCGGATCAGCCCCGCGGCCTTGGCGGACCAGGGCAGCAGTTCACAGTCCAGGAGCAGCCAGTCCGAGTCGAGTTCGTCGAAAAGTGGTGCGGCCGCTGCGCGGACGCGATCCAGGAGCGCCTCGGTGAGGGCCGGATCGTTGAAGAACGACCGGCCGGTGCGGGTGTAGATCGCACCGGAGCAGCCGTCACCGACCCCGAAACGGGCCGCTGCTTTGTCACGGCACACGAGCACCACGGCCCGCGACCCCATGTGCTTCTCCTCGCACACCACCTTGCCCACGCCCGCCGCGCGATAGTCGGCGAACGCCTCGGTGGGATATTCGAGATACCCCTCGACGGTCGACGTCGACGGCGGGGACATGGTCGGCGGCAACCACAGCAACAGCCGAGGATCGATCGCGAACCGGCTCATCACCTCCAGCGCGGCCGCCGAGTTCTCGGCATCGACGATCACCGTGCCGTGCTCGGTGCGGATGTGCCTGCGCCCGGTGACATCGGCGAGGTCGAGCGTCTCGTTGTCGCGCGCGGATTCGGCCTCGGCGAGTGGCCGGATCGGCTCGTAGTACATCCGCTCGGCCTGCACCGCGACGAACGTCTTCTCGGGGTAGCGCAGCGCCGTCAGCTCGCCGCCGAACACCGCACCGGTGTCGAGACACACGGTGTTGTTGATCCACTCCACCTTCGGCGTCGGTACGTGCCCGTAGACGACCATCGCCGCACCGCGATAGTCCCGCGCCCACGGATAGCGCACCGGCAAGCCGTATTCGTCTGTCTCCCCGGTGGATTCGCCGTAGAGACAGAAGTCGCGAACCCGCCCGGACGCACGACCGTGGTACGCCTGCTTCAGTCCGGCGTGCGCGACCACGAGCCGCCCACCGTCCAACCGCAGGTGGCTCACGAGGTCGTGGATCCACTGCGCCGCGGACTCGATGAACTCCGGTGTCTCGCTGCCCAATTGCTCGAGCGTCTCGGCGAGGCCGTGGGACACCGTCACGTTCTTGCCCCGCAATTTCTTGAGCAGCTTCTGCTCGTGATTGCCCGGCACGCACAGCGCGTGTCCGCTCGCGGTCATGCCCATCACCAACCGCAGCACCCCCGGTGAATCGGGCCCGCGGTCGACGAGGTCACCGACGAAGACCGCCTGACGTCCCTCCGGGTGGGTGGCATCGACAGCATGCCCGGCTTCGTCGCGAACCAGCGTCCATCCGAGTTCGCCCAGCAGCGTTTCCAATTCGGCCCGGCAGCCGTGCACATCGCCGATGATGTCGAACGGCCCCGTGAGCTCACGCCGGTCGTTCCACGCCTTCTCGTAGGTGATCGTCACTTCGGCCGGATCGCTGACGACGTGCACCTTGCGAAAACCCTCGCGACCGAGCTCGCGCAGGGAACGCCGCAGGTCCTGACTCTGCCGCTTCAGCACATTGCGCCCGAAGTCGCGATCGGTGCGCCCCTGGGTACGTTCCCACGCCACAGCTTCGGGCGTATCGAGGACGATCGCGACCGGCAGCACGTCGAAAGACCGCGCCAGCGCGACCAATTCGGCCCGCGCGTGCTTCTGCACATTGGTGGCGTCGATGACGACGCGTCGACCGGCACGCAGCCGGATCCCGGCGATGTGGCCGAGCGCGTCGAAGGCGTCCTTCGTCGCGGACTGATCGTTCTCGTCGTCGGCCACCATGCCGCGGAAGAAGTCCGACGACAGCACCTCGGTGGGCTTGAAGTGCTCGCGGGCGAAGGTGGATTTGCCGGAACCGGAGATACCCACGAGGGCGATGAGCGACAGCTCGGGGAGGTCGATGTTCATTTACGCGGCCTTCCGGAAAAGCGCGAGCTGGGTGGGGGAGCCGGTCTGCGGGTCGTGGTCGCCGACCGGGCGGATGTCGACGACGTAGCCGAAGGTCTCGGCGACGCGGGCACACCAGGCGGCGAATTCCGCACGGGTCCACTCGAATCGGTGATCGTCGTGACGGTGACCGTCGAGGGTCTCGTAGTGCACGTTGTATTCCACGTTCGGCGTCGTCACGATCACCGCGCCGGGCGCGGCGTGCCCGAAGACGGCACGTTCGAGCGCGGGCAACCGGGACTCGTCGACGTGTTCGATCACCTCCATGAGCACCGCCGCGTCGAAGCCGCGCAGCCGGTTGTCGTGGTAGGTCAGCGCGGATTGGATCAGGGTGATCCTGGCTCGCTGCCGGTCCGACATCCGGTCGAACTTCAAGCGGCGCTCCGCCATCGAGAGTGCGGCGCTCGAGACATCGGCGCCGACGATCTCGGTGAACCGGGGCTCGGCTTGCAGCGCGAGAAGCAAAGCGCCTGGGCCACAACCGAGATCGAGGACGCGCGTTGCGCCGGTGTCGGCGAGCGCGGCGAGCACCGCCTCTGTGCGGAGCTTCACCAAAGGTGTGCGGCGCTCGGCGGCTTCGACGCGTTCGACCGCGTCCCGGGGGATTTCGGCATCGTCGACCACCTCGTCCGCCGAGCGCAGGCGTTCCAGGGCGGACAGCATGAGTGTCCGTCGTCCAGCCAGATAGCGTCGCGCGATCAGTTCGTGGTCGGGGTGGGCGCCGAGCCAGCCCTCGCCCGCGCGCAGCAGTTTGTCGACCTCGTCGGCGTCCACCCAGTAGTGCTTGGCGTCATCGAGCACCGGCAACAGCACGTAGAGGTGGTTCAGTGCCTCTGCCAGCCGCAGCGTCCCGGTCAAACGCAGGTGGGTGTACGGCGACGGGCCCCATTCCGGGAACTCCGGATCGAGCGGCACCGAGGTGGTCGACACCGTCCAACCCAGCGGCGCGAACAGCCTCTCGACGATCTCGGTCCCACCACGGCACGGCACGGCGGGGACTTCGATCTCCAACGGAATCGCCGTCTCCGCCAGCTCTTGACGGTCCCGGCTCGTGCCGTTCAGCGCCGACCGGAACACCTTGCCCAACGCCACCGACAGCAGGCTCGACGCCACATACGGACGGTCGTTCACATAGCGCCCGAGTGCGGACCCGTTGTGCCCCTTGCTCGGTCGCGCCAACTCCACCGGATCGACCTCGAGCAGCAGGGCCACGGTGCAGCGATCGACATCGGCCTGTGGATAGAAGACGTGTGCCGTGCCGCCGGTGGTCGTGAACGACTGCACGCGGTCGGGATGTTTGACCACGAGGTATCCGAGGTCGGTCGCCGGCGTGTGAGTCGTGGAGATCGTCAAGAGCACTTGATGATCGTGTCACGGACCGCCAGTAATTTTCGCCGAGTCCGGAGATCATCGGAAGTCGAACGAGGGCGGGATGGCGACGATCACGGCGGCCGCCCACACTCCGTAGACGGGCAGGTAGTCGGTCTGCCAACGCTCGAGAGCGGCGAAGGTCTTCCTGCCGCGCACGAAGCCGAGCCCGAGGTGGCCCGACCACACGAGGTTCACCAGCAACACCACGTTCAGTCCGAGCGCGACCACCTTGTTGGGGGTGGAGCCGAACTCGGCGATCCGGGTCAGCATGGCGGCCAGCATCGTCGCGTCGACGACCAGCGCGGTGAACACCAGCACCAGCTGCAGGCGGTCGAAGAAGCCGGGTGGGGTCAGCGGATCGCGGGCGGAGATCGTGTAGAGGAGCAGGCCCACGACCAAGACGAGGATCAGGTCCATCAGGATGAGCAGATCGCGGTCGATCGCGGTCAGGCTGCGGGTGGTCGCGAGGGCGGCGAGCAGCGCGAACAGCATGACGATGGTGAGCGGGGTGAAGACCCGGGTGAGCACCGGCGCGATGTTCTCCACGACGTTCTGTTTGGCCTCGACCAGCCAGGCGGCGACGATCACCGCGCCCGCGGCGCCGAAGGGCAGCACCCAGTCCTCGATCACCGGCTCGATGTCGAGATCGAGGGTCCCGAAGGCGCCGACCGTCAGTCCGATCAGTACGCCGCCGCCGAGCGCCAGCAAGGTCAGGTAGACGAACCACTCCCCGGTGAACCGGATGAAGTCCATTCGCCGCCGCCCGGATCGCCAGTCGCCGCCCGTGTAGGCGAAACCGACCACCAGCCACAGCAGGATCGGCGCGTGGATCGCGGCGATGATCTCGGTCGCCCCTTCGGGCTCGAACGGATACAGGTTCAGCACGAGTGCGGTGAGCACGACGGGCGCGAGCAGCACGGCGCCGACCCGCGCGGAAACCTGGCGCTTCCACGCGAAATATCCTGCGAGGAACGGCAAGACGAGCAGGCTGATGTTGCGGCCCAGGGCGGGACCCTCCAGCCAGGTGAAGCCCGCCTTGACCGTGACCGCCGCCCCCGCCGCGAGCGCGAGAACCACCATCAGCTCTCGATTTCCCGCACCGCCCTCGGACTGCTCCGGCACCAGAACGAGCTGCTTCCACAGCCTTTCGGAATGCTCGAGCGCGAACTCCCGGGAGATCGCGTCCATGCTGCCCATCCGTTTCACCGCGACGAGGAATGCCTCCTCGCCCGACAGGCCCGCGGTTTGCAAGGTCGAGATCTGTTCGCGCAGATGGTCTTCCATCTCGTCGACGTCGGCGACCGAAATCGCACGATGACGCTGGACGTACCCACGCCACTGGTCGATATGGGCCTGCAATTCGGTCTCCATCACGCCCACCCCTTCTCGACCGGCTGGGTGGCGCTGCGCCAGACCTGGTCCAGCGCCTCGGCGACCACACTCCACTGGGCTTGTCGTTCGGCGAGCGCCGCCCGGCCCGACTCGGTGATCAGGTAGTGCTTGCGGCGGCGTCCGCCCTCGGACACCCGCCACGTCGACGACACGTGCCCGAGCCGTTCCAGCCGGTGCAGCAGCGGGTACAGCATCCCGTCGGTCCACTGCATCCGCCCGTGGGAGAGCTGGTTGACCTGCTCGAGGATGGCGTAGCCGTACGACTCGCCCTCGGCCAGAATCCCGAGCACCAGCGGCGTCGCCGAGGCCGCCACCAGGTCTTTGTCTATCCGCATCGCACTCCTATACCTAGAAGATCTAGGTAACAACCTAGCAGATCTAGGTATATGGGTGTGGATGTCGCACCCTAGGGTGAGGATTCCGTTGAATCGCCTAACGACCGTGTCGGGGGCCCCGATGAAGTCTGCATGTACGCGCTACAGCGCGTAGGGGACACAGAATCGAGGAACCATGAAGAACGCAGTTCGAATGGGCGCGCTCATCGCCGTCGCCGCGGCACTGGTCACAGGCTGCACCGACGAGAGTGGTTCAGGGACAACCACATCGACCTCCCGCGCGACGGCCGCTTCGTCGACCTCCCGCGCGCCCGCGCCGGGTACCCAGGCCCCGGGGTCGCCCGCGGCCGAGAAGACCGCCGCCCCCCAGCCCGGCGCCACCATCGCGCCGGAGCCCGAAACACCGCCGGTCACACAAGCTCCCACGCTGATCCCGGCTCCCGACACCACCTCTCCCGCCCCCGCTGACAACATCAGTGGACCGGGTCGCTGCATAGACCCGGCCTCGACCGGTGTGCAGAACGCCCTCGCGAGCCTCGAGGGAAGCTGGGTCGCCGGACAGGCTTCGAGTGATCAGCCGGGTAGCTGTGGGCAGCTGTTGTATGTGCGCGCCATCGGCGGCAACTCCGCGGGTGCGCCGATCCACCTCTTGTTCTTCCGCAACGGAAAGTACTTGGGCACGGGCACTTCTGAGCCGTATGCCTTCACCACCGTCGTCGGATCGAGCAACAACGCGGTCACCGTCGACTACCGCTGGCTCGCCGGTGACGAACCCTTTGCCGCGCCGCAGGGCGGTCCGGCGACGATCACCTATTCGTGGAACGGTTCGAAGGTGGTGATGGGCGGCACGCTGCCGACCGAAGTCACCCAGCCGCACCGCTGATCCGATCTCGGACGCCCCTGTGCGCTGGGCAACTGGGGCTCAGTTGTCCGGGTGCAGCATCAGCACCGTGATCTCGCTGGGGGCGAAAACCCGAAGCTGGGGACCCCAGAAACCGGTGCCGCGGCTGGTGTAGAGCTGGGTGTTGTTCGCGTGCCTGCTCAGGCCCGCGACTACCGGCTGGTCGAGCCGGACGAGGTAGTGGAACGGCCAGATCTGCCCACCGTGGGTGTGACCGGAGATCTGCAGCGCGACGCCCGCCGCGGCGCTGTCGGCGATCTGTTTGGGCTGGTGGGCCAGCAGGACGACCGGCAGCGAAGGGTCGGCGCCCGCGAGCGCGGCGGGCAGATCGGGACCGTGACCGGGCAGGCCGACGCCGGTCGGGTCGTCGATGCCGGCGATGACGAGCCGGTCGCCGTCACGGGTCAGGACGCTGTGCTGGTTGTGCAGCGGCTGCCAGCCGAGCGAGGCCATGTAGTCGATCCAGCCCTGCGCGTCACCGAAGTACTCGTGATTGCCGGTGATGTAGAACCGGCCGAGCGGCGCCTCGACCTTGCCGAGCGGATCGACCTGCGCCTGGCGTTTCACGACCGAACCGTCGGCGAGGTCACCGGCGTGGCAGGCGATATCGGGCCGCTGCGCGTTGACCACCTCGACCACGCGCTCCGACCAGCGCCGCCGATTCAGCGCGGCGTAATGGGTGTCGGTGACGACCACTACGCGCAACCCGTCCAGGCCCTGCGCCAGCCCACGAATCGCGACGTCGACGGTGCGCACCCGCGGCGCCCGGCGCGCTTCGTACACGCCCCACCCGACCAGCGCAGCCGAGATCACCAGCACTCCTGCCGCCACGATCCGGGCACCGTCGACCCCGCCGACGGCCAGCGCGCCCCGCACGAGCAGCCCGATCACCGACCAGGAGAACACCACCCACAGCACCCCGAGCAGGGTGTCGCCGACGATCACCGCCGGATCGGACTGCGCGGGCCCGTGCCCGAGGAACATCGTGAGCGGCAGGCACACCAGGGCGGCCGCGGCGATCGCCGTTCCGATCCAGAACAGCGTGCCGCTGCCACCGGTCGGCGCCGAGACCACCGTCCACCAGGGGACTCCGAACAGCACTGCGAGGACCAGCGACAACATCATCAGGCGTACGGCGAGCTTCACGGCGTTCCCGTTCTGGGCAGGGCGGCCGGGCGCGGCCACGAATCGACCTCCCAGGGTAGCGCTCCGCCGACGTCGCCCCTCGCCGAGAATCCGCAGTTCGGAGCGGGCGCACGAAGCGGGCTGCCCCACTTCACAATTCGATGTACCCCTGGGATCGGGTGCGCGCTATGCTGCCCGACAGGGCCCCGCGCGCAGGTGCAGTACCGCGGCGGGTCGAGTGGGGAAGCGGCGAGGCCGCACAGACGGGAAGGTCAGAACACCGATCATGCGTGGGGTAAGAACAGTTCTTCGGCGAGTGATGGCAGGCGCCGTCGTGGTGGTGGTGCCGTTCGGCGCCTCCGTCGCGCCTGCCGCCGCCGATGCCGACCCGTCCGCGATCGACTTCCGGGTGGATACGTCGATGGGGGAGATCAACACCAGGATCATCCGCGCGGCCGACGGCAACACCGATCGGGTGGTCTACCTGCTCGACGGCGAACGCGCCGAGGACGACCTGAACGGGTGGGAGAAGCACACCACCATCCCGGCGCAGATGGCGAAGTTCAACATCAACGTTGTGATGCCGGTCGGCGGGCAGTCCAGCTTCTACGCCGACTGGGAGCAGCCGAGCAATTTCTTCGGCGTCAACCCCGACGGGTCGATGCTGCCCAGCGCCGACTCCGGTTCGGCGATCGGCGGCTGGGAGGACACCCAGGGCAAGGTCAACACCTACCAGTGGGAAACCTTCATCACCAAGACGCTGCCGGAGGCGATGAAGTCCCGGCTGGGCTTCAGCGCGACCCGCAACGGTGTGGTCGGCCTGTCCAGCGGCGGTAGCGCGGCGATGCTGATGGCGGCTTACCACCCCGAGCAGTTCACCTACGCGGGGTCGCTGTCGGGCTACCTGCACATGTCGATGCCCGGCATGCGTGAGGCGCTCGGCGGGGCGATGATCGCCAGCGGTGGGTACAACATCGAGGCGATGGCGCCCGCGGGCAGTGAGAAGTGGAAGCGGATGGACCCGTACGGGTTCGTCGAGAAGTTGATCGCCAACAACACCCGCCTCTACGTCTCCGCGGGGAGCGCCAAGCCCGCCGACCAGGACCTGTCCTCGGTCGACGCGATCACCCAGGGCATGCCACTGGAGGCGATCGCCCTGGCCAACACCCGCTCGTTCGAGAAGCGGGTGACCGCACTGGGTTACGAGAACGTCAGCTATGACTTTCCCGACATCGGCATCCACAACTGGGGCACCTGGGAACAGGTCGCCATCCGGCTGATGCCCGACATGGCGCGCAACATCGGCAAGCCGCTGCCCGCGGGCGCGACCCCGCCCGCCGGTGGCGCACCGCCCGTCGACGGGCCTCCGGCCGGTGGCCCGCCCGCCGGTGGTGAACCGCCGAAATAGCCTCTACCGCAATCGAAACCGCCGCTACCCGTGCTCGGGTAGCGGCGGTTCGCGTTTGCGGCGGTCAGCTGGTTTTGATCGGGGTTTCGTTCGTCAGGCCCCAGCGGAGCTCGGTGCGCACGGTGATGTCGGCCGGTGGTGCGGCGACGGTGCGGGTGAGGCGTTGGAGCTCGCCCCAGTCGCGGGTCCAGTCCTCGGCCAGATAGGCCGGGATGGTGCGTGACTGCATGAGCATGCCGGTCCAGCCGAGGGGGCCGCCGCCGGTGTCGCCCTGCCAGGTCTCGGAGACCTGGGCGTTGAGCTTGTCGGGCTGGATTCGCCAGATCGGCATCTCCGCGACACCGGTGTGGTGGTCGAACGGACGCTGGCACGGGAAAGCCAGTCCCACATGCCAATCCGCGAGGACCGGGTCGGTGCTGCCGACGACGGTGTTCAGGCTCGACAATTTCGGCAGGCGCGGTGGGGTGATCGCGAGCCACTGCATGGGGTCGGGCTCCGTCGCGTCGGCGACGAGACGAACGGCAGTGGTGCCCACAGGAACTCGATCCAGCGCGATCGGGAGGTTCCGCCAGCCCGGAGCGCCACCCACCGTCGGCGGGACCGCATCGCCCAGGGCGGTGGTGGTTCCGTCCTCGGCCCGACGAGCGAACTCCACTCGCAAGCGCTGCCCTGGCATGCGTGAGCCATCGGGCGCCGTGGACTCGATCCGACCGGCCACCGTCAGGATCATCACCCGGTACACCGGATTCTGCTGTGCGGCGGCCAGATCCAGCCGATACCACTGCGTCGTCAACTGCGTTCGCTGTGGTTCGCCGGTCGAGTAACTGCCGAGTACCGGTGTTCGTTCCGGGGCGAGGCCGAACGGCAATGCCGCCGTGCTGCCGTTCACGCCGGCCACGGCAGGACCGGACGCGCCGGGTGCGCCGGGTGGTCCCGCGTTCGGACCGCTCGGTGGTGCCTCGGTAGAGCCGCCGTTGCTGCCCGGCGTCCCGTTCACGCCACCTGGAGAAGTGCCCCCACCAGGTGCTGAGCCACCGGGGCTCGCACCGCCGGGTCCACTTCCGCCGGGGCCTGAGTTGCCGGGTGCGCCTCCGCCGGGGCCTGGGCCGCCGGGTCCGCTTCCGCTGGGGCTGGGGCCGGAACCTGACGGCGGGGCGGAGGATTGGCCGGGACCGGGATCGGGGGCGAGGCTTCCGACACCGTTCGGGGTGAAGCCGGTGTTCTCGGCGGCCAGCCCCTCGGCGACGGTGCCGTTGTACGGGGTCAGCAGGGAGTCGGCGGTATTCGTCTCGACGAGAACGTCATCGGCCATCGCGCACCGGTCACCCGTCAGCGCGCGCAGATTCGACAGCCCGACCGAATAGGCCGGGTACTGCGAAACAGCCGCCGCGGCAAGTGAACCCACTTCGAACAGCACCATGGCCGCTGCGGCAACGGTCAGCGGTGCGACGGCCGGGATCTTGCGATTCGGCCTGCGGCGACCGATACCGCCACCGGACTTCCGCTGCACGCCGCTTCCGCGTTCGAGTACTCGACTCGTGTCAGAACCGGCGGCCTCGCCATCGGTTCCGTGATCACCGGTGCCACCGTCGTCATCGCCCGGGTCGCGGAGGCCATCGGCACCGTCTCCTACGGCCGAGGGCTCGATGCCTGCACGGTAGTACTGGAACAGGGCCGCGAGGAGGGTTGCGGCTGTCGCGGCGAGGAAGAGGGTCGACACCTCGATCCCGCCGAGCGTGGGGGCGCGGTCGGGCCACGGAACCCCGTAGCCGGAGACGTACCACCACCCGTTGGAGCCGGTGAAGCTCACGGCGAGCAGCAACAGCACCGCGGCGGCGAACAGTGTTCGCAGATACTTCCGGCCGACGCGGACCAGCGCCATTGCCGTGATCGCGGCGAGTGCGGCCGCCAGGCCCCCGTAGACGCCGAAATGATGCGTCCACTTGGTGGGGGTGAACATCATCAGCAGCAGTGCCATGAAGACGACGGCGAGGATTCGGGTCACCGGGCCACGCGCGGTCGCCGGGATCCGACCGCGGCGCAGCGTCGCGACGATGCCGACCGCGAGGCACAGGAGCATGGCGAGGACGCCGAAGCGACGGGCCAGGGAGCCGTCGGGGTTGACCGACAGCAGGGAATCCCAGCGGGTGCGTTCCTCGAACCAGGACATGTCGGGGCCGACGAGCTGGCGCACGCGGGTGGCTTCGAGGACGGTCGAGAAGGTTTGGTCGGCGAAGACGACGACCAGTACGAGAGTGCCCGCGGCGACGATCGGGGCCACGAGTGCGGCGTATCGGAGGACCACAGTTCCGCGAGCGGACGCGCCGGCGCCCGAAGCCGGTCTGGCGCGGGCGATGATCGTGCGCAGCACCGGTCGCGAACCGGCCAGCAGTGCTGCCACGCAGATCAATCCGGTGGGACCGGCCGCCAGGGAGAACGCGGCGATCAGCACCGCGACGGCGGCGGGCAACAGGCGGCGGGTGGCGATCGCCCGTTCCATCGAGCACCAGGTGAGGAGCGCGCCGACCGCGATCAGGGGTTCGGGACGCAGCCCGTTGTTGTAGGGCAGCCACATCGACAGGAACACCAGGGCCGCGGTCCAGCGCGCGACCCCGCTCGCGCGCACACCGGAACCCAGGCGCGGCAGCACTTCCCGGCTGAGCACCAGCCAGC
This sequence comes from Nocardia sp. NPDC055165, assembly GCF_053606985.1. Classification (NCBI taxonomy): domain Bacteria; kingdom Bacillati; phylum Actinomycetota; class Actinomycetes; order Mycobacteriales; family Nocardiaceae; genus Nocardia; species Nocardia sp. NPDC055165. Next base: position 187,074 of record NZ_JBSGSS010000007.1, read on the forward strand.
ACACGAACCCGGCGAGTAATGCGGGCAACCGCATCCACACCCCGATCTCGCTGACCCGGGTCATCTGGGCGAGCACCTCGTAGGGCCACCCGAACGGTGCCTCGGCGACCTGGAACCAGCGGTAGTAATTGGCGGTGTAGCCCGCTTCCTTCGACGCGCGCGCCATCGTGAGGATGTAGCCGTCGTCAGAACTGTTGGCGCCGAACACATGCCAGCTGACCAATGTGCCCGCGACCACCGCGTCGAGACCGGTGAACCGCCACCACCGGGCGGGCAGAACGCGACGCGCCCGGCGGCCGTCGCGAGCGTCGCCGCGGTGCAGGCAGATCAGGGCGAGCAAGGCGCTCAACACCGCCCCGACGATCGCCGCCAGCTTCCAGCCACTCGGACTCGACGAGAACCGCGCATCGATCTCGGCATGCAGCCGCGCGTCTCCCATCCGTCCGCGATCCAGCTCGGTGAAGACTCCGACCACCTGTGGCCGCACATCAGCGTCCACGGTCGTCTTCATCGGCGATCCGTCGGCCCGGGTCATACCGGTGAGCTCGGCGGTGGTGCTCGAGCCGGTGGAAACCACGGTCAGCGCTCCGCATCGGGCGTCGCGTGCGGTCTCGGGCACGGCTGCGCCGGGCGCGCCGCCCGGTCCGGCCGGTGACTTCGTCGTCGAGGACGGTGCACCGCTCGGCCCGTTCGGCGGAACCGCGCCCGATGGGGGAGTGCTGCCAGGAGCGGGAGCGCCGCGGGGTGGAGTGGTGCCGGTGGGTGGCGCTCCGTTAGGTGCAGTGGTGCCGCCGGGTGGTAGCGCACCGTTGGGAGTGGTGCCGCCGGGTGGTGGCGCACCGTTGGGAGTGGCGCCGCCAGAGGGCGGTGCACCGTTGGGTGGGGTGCCGCTGGCGGGTGGTGCGTTGTTGGGTGGGGTGCCGCTGGCGGGTGGTGCGTTGTTGGGTGGGGTGCCGCTGGCGGGTGGTGCGTTGTTGGGGGGAGTGCCGCCGGTGGACGGTGTGCCGTTGGGGGCAGGTGGCCGGTCCGCGTCGGTGGGGGGTGGTTGTGTGCCATCCCGGCCGTCGGCGGCCGAGCTCTCTTGCACAGGGGCGTTCCCCGCGATATCCGCGATCGGCGCGCTCAACAGCAGCTTGTCGCGTAGCACCACGGACAATGTGCGCCCGGCTCCCGGCCGGTCCTCGATGCGCGCGACCAAGCCTTTCGATCCTGCTCGCGGCGCCTGGGCGGGAACGGTGGCCAGGACTGTCCCGCCGGTCATGTCGCGCAACGCCGTACACGGAATGCTCACGTCGAGCGACAACGGCACGTAGTCCACGAGTGGCGCGCTGAGTTGCATCGACTGGGGCTGTGGCCACTCCAGGCTCGCGCGCTGCTGCTGAACCGGTAGCAACGGAGTCGCCACCGCCAGCACCACACCCAGCGCCCCCGCCGCGATCCCGATTTTCTGCACTCGGCCGAAGCCGGAAGAATCTCCACCCACAAACGACGATGCTAGCCATGGTCGTCAGGGAGTTGTCACCTCAGCGCGGGCGGCGCAGTTCGGTGACGGCGATCCGTGCCGCCTCGCCGATCGCGGTGTCGACCACCGGCAGCATCGGATCCGCGCGGGCGGCGCGGGTGAAGACCGCTACCGCTACCGGTGTTTCGCCAGGGAATTCGACGACGGCGACTTCGTTGCGGATCACCCCGATGGTGCCGGTCTTGCCCGCCACCAGGACTCCGCGATGGGGGAATCCGGCGGCGATGCGGTGCGGCCAGATCTGCTTGCTCATCACCGTGCGCGCGAATGCCGTACCGGCCGTGGACAATATGTCACCGGTCCACAGCTTCCCCAGGAACCGGGTCATCTCCTCGGGTGTGGTCGCGCTGGCGTAGGAGGGGTCGTAGGCGGAGACGGTCCAGGCCTCGTCGTTGTCCGCCAGGACCGCGAAAGCCTCTGCGGTGCTGTGGGTATCGGTATCGCGGACCAGGCTGCGGTGCTGGTCGGCCGTCCCGCCGACGATCCGGGTATCCGTCAGAGCGAGCTCGTGCACCAGCTCGCTCACCGCGGCGAGACCGACCTCGCCGAGCAGGACATCGGCGGCGGCATTGTCGGACACGGTCATCATCGATGCCGCCAGATCGCGGCGGCTCAGCGTGACCGGATCATGGAGTGCCGCCAGTCCGGTAGGGCCCGGCGTGCAGTCGGCGGGATCGATGGTGAGCCGGCCGGTGGGGTCGATCAGGCCGTGGTCGACCTGTCGCAAGAACGCTGCCAGCAGCAGCAGTTTGTAGACCGACGCGATCACCACCCGCTCGTGCCCACCGACGGAGATCTCGCCGGCGGACCCATCGCAGCGCCGGGCGTGCAACCAGCCGACGCAGCCCGCATCGGCGAACACGGCACGGATCCGGGCACTCGCCGATTCCGTCATGCCGTCCCTCGCCGCGTCGAACACACTCATCGCAGCCGCTCCCGGTACAGCACCCGGTCCAGCGCATCGGCATGCGCTCCCGCGTCCGCTCTGCGAATTACCCTGATCCGCAGGGCAATCGACTGCGGTGCCAGCGTGAGCCAGGCCACCCCCGGTGTCGGCGTCGGCGAGGTGGCGGTGACGCCGAAACTCGTGCCCGCCGCCACCGCGGCCAACACCGCCCGATCGTCGGGAGCCGCGAGCGGGGGTGCGTCCAGCCCCCGTTCCCGCAGCAGGTCGATGATGCTGTCGAAGGCGGGCGGGTTCGCGGCGCGCGGTGGATGCGCGAAGTGCAGTCCGGCGAGCATCGGGAAGGTCGGTCGTTCGGCGGTGGTGGTGCGGTGCTCGGCGGGTACCACCAACCAGCGCGGTAACTTCACCACCGGTCCGGCCTCCACCCCGTCGACCAGCGCCGGATGTTCGATCACCGCCACATCGCAGATGCCCGCGCGCACCTCGGCGACGAGATCGACGGTCGTGGCCAGTGTCGTCGCCACGCTGCCACCCGCCGCGCGCAAGCCGGTGACACACGCGGTGACCAGACGATCGGGGAGCGCGGTCGTCGCCGCGAACCGCACGGTCCCGCTGAGCTGCGCGATCCGCAGTGATTCGGCGAGCAATCGGTCGGCGTCGTCGACGAGCAGCCGGGCACGCGGCAACAGGTGTTTGCCCGCGGTGGTGAGTAGCGCGCCCTGGCTGGTGCGGTGGATGAGTTCGACGTCGAGATGTTGTTCGAGGCGGCGCAACCCCTGCGACAGGGGAGGTTGGGTCATGTCGAGTGCCGCTGCTGCCCGCCCGAAGTGGCCCTCGTCCGCGACGGAGACGAAGAACCGGAGGTGGCGGATCAGATCCATATCGGCCATTGAACCAGCGCTCTTGCCACGGCTCGGTCGATCTGGGCGGACGAGCTGGTGGGTATCGGTCTTCCCTGTCGCCTTACCGCTGTTCACCTGCGGTGATATCGGGTGCGACTCGTCCAGCCCGCTGTCCGGTATTGGCTTCGAACCGGTCGGCGATGATTGCGTGCACCGGTGACTTCCTCCACACTGACGCCCCGCCTCCGCACCCGGATCGCCGCCGTCGCACTGGCGATCTCGGCCGTGACGTGCACCGCCTGCTCGCGCAACGACGCCGAACCGGCACCGAGTACTTCGGCGGCCGTGCCCGCCACCGCGACATTCGCCGGCATGGAGTCGAAATACGGCGCCCGACTGGGTCTGTCGGTAGTTGACACCGCAAGCGGAGCCACGGTCGACTACCGGGAGGGCGAACGCTTCCCGATGGCCTCGACCTTCAAGGGTGTGGCGTGCGGCGCACTCCTGCAGGCGCATCCGCTGTCCACCGGCTATTTCGACCAGGTCATCCGCTACACCGCGGCCGACATCGTCGTGAACTCGCCTGAGACGGAAAAACACATCGACACCGGCATGACCGTCACCGCGCTCTGCGACGCGGCGATCACCCTGTCCGACAACACCGCGGGCAACATGCTGCTCCGATTGCTCGGTGGCCCAGCGGGATTCACCGCCTTCCTGCGCACCCTGGGAGACACCGTGTCCCGTCTCGATCGCTGGGAGCCCGAACTCAACACCGCGATCCCCGGCGACGAACGCGACACCACCACCGCTGCCGCCCTGGTGGCGAACTACCGTGCCCTCGTCGTCGGCACCGCCCTCCCGGAACCCGAACGCGCCCAACTCGCCACGTGGCTGAAGGCGAGCAAGACCGGCGCCAAACGCATCAAGGCAGGTCTGCCCACGGACTGGATCGTCGGCGACAAAACCGGCAGCCCCGCCTACGGCTCCGCCCTCGACGTAGCTATCGCCTGGCCCCCTCACCGCGCGCCCCTGGTCCTCGCCGTCCTCACCACCAAGCCGGACCAGAACGCCGAACCCTCCAACGACCTCGTCGCCGAGGCGACGAAAGCCGCTGTAGCCCAACTCAACTGATCTCGCGTGTCGAGGAGCGGCGAAGGCGTTGCCAGGGCGGCGAAGCTCGGTGTGGATCCGGTCAAGCCGATCACGTTGATCGGGGTGGCTGCGCTCGGTGAGCCGGATCTGCTCGTCGAGGTGGAGGCTACGGCTGTGCTCGACTGACGGTTACCGCGCGCCCGCCAGCAGGACCTCGGTCGATGTCGAGCGGTATCGGCCAGGTGCCGTGCCGAATTCGCGTTTGAAGGCCTTGCTGAAGGCGTACTCGGAGCTGTATCCGGTGTGCCTCGCGACGGTCGAGAGTGGGTGGTCGGTGTCGCGGAGCAGGCGGGCAGCGGTGAGCATGCGCCAGCGGGTGAGGTAGGTCAGCGGGGGCTCGCCGACCAGTGTGGTGAAACGTTTGGCGAAGGCGGCGCGACTGAGACCTGCTCGGGCGCCGAGGGATTCGACGGTCCAGCCGTGGGCGGGGTCGTCGTGGACGGCGCGCAGGGCGCGGGAGATGTCCGGGTCGGCGACCGCGGCCGCCCAGCCGGTCGTCTGGGCGGAGTCCGCGAGCCGGGCGCGCAGGAGATAGAGGAGCAGCAGGTCCAGCAGTGGGGGTATCGCCGCGTCGGCGCCGGGGTGGGGGTGGGTGAGTTCGTCGGCCAGCAGGTCCACCGCGGCGCGCAGCGACGGATGCGTGCCGAGCCGGGCCGGAATGTGTACCACCTCGGGCAGTTCCGTCAGCAGTGGATGGGTTCGGTCGGCGGCGAGCTGGTAGGAACCGCACAGCAGGGTCGCGGGAGCGCCCGGCCCCGTCACGATCCGGACATCCTCGGGGCCCGCGGTTTCGGTCACCGGGCTGTCGAGCTGGTCGAGCAGATCGTGGGCGACCCCGCGAGGCATGAAGACCGCGTCACCGGCGCCCAGTGCCAGCGGCTGCGCATCGGGTCGCGTCAGCCAGCACGAACCCTGCAGAATCACATGGAAGCCCGCGCTCTCGAGGCGTGGATACGCCCGACCCCACGGCGCGTGCCGCACGAACATACCGGAGGCTGGGCTGCCGGTCTTCGCGGTGGCCAGGACATCGCTCAGCAGATCCATGTTCAAAACGGTACTCGCAGAGACGGTCGGATATCCAGGCAAGATTCTGGATGATTTCTTGTCTCACGAATGGTTCATACGCTGTGTTCATCAGCCCGATGAGCACAAGGAGCACGACATGAGGATCGCCGTCTACGGAGCCAGTGGCCACGTCGGAACATTCGCGGTGCGGGAACTGCGCGAGCGCGGTATCGAGACCGTGGCCGTAGGCCGCGACGCCGCGCGGCTCGCCGGACTCGCCGCCGAGGTCCGCGTCGCCGCCGCCGACGATCACGCCGCGCTCGTCGCCGCGTTCGCCGACGTCGACGCCGTGATCAGTACGCTGCCCGACTACACCGGTCGCGGCGAGGGAGTGCTGCGCGCCGCCATCGCCGCCGGCGTCCACTACGTCGACGTCGCGGGGGAACAGCTCTTCGTCGAGAAGGTCTTCGCCGAATTCGGCCCGCTCGCGGCGCAAGCCGGGGTGACGCTCTCGACCGCGACCACCGAAGCGGGGATCTTCGGCGACCTGCTCGCCCACCTCGGCGCCGAGCGACTCGGCGGCGCCGACGAGATCGTCCTGAGCCATGTCGCCACGCCCGGCGGTGAGGGCTCGCGCGGAAGTATGCGCACCGTCTTCCAGAATCTAGATGTCTTCACCAGTGGCGGCCTGTCTTGGTCCGACGGCGAATTCCACACCGGTCCCCAGCCCCGCCGGACCACCTTCCTACTTCCAGACGAGACGGAACCCATTGCAGTGCTGAAGTTTCCGCAACCCTCCGTGGTGACGATTCCGCGCCACACCACGGCACGCTCGGTGGAGGGCGTACTCGCGAAGTCGATTTTCGACATCGTCGGCACCGTCACCGAAGCCGATCTGGACGCCGCGCCCGAAACACCGTCGGCCCCGGCCGCGTACTCGATGGTCGTCGACATCCACCGCGACGGCCGGACCCTGCGTGGGATCGGCCGCGGTCCCGACGCCTACCGCAACAGCGCCCAGCTCGCGGTCGAGGTCGCGACGCGAATCGCCGCCGGTGTGGGCAAGCCGGGCGCGCAGGCACCCGCCGAGCTGTTCGAGCCGGTCGAATTCCTCGACGCTCTGGCGGCTTTCGGCATGACATGGTCGCTGCGTTGACGGTGCGCCCGCGGTGGATCGCCGCGCCCGTCGCCGCCGTGGCCGCGCTCATCCTGGTGGCGTTCGGTGCGCGCGGCACCGAAACCTCGTGGTCGAGTGCCTGGACGACCGCTGTGCAGTACCCGGTCTACCAGAACTGGTCGGCGATGGGTTTCGCCGATCAGACTGTGCGACAGGTGTTTCGCCTGTCGCAGGAGGGGCCGCAAGTCAGGATTCGGTTGTCGAATCGCTTCGGCGAGTACCCCCTGCCCGTGTCGGCGGCGACGGTGGCCGCCAGCGCGGGGGGAGCGGCGATCGTCCCGGAATCGGTGCGGGGGTTGAGCGTCGGCGGGCAGTCCACCTTCGTGATCGCACCGGGGGCCGAGGTGATCAGCGACGCGGTGCGCACCGTGGGGTCATCGATCGCGGTCACGCTCTATTTCGACCGACCCACCGGCCCCGCGACTCAGCACGGCCAGTCGCTGGCCACCAGCTACCGAGCGCAGGGCGATCACGCCGACGACCCGTCGGCGGCGCAGTTCACCGACACCTCGCAGTCCTGGTACTACGTGGCGGGCATCGAGACGCTGCGGTCGAGCACCGGCGACGTCACCGTGGCCTTCGGCGATTCGATCACCGACGGCTACCGCTCCACCCCCGACGCCGACCTGCGCTACCCCGACCAGCTCGCGGCGGTAGGCCACCACGGCCCGGTGGTCAACGCCGGAATCAGCGGCAACAGGCTGCTCACCGACTCGACCGTGCTCGGCGACAGCGCGCTGGCGCGGTTCCGTCGCGATGTTCTCGACCAACCGGGCGTCGGCACCGCCGTCGTCCTGATCGGGATCAACGACATCGGCCTGTCGGGCAGTGCGGGCCCGGACGGGGTTGTCTTCCCGCCGGTTTCGACCGAGCAGCTCATCGTCGGATACCGCGACTTGATCGCGCAGGCGCGCGCGGCGGGCGTGCGCATCGTCGGCGCGACCATTCTGCCGTTCGCCGGTTCCGCGTACTACTCGCCGGAGAAGGAACGATTGCGGACCGAGGTGAACACTTGGATTCGGGAGTCGGGCGCTTTCGACACGGTGGTCGATCTCGAACGAGCGCTGGCCACTCCCGGTGATCGCACCCGCCTCGCCGACGCGTTCGACAGCGGTGATCACCTGCATCCCAACGACTCCGGCTACCGAGCCATGGCAACGGTCATCGCACCTGCTCTGGCGACGTGATCGCCGTCTCGCCCCACCTGCCGTGACCAGGCCCGATACTGACCCGTACCCCAACGGCCGGTGAACCCTGATCGGTCGAGTGGCAGGTCGGGCGGGGGCTCGATATGCTCGACTCCGACTTCGAAACAGGCTGCCTTGCTGCGTGTTTGATCGACCACTATGGCAGGGGGCCTGTGAGTACTGCGGAAGTACTGCCGATGGCACAGACAGTAGCTGCGCCGAAGGCGTCCGGCGACAGCGCCGGATCTGTGGTGCTCGGTGCCGGCGTGGCGGTGGTGGCGATCGCCGCGGTGACCGCGGTGTTCACGCCACCGGCCATCGGCATCCCGGTGCTCGCCGCGGCGGTGGCCGCGGCACTGATCGGCTGCCCCGCGGTGTGGTTCGCCCTGCGTCAGCGCGCGCAGGCGCGTGCGAGTCTGGCCGCTGCCCAGCAGGCCGAGCAGCAACTGGCCGCCACCGTGGCCGAGGCGAGCGCGCGCCTGACCCAGGCCGACGAGCACACCGCCGCGTACGCGTGGGAAGCCCAGGAGAACTCGCGCCGGGGCGCGGCGGCACTGGCCGCCTTCGCCGGTGCGGCCGGCCGCATCCAGGCGATGACCACCTCGATGCTGGCCGAACTGCGGGAGATGGAACACCGCCACGCCGACCCGCGAGTGCTCACCGACCTGCTCCACATCGACCATCGCACCGCCCAGGCCGGACGACTGGCCGACAGCATCGCGGTCCTGTCCGGTGCGCGCACCGGCCGCCGCTGGGCGAAACCGATCGCGATGGAATCGATTCTGCGCGGCGCGATGGGCCGTGTCGCCGGGTATCAGCGCGTCCGGCTGCGGGCGATCGCCGAGGTCGGCATCGCCGGGCACGCCGCCGAAGGCGTGATGCACACACTGGCCGAACTCCTCGACAATGCCTGCAACTTCTCGCCGCCCACCACCGAGGTGCACGTCTACGCCGCGGAAGTGCCCGCGGGCGTGGTGATCACGATCGAGGACAGCGGCCTGATCATGAGCGATTCCGCGCTGCGCCGCGCCGAATCCGCCGTCACCGGGCGCGATCACAAGGGCAAGGGCGTGGATCTCGCCTCGCTGTCGGGTACCCGGCTCGGCCTCGCGGTGGTCGGGCATCTGGCGCGCAAACACGAACTCACCGTGTCGTATCGGCCGTCGGCGATCGGCGGCACCGCGGTCGTCGTCGTCATCCCGCGCGAGCTCACCGCCCGCGCCGAACGCCGCAGTCGCAATGTGGTGGCGGCGCCACGCTTCGCCGAACCCGCCACGCTGAGCCAGTTCGACAGTCCGATCCCGCGCAGAACCGACACCGGCACCATGGATTTCAGCGAGCCGGCCGGCCAGCACGCGCGACCGGAGACCGACGGCGCGGTCCCGACCTCGCCCTCGCTGCCGAAACGCCGCCGGGGCGACACCCTGGCCCAGGTCCACCCCGAAGGTCTCACCGCCGCACCCGCCGCCAAGGCGGCCCCGGCCAAGCCCACTGCCCTCGGTGCCTTCCAGCGCTCCGCGCCGGGCCGCACCACAAGCCACGAACCGGGCAGCGCCGCCGCGGCTCCCGACCCCATGGAGGACCGATGACCACCACCGCCCCCGCCCACCTCGGCTGGCTGCTCGAGAAGCTGCTCGCCCGCACCCCGCGCGCCAGGCACGCCCTGCTGCTGTCCGGCGACGGGCTCAAGATCTGCCACACACCGGAACTCGATGTGGACCGCGCCGATCAGCTGGCCGCCATCGCCGCCGGATTCCAGAGCCTGTCGCACGGGGCATCCGTGGAGTTCGGTGACGGGCGTGGCGGAGTTCGCCAGTCGATGACCGAGTTCTACGGCGGCATCCTGTTCGTGGTCGAGGCGGGGCGGGGCGCGCACCTGGCGGTGGTCGCCGCCGAGGACGCCGATGCCGGTCTGGTCGGCCACACGATGCACGAGCTGGTCGAACAGCTCGGTGAGCATCTGGCTGCCCAGCCCAGACGCGGAGCGATCGAGTGACCAGGGCGGGTCGCGACGACGATCCCGACCGTTTCTATACGCTGACCGGCGGACGCGCCCCCGTAACCGAGGACTTCGACCTGGTCACCCTGGTGGTCAGCGAGTCCGCGCCCACCGCGGGCATGTCCTCGGAGCAGGCCGCGATCCTCGACATGTGCCGGGCGCCGACCGCCGTGGTGGAGATCGCGGCCGAGCTGCGCCTGCCCGTCGGGGTGGCCACGGTCGTGCTGTCGGACCTGCTGGCCTCGGGCAAGATCACGGTGCGCCCACCGCTGTCGGCGGCGATGTCGCTGGACGCTTCCACCCTCGAGAAGGTGCTCGTTGGACTTCGCAAGCTCTGAGAACGTGCCCGAGCGGGCTCGAGCGCCGCTGCACAGCACGGCAATGCACGGGTTGAAGATCGTGGTGATCGGCGGATTCGGTGTCGGCAAAACGACACTGGTGCGCTCGGTGAGCGAGATCCGGCCCCTCGACACCGAAGCCACGATGACCGACGTCGGGGCAGGTGTCGACGACACCAGCGGTGTGCCCGGCAAGTCGACCACCACCGTCGCCTTCGACTTCGGCCGCATCACCCTCGACGACGAACATGTGCTGTATCTGTTCGGAGCTCCTGGTCAGCAGCGGTTCTGGTTCCTGTGGGACCGGCTGTTCGCCGGTGCGCTCGGCGCGATCGTGCTGGTCGACCAGCGCCGGATCAGCGACTCCTGGTACGCGATCGACCGGCTCGAACATCAGGGCACTCCGTTCGTGGTCGCCTGCAACGACTTCGGCGATTCCCATTCGCCCGGAGCGGTGCGTGACGCGCTCGATCTCGATCCGGCGGTGCCGCTGGTGATGTGTGACGCGCGCTCGCGCGAATCGAGCAAGCAGGTGCTGATCACGTTGGTCGAGCACCTGTATTCCGCTGTCCCGCAGGGAGAAACCGTCTGATGAGCACACCGACCGGCGCCTGCCCGATCACCGGCGCGGTGCCGTTGAGCGGGCCCGAGTTCCACATCGAACCGCACGAGGTCTACCGGCGGATGCGCCGCGACCACGGCCCGGTCGTCGAGGTGGAGCTGCCGGGCGGTTTTCCGGCGTGGCTGATCATCGGCTATCGCGAACTGCACCAGGTGACCAGCGATCCACTGCTGTTCCCGCGCGATGTGTCGCTGTGGAATCAGTGGGGCCGGGTTCCGGAGGACTGGCCGCTGCTGCCGATGATCGGGCACCCGATGCCCTCGATCTACTTCACCGCGGGCGCCGAACACCGCAGGCACCTGGCGATGGTGGAACCGGCACTGGACGCGGTGGATCACTTCGAATTGCGCAGAGCCTGTGAGGAACTGGCCGACCGCCTCGTCGACGGGTTCTGTGGTCGCGGCAGCGCCGACCTGATCGCCGAGTTCGCGGTGCCGCTGCCCGCGCTCGCGCTGGCGCGCATCCTCGGTCTGCCCGACATCGATGCGGCAGACCTCGCCCTGGCGATGAAACAGCTCGCCGACGGTGGCGCCGACGCCCAGTCCGGGCACGCCCGCTTCGCCGAGCACATGGCCCGCCTGGTCGCGGCGAAAAGGGCACGTCCCGCTGGGGATCTGGCCTCGATGATGTTGGCCGACCCCGAGCCGTTCACCGACGAGGAATACATGAACGACCTGATGGCGATCGCCGCCGCGGGTCACCTCACCACCGCCGACTGGCTCGGCAGCTCCATGCGGTTGATGCTCACCGACGACCGGTTCGCGAACGCGCTCGGCGGTGGCAGGCGCAGTGTCGGCGAGGCCATGAACGAGGTGCTCTGGGAAGAGGGTCCCACCTCGATTCTGGCGGGGCGCTGGGCAGCGCGCGACACCCGTCTCGCCGACAAGACGATTCGTTCGGGCGACCTGCTGCTGCTCGGTCTCGCGGCCGCGAATCTGGATCCGCATGTGCGCCAATCGTTTACCGATGGCGGCTCGGTACCCACCGGCAACAACGCGCACTTCGCGTTCAGTTACGGTGAATATCGCTGCCCTTTCCCGGCACAGCAGATCGCCGAGATCATCGCGAGGACCGGGATCGAGGTGCTGCTCGACCGGCTGCCCGATGTCGACCTCGGGGTGCCCGCCGACCAGCTCACCCGGCGACCTTCGGCTTTCCTTCGGGGCATGACCGCACTGCCCGTTCGTTTCACACCAGTTCGACCCGTCGGAGGTTTCTCGTGAGCTCGCCATGCCCTTTCGCCATCGACCCCATGGTCGGTGACCTCAACGGGGAAACCGCCCGACTTCGAGCACTCGGTCCGATCACCCGGATCGACCTGCTCGGTGTGCCCGCCTGGACGATCACCGATCACGCCCTCGCGCGTCAGCTGACCACCGACACCCGGCTGGTCAAGGACATCAACGCGTGGTCGCTGTATGCCGACGGCGTGGTGACCACCCAGTGGCCGCTGATCGGGATGGTCCTCGTCGACCGTTCGATGTTCAGCGTCGACGGTGCCGAGCACCGCCGGTTGCGGCTCAAGACAGCCCAGGCACTGGCCCCGCGGCGGCTGGAAGAGCTACGTCCGGTGATCGAACAGCTGACCGCCGACCTGCTCGACGACCTCGAAGCCGCCGGCGCCGACGGCGCTGCCGTGGACCTCAAGGAGGTCTTCGCCTACCCGCTGCCGATGCGCGTGGTCGGCGACCTGATGGGCGTCGCGCGCGAAGACCACGCGCAGCTGCTCGAGTGGTACAAGAAGTTCTTCTCGGTGATGACCCCGCAGGACGAGCGCCTCGAGGTGATCGGCGGCCTCGATGTGTACTTCACCGACCTGGTCCGGCAGAAGATCGCCGACCCGGCCGATGATCTGACCTCGGCGTTCGTCACCGCCGACGAGGGCGGCGAGCCGCTCACCGAGGAAGAGGCGATCGGCAACATCAAGGCTCTCGTCGCCGCGGGCCACGAGACCACCGTCAGCCTGATCATCAACACCGTGCGCGCGCTGCTCGCCGAACCCGAGCAGCTGGCGAAAGTCCTCGCCGGGGATGTGGAGTGGAAGCAGGTCATCGAGGAATCGCTGCGCTGGGACGGCCCGGTCTCGCACCTGCTGATGCGTTTCGCCACCGAGGACATCGTTGTCGGCGACACCGTGATCGCCAAGGGTGAGGGCGTGGTGATGTCCTACCGTGCCGTCGGCCGCGACACCGCGGTGCACGGCGAGACCGCCGACGAGTTCGACGTGACCCGCCCGACCGCCAACCGCCACTTGGCCTTCGGCTACGGCCCGCACATCTGCCCCGGCGCCGCGCTGTCGCGTCTGGAAGCCGCGATCGCGCTGCCCGCGCTGTTCGCCCGCTTCCCGAAGCTGCGCCTTGCCGTGCCCGACAGTGAGATCGGCAACCTGCCGGTGCTCACGCAGAACGATCTGGCCGCGCTGCCGATCATCCTGAACTGACCGGCGACGCGTCGCGCCCGGTGGCTCCTACGCCGGGCGCGACGCTATCCGTGCGCTACAGACCCAGATCGCGGCCGATCAGTTCCTTCATGATCTCGTTGGAGCCCGCCCAGATCTTGGTCACCCTGGCGTCCATCCACGCCCGCGCGACCCGGTATTCACGCATGTAGCCGTAGCCGCCGTGCAACTGCACACACGCGTCGAGCACGTCGTTCTGCACCTGCGCCGACCACCACTTGGCCTTCGCCGCGTCGACCGCGGACAGCTCACCGGCAGCATGGGCGACGATGCCCTGATCGACGAACGCCTGTGTCACTTCGATTTTGGTGACCAGCTCGGCGAACAGGAACTTGTTGTACTGGAAGCTGCCGATCTGCTGCCCGAATGCCTTGCGCTCCTTGGCGTACTGCAGCGTCTCGTCCAGGATCGCCGAGGCGTGCGCGAGGTTGGAGACCGCCGCGCCGATGCGTTCCTGCGGCAGCCGCTCCATCATGGCGATGAAGCCACGGTCGACCTCGCCGAGCCGGTTGGCGTCGGGGACACGCACATTGTCGAAGAACAGTTCGGCGGTATCGGATTCGGGCTGACCGACCTTGTCGAGCTTGCGACCACGAGTGAAGCCGTCCATGCCGGTCTCGATGACGAACAGCGTGATGCCCTTGGCCTTCTTCTCCGGGCTGGTGCGGGCGGCGACGATCACCAGGTCGGCGTTGAAACCGTTGGTGATGAACGTCTTCGAGCCGTTGATGATCCAGTCGTCGCCGTCGCGCACAGCGGTGGTCTTCAGCGCGGCCAGGTCGGAGCCGCCCGACGGCTCGGTCATGCCGATGGCCGTGATGATCTCGCCGGTGCAGAACTTCGGGAGCCAGCGCTGCTTCTGTTCGTCGTTGGTGAGTTCGACCATGTAAGGGGCGCACACGTCGTAGTGGATGCCGAACGAGGACGCGATCGCGGCGCTCGCCTTCGACAGCTCCTCGCCGAACACCGCGTTGAAGCGGTAGTCGCCCGCGTCGCTGCCACCGAACTCCTCGGGCACTCCCAGGCCGAGGTAGCCGAGTTCGCCTGCCGCGAGCCAGGTTTCACGGTCGATCGCCCGTTCTTCGACGAAGCGTTCGGCATTCGGCTCGATCGAGCGCTTGACGAACTCGGCGACCGACGCGCGGAAGGCGTCGTGATCCTCGGTAAAGATGGAGCGCTTCATGGTGTCCTTTCGCTGACTTACTGTTCGGGCCGTTCGCCCAGCAGAACCAATGACGCCCGGACAACTCTGGCCGCGTCGGGTTCCTCACCGCTGATCACATCGGTGTAGATGAAGGTCTCGGTGATCCGCACCAGCAGCAGCGCCAACTCGGGCACCGGCAGCAGCGGATCGAGATTCTCGGCCGAAATCTCCTCGGCGAGTAGCTCTTCCACGATCGCGACGACGCGGTGCTGCACCGATCCCGCGCGTGTGGTGAGCAGTCGCAGCGACCGCTCGGGTTCGCGCAGCAGGAACTGACGGAAGGCGTAGGAGGTGTTGGTGGCCTGCGCGAAATCACCGAGGATGGTCGCGATGCGGTACGCGCCGTGGCCGGGAGCCGCGGCGGCCGCGCGACGCAAGGTCGGCTCGGCGACCGACCAGATCACCTCGGCGAGTAGTTCGTCGCGCCCGCCGACCCATCGGAACAGCGTCGCCCGGTTCACCCCGAGCGCGACGGCGAGTTCCTTCATCTCGAGTCGGTGCCCGGCCAGGAATACGGCCCTGGCGGCGCGGAACGCGCTCACGGCATCGGGACGCGCCGCGGCGTCCTGGAGTCGCTTCTCCAACGCCGTCTGCTCGATCACGTCACCTCCATGCACCGTTTCCTACAGTGTATGAACCGTGCAACGTCTGTCAATGTGTTGCACTCCGGGCACAAGACGCGGGCACAAAAAAACTCCCCGGTCACCATGACCGAGGAGTTCTCTTTGTAGCCCCGACGGGATTCGAACCCGCGCTACCGCCTTGAGAGGGCGGCGTCCTAGGCCGCTAGACGACGGGGCCAGAACTACAGCTCACCGGGGTGAGCCGCGCGGAACATACGATAGCCGACGACCTGGTGATCGACCAAAACGGGTGGTGACCGCAGATCGAGGCGCCCCGCGTTCGCCTGGGGCCGGGCGGCGGGTTTGTGTCCGTGACCGGTTGACCGCCCTCTGGCAGCGGGGCAAGGTGGGGCCATGACCAGCAAAGAGCTGCGCGGTGGGGTGGAGATGAGCAATCTCGATCAGCCGTTGTTCGACGGGGCCGAGGCGACCAAACGGGATCTGGTCGACTATCTCGAGTTCGTGGGGGAGCGGCTCGTTCGGGTGTTGCGGGGGCGGGCGCTGTCGGTGGTGCGGGTGCGGCCGGGGCAGGAGCCGTTCATGCAGAAGAACCTGCCGAAATACACTCCGGACTGGGTTCCGCGCGCGACGGTGTGGGCCGAGGGCTCGCATCGCGAGGTCACCTACGCGCTCGGCGACGACGTGCGCACGCTGCTGTGGTTCGGAAACCAGCGCGCGGTGGAATACCACCCGCTACTGCTGCCGGTCGACCACAGCGCGGGACCGACGCACCTGGTGCTGGATCTGGATCCCTCACCGGGACAGACGTTTCGCGACGCGGCCGCGGGTGCGCAGCTGATCCGGGCCGCGCTGGCGGCCGACGGGCTCGCCGGTGCGGTGAAGACCAGCGGCGCCAAGGGACTACACGTCTACGTGCCGATCGAGCCCGGCGTCGCGATCGAGGACGCCGCGGCGGCGACCCGGGCCGTCGCGGCCAGGGCCGAGCGCATCGACCCCACCGTCGGAACCACCGCGTTCATCCGCGAGGACCGCGCGGGCAAGGTCTTTCTCGACTCCACGCGAGCCGGTGGCGCAACGGTGATCGCGGCATACAGCCCGCGCATCCGTCCGGGTGTACCGGTGTCTTTTCCCGTGCGCTGGAACGACATCGACTCGGTGACCCCCGCCGACTTCACTCTGCGTACGGCGCGGGACCTGCTCGGTGACGCTGACCCGTGGGACACGGAAATGCCTGCGCCACAAGTACTTCCAGCCGACTTGATCGCCGAGGGCCACACCATTCCGATCGCCCGAGTCCAGGCGATGCACGAGGGTAAACGCCGGGCGCGCGCCCGCCGCACCGAATGAACACTGTCCCCCTGCCGAATTCGGCAGGGGGACAGTACTTCAGATCCTGATCAGCTTCCGAGCGAGGCGACGCCCGCCTGGGCGAACTTCTCGTCGAGGTCACCGCTCGGAGCGCCTGCCACGCCGATGCCCGCGATCGGGGCGTTGTTCGACTTCACCGGGGCGCCGCCACCGAGGAAGAGGGTGCCGTCGATGTCGGCCAGATGGGGAGCCGACTCGAGGCGCTTGGCCAGTTCGGTGGTGGGGGCGTTCCAGGAGACCGCGGTGAAGGCCTTCTGCTGGGCGGCGTCGTAGGACTGCGGGCCCGCGCCGTCGCCGCGCAGGGTGACGATGACATTGCCGTTGCGGTCGACAACCGCGACGCTCACCCGCTGGTTCTCCTTGGCGGCGGCGTCGAGGGCGGTCTGCGCGGCCTTGGTGGCGGCGGCGATCGACAGGTGAGTCGACTGGGCCAGGTTGGCGTCGGCGGCGTTGACGACGACGGGGGTGCGAGTGGCCGGGTCCTGATCCTGCGCCTGGACCGTCACGACGCCGACCACACCGGCGGCGACGACACCGACGGTGGCGCCGGCGATGATGAGACGGTTGCGGGTGGTGGACTTGGCGGTCATGGCTGCTCCTGTGCGGATCTCGGCCGGCCGGCGATCTGCCGTGGCCTGTTGATATCCATCCTGTTCGCTCGCGTGCCCGCGCGGATCGGCGTACCGGCTGCACTCCGGGGCCGGATCGGCCGACACCGGGGTCAACCGATCGGATGACCCACCGCGGGCGATCATCGGGAAGAATCAACAGTTCGCCCAGGCCGAGCTGTTTTCTCGGCCGCCTCGACCCGGACCGACCGGAGGGTGCGACGCCGGAGTGCTCGCGAGAGGCAAGATCGAGGTCGAGAGGCCGACAACCGCGGCGGCAGCCGCCGAGAACCCAGGTGGATGACATGGCTCAGTTGCTCGGCGCCCAGCGAGACGACACGCGCCTGCTCGCCGTCATCGTCCACAGTGCGTTCTATGTGCTGCTCGCCGCGTCGTTGATGCGGTGGCTGATCCGGCACAGCGAGACGCGGTCGACGCCGCTGATCGTCGTCCTCTCCGTGGTGCTCGCGGTGCTGTACGCGCTGAGCGAGCTGCGTCAGTCGGGTCGGCTGGTGTGGTTCGCGATGCTGGTGCTCACCTGGTCGGTGCTGGTGGTGCTCGCGCCGAGTTTCGCCTGGTGCGCGGTGCCACTGGTGTACACGGGGCTGCGGATTCTGTCGGAGCGGGTCGCGGTGATTCTGGTCGTGGTACTCACCGCGCTGGTGGTGTCGAGTCAGGTGCGCATCGCCGGGTGGCTCGATCCGAATCTGGTGCTCGCCCCACCCGCGGTGGCGGCGGTGACCACGGCGCTGTTCGTCGGAATGCGCCGTCAGGCCGAACGGCAGGCCGCGCTGATCGACGACCTGGTGCGGACCAGACAGGAACTGGCGGCCACCGAACGCACGGCGGGCACCCTGGCCGAACGGCAACGACTGGCCATGGAAATCCACGACACCCTGGCTCAGGGACTGTCTAGTCAGCGCATGCTGCTCCAAGCCGCCGACCTGGTGTGGGACAGCGATCCGCAACTCGCGCACACGCATCTGCGCTCGGCCGCCGCCATCGCCGAACGTGACCTCACCGAGGCTCGCCGGTTCGTCCACGATCTGGCCCCGGCCGACCTCGCCGCGGGCGGATCCCTGCCCGCCGCGCTGGCCGCGCTCGCCGCGCGAGAGACCACGGACACCCTGACCGTGCGCTGCCATATAGAAGGAGCGCCGGGCCCGTTGCCCCAGCGGGTCGAGGCCACCCTGCTGCGCATCGCCCAGGGCGCGCTGGCCAATGTGCGCGAACACGCGGCGGCCACCACCGCCACGATCACCCTGACCTGCCTCGACGACCAGATCGTGCTCGACGTCGCCGACGACGGACGCGGCTTCGACCCCGACGCGCAGGCCGACCCGCAACAACATCGCGGACACGGCCTGCCCGCGATTCGCGCGCGAGTGCGCCAACTCGGCGGCACCTGCACTATCGAATCCGCGGCCGGCGACGGCACGGTGCTCTCCGCCGCGATCCCGCTCGCGCCCGGGATCATCGACGACGCGATCGCCGGCCACTGAAGCGATCGCCGCCACGAACATCCGCTGACCGCGCCGGCGCGAGCCTGCGAAGGGATTCGCATCGTCGGGGAACGCGCGCACTAACATCGGCACGTGACCACCACCGTGCGCCTGTTGATCTGTGACGATCACGCGGTCGTCCGCGCCGGACTGCACGCACTGCTGTCGAGCGCGCCCGGTATCGAGGTTGTCGGCGAGGCTGCCGACGGACCGACCGCGGTCACGCTGGCCGCGAGCCTGCACCCCGACGTGGTGCTGATGGATCTGCAGCTCGGTAGTGACATGGACGGTGTCGAAGCGACCCGCCGGATCACCTCCCAGCCCGCCCCCACCCCGCACGTCCTGGTGCTGACCACCTACGACACCGACGCCGACATCACCCGCGCGATCGAGGCGGGCGCCACCGGGTACCTGCTCAAGGCCGAGCGGCCGGAGGAACTGTTCGCCGCCATCCACGCCGCCGCCGGCGGGCAGACCGCCTTGTCGGCGCCGGTCGCCGCCAAGGTGATGGCCAAGATGCGCAATCCAGGACCCACGCTCACCGCGCGTGAGCGTGACATCCTCGGTCAGCTCGCCCACGGCCTCGGCAACCGCGAGATCGCCCGCGCACTGCACATCAGCGAGGCCACGGTGAAAACGCATCTGGGCCGCATCTACGACAAACTCGGGGTCGACACCCGTGCGGCGGCGGTCGCGGTGGCCACCGAGCGGCGCTTGCTCGCCTGAGGGATTCGAGTGCCCACTAGGCATGGCTGAAGGGTCGGGGCAGGCCCTGATCGGACAGGGCGGCGCCTACGCGGGCGCGAGCGTGGCGGCGCCGAAGGACACGTGGAAGCGCTCGCACCAGATACTGACCGACTTCACCGTGGCCAGATCGGTACCGGCGGGCAGCTCGTAGTTCTGGCTGCCCTCGTTTCCCTTCAGGGCGCCGAGGTCGATGCGGTCGCCGTCGTCGAAGTTGTGCCAGTCGTCGACGATCACCGGCTGGTCGGTGAGCCAGACGTGCAGGGCAGGCCCGTCGGAGGTCTTCAGGTCGACGATCCGGAGCACGACGGTGCCCTCCGACGTGCGCTGGAGCTGGGCGGTGCCGGAGGTGTCGTGCTCGTGGGAGACGAAGGTGCCCTCGGCGATCACCGGCGGTGGCGCGCCGTCCACCGCGACGATCGGTGCCTCGTCGACGGTGACCGTGGTGAACAGTCGCCACGGCTGGAACAGATAGAGACCTACGCCTACGGCCGCGACCACGCCGAGCGCGAGGACGGTGAACAGGGTCCGGCGAGTGCTCATGTGCGCCTCCTTTTCACCCATCATCCCCCGGCCGGGCGTGGGCGGACTGCCCGAATTGCCGGAAAAGAAACGTGATCGGGGTCTCTGATTCCTTATGAGCCCCGTCACATTACGGCGCTATAACGACAGTGGTGTGATTACGGATTTATTACGGTCGACCAGGGGTGAACGGTGTTCGTTTGGACAATGCTCGCTACAAATGGCGTCGTGATCGGTACGTGATCTCAGGTCGCAAACCGGCTACATTCGATCACGGCTTGAACAACAACCCGAGCCGAATCGAATCGCAGAACGCCAGAAAGCCTGCCCCGTGATTCGAGGATCCCCGACATGACTGAGGGGCAGGGACGCGGTAGTTTTCATCACCGAGTCGGTGGGCGCAGGCAGGAAATACTTTATGTCTTTCAATCGCAAGTTCACCACCCGTGCCCTTGGTCTTGCCGCTGTTGCCGGCGCGATGATCGCCGTTCCGGCCGGTCTGACCACCGCAACCGCCTCGGCGAACAACTGGGACGCCGTGGCGCAGTGCGAGAGCACAGGCAACTGGAACATCAACACCGGTAACGGCTACTACGGCGGCCTGCAGTTCTCGCAGAGCACCTGGGAAGCCTACGGTGGCGCGGGCTCCGCCGACAACGCCAGCCGTGAAGAGCAGATCCGCGTGGCCGAGAACGTGCTGGCCGCGCAGGGTCCCGGCGCCTGGCCCGTGTGCAGCGCCTACCTGTAAAGAGCGCTGACAAGTAAGACTTTCCTTGTCGGGAAACGAATTACCCGCTATTCGATGCACACGTCGAATAGCGGGTTTTTTCGTTCTCCAGGGAATCGAGTCGATACACCGTGAGCGACGCGGCGAGCATACGTGAATCTTTCGGATCAGCCGGGTCGAGACCGGTGAGTTCGGCGATCCTGCGCAGGCGATAGGTAAAAGTATTCGGGTGCACGTGAATAAGTCGTGACGCAGTTTTGCGGTCGGCGCCGTGCACGAGATGCGCTTCCAGCGCATCGATCAGGTGCGGACTGCTCAAGAGCGGAATCACCCGCTGCGCCAGGCGTTCTCGGGCCGGGCCGGGCCGGGTGAGCTGATATTCGAGCAGCAGATCGTCGAGCCGGTAGCAGCCGCCGGGCTTGCCGCGTAGTCGCGCCAGTTCGGTCAGTTCGGTCGCGTCCTTCGCCGCGGCGGGAATAGCGTCACGACTGACACCGGAGAATTCGGCCAGATACACCGGTACCCCGAACTGGGCCCGCAGGCGGTCGGCGAGTTCGTCGAACTTCGCCGCGTCGAGGATGTCGGTTTCGGAACTGTGACTCAGCAACGCGATGCCGTGAGCGCCGTCGAAGGTGGCCGGGGTGGTGGTGCCGGTGAGCTCGTCCAAAGCGCGCTGCAACACCCGGATCCGTCGCCTGGTCACCAGGTTGGCCGCGGTGCCAACGCGCGGTGGCTCGCTCAGATGGACCGCCAGCACCGTGTACTGATCGGCGAGGATCGTGTCGGCGCGGGCGGCGAGCTCCTCGGCGGGCAGGCCGCGCACCAGTGCCGAACACAGCTCCCGGCGCGCCTCGCGTTCGGCGTGATAGATCGACTGCTCGACCTCGGTGTAGGTTTCCACGACCGTCATGTTGATATGGCGCAGCAGATCGAGCAGGCGGTTGCCCACCCGCGCCATCTCCGCGGTCTCGGTGGGCAGAGCCAGCGACAGCGCCTCCGCGAACACCGACTGCGCCGAGCCGTGGATCGCGCCGATCAGCATCGGCAACGGCAACCGGTCCTCGGCGTGACGCTCGGCGACCGGGGCGACGAAGGCCGCGACCTCGGCGTAGGTGAACTCGCGGTCGGCGCCGATCGCCTCGAGCACGGCCCGCCCGCACGCGTAGATGGTCGGCAGCACTTCCGCGGTGAAGTGTCCGTCGGGCAATTCGGCGGGCGCGTTGGCGCCGAGACCGTCGGCGAGCATGCGTTCGGAGATCTGTGGCCACCGCGTCAGCAGCCGAGCGGTCAGCGCGGGCAGAGCGGGGAGTTCGGAAACGGGGTGTTCGGCGAGCATGACTCGATTGTGTCCGACGACAGCCCCGTAGTGGACCATCCGATCGAAAACGTACAGAACTTGGCTCCCGCGCCAATCCGGTCCAGAGTTTCTCGTTGCCCGGTGCAGTGACATCACTGTGTCCTGGGTCATAGATTCGCAGAGCGCGTCCGAGCCACCTGTTCGTCGACGCGGATCTACGGAAGTGAAACCATGATTGCAACGACGCATTCCCTTCGCCGCGCGCTGTGCGGAATCGGCATCGCCGCGGCGCTGACCGTGGCCGCAGGCCCGGCCGACGCGGCTCCCACCCTGGAGCCGACGATCGCCTCGCTGGCCGAATACGTGAACGCGGGCACGGTCGCCGCCGCTGACGGCCGCACACCCACCGCCATCGCCGACACCGGCAGCGCCTCGGGCAGCAGCTCGGGTTCGTCGGGCAGCCGCGCCTCCGACGCCGTCGGTGAGGGCCCCGAGATGTCGGCCTACCTGCCCGCCTTCGCCTACGGCCTGCTCCACCCCGACGCCGCGCCGCCCGGCGCCAACCGCTGGGACTGCAAGCCCTCGGCGCAGCACCCGCGCCCGGTGGTGCTGCTGCACGGCACCTGGCTCAACGCCTACGACACCTTCTCCTATCTCTCGCCCCGCCTCGCCGAGGCCGGGTACTGCGTGTTCGCGCTGAACTTCGGCAAATCCGGGCTGCTGGAGGCCGGCGGACTCGGCGCCGTGCTGCCGGGGCGCTACGGGGTGGGCCCGATGGCCGACTCCTCCCGTCAGGTGGCCGATTTCATCGAACGAGTCCGCGCGGCGACGGGGTCGGACCAGGTCGACATCGTCGGCCATTCCCAGGGCGGCACCATCGCCAATCACTACCTGAAGTTCGAGGGCGGCCAGGGCAAGGTCGGCAAGCTCGTCAGTTTCGGCGCCACCCACCACGGCACCTCGCTGCTCGGGATCGCCACCCTCGGCCGCATGATCAACAATGCCGGCATCGACATCATGGGCTTCTACCGGCCGATCATCGGTGCCGCCAATGTCGAACAGGCCGTCGGCTCGTCGTTCTACACCACCCTCAACGCCACCGGCGACACTGTGCCCGGCGTCGCCTACACCGTGGTCGGTTCCCGTTACGACGAGGTGATGAATCCCCTCGACCTCGCCTTCCTGCGGGCCGGACCGGACGCGACTGTCGACAACATCGCCCTGCAGAACGGCTGCGAGCAGGACGTCTCCGACCACCTGACCATGATGTATTCCCCGCGCGCCGCCTCGATCGCGCTGCGTGCCCTCGATCCGGAAGGCAGTCCCACCTTGACCTGCACGTTCAACCCCTGGTTCTTCGGTGGCGGCGGCAGCCTATGACCGTCGACGCCCCGGCGCCGACCAGCCGCGCCGCACCGCTGCTCCCGCCCGCCGACCCGTTCTACGACGCTCCATCCGGTTTCGACGCGCTCGCGCCGGGGACGGTGGTGCGGTCGCGGCCGGTGGACGTCGCGCTGTTCGGGGTGATCCGGCAGCGGATCACGGCCTGGCAATTGCTGTACCGCACCTGCGATCTCGACGGTGCGCCGGAAGTGTCGGTGACGACAGTGCTGCTGCCGTGGGGCGCTGCCGCGCGTCCACGGCCGCTGGTGTCGTTCCAGTGCGCGATCGATGCTGTGGCCCCGCAGTGCTTTCCGTCGTACGCGTTGCGGAGCGGCGCATGGACGATCGGTTCGATCGCGCCGCTCGAGCTGCCGATCATCGCGATGGCCCTGGAGCAGGGCTGGGCGGTATCGGTACCCGATCACGAAGGGGCGGGTGGCCGGTTCGGAGCGGCACGTGAACCCGGATACCGTGCGCTGGACGGAATTCGGGCCGCGCTCGACTTCGCCCCGATGGCGTTGACGCCCACCACGGCGGTTGCCCTGTGGGGCTATTCGGGTGGCGGGTTGGCGACGGCGTGGGCCGCCGAACTGGCCGCCGAGTACGCGCCGGAGCTGAATATCGTCGGTGCGGCGGCGGGATCACCGGTGGGTGACCCGGCCGCCGCGTTCGTGCGTCTCAACGGCGGATGGTTCGCCGGGTTCCCGGCGGCGTTCGTCGCGGGATTGCGGCAGGCCTATCCCGAGCTCGATCCGGTGCTCAGCGATCACCTCGACGCGCGATATCGCGGTCTGCTCGGTGAGGCCGAGGAGCGCAGCACCTTCGCGCTGCTGCTGCGGTTCGCCCGTCGCGATGTGACCCGGCATCTGCGCGGCGGCATGGGGGAGTTGCTCGCCGAGCCCGTCCTGCGCCGTATCCTCGCCGACATCGAACCCGGCACTCGCGCGCCCGCCGCACCCCTGCTCATCGTTCAGGGGGTGAACGACGAGGTGATCGCCGTCGCCGATATCGACGCCCACGTGCGCCGGTACGAGCAGGCCGGGGCGACGGTGCGCTACCTGCGCGTGCGCCGCGGTTCGCACCTGCCGCTCGAATTCCTCATCGTCCCGGCGATTCTCGATTGGCTCACCGACAGATTCGCTGGAATTCCCGCACCGACCGGCACGTGCACCGTTGCCTCCGTCGCCCGTTCACCGCGGGCCCTGCGTACGCACTTCGCGTTCGTGCGGCTGGCGCTGCGCATGCTGGCAGGTAGGCCGATCGGTGGGGTATCACCGGAACGAACCAGCCTGCGTCACAGCGATGCCGAACATCCGGACGTGGTCGGTGATGCCTCGATCGCGGTCGAATGCTGAGTCGGTGTACTCCGTGAGACGCGTGCTCGATTGCGGTGGTGTGTCAGGAGCGGCCGCCGTGAGCTGAGCCTCGCCACGTAGCGGCCGGAGCGCGACGAACTCCGCGGTGTCGCGCCGTGTTCGGCTGTCGGTGTCTCGTTGTCGCCGCGCCGCCTCGAGATCGGCCGACGCGGCGAGCTGCCGCGCCGTGTCGTTCCTCGAAGGTGTCATCCCCGTGTTCCTCACTACCGGCACCGGCACCGGCCGTCGGAACAGAGATGCGCCATGCCCCGGCGGCGGTTCGCGGCGAACCGTTTGCCCCTCGCACGGCATCAGTGTCGGTGAGGGGTTTCACCGACGTCGACGCCACCACTGCGGCGACGTCGGTGAAGTACTACTGCCCTGGGAGTGACGGCCGCGCCGCCGCTGCCGAGTGGAGCCGCAGGGGGGTTCCACCCGGTCCGTCGGCGCGCCCTCCCTGGGCGTATCCGAACCCGGTTGCCGGACGAACATCTCCGGCAGCCGGGTTCCGTGCCTTGCCCGACAACCCGCGACGATCAGCTCAAACCGGCGACGATCGCCGCCCGTACCGGATCACCGGCTGGGAGGCCCTTGGCCACCCGCCGCCAAGCGTTGCGCCCGGCCGTCAGCGAGCAGCGCACCGCATCGGTCACCGCCGATACGTGCGTGCCGTCGAGCGCCGCACCCGCCAACAGCGAGATCTCGAGATCCTCGGACATGGTGAGCGCCCTGGTGACGGCCTGCCCGGTGAGCGTGCCGTCGTCACCGGCGTAGAGGACGACGAGCAGTTCGGTGCGGTCGGCGCCGAGGCGTACCGAGATCCGCACGATGTCGCCCGCCGCGGCCCGAGCGCCGAACGAGTGCACCGAGATTCGCGTCTGCTCCGCGCCCGCGGGCGAGCGGGTGAATTCGATCCCCAACTCCCGGTCGCGCTGCTTCTGCACCGTGCGAGTCGTTGTCTGCTCGCTGTCCGACGACGCGGCGAGCGGCTGCACGGACCAGCCGGGCACCGTCATCACGGCCCGGCGCGCACCGAGGTCGCCGAGCGCGGCTGAGCTGCCCGACACCGCGCCTGCGCGTAACAGTCGCTCGGCGATCCGCGCCCCCGCGTCGGCGGACTCCGCGTCGGCGTCCGGGCTGTCGGACGCGGCGAAGGCGATCAGCACGTCGATGTCGACAGGCAGACTCAACCGGTCCGCGTCATGATCCGGCGCCATTACGCTGTCTCCTCGTTGTCCCGGGCGTCGAGCTGCGCGCGCACGGCCTCGCGCAGCAACTTGGCGCCTGCCGCGCGCAATCGCTTGACCTTCTCCTGGCTGAACCGCAGGTCTGCGGCCACCTCGCCGGTGGTCTGCACATCGGTATAGCTGCCGTCCGCGGCGATCACGAAGGTCGCGCGGAGCACGGCGGCGGTCTCCGCGTGCGTGATCGAGGCCAGTGCGTCCCGCAGGACAGCGCGGTCGGCGAGCCGGTTCTCGGCGTCGCCGCACCGGTGATCCTCGAGTACCAGGACCGCCGACTCGTAGTCGACCCGCTGGCCCGGGTGACGTTTCTCGGCGGTGCGACTGCGGCGGTCCTGGAGCACCTGCCACTGCAGCTTCTTGAGCACCAGCGCTTTCCAGTGCCGGATGCGCTCGGTGGGCAGCGTCGCGGTGAGTTCGACCATGGTGTTCTGGGCGACGTCTTCGAAGTCGCTGCGCATGTCCGGGTCGAGCCGATCCAGGACGTAGCGCGCTTTGGTCGCCGCATAGGTCGACATGGTGACCAGATCGGCGCCGAAGATGTGATCGACCACCGCCGGGCGCAGGCGTTCGGGGACCTCGCTCCAGGAGGCGCCGAGCCATTCGTCCAAGGGCTCAGTGCTCACCCGGCACCCCCGCTCGGCCGACGACGCGCACACCACGGCTCGGTTTCTCGACGCTCCCCGCGCCGTAGGCCGGGCCGAGGGCAGACAGTGGCGCGCGGTACCGGGTCGAGCATGTCGCATCGCGGAGCCTCCTGTCGGGTCGATCGGCTCCTACACAGATGCGGTTGCGGCCCGGAGCGGTTCGCTCAGTCGGCATCGACGGTGTCCACGCGGATCAGGTCGGGCACGCCGGGGAGGCGACCATGAACGAGAACGCGATCTGGCAGTACCAGGCCTTTTCGACCTTCCACTTCCCGTCCTCGACGATGAAGTTCACGATGAGCGGCTGCGGCGGGCTGTTGTTGATGGAAGCCGTGCCGTCGGCGATCATGCCGGGCGGTGCGGTGCGCGTACCCGTGATGGTGAGCGCGATGGTGGCGCCGCCCTGGCGGGGCGCGTCGGCGACCCGGTTCGGCAGCTCGGGGTCGCTCCCGATGCCCTGGATCAGCTCGAGTTTCTCGGCGTTGGACACGGTGGTGTCGAGCAACCGTCGCATCAGTTGCTCGACCTCGTCGGCGCTGGGCAGCGGCGGCGGTGCGGAAATCTCCTGCGCTACCACGGCTGTCGGCTTCGCGCTGGTGTCCGCGTCGTCGGCGCAGCTCGCCGATACCGGGATCGTGACGAGCAGGGCCGCGGCGGTCAGGGTGCGTCCGGCGATGTGTCGTCTCGACAACGTGGTCCCCTGGGTCGATCGGTGGTGTGCTGGAATTCCATCGTATCGGGGCATTCTCGGCAGGGTCGCCGGTGCTGCCCGGAGGGAGATGGGGGAGACATGGCAGGCGAATCGACCGATCAGCCGACGGACGCGCTGTTGTCCGATGACGCGGTGCTGATCGAGCTGACCGGTGCGTCGCAACGCTGGCTTGCGCTGTGCCGTGCTGCTGTTGCGACCGGGCCGGATGCCGCGCGCCGATTGCTGGACCACCGGCGGGAGACGGGCGTGCTGGCGAGGCAGTCGCTGGCCCGCTGGAAGGATCTCGCCGCGGACGATCTGCTCGAGGAAGAAGCCGAAGATCCCGACGCGCAGGACCGCCGGATCACCGCGGATCTGTCCGCCGCACGCGCGATGGCGGTGCTGGCGCGGGCATTGACCGGTTCGATCGACACCGACGACGCGTGTGCGGCATTTCTCGATCACGCCGAACGCGCCGGTCTGACCTCGGTGGGTACCCAGTTGCTGCCCGCGGGCATTCCGATCACCAGTGCGAATGCTCCGCTCGGTGAGATCGTGCGCCATCTCCTCGGCCAGGGCGCTCGCGCGGCGCGCGGGTACGCCATCATGGCCGCGCTGGAGTTGTCCGGGCATACCCTCCCGGTCGTGCGCAGCAGCCGGATCAGCGTGCTGTTCGCCAGCTTCGGCGGTGGTGGCGAGGTGGGCGTGCTGCGCCTCGACCAGGTCCGGGGCGGACCGAGCGGCCTGCACCCCGACCCGGCGCGGATGGGCTTCCTCCAGGCCGATCGCGCCTTCACCGACAGCCTCGAAAAGGCTTGGCGCATCAGCAGATTGGCCGGCACCGACGCCTGTGTGCGATGGTCGGTCTCGACGCACGGCAGCGCTCCGGCCAACGACATCAACGGCGCGTCGATGGGCGCGGCGTTCGCGGTCGCCCTCGACGATCTCGCACCGCGGCACGCCCTGCTGCGAAAGCTGCGGCCCCGTCGACTCGACCCCGAGTGCGCGGTCACCGCGGGCCTGTCCGGGTCGAATCTGACGGCAGTCGGTGGCTATGCGGGCAAACTGACTGCCGCGCAACGCTCGTCGCTGCGCGTGGTGGTCGCGTCGGAGGCATTGCGGGAAGCCGCCGACGAGGCGCCACAGAATTACGCCGACCGGATCTCGGCCGCCCGCACGGTGGCCGAAGCGATCGCCCGGACCCGCACACGGGCCAACCTCGCGCTGTGGATCGTTTCCGTCGCGGCCGGGCTGGCCGTGTTGCTGGCGGTGGGGTCGGTGACCAAGGTGGTCCAGCTGCGCATCGAGAACGCGGCCGCGCGCGCGGAATCGAATTCGCGCCTGTTCGCCGGCGTCGCCCGGGGTGGCGGCAATCTCAATCCCGCGCTGTCCCAGCAGATCGCCCTTGCCGCCTATCGCACCGCTGAGACCGAGGAGGCGCGGTCCGCTCTGTTGGAGAACACCGCCACGAACGCGCCGATCCGGATCAGTCCCGGTGTCGTGCTCGGTCGCGGGGTGGTCTTCGATCCCGACGCACCACGCATCGCGACCACCGCGCAGGGTGACGTGATCGCGATCGGCGAGGGTGACGGCTCCGTGGAATTGGTGCGGGTGAGCGAATCCGGCGTCGATCGGTGGCCACGGTTCGCCACCGGGAGCGGGCACATCCGGGGTCTCGCGATGAGCGCCGGCCACGAGTGGTTGGTGGTCGCGGGCGATCTGCGATCGGCGTTGTGGAACATCGCCGACCACGGTGCACCGCGCCTGGTGACCGAGCTCCCGCTCGGCGGCCGGTTGCCTTCGTCGGCAGCGCTCAGTCCCGACCTCGGGTTCGTCGCCATCGGCACCCACAGCGCGACGATTGCGAGCTGGCGCCTCGGCGACGATCCCGCGCACCCGGTCGCCCTGCCGACGATGTCCGGTTCGGGGCAGCGTGCGGAGGTCGCCCTGAGTGATCGCACGCTCGTCGCGGCGGTGCCGTCGTTGTTCGGCGGCATCTGGACCACCACGGTGCGTGCCTGGAACATCGAGACCCTCGACCGGGAGCAGACACCGGCGTTCGACCGCCGCCTCGAACGGCCCGGCGGTGCGGAGGCGAGGTCGGTCGAGTTCAACGGCGACGGCACCGTGCTGGCCGTCGGTCTCAATCCGGGCGAGGTCGCGCGCTGGCGAGTAGGCGCGGGCGGCTTCGACCCGATGCCCACCGTGCCGCGGGGCGCCAACGAATACCTCGACGTATCACCGACCGGGGACGGTCGATCCGCCGTGATCGTCGGCGGCGACACCCGGGCGCGCATTCGCGATCTGGACACCGGCGAGGAGCTGGTCACCTTCCCGATCGACATGGTCGCGCGGGCTCGCTTCCTGCGCGGTGGAAGGTCGCTGGTGACAACGAGTTTCGACCATGCCGTGCATGTGTTCGAGCTGCCGGGCCCGGTCGTGTCGACCAGCTCGCTGACGCTGTTCCGGTTTCCACCCGACCAGCCTGCCCTCCCGCAGGATCTGTTCCCCCGTTTACGAAGTCTGGCCAGAACGCCCTACGCCACCGATCGAGCGCTGCTCGACGGCGACCCCGCCGGCCTGATCGACGTCGTCGCGATCGCCCCGAACGCGGCCAGGGCGGTGACCAGAACCGAATTCACGATCCAGGTATGGGACATCACCGACCCGGTGACTCCGCGTCGTGTCGGCGCGCCGCTCAGCGCGGCAGGCGTCGACATCCGCGCCGTCACGTTCAGTCCCGACGGTGCCTTGGCCATCGGCCGCAGCATGACCCAGACCGTCGATATCTTCGACGTCACCGGCGAGCCCCGACTGCGGTCGAGTATCCGATTCGGCCGTGGCTACCCGACCTCGCTCGCGTTCAGCCCGGACGGCGGCCTGCTCGCCGTGGGCAGCCACCGCACCGGCAATGTCAGCGTCTTCTCGACCACCTCCACCGCGCAGCCGATCGCCGAACTGTCCGATCTGCGAACCCCGGGGCAGACCATCGCGCTGGCCCTGAGTTCGCGCAACACACTCGCGGTCGGCACTCTCACCGGCGCCTTCGTCTACCAGCTCGGCACGCCGGGTACCCCGCCGCGTGCCCTTGCCGCCCCCTCGGGCGCCAACGGCTCGGCGGGTTCGGTGACATTCGATCCAAACGGAACCCTGCTCGCCATCGACGACATCGTCAGCGGCACCATCCTGCTCTGGGACTACTCCGACCCGGCGCACCCCACCGCCTACGCCACCATCGCCCGGGGGCTGCGCCACCGGCAACCCACCATGCTGGCCTTCGCCGCGGACGGCGCTGTCCTCACCGAGTCCGCGGTCGACGGCACCCTGCGTCAATGGCGCACCGACGCCGCCGCCGAAGCCGATCGGATCTGCGCCAGCGGCACCACCCCGATCACCCACGAGGAATGGGTGGTCGCCCTCCCCGGCCACGCCTATGTGAACACCTGCCCGGCGCGCTGACCGATACGCCCTGACCGGAATATCCGCATTTGTGTGTGACGGTGTGTAGCGGTGCCCCTATTTCTCGGGGCAACGGAAATGTGGCCTTATCGGATGTCGCACTATGAATCTCATAGAGTTCTCAGAATTATTTAAGGAACAGTGGGTATCGCGCGAAAATGCCAGGTAGGGCTGGTGTTGTGGCCGTACTGTTACCAGTGTCACTAAATCGGAAATTCCGTAACCCGTCGCGTTTGAGCGTCGATATGCCATTCGTAAGCCAGCTCCGGCTGGGCCTATGCGAGAAACAGAGGAATTACTATGATCCCCGTTATCATCGACACCGGTAGCGCTGCCCTGGGCGGCCTCTTCGACACCCTCGGCGCCGCACTCCACGGGCTGGTCGACACCCTGTGGACCGGTTCCTTCGGCGGCTGAATCAGCCCCATAGGTCGATGAAACGACCTGGTCCTCGCTAGCGCGTGACCGACGAGAAGGCCTCGCACCCGACGGGTGTGGGGCCTTCCCTCGTCAGTGGGTGTGGGGGGCTTGTTCGGGCACGTGCTTGGGGCCGTGCGAGTCGGCGCACGGGTGGGAGTCGCGGTTGCCGATGTCGAGCAGTTTCGGGCTGGCGTGGTCGACCTGCAGGGTGACGTGCTCGATGTGGTGGTCGTGGTCGAGCATGTGCGCGATGTCCTCGCGGACCGCATGGCAATCATGGCCGGGCCGCACGAGAACGTGGGCCGACAGTGCGGGAGAGCCGGAGGTGATTTCCCAGATGTGCAGGTCGTGGACTTCGGTGACGCCGTCGCGCGCGGCCATGTCGCGACCGATCTGCGCCGGGTCGAGATGTTCGGGCGCGGCCTCGAGGAAGATCCGGCTCGACGCCTTGATCAGCCCGATGCCGGCCTTGATCATCAACGCCACCACGATCAGCGTCGCGACGACGTCGGCCTGGACCCAGCCGGTGAGGATGATGATCAGACCGGCGACGGCGGTGGCGATGAACGCGAACAGGTCGTTGAGGATGTGCTGGTAGGCGCCCTCGACATTGAGACTGGTGCGATCGGCGCGGCTGATCATCCAGGTCGCGAGCACGTTCACGGCGACGCCGACCAGCGCGGTGATCAACACCAGCCAGCCGTGTACCTCCGGCGGCTCGAACAGCCGGCGAATCGCCTCGTAGCCGAGCCACAGTGCCAGCAGCAGCAGCGTCAGCCCGTTGGCCTGGGCCGACAGGATCTCGGCCCGCTTCCAGCCGAACGTCATCCGCCCGGTCGCCGGTCGCGCCGCGAGCCGGATCGCCCACAGCGCCAGCGCGATCGAGGCGGCGTCGGTGGTCATGTGTGCCGCGTCGGAGAGCAGTGCCAGCGAATCGGCGATGATGCCGACGATCACTTCGCCGATCAGGAAGGTGACGATCACCGCCAGCGCGCCGGCCAGCCAGCGTCGATCGCTGTCGGCCGATACCCCGTGGTCGTGCCCGTGCCCTGCGCCCATCGCGTTCCCCTTCTCCTGCGGTCCGATCGGTCGCAATCATATGCACACATCGCTATGTGTGCAATTCGTTCTTGGTCGAGCGTGATCGTCGCTGGTCATCGGATGTTGCCGCGTCGAATTCCACCCTATGCCTGAGCGTACGGTCGTGGTGCCGCCCATCGAATCACTCTCGAGAGTGAGGTGCGGTGGACTGTTTCCGGACAGACTGGGACGTCGTGGGAGTACCTCGGGAACATCCGTCGCCGCTGGACGCACTGATCGCCGCCGTCGTCACGGCCGCGAGCGTCGTGCCCGCGCTCGTCGTCGGTGCGTCGTGGTGGGTCGTCGGGTTGTCGGTCCTCGCATCGGCACCGGTGTTGTGGCGGCGCCGGGCGCCGGTGGGTGTGTTGTGTGTGGTCGGCCCGGCGATCACGGCGCTCGGCTGTGTACACGCGTTGCCGGTGCTGCCGTTCGGCACGGTCGTCTGTGTGTACACGATCGCGGCGCACTGTTCGGCGCGGCAGCGCCGGCTGACCTTCGTACTGGTCGCGGTGGGAATTCTGGTGTCGCTGCTGGTGCCACGCGAGCCCGCTGATTCGTACGCCTATGCCGCGATGTCGTTCATGACGGCATGGGCGCTCGGGTCGGGCGTGCGCGCGAAGCAGGCCCAGATCGACGCGCTCGCCGAACGGACACGACGTCTCGACGACGAACGCGAGGCCGCGGTGGTCCGCGAGCGGTTGCGGATCGCGCGGGATATGCACGACGGGCTGGCCCACACGGTCGGCGCGATGATCGTGCGCGCCGAAACCGGTCCGCTGCTGGATCGGGCGGATGCCGACGCGGCCTTCGCGGCCATCGCCGACGGTGGGCGTGATGCCCTGCGGGAACTGCGCCACAGTATCGGTGTGCTCCGCGAGGACGATCCGCCGCATCAACCGGGCGTAGCGGCTATCGCCGATCTGGTCGCCCTCGCCGAACACGGGGGTCTGGCCGCGCGTTTCACCGAGCACGGAACCCGCGTGCCGATCTCACCGCAAGCCGATGCTGCCGCGTATCGGATCGTGCAGGAGGCGCTGACCAATACGGGCAAGCACGCGAAGGCGACGCGGGTCGAGGTGGCGCTGAGCTGGTCATCGGGTCGGCTGGGGGTGCGGATCGCCGATGACGGCACCGCCGTGGACCATGCGCGGGCGGACGCAGGCCCGACGGGCTTCGGTTTGGTCGGGATGGCCGAACGGGTCCAGGCGTGCGGTGGCTCGCTGCGGGCGGAGCCGACGTGTGCCGGGTTCGTGGTGTCGGCCGATCTGCCACTGGCACAGAGGAGTTGACGGTGCGGGTGCTCGTTGTCGACGACCAGGAATTGTTCCGTGCCGGGTTCCGCCTCATCCTGGAGTCCGAACCCGACATCGAGGTGGTGGGGGAGGCTTGCGATGGCGTGGAAGCGGTGACGGCAGCCCGGCGGCTCACCCCCGATGTGGTGGTGATGGACGTGCGGATGCCCCGGCTGGACGGGGTGGCGGCCACTGCTCGGATCTGCGCGGAGACGGCGGCAAAAGTGCTGGTGCTCACCATGTTCGATGTCGACGAGTACGTCTATGCCGCCTTGCGGGCGGGTGCGAGCGGGTTCCTGCTCAAAGACGCCCGCAGGGCCGAATTGATCGGTGGCGTCAGAGTTGTCGCCGCTGGTGACGCACTGCTGGCTCCCTCGGTGACGCGGCGGCTGATCGCCGAGGTCGCCGGACGCGCGCGGGCCCACCCGGAAGCGTCCGCACAGCTGGCAATGCTGACCCCGCGGGAACGCGACATTCTGCGTGAACTCGCCGCCGGCCGGTCGAACACCGAACTCGCGGCACGGCTGGTCGTCAGCGAACACACCGTGAAAACTCATGTCAGCTCCGTTCTTTCGAAGCTGGGGCTGCGCGATCGGGCGCAGGCGGTGGTCTTCGCCTACGAATCCGGAATGGTGGCGCCGGGGGACAATCAATTGCCGGGTGGTGTGAGGTGATCTCACTCGCGAGAGGGAGACGAGTCCGCTCGCACGGGCGATGTGCGGGGACCCGCTCCACCGTGACGATTGTCGAGTGACATCTACTGAAGAGGCTGTGCGCGAAGAGTTCTCCGGGCGAATCGGCCGACGATTGCCCGGTCGGGAGCTGACGACTTGGTCGGCCGCCACCGTGAGTTCGGCGGTGCTGTGGAGTATCGGCACCGGCCTGCACCCGGTGCCCGGAGTCGCCCTCCTCGCCCCGCTCCCGGTGCTGTGGCTCGCGCCGCGGCGCTCAGCTGCGGCGGCGTACGCCGCCGCAGTGCTGTCCTGGCTCGGCGGCAACGCCGAGTACTGGTCCTATTTCACCGGCACTCTGGAACAACCCAGGGTGACTGCCGTTGCCTTGCTGGTCGGCAGCGCACTCACCTTCGGAGCATGTGTGCTGCTGTTCCGAAAGCTGTTGATACAGAACAGGTTCGGGTGGGCCGTGCTCGCGCTACCCGCCGCATGGACTGCCGTCGAGTTCCTTTTCGGTCTGGTCGGCGGGATCGGCGCGTGGTGGAGCATCGGCTACTCCCAGGCCGAGGTCGACCCCATCGTGGGTGTCGCTTCGTTCACCGGGGTGTGGGGGATCAGCTTCCTCGTGCTCGCGGTGCCCGGTGCCGTTGGCACGATGACGGCACCCGGCATCCGAACGCCCCGCCTGCTGAGGACAGCGGTCGTGACGGCCGTGGCCGTAACCTTCGCCATCGGCACGGGTCTGTGGTGTTCCGCGGCGGCGAGCGGCGGTCCGGTAACACGGGTGGGGCTGGTGGCTCTCGCGCAGCCGCCGATGTATGTTCCTGTCGCGTCGCCCGACGGTGCGCGGATGATCGCCGAGGCCGTCGCCGCCGTCGACGAACTCGCCGATCAGGGCGCCGAAGTCATCGTGTTCTCCGAGAAGGCATGGCATGCACGACGATCCGAACTCTTCCTGTTGCGCGACCCGCTCACCGCCGTAGCCGCTCGTCGTGGCATCCACGTGGTCGTCGGCCTGGAACTCGAGCAACCGGGCGGCACCGTCAACGCCGCCATCGCCTATCCGGGCGAAACCATCTATGCCAAGCGCTATCTCGTCCCCGGGCTCGAGTCCGGCCTGCAACGCGGTGCGACCCCGGTCCAGATCCCCGGCCGCCCGTGGGCGCTCGCGATCTGCGCCGACCTCGACCACCCGGCCCTCGTTCGCCAGAACCGCGCCGACGGGGCGACGCTCCTGCTCGCTCCTGCGCTGGACTTCAGCGTCGATCACTGGTTACACAGCCGGATGGCGGCGGTACGGGCCGTCGAATCTGGCATCGCCATCGCCCGCCCCGCCCAACTCGGCGAGCTGACCGCCGTCGACGCACAGGGCGCCGTTCGAGCCTCGGTCCGCACCGGCATCACCGAAACCCACACGGTGCTGGCCGACATCCGCACCGCCGGCGATCGCACTCCCTACGTCCGCTGGGGCGACTGGTTCGGCGCACTCTCGATCGCACTGGCTGTGGCTTGCGGACTCGCCGCCCTGCGTCGCCCTGGCCACTCGACCGAGGAGACCTCGTGAACTACTCGATCAGTCCTGATCGGGCCAGGAATCGGCGACGACCAACTGTCCCGCCGCCAAGAGCAGCGCGTAGTGCGCGGCGATCACGCCGGTCGGATAGGTCGGCCAGAACGACACCGCCCCGGTCGCCTTGTCGATCACGTACACCGAGCCGCCGATCGGGATCGGCCGATCCGGTGGCGCGTGCAACGGCTGCACCGCGAAAACCGCGAAGCCGTCGGCGAATTCGACGATCTGCCGATCGTGACCCGGCAGGTCGGCTGGTAGGTGTTCGGCCGCCACTCGGGTGGCCTCCGCCCGGTCGACCGGCGTCTGCGCGTCGGTCGGATATGCATGGATGTCCACTTGTTCGCTCCTCGCGGGCGATTGTCGTCGCCCCGGTCCGATCGTGCTGGACTTCGCTCGAATGCGCGAACCCGCAATGATCGGGCCCGGAAACGAACGAGCCCGGCGTCCCTGCTCCCCCCTCCTGGAGCAGGCCCGGCCGGGCTCGCAAGAACTACCTTCCGGCACGGCCCCAGCAGGATCCTGAAGAGTCGCTTAACGCGCGGCGTTGTCATCGTCGCGGTCCGCCGCGATAACCCCATATGACGGACAACTCCTGCGGTGCGCACTGCGCGCGCCTGTGTACCAGGGACGGGCTGGCCGAGGTGCTGGCCACCGATCGCGGTCTGCTGCACTGGCGGGCCATGCGCAGTCTCAGCGACGCGGGCCTGGCGGAGCACGCGGTGCAGGAAACGTTGCTGCGCGGCTGGCGTTCGTGCCACGACTTCGACGGTCGCAAGGGCAGCGTGCGGACCTGGCTGCTGGCGATCGAACACAACGTCATCATCGACATCGTGCGGGCCAGAGCCATCCGCCCCGGTGATGTGGGCTGGGACGACATCACCGAGGTGTCCGTCTGCGGCAAACCGGATTTCGCCGACGGACTGGTCGACGGGTTACTGGTCGATCAACTCCTCGCCCGACTCCCGGAACCGCAGCGGGCAGCCGTGACCGAGGTGATCTTGCACGACCGCGGCTACCGGGAAGTCGCCGCCGATTTCGGCGTTCCGATCGGGACCGTGAAGACCCGGGTTCACTATGCGCTGCGGTCGCTGCGCCAATTGCCAGAAGTTGCCTGACCTAGCCCGCTGACGGCTCATCTGGGCATCCGACCAGCGTCTTTTGATACTCCTATCCAGTTACATTTCGGTAACTGTGCTTGCCCTGTGGTTGTCAACGTTGCAAGAGTGAACCACTGGGTTTGGTGTTACCAGGTGTTACCAATGGGAAGGGAGGGGTGCTCCGGTCCCGGAGCACCGACCGAACATGCAACCAAACATCATCAAGGCCGGAATCTGCTCTACCGTCTCCGCCGCGGTGGTGGTGTCGCTGTCGGGATTGGTCCCCGTGACCGCCCACGCCGCCCCTGAACCAGCGACCAGCGAGCAGCTCGCCGGTAAGACGATCTTCCTCGACCCCGGTCATCAGGGGACGGCGCATTCCGAGGACCTGAGCCGCCAGGTCGACAACGGTCGCGGCGGTACCAAGGACTGCCAGACCACCGGCATGACCTCGCTCAACGGCATCCCCGAGCACACCATCAACTGGGATGTCGCCCAGCTCGTGCGCGCGTCTCTGGAGGCACTGGGTGCCGATGTGGTGCTGAGCCGCGCCGACGACACCGGGTGGGGCGGCTGCGTCGACGATCGCGCCCGCGCCGCCAACCAGTCCGGCGCCGACGTGGCGGTGAGCATTCACGCCGACAGCGCGGGCCCCGACCAGCACGGCTTCCACATGATCGTGCCCCAGCTCCCCATCCCCGACTCGATCGCCGACAAGGCGCAATCCGGTGGTGGGCGACTCGTGTCGAGCGCGGTCCGCGACGCCTACCTGGCGGCCGGCTTCTCACCCGCGAACTACGCGGGCGTCAAGGCGGGCCTGCAGACCCGCGAGGATGTGGCGGGCCCGGCGCTGACGCAGGTGCCGCTGGTGTTCGTCGAGATGGGCAACGGCGCCAATGTCGGCGACGCCGCCCGCCTGGAATCGCGCGAAGGCCAGCTCGAGCACGCCGTCGCCATCGCGACCGGCGTCGTCGGGTTCCTGCTGAACAAGCCGATTCCCGCCTACGCCGCCGCGCCGGGTCGGATCCCGGTCGCGACGACCGCACAGGAACCCCAGCGCGCACCCGCCGCCGACCCGACCGAGACCCCCACGCCCAGCACCGACGCACCCGCGCCCGGACCGGCAGGGAGCCAGAACGGAGCTTCCGCCCCGGCCGAGGATCCCAACGCCGCCGGAACTCCCACCGAGGGTACGAACGGCGCGCCGGCGCCCACCACCGATCCGGCCGAGCCCACGCAGCCGTCGAAGAAGCCCAGCGGGACCACCGCGTCGACGCCGGAATCCGACACGACGACACCCGCACCGGCCCAGTCGCCCGCTTCGACGACTGCGACGCCGGGAGCGAAAGCGCCCGCCCACGCTCCCACACCGGCACCCGCGCCAGCTCCCGCGCCCGACCGGGCACCGGCCGATTCGTCCGCGCCTCCCAGTGGCCCGAGCGAACAGACGGCACCGTCCGAGCGCCCGGCTCCCGCCGACGCCAACGCGCCTGCCACTGCTGCTCCGATCCCGCAACGGGTCCCGATCGCGAACCCGGGTCCGGTAGCCCCCGTCCGCACCGCGTCTCCCGGCGCCCCGGCCCGCACCGCGTCACCCGGGGCTCCCGCCGCGCCGTCCACCACCACCCCGAAGAACCGCGGCACCAGCCCGAAGACCCAGGCGACGCCCAACGAATCCGAGCTCGATCTGAGCACGCTCGGCGGTCCGATCACCACCGTCATGACGCTGCTCATGCCGCTGGCTCAAGCGCTCGGCATGGACGAGTCGACCATCCCCGGCCAGCTGATCAATCTCGCGTACACCCTGGTAGGCATGGTTTTCAGCCCGTCCTGACCACCGTTGGCCGCACGTCGACCCGCCCACCTCTGATCGCAGGGGTGGGCGGTGTGCTGCATGGGGACGGACGGAGGAATCCGGCGTGGTGGACCGGTCGACGTCGCCGCGGTGACATGGTGGCAGCATGGGTGCGGTGATTCCTGTCGTGATCGTTGCTGGGTTTCTCGGTTCGGGGAAGACGACCCTGCTCAATTACCTGTTGCGCAACAATCGGGGAACCCGGATCGGGGTAGTGGTCAACGATTTCGGGGCGGTGAACATCGACGCGATGCTGGTGGCGGGGCAGGTCGACGCGATGGTGTCGCTCGGCAACGGGTGTGTGTGCTGCGCGGTGGACGTGTCCGAACTCGACGATCTGTTCGCGCAGCTGGCGCAGCCGCGCAGCGCGGTGGATGTGATCGTGGTGGAGGCCAGCGGACTGGCCGAGCCGCGCAACCTGATCCGGATGGTGATCGCCAACCCCAACCCGCGCATCGCCTACGGTGGCCTGGTCGAAGTGGTCGACGCCGAGCAGTTCGCCGCCACCAGCACGCAACATCCCGAGCTGGTGACGCATCTGCGGATGGCGGATCTGGTGCTGGTGAACAAGGCCGATCGAGTCGGGGCCGACGCGCTGGCCGATTTGCGCGCACAGCTGACCGACTGGGTCGGGCAGGTGCCGGTCTACGCGACGACGCACGGCCGCATCGACCCCGGTCTGCTGTTCGACGATCGGGCACCCGAGCAGCTGAAAACAGCCGAGCAACTGAGCTTCGACACATTGCTCGACGACCATGATCACGACGACCCCGACCATCGCCACCTTCACGACGACTACGTCTCGGTGGCGTTCACGAGCGAGCGCGCGTTGAATCCGCGTGCGCTGGTGGCCTTTCTGGAAGATCCGCCGTCAGGACTGTTCCGTGCCAAGGGATGTGTCGCGTTCGCGGTGGCAGGGGAGCGCCGCAAGTTCGAAGTCCACCTGGTAGGCAGGCACGTGGTCGTCACCCCTGGAAGCTGGGCGCGCGGCGAGCGCCGTGTCTCGAATCTGGTGCTGATCGGTGCCGGACTGGATACGGTCGCGGCGTTGAAACGCTTGGACGACACCGTCTTCGACGGTGATACGCCGTTGGACGAGCAGGAGATGCTCGGCGTGTGGCGGTACGCCACGCAGTAGCGTCAGCCGCAGGCGTTGACCCATTCGGAAAGCCCGTCGGCGAACAACTGCCGCTTCCAGATCGGCACCTCGTGCTTGATCCGGTCGACCAGCTCGGCGCAGACGGTGAACGCCTCGGCCCGATGCGGCGCGGCCACCGCCACCACGATCGCCAGCCCGCCGATCGTGAGCGACCCGATGCGATGCGTCGCCGCGACCGGAAGTCCGCTCGCCTGCGCCACTTCCGCGCAGATCGCGTGCAGGAAGCGCTCGGCCTGGGGATGCGCGGAGTACTCCAGCGAGGTCACCGCCTGGCCACCGTCGTGGTTGCGCACCTTGCCGGTGAACACCACCACCGCGCCGAATTCCGGTCCGTCGACCGCCTTTTCGACGGCGAGGGGATCGAGGTCGTGATCGCTGATGGTCGCCAGCCGAACCGCACCGAAGTCACTCATGGTTGCCGCCTCCGGCTACTTGCGCGAGCAGATGATCCAACAGCGGTTCCAGCACCGCCGTCCCGTCCTTCACCCCGCCGGGCGAACCGGGCAGGTTCACGACAACGGTCCCACCGGCCAGCCCGGCAACGCCGCGACTCAGTGCGGCGAGGGGGAACTTCGCGGTCCCACGCTGCCGAATGGCATCGGCGACACCGGGTAGCTCACGATCGAGCACGGCGCGGGTGGCCTCGGGTGTCGCGTCGGTGGGCGAGGCACCGGTGCCACCGGTGGTGACGACGAGCGCCGGCGCCCCGCTGAGTGCGTCGGCCAGCCCGGCGGCGATCTCGGCATCGGCGTAGACCAGTGGCCCACGCACCGAAAAACCTCGCGCGGTCAGCCAGTCGACGAGGACGGGCCCGGTGGTGTCGGTGCGGGTACCGGCCGCGGTACCGGTAGACGCGACAACCACGACCGCGGTCCGCGAAAAGATCGGGGCGTCAGGTGATTCCGTCGCAGCGCCGTCCTGGGATTCGGTGGTCGCAGGCAGCGCGGATTCGGCACCGGCGCTCGCGGCCACCTGTGCCGATCGGTCGGGCGCCGGTGTGCCGGTGTCGGATCGATCCTCGGGCCGCACCCAATGCCCGTGCTTTCCACCCTCTTTGGTGACCAGCCGAACCCCGTTCATCACGGCAGCGGGATCCACCGCCTTCACCATGTCGTGCAGGGTCAGCCCGGCCACGGCGACAGCGGTCAGCGCCTCCATCTCGACCCCGGTGGGCCCCTTGGTCTTCGCCGTCGCCTCGACTGTGATGGTGGTCTCGGTGAACCCGAACTCCACCTTCACCGACGACAACGCCAGCTGATGGCACAGCGGAATCAGCTCGGAAGTCTTTTTCGCACCGGCGATTCCGGCCAGTCGTGCCGTGGACAGCACATCGGCCTTGGGCATTCCCTCGGCCCGCACCAATGCGACCACTTCCGCGGTCGTCTGCAATTCGCCTGCGGCGACAGCGATCCGGGTGGTGTCGGCTTTCGCGCTGACGTCGACCATGCGCGCGCGACCCTCGCGGTCGACGTGGGACAACTCGCTCATAGCGATAAGATTCGCACAGCGACACCGGCGGCCAGCGAGGTGACCTCGGCGGGAACGTCGACCAGGACATCGGCCCAGGCCATCCCCGCGATGAGATGTGAGCCGGGGCCCGAGATCACTTCCACCCCGTCCTCGGTCAGCAGGCCGCGTAGGTATTGGCGACGACCGGCGGGGGAGCGAAGCGGTGTGAGCAGAGTCGTCTCGCCGCTCACGAGCTCCGGCAATCCGGCCAGCGCGCGCACGGCGGGGCGCGCGAACACGGCGTAGGACACCATCGTGCTCACCGGGTTGCCCGGGAAGCTGAGCACGGGGACCTCGTCGACCACCGTGTAGCCCTGCGGTCCGCCCGGCTGCACCGCGACCGAGCCGAAGGTCCCGCCGAGCGGGCCCAGCACATCCTTGACGACCTCGAAGTCACCCTTGGACACGCCACCGGAGGTGAAGATCAGGTCGGCGACGGCGGTCGCGGCGTGCAGTACCGAGGTGAACACCGCGGGGTCGTCGGTGCTGTGCGCGACCTCGACCACCTCGACACCGTCGGCCCGCAACGCGGCGGCCAGCGCGATGCCGTTGGAGTTGTAGATCTGGCCCGGGGCCAGCGCGGCGCCCGCGGGCTGGAGTTCGTCCCCGGTGGTGATGCAGACAGCGCGTAATCGGCTCAGGGCAGGCACCGTGGGCAGGCCGACAGCGGCCAGTGCGGCGATATGGCGGGGCGCGAGCACCGTGCCTGCCCGCGCGACGAGCTCGCCGGTGCG
Source organism: Nocardia sp. NPDC055165 (assembly GCF_053606985.1). NCBI lineage: Bacteria > Bacillati > Actinomycetota > Actinomycetes > Mycobacteriales > Nocardiaceae > Nocardia > Nocardia sp. NPDC055165. Next base: position 229,011 of record NZ_JBSGSS010000007.1, read on the forward strand.
CACATCGGTACCGGCTTCGCGCACGAATTCGCCACGTCCGCGGCCACGTTCGACCACGATCCGCCCCTCGCCCGCCTGCACATCCTCGACCGGCACCACACAGTCGGCGCCGGGGGGCATCGGCGCACCGGTCATCACCTTCACCGCGGATCCGGCGGGCAGCGCGTCGGTGCCCGGCCTACCCGCCGCCACCACGCCGGCCACCGGCAGCGTGACCGGGGTGACGGCCACATCGGCCGCCCGCACCGCGTAGCCGTCCATCGCCGAGTTACGGAACACCGGCAGATCGATCGGCGACACCACATCGGCCGACAGCGTGCGGCCGAGCGCCTCGGGAACCGGCACCTGTTCATCCGGGCGGTCGGCGAGGCGGGCCAGCAGCGCGGCGACGGTGTCGCGGTACTCGTCGACGCTGCGCGCCGACGCGGTAGCGGGCCGGGGAGTCATGCTGCCAGCTTAATCGTCGGTGTCGGGGCCGGTCGGGGTCGCGTTGCTCACGGTGGTGGGTGGGCGGCGGTGAGCTGACGAGTTCGCGAAGAATCGGCCCGGCGCACGGAATGTGACGGGCCTTACGGGTCATACTGTAGAGATGACGCTGGTCGAGATGGGGATACCCGCCGTGCGATCGGAGCGGCCGTCCCTGGACGGCAGGCCCGAGACGCCGTACCTCGTCGACCGCTTCGGCCGGATCGCTCGCGACCTGCGCGTGTCCATCACCGAGAAGTGTTCGCTGCGCTGCACCTATTGCATGCCCGAAGAGGGCTTGCCGCCGATCCCGCGCCAGGAACTGCTCACCGCCGACGAGATCGTGCGGCTGGTGTCGCTGGCGGTGCGCGAGCTGGGTGTGCGGGAGGTGCGGTTCACCGGCGGCGAACCGCTGATGCGCCGTGAACTGGAACAGATCATCGCGGGCTGTCATGCGGCGGTGCCCGGCACCCCGCTGGCTATGACGACGAACGGCGTCGGCCTGGAACATCGCATCCATAAGCTCGCCGCGGCCGGTCTGACCAGGGTCAACGTCTCCCTCGACACCGTCGACCGGGAGGATTTCACCCGCCTCACCCGCCGCGACCGGCTGGAGTCGGTCCTCAACGGCATCCGTGCCGCGCGCGACGCGGGGATGGCGCCGGTGAAGGTCAACGCCGTGTTGATGCGCCAGAATCTGGCGGGCGCGGCCGACCTGCTCGCATGGTGCCTGGCCGAACAGTGCGAACTGCGCTTCATCGAGGAGATGCCCCTCGACGCCGACCACGAGTGGGCCCGCGATCACATGGTGACCGCCGCCGACCTGCTCGACGTCCTCGGCGAGCGCTTCACCCTGACCCCCACCGCCCGTGCCGACCCGTCCGCCCCGGCCGAGAAATGGCTGGTCGACGGTGGCCCGGCAACGGTCGGGATCATCGCCACGGTCACGCGCAAGTTCTGCGACAGCTGCGACCGCACCCGGCTCACCGCCGACGGCATGCTGCGTTCGTGCCTGTTCAGCGACCAGGAGTTCGACGTGCGCACCGCGCTGCGGGCAGGCGCCGACGACGACGAGGTCGCCGAACTGTGGCGCGGTGCCATGTGGCAGAAATGGGCCGGTCACGGTATCGACGCCGCCGGTTTCGTCCCCCCGGAACGCACGATGGGAGCCATCGGTGGTTGAGGTCCGCTATTTCGCCGCCATCGCCGACGCGGTCGGCAAGAACACCGAATCTCTCGACCTCCCCGACGGCGCCACCGTCGCCGACCTGCGCGCCACTCTCGCCGCCACCTACGGCTCCGACATCGACAGCCTCGTCGGCGTCTGTGCCTTCCTCATCGGCGACGAGCTCACCCGCGACCCGTCGGCCATGCTCCGCGACCGAGTCGACGTTCTCCCGCCTTTCGCGGGCGGCTAGCCGTGGTCCAGAGCAAGGCGCCCGACGTAGCGACCTACCTCGCCGAAGTCTCGGCGGATCGCCGCGAGGCGCTCACCAGGCTGCGCGACCTGTGCCTCCAAGAGCTGCCGGGCTTCACCGAGGTGATGTCCTACGGGATGCCCGCCTACGAACGCGACGGCACCGGCGAGGTCGCCTTCGCCGGCCAGAAGCACTACATCTCCTTCTACCTCCTGCGCTCCGACGTCCGCGCGGCGTTCGCCGACCGTCTCGCGAGCCAGGACATGGGCAAAGGATGCCTGCGCTTTCGCAAAGAACCGGACTACGAGCTGGTTCGGGACCTGCTGCGAGCCACCGCGTCCGGTGAGGGCGCCCAGATCTGCTGATCGGGTGTGGCAGGGAGCACGCCCCTAGCGCCACCAGGTGTCGAGCGGGGTCACCGGGACGGTGCGCTTGTGGCGGGTGTTGGTGAAGATCGACTCCACGCGGGCGGCCACCTCGGGGGTGACGTCCTTGCCTTCGAGGTAGTCGTCGATCTCGGCGTAGCGCAGGCCGAGTGCGTCCTCGTCGGCGAGGGCGGGGCGGTCGTCTTCGAGGTCGGCGGTGGGGACCTTGGACCAGATGCTCGAGGGGGCGCCGAGTTCTTGCAGGAGGGCCGCGCCCTGGCGCTTGGTGAGACCGGTGAGGGGAGTCAGGTCGACACCGCCGTCGCCGAACTTGGTGAAGAACCCGGTGACCGCTTCGGCCGCGTGATCGGTGCCGACCACCAGCAGGCTTTCCTGGCCCGCGAGGGCGTACTGGGCGACCATCCGCTCACGCGCCTTGATGTTGCCGCGCACGAAGTCGCGCAGGCGCTCGTGATCTAGCGCGCCCGCCACCTCGATGCCCACCGCATCGGCGCTGGGCCGGATGTTCACCACGACCGTGCGATCGGGGTCGATGAAATTCAAGGCGGTCTGCGCGTCGTGTTCGTCGGCCTGCACGCCGTAGGGCAGCCGCACCGCGAGGAATTTCGCCTCGACACCGTCGGCGCGCAACTCCTCGACGGCCAGCTGGCACAGCCGACCGGCCAGCGCACTGTCCTGGCCGCCACTGATCCCGAGGGCGAATCCCTTGGCCGGGGTGGTGGCCAGGTAGTCCTTCAGGAAGTCGACGCGCCGCCGGACCTCCTGCTTCGCCTCGATCTCGGGCAGCACACCCAATTCGGCAATGATCTGTTCACGCAGTGTCCCCATGCGGTCTCACTCTACTTGGGGGACAGGCGAAACGACCCGGCGAACGAGCCATTCCCAGTTGTCGCCGATCTGATCGCGCGTGTAGCCGAGCACTTCGACCTGGTGGATGACCAGCGCCGCCGTCAGTGTGGACAGCAGGGTGTCGGCGATCAGCGGAACCTCACCGTCGACGCCGATCGCGCGAAGCATCAGCATGACGTGCGCCTTGTGCAGGGCGTAGGGTCCGCCACCGAAACGCCCGTCCTTCTCCGCGGCCTGGTGCAGGTCGCCCTCGACCTCGATATCGAGCAGCCGGGTGCGCCCGAAGGCGATCAGCCGCTCGACCGGGCCTGCCTCGGGACCGAGCGGCGCGGGCCCGAACATGAACGCGGCCTGGAATTTCTGCTCGGAGTGATCCAGCAGGGCCAGCATGAGCCCGGTCCGGTTGCCGAACCGGCGAAAGACCGTGCCCTTGCCGACCCCCGCGCGTTTGGCGAGCGCGTCCATCGTGAGGCCGTCGACGCCGTGCTCGCGCACCAGCTGCTGGGCCGCGTCGAGCAGCAGCGCGCGATTGCGCGCGGCGTCGGCACGTTCGACGGGTTCCGCGCTGCCGGGCAGCGGCCGCCCGATCCCCAGCAGGGGCGGCTCGTCGGACTGGGGTGTGCCATAGCTCACGCCGCTCACACGTCCTCCGCGGGAAGTAATCGGACCGGGGTCCGGTTAATGTCGGATGAAACTTGGATCATTCCACTGAGTACACCAGGAGTCGCAATGAGCGAGACCCGCATCCTTACTCTCGTCGGAAGCCTGCGCGCGGGCTCCATCAATCGCCGCCTGGCCGAGGCCGCCGTACAGACCGCGCCCGCCGGTGTCGATATCGCCATCTACGAGGGTCTCGGCGAGATTCCGTTCTACAACGAAGACCTCGACGTTCCCGGTGAGGTGCCCGCGCAGGCCGAGGCGCTGCGTGCCGCCGTCGCCGCGGCCGACGCCGTCCTGCTGGTCACCCCCGAGTACAACGGCACCCTGCCCGCCGTGCTGAAGAACGCCATCGACTGGGCCTCGCGTCCGTACGGCGCCGGTGCGATCAAGGGTAAGCCGGTCGCCGTGGTGAGCGCGTCGATCAGCCCGAACGCCGCGGCGTGGGCGCACGGCGACACCGTCAAGTCCGTCGGCGTGGCGGGCGGCGTCGTCGTCGAGTCGGCGCATGCGCAGTTCGCGACCATCGGCGAGCGTTTCGCGCAGACCCATCCGGCCGAGGACGCCGAGGCGCTGACCCAGCTCGGCGCGACCGTGCACGAGTTGGTCGCCGCGGTGAACGGCACGTTGGTCACGGCGTAAGCTGGTCGTTCGGCAGGGCGTCGCATCCGTCACGGATGCGACGCCCTTTCGCTGTCCACCGAGTTTGCTGAAGACTCGCCGGTAGATGAAATCGTGATCTGAACCACTGTTTTCCCTGCTGGCCGGTGGCCCGTCCTGGGACTTACCGCGTGGGAATTACATCCGTGCGACTCGCAACACCTTGTGTTGTTCCCATCTGTCGGACACTAGGTGTAGTGTCTGTCGTACTGGAAGACGGTGTGGAGCCACCACTGATCGGGCCCAAGGGAAGGGGTTGCGAGCAGGGCTTTCTTCGCTAGATCCAGGAGTTTGCGCAGCATCACCCGTTCGTGCATTGCATACGGATCACAGGCTGTGGATCAGGCATAGGAGAGAGGGACTTCCATCATGACCATCACCGTGTACACCAAGCCCGCTTGCGTGCAGTGCAACGCCACCTACAAGGCTCTCGACAAGGTCGGCGTGGACTACGACGTCATCGACATCTCGGAGAACGACGAGGCGCGTGACTTCGTCATGGCGCTGGGCTACCTGCAGGCGCCGATCGTCGTCGCGGGTGACGATCACTGGTCGGGCTTCCGTCCCGATCGCATCAAGGCGCTCGCCGTCGCGGCTGCCTAGTTCGCACCGGTTCGCCGGTAAGGAGGCGCCATGCCCGAGCAGAGGACTCCGGGCGGGCTGGTCTACTTCTCCAGCGCTTCGGAGAACACTCATCGTTTCGTCGAGAAGCTCGGTCTCCCGGCAACTCGACTTCCGCTACACACCACCGCTGAATCGCCGCGGATCGACGAACCCTACGTGCTGATCACCCCCACCTACGGTGGTGGTCGGCACGTCATGGGCGGACAACGTCCCGACAAGGACCTCGTTCCACGGCAAGTCGCCAAGTTCCTCAACGACCCACACAACCGCGCGCTGCTGCGCGGGGTGATCGCGGCCGGCAACACGAACTTCGGCGATACCTATTGCGTTGCAGGAGACATCATCTCGCAAAAATGCGGGGTGCCGTATCTGTATCGCTTCGAACTCATGGGAACCGCTGAGGACGTCGCGCGCGTCCGAGAGGGATTGGGATTGTTTTGGCAACAGCAACCACAGCACCGGCAGGCAAGTCAGCACGCCTAGAGCAGTCGGCGGTGCGCGGCGAGGCGGGCGAGGTGCTCGACTACCACGCCCTCAACGCGATGCTGAACCTGTACGGCCCCAACGGCGAGATCCAGTTCGACAAGGATCGCGAGGCCGCGCACCAGTACTTCCTGCAGCACGTGAACCAGAACACCGTCTTCTTCCACAACCTGGACGAGAAGCTGGACTACCTGGTCAAGGAGAACTACTACGAGCCCGAGGTGCTCGACCAGTACGGTCGACCCTTCGTCAAGCAGCTGTTCCAGCAGGCCTACGCCAAGAAGTTCCGGTTCCCCACCTTCCTCGGCGCGTTCAAGTACTACACCTCGTACACGCTCAAGACCTTCGACGGTAAGCGCTACCTGGAGCGTTTCGAGGATCGCGTCTGCATGGTCGCGCTGACGCTGGCCGCCGGCGACGAGGTGCTGGCGAGCAACCTGGTCGACGAGATCATCGACGGCCGGTTCCAGCCCGCCACCCCCACCTTCCTCAACTCCGGCAAGAAGCAGCGCGGCGAGCCCGTGTCCTGCTTCCTGCTGCGTATCGAGGACAACATGGAGTCCATCGGGCGCTCCATCAACTCCGCGCTGCAGCTGTCCAAGCGCGGTGGCGGTGTCGCGCTGCTGCTCAGCAACATTCGTGAGCACGGTGCCCCGATCAAGAAGATCGAGAACCAGAGCTCGGGTGTCATCCCGATCATGAAGCTGCTGGAGGACTCCTTCTCCTACGCGAACCAGCTGGGTGCGCGTCAGGGCGCGGGCGCGGTGTACCTGCACGCGCACCACCCCGACATCTACCGTTTCCTCGACACCAAGCGCGAAAACGCGGACGAGAAGATCCGTATCAAGACGCTCTCGCTCGGTGTGGTGATCCCCGACATCACCTTCGAGCTGGCGAAGAAGAACGAGGACATGTACCTGTTCTCGCCCTATGACGTCGAGCGTATCTACGGTGTGCCGTTCGCCGATGTGAACGTCACCGAGAAGTACTACGAGATGGTCGACGACAAGCGCATCCGCAAGTCGAAGATCAAGGCGCGCGAGTTCTTCCAGACCATCGCCGAGCTGCAGTTCGAGTCGGGCTACCCCTACATCATGTTCGAGGACACGGTGAACCGGGCCAACCCGATCAAGGGCAAGATCACCCACTCGAACCTGTGCTCGGAGATCCTGCAGGTCTCCACCCCCTCGGAATTCAACGATGATCTGTCGTATTCCAAGGTGGGCAAGGACATCTCGTGCAACCTGGGTTCGCTCAACATCGCCAAGGCGATGGATTCGCCCGACTTCGGTCAGACGATCGAGACCTCGATCCGCGCGCTCACCGCCGTCTCGGATCAGACCCACATCTTCTCGGTGCCCTCGATCGAGCAGGGCAACAACGAGTCCCACGCCATCGGCCTCGGTCAGATGAACCTGCACGGATACCTGGCGCGTGAGCGGGTCCACTACGGCTCCGAAGAAGGTGTGGACTTCACCAACATCTACTTCTACACCGTGGTCTACCACGCGATTCGGGCCTCGAACCTGATCGCCAAGGAGCGCGGCTCCGCGTTCGGTGGGTTCGCCGACTCCAAGTACGCCAGCGGCGAGTACTTCGACAAGTACACCGACCAGGCATGGGAACCCAAGACCGACAAGGTGGCTCAGATGTTCGCCGACGCCGGCGTGCGCATCCCCACCCAGGACGACTGGCGTCTGCTCAAGGCCTCGGTGCAGGAATACGGCATCTACAACCAGAACCTGCAGGCCGTGCCGCCGACCGGTTCGATCTCCTACATCAACCACTCGACCAGCTCGATCCACCCGGTGGCGTCGAAGATCGAGATCCGTAAGGAAGGCAAGATCGGCCGCGTCTACTACCCGGCCCCTTACCTGGACAACGACAATCTCGAGTACTTCGCTGACGCATATGAAATCGGCTACGAAAAAATCATCGACACCTACGCCGCGGCCACGCAGCACGTGGACCAGGGCTTGTCATTAACCCTGTTCTTCAAAGACACTGCAACCACCCGCGACATCAACAAAGCCCAGATCTACGCCTGGCGCAAGGGAATCAAGACGCTCTACTACATCCGATTGCGCCAAATGGCCTTGCAAGGGACTGAAATAGAGAATTGCGTCAGCTGCATGCTGTAATTCCTCGTTAGCAAACTCGGCGCGGAGGTCAGATGGGCACGGCAACTGCTGGTGTGATCTACGGAGTTCGCCTCCGCGCCGAGTTCGACTACCGCTACGTAGGGCTGACAACAAAGTCGGAGCATGTGCGACTCCGTCAGCACTTCAAGGTCGCCAGCACTGGTCGAAAGACCCCGTTCTATGACTGGCTGCGAAAACAGGACCGCGACGAGGTGATAGCGGATGTCCTGGATTGGGTATGGGGCCTGAAGAAGCTCGGTCGGGCTGAGATCGATTGGATCGCGTACCTTCGTAAGGAAGGCCAGCCGCTACTCAACCTGGCTGATGGCGGACTCGGGCCTGATGGGGTGGTCTGGACTGCGGAAATGCGGGAGGCGGCGGATCCGGTCGACTGGTCGGCCCGGTGTGAGTCGGTACGGCGAAGAGAATCCATTTCACGGGCGCACTCACTCGGCTTCACAGCGAGAGAAATGGTCGCTCGAACGCAAAGGCACATACGAAGGCGAAGCCAATCCGAACTATGGGAAGTTCGGCCCAGAACACCCTGGATTCGGCCGTGTGATGTCGGAGCAATCGCGTCTGCGCCTTTCGGAGACGAGAACCGGCGCGGGAAACCCGAACTACGGGCGGACAGCCAGCGCCGAGACTCGAGCGAAGATGTCTGCTGTTCGGAAGGGGCGGCCAATGCCCTCTAGCAGACGTAACGCACACACTCGCTATCACACGAACAAGGCTGTGTTCAAAGAATCTTGTGCGTATTGCGTTGAGGATCTTGCGACGCGCGACGATCCCAAACCGGATGCCGATAGCTGAACCCTCGCTGCCAGCAGATGGGTCAGGCCATCCAAATTCTTTGTCGCGAGCCGATCCGGTCCCTGGTGTCAGTCGGTAGTGCTGAAGAGGTCGAAGCAGGACCAGCCGCCGCGGAACCACTGGACGGTGAGCTGCCAGGTCGATGGGTAGGTGCCGTCGGCGTAGCGCAGTCGGAGTCCGTACCGGCACTTGCCGATCGTTGTCCGGGTGAGGTGCTGGATGACCGTGCGGTGCAGGAAGGACGCGCTCAGCCAGGCGAGGAGGCCGTACAGGACGGCTGTCGGGCCGGGTGCGAGGTACCAGGCGGTGGCGCCGATCGCGGCGTGCAGCGTCATATCGATGAGGAACGCGGGGATCACGCCGGTCTCGTCGCCGCTGGAAGTGCGTCCGGTGAGGGGGAATTCGTCTGTCGAGCGCTCCCGCGTTTCGGATGTGACGAACATCGGCTCGGCGTCACGTTCGTATCCGCGCTCCCGCGTCGCGTGCCGGGACGGTGCTGCGTTGCTCATGGAGGTCAGCGTGGTCGACACCGCTTAACAAGCACCCGGTGCCGACCTTGCCGACCTGATCACCGCCGGTGTCAGCCCGCGGATCCCGATGACAGCCAGGGGAATCCGGAGGCCGAGCCGGTGCCACCGCCGGAGGGAAGATCCGCTCCCGCCGAGCCAGGGCGGTGGATGCGAACGGTGACCGGGTCGGTGCCGTCGGCTTCCACGGTGACGATGCGCGCGCCGGGCGCCGAGGTGACCCGGCCGCCGGTGACCTGCACCTCGTAGCCGTCCGGATGGAACAGATCCGAGACGTAGATCTCGGTCGGCGCCGAGGCCTGGCGAGGCCGGTACCGATACGCGAAATCGCCTGTGCTGGAGTCGAAGACCATGCCATCGGGAATTCCCGCGGTGGCTTGTGGATAGGTGCGGACCAGTTCGCGCCCGAGTTCACCGCGGAAAGGATCACCGTCGCGGGCGCTGTAATGCCAGTAGTGCCAGCCGACGAACCGTTCGTCGGCCCGGGTGGTGTTGTTGCGCAACACGGTCGGATCGCCGTCGCCGAATTCGGTGACCATGGTGGGGATGTCGGTGCGGTCGGCGAACGCGTCGATGTTCGACCAGGTCCGGTCCTGCTGCGGCGGGCACAGGGCGCGCAGCTCCTCGGGCAGGCCGAGGTAGATCGCGAGCTGGCTGGGAATGCAGTAATCGTGCGGGGAGAAAACGATGTTCGGGCTGGTGATCGGTGGATTCTTGCCCAGGTGGCTGGGCATGGTCTCGTTCCAGGTGACATTCGGTTCCCAGAACACCGGCACCGTGGCATTGCGTGCCCGCACCGCATCGGTCAGCTGTTGCAGCGCCCGTTGATATTTCACGTCGAAGTCGGGGCAGCCGTCGGGATAGCAGGTGAGAAACGCTGAGCCGGGCCACGGTTCGTTGAGCAACTCGATCCCGAGCACGCTCGCGCGCCCGGTCATCCGCTCGGCGAGCGCGCCCAGGGCCGCCCCCAGATGGTTCAGCACCCCGTAGGTGTTGTTCCACACCTCGTCCCACCCGGCATTCATGCTCGGCATCAGGTAGTACAGCGGGAATCCGGGATTCGGCTCACCGTCCGCGGGCCGGGCGCGGATCGTCCATTCGGGAAACCCGTTGCCGTTCCAGATCTTCGACAATCCGTCCTGGTGATTGTCGAGCAACGTGTAGATGCCGTGCGCGGCAAGGGTATCCACGACATTCTCGACCCGGTCTAGGTAGGCGGTATCGACAACACCCGCTGTCGGCATCAGCCCGTCGAACGAGACCCCGAGCCGGACTGTGGTGAACCCGTGCCGAGCCAGTGTCGCCGCCGCTTCGTCGGTAAGGGTGAATCCGTCACCGGGTTGCAGGTAGGGCGCGTCCTTGTCGACGGTGTTCACCCCGTGGAGCAGCACGGTGCGTCCGTACCCGTCGATCAACGCGGACCCCTGTGCCCGCAGGGGCGTCAGCGGTCTCGCGGGGTCGGCGGTCACCGGGGCGCTGCTCACAGCCAGCCCGGCTGCGAGTGCGAGCGCCGTCATCCAGCGCACCGGCCGCCTCATCGTCCTCATCATCTGCGTCCTCGATCCCCAGGTGGACGCTCGTTCAACTGAACGAATGTCCAAGTCTGTTGGCGAGAGAACATAGCCGGACCGCCATGATGTGGTCAAGGCCACAATCATGAAAGAGCCTGAATCGCTTCGTGTTCGATGCCCGATCTGCCTGGCCGCCGCTATCGACGAGCTGCTGGCCGCGGGCTGGGCTATCGCAGATCCGCTGTCGGAGCACGCCGGCAGTGAACGGGGGTAACCCTCGGCCTGTGGCCGGTGCGGGGTGTGGGTGTTCGTCACAGTCGTGGTGTGAGCGAGGTGGTGACCGGACCAAGTCTTGTCGAACGATCGCTCGGTGAGGTTGCGAGCCTTGTTAACGTGGCCGCGTTTTGCGATGCACGGTGAGAGGGAACGGATGAAGCGCGCGCTCATGGCGGTAGTGACCGGGGGATTGGCGTTGGCGACGCTCGTCGGATGCTCGAGCGCGGAGCCCGAGGCCGCGCAACCGAAGGCATTGTTCGAGCCGTGCACCGGAGTCACCGCGGACGCACTACAGAAGGCCGGTGTCGACCCCGCGACGAAGGTGGCGGCAGGTGCGGTGTCCGCCGGTTGGCAGACCTGCGAATGGACCGGCGCCACCGCCTACCTGAGGGTGTTCTCGACCTCGCGAACTCTCGCGGAGTTCGAGAAGGAAGCAGGTCCGACACCTTTCACCGACTACACGGTCGCGGGCCGCGCCGGCCGTCGCCTCGGCGACACCCCTACCTCCTGCGACATCCTCTTCGCCGCGTCCCAAGGCGTCATCCGCATGGTCGTGGTGAACAACCCCACCCAGCAGACCGCCGATGCCTGCGCCACCCTGCGCCACATGGGCGATTCGATCATTCCGACCTTCCCGACCTGAGCCGAGTCCGACTGGGTTCAGCCGAACGAGCAGCAGAGTTCGATGGTGCAACCGACGCCGCGAAACCATTCTTTGACGAGGCGGCCGAGGGTGGGGTAGGTGCCGTCGGCGTAGCGGATTCGAAGGCCGAACAGCGACTTGCCGAGCGTTGTTCGGGTGAGGCGCTGGACGAAGGTCCGGTGGATGAACGAGGCGGCCAGCCAGGCCAGGGCGCCGTACGCGAAGGCCACGGGGGTCGGGAACACGAACCAGACAGCGGCGCCGATCGCGAGGTGCAGTGCCATGTCGATGGGGAACGCGAGCCACATCCAGGTGGAGCTGCCGTGTGTGTTCGTCGCGAGCAGCGGGAACTCGGGTTTCGACTCCGGCTTGTCGGGGACCGCGGGAACGAAGATCAGTCGGCCGTCAACATCTCGCTCGTATCCGGCGGCGAGAACCTTCGCCTCGTTCCGCACGGTCACCGGGTCGCTCATGGACGAAAAGGTAGGTGGCGACGCTTATGACCGGCCGTGGATTACGCCAATGCCGGGATCACCTCGCGTTCGAAGAGTTCGATGCCGGAGGTGTCGTAGGCGGCTTCCGGGAAGTTGACGATGGTGTAGGCGAGGCCGAGGTTCTTCACCTTCGTGAGGCGTTCGACGATTTGTTCCGGGGTGCCGACCGCCGCGCTGGTCGCGAACTGTTCGTGCACACGGGCTTTCGCCTCATCGGCGCCGAGGAAGGGAGTGAAGCGGTCGACGATGGTCGAGAGTCGTTCCTGCACTTCGGTTTCGGTGGTACCCACAATGGCGTTGAAGTTCGAGCTGCGGGTGATGGCGGAGAAATCGGTGCCGACCTCTTCGCAGTGCTGGCGCAGGATGTCGGACTTGCGGGCGAACTCGTCGGGGTCGCCGCTGAAGTTGGTGTAGTCAGCGTATTTGGCGGCGATGCGCAGGGTCTTCTTCTCGCCGCCACCGGCGATCCAGATCGGAATCCCGTTCTCCTGCAACGGTCGTGGGTGCACGATGGCGTCGTCGACCTGGTAGTACTTGCCGTCCAGGGTCGCTCGGCCGGTCTTCCACGCCTCGCGGAAGATCTGGACACCTTCGTCGAGGCGGCCGAGGCGCTCACCGGCGGACGGGAAGCCGTAACCGTAAGCGCGCCACTCGTGTTCGTACCAGCCGCCGCCGATGCCCATCTCCACCCGGCCACCCGAGATGAGATCGACGGTGGCGGCCACCTTGGCGAGGTAGGCGGGGTTGCGGTAGCTCATGGCAGTACACATCTGGCCCAGCCGCACCCGGGAGGTGGTGGCCGCGAACGCCGCCATCAACGTCCACGCCTCGTGGGTGGCTTCGTCGGTGGGAACGGGCGTGGTGTGGAAGTGGTCGTAGACCCAGATCGACTCCCAGTCGGAGCCCGCGTCGAACCGCTGGGCCAGTTCGCGCATCACCGACCACTGGTCGGCCGGTTCGATACCGACCAGATCTAGCCGCCAGCCCTGGGGAACGAAGATGCCGAAGCGCACAGGTTTTCTCCTGGAGTGAATGGAACTCGAGCGGCGCGCCACACGCCGCGGCTGTCGAGATCCACTGTTCCACTTCTGCGCGCTCAGGCAACTATTGTGCGCGCACCGCGCTGAACCCTGGACCGGCCGTTATGCGCCGAAAATCAGTTGGCACGCGGGGAAAACCCGGGCATGCTTGCAGACGTATGAACAATATTTCGCTACCCCGCCTCGGCGTCGACTTCGGCCGAGTGATTCAGGGGGCCGCGCTCACACCGGGCGCCGCGGACACCGTATTCCTGTCGGGCGGCTTCGACGAAGCAATGAGCACTCCACCCGGTCCCGACGCGTTCGCGGTGCTCAACCGGCTGGTGAGCCGCTTCGACGGCAACGCCTGGGTGATCTCGAAATGCGGTCCGCGCATCGAACAGCGCACCAGGCAATGGCTCGACCATCACGACTTCGCCGCCCGCACCGGCATTGCCCGAGAACACTTGCGCTTCTGCAGAACTCGCGCGGGCAAGGCGCCGCACTGCGCCGAACTCGGCATCACGCACATGATCGACGACCGGCTCGAAGTGCACGCGACCCTGCGCGATCTGGTGCCCCGGCTGTACCTGTTCGGCGCGCAGACCGGGCCGATCCCGTCGTGGCTGACCCACACGCCCGACTGGCCCGCGGTCGAGCGTGCGGTCGGCGCGGATCTCGCAGGTCAGACGCTCGGATCGCCGTAGGACGCGGCGATGTCCTTGCTGCTCGGCCACCCGCTGTAGGTCGGTGATTGCGGCCAGCCCGCTGGGCTGTCCTGCCATTCCTCCTGGCGGCCGTAGGGGAGCGCGTCGATGAGGCCGAAGGTGTAGGCGAGTTGTTCGGTGCCGCGGCCGTCGGTGTGCCAGCTGCGGTAGACGGTGTCGCCGTCGCGCAGGAAAGTGTTCACGGCGAAACCCGCGCCGGGGCCCGCGCCCATGTCGGCGCCGAACGGGCTGTCGGCGGTCGAATACCAGGTCATCGCGTTGCCGACGCGCTTCTTGTAGGCGAGTGCCTCGTCCATCGGCCCCTGCGTCACGATGACGAATCGCGCGTCGTAGCCGTCGAGGAAGTCCAGTCGTGCGTACTGCGCGGTGAGGCCGGTGCAGCCGGGGCACTGCCAGGTGTTCCCCGGTGTCCACATGTGGTGGTAGGTGATCAGTTGCGAGTGTCCGTCGAAGACCTCGGCGAGTGAAACGCCGCTGCCGTCTTCGGCTGTGAGCGTGTAGTCGGGCAGGCGGACGGCGGGCATGCGCCGGCGCTGGGCGGCGACGGCGTCGAGTTCGCGGGTCGCGGCCTTCTCCCGGATCCGGAGCTGATCGAGTTCGGCCTGCCAGACGGCCTGATCGACGATGGTGGGCAATGCGGTCATGGTGAGCCACCCTTCAATGTGTACGGCGTGCACATTTGATATGTTCACACCGTACACTCCGGCGAAAGGGGCTTCAAGAGTTGGCCTATCACCACGGTGACCTCGCGGCGGCCTTGGTCGAGGCCGGGCTGGAACTCACCAGGGCCGGCGGCCCCGGCGCCTTGACCATCCGTGCGGTCACCCGCCAGGTCGGCGTCACGCCGAACGCCGCCTACCGGCACTTTCCCGACCGGCTCGCCCTGCTGCGCGCGGTCTCGGCCGCGATCGAGTCCAGGATGGCCGAGGGGATGGAGCGCGGCCCCGCGACCGGTCGTGCGAGCCTGCGCGCGGTCGGTCTCGGCTATATCGGGTTCGCGCTGCTCGAGCCCGGCTGGTTCGCGGTCGCGTTCTTCGGTGCCGGTGACACCTCGCCCGAGTCGGTCGTCGACTCGCCCGCCTACCTCGCCCTCGCCGACGCGCTCGACATGATGGTGCACATCGGCGAGCTCGCTCCGGCGGCGCGTGCGGGTGCGACCTGGAGTTGCTGGTCCACCGTGCACGGATTCGCGGAACTGGCGTTGCGCGGGCCGTTGCGGCACCTGGACCGCGCCGAACTGTGGCCGCTCGCCGAACAGGCCGTCGACACGGTCATCGCGGGGCTGCCCTCGGTGGTGTGATCGGTATCACTGTGACCAGTGGTACGCGAGCTGAAGGTGAAACGATCGGCCCTCGCATGTAGTCTCATCAGTGGAAGGGTGTGCCCGAGTGGGTACTCCAAGCGATCCGCGGAGCGATCACCCGCGGCGACTGCGAGGAGGTGGGGTTGCAATGCGCAACGAACCTCCCAGTCGAAGGCCGCGCGGCGTCACCCCTTCGTCCTCGTACTGCCGATCCTGACCTGCTCGGTCCGGTCTGTGCGTGCCGGCCTCGGTGGTGGACGCCCCGCGGTGTGAACCACCGTCACTCGTTCCACTTCTCGCGCATCCTGTAGCTGTCCGTGCCGCAGGCGTGCGCGCTGTCACGCCAGAGGACTCGATCATGTCGAACGTCGATCTCGTCACCACCCGTCATGTGCCCACCGAAACCGTTGTGCCCGAAGTGGTTTCACCACGCCGCGCGGCGGTGGAAGACCACGCTGTCACCGAGGCGCTCGCGATCCTGTCCGAATCGGTGCGCGACATCGTCGAGACCCACCGGGTCTGTGGCGGCCTGGACTGGCTCGACAACCGTCCGCCGCACGTCATCGCCGACGCGCTGGCCCGCATGGACGCCGTGCAGGCCGGTGTCGTGTTCCGGCTGCTCGACAAGGAGCGCGCGCTCAGCGTGTTCGAGGAGCTGGAGCCGGTCGACCAGCAGCAGATCCTGCAGGGCCTGCGCGAGAAGAGCTTTCGCGATCTCGTCGAGGCGATGGACCCCGACGACCGCGCCCGCATGCTGCACGAAGCGCCCGCCAAGGTCGCCAAGAAGGTCCTCGCCGGGCTGAGCCCGCGCGAGCGCCGGATGACCGCCACGCTGCTCGGCTACCCCGAGGGCTCGGTCGGGCTGTACATGACGCCGGAAGTCGTTGCGCTGCCGGACAATCTGACCGTCGCGCAGGCGCTGGGTTGTGTGCGCGCCAAGGGCGCCAACGCCGAAACGGTCTACACGCTGCCCGTGGTCGATCGCGGCCGCCGCCTCACCGGCATCGTCGAACTGCGCGAGCTGGTGCTGCACGCGCCGGACGCGATGGTGTCCGAGCTCGTCGTCACCGAGCCGCCGTTCGTGCGGGCCACCGATGCCGCGGAGAAGGCCGCCCGGCTGATGAGTTCCACCAACCTCATCAACCTGGTGGTCGTCGACAGCGAGGACCGGGTGGTCGGGCTGCTCACCATCGACGACGCGATGGAGGTGCTCGAGGCCGCCGACAGCGAGGACGTCGCCAAGCAGGCCGGTTCGGCGCCGTGGGAGGGCCACTACATGGCCGCCAAGGTGTTCCAGCTGGCGCGGTATCGGGCGCTGTGGTTGATGCTGCTGCTGTTCGCGGCGACCCTGACCGTGAGTGTCACCGACATGTTCGCCACGACGCTCGAACAGGCCGCGAGCCTGGCGCTGTTCATCCCGTTGCTGATCGGCGCGGGCGGCAACGCGGGTGCGCAGGCGGCGACGGCGTGCGTGCGCGCGCTGGCCGTCGGCGAGGTGCGGGTCTCGGATCTGTTCAAGGTGATCTGGCGCGAATGCCGGGTCGGGCTGGTGCTCGGCAGCATGCTGGCCGCGGCCGGACTGCTGATCGGCACGGTGTTCGTGGGGCCGAAGATCGCCATCGTCGTGGCCATCACGTTGGTGGTCATCTGCGGCTGGGCGGCGACCATCGGCGGCACGATGCCGTTGCTGGCCAAGAAGTTCCGGATCGACCCCGCGGTCGTGTCGGCGCCGATGGTGACCACCCTGGTCGATGCGACCGGGCTGATCATCTACTTCACGACCGCGAAGCTCGTGCTGGGGATCTAACGCTGCGGAAAGAGTGTGAGCGCCTGTGCCATGACGTCTTTCGCGACGTCGTCGGTGGCGGCGACCACCTCGACCACGGGGATGCGCCTGCCGAAAACGGTGGATTCGGCGGGCAGTTCCGGGCCGACGGCCGCGGTGTAGATCGGGATCGAGCTGTCGTACACCGAGACCGAGCGGTGCACGGTGCGGCCGTTGATGTGGTCCTCGGTGCTGTTGGCGGCGAGATACTCGGGCACGCGGTACTCGTAGCTCACGGTGATCTTCTCGCCGCGATAACCGAACAGGCACTGAGTGAGTCGCTGTTCGTCGTCGGGGACGGCGCCGGCCAGTCTGCCCCGGACCGTGCACGGATCCGCGCCGAGCAGCACCGTCGGCGCGGTGTCGGGGGAGGTGCCCTGTTTCGGCGACTGACGCCAGCGCTCGATCATGCCGGGCACGAGTTCGTCGGCGACCGCGCACGGGTTCTTGCCCGGTGTGGAAAGGCCGAGATAGAAGGCCGCGCTCGACGGGAACTGGGCGGTCACGCCGCAGGCGCGCGGTTCACCCGTATCGCGGTCGGGGACCGTGCGGACGTTCGCGTCGCCGATCTGCCGCGTGGTGCCCCGGCCGCCGGCCGACAGGCTGCTCAGCAGGGTGGCGTGCCAGGTCAGGGTCGAGCCCTCACCGGCTTTGTCGCTGCCGATGATGGCCCGGCACGAATCCAGGCCGACGGTCACGCTCTTGACCTCGCCGAGCCGTGCCAGCGTGTCGCGCGGAAGCAGCGCGCAGACATCGACCTGGCGGGTCGCCTGGGCGACCTCGGCTCGCTGGGCGAAATCCTGGGGGACCTTCGACCAGAACTCGGGAGGCTGGGCGGGCATCACCGGTGCGGGCGGCGGCGGCAGCTCCCCGTAATCGGGTGGGTTGCCCGCGTCGTCACTTCCGCATCCGGCGCACACGAGCAACGCGGCAGCGGCCAGCGCCATCCTGCGATCCATCGGCACCCCTGTCCTCGACAGATACGGGCCCGGACCCGCGCCCGACCACCGAGTCTGCCCGTGACGGCAACTCTCGTGCAAACATCGCGCCAGGTCGTTCTCAGAACGTTGTCGTCATCGCACCGGCGCTCAGGTGTCAGCGAACCAACGGCAAGGTTTCGCGCATGACCTTCTCCGCGATCGTCGAGTGGGCGGTGACCGAGACCGTCGGCACGCGCCGACCGAGCAGGGCGTCGGTCGGTCCCGGTGCGAGTCCGGGACCGACGACGGCCGACAGCGACGCCATGTCGGCCTGGGCCGTATCGAATCGGTACACCTGGCGCGAGCCCACGGTGAAGGCCGGGGTGTCGTCGATGATCGAGCGTTCCTCGTTGTAGTCGAAGGTGACGATCGCGTCGTGCCCGTCGACGCTCATCTTGCACGTGGTGACGCGCTGATCGGCCACCGGCACCCGAACGCCGAGCAGCGGCGCGACCGCGCACGGATCGGCTCCGGTGATCACCGCCCGATCCGAATCCGGCGAGGAACCCTGGGGTGGCTCCTCGCGCCATTCGGTCAACGCGATCCGCACCAGCGTCTTCGCCGTCGCGCACGCGTCCTGCGGCGCCCGCACGCTGAAGGACAGGTCGGCGCCCGCCACGAACCGCGCCCACGCCTGACAGGCCCCGCGCACCTGCGGATCATCCGACGCGGCGGGCTCGTCGTTGAACAGCACCCGCACGTCGCCCATCGACTCCTCGTCCACCGGACCGTCCATGCTCGGTTCGCCCTCGAACATCACCCCGGTACTCCAGGTCGCGTCGATGCCGGTGAGATGACCCGGCACGGCGATACTGAGCCGGCACTGATTCGGATGCACGTTCTCGATGTCGCGCACGGTGCCGAGGGTGCCCAGTGCCACGCGGGGGAGCAGCGCGCACACATCGATCGCCCTGACCTTGCGCAGAACCGCGACCTTCTCCTGATCGGAAACCGCTGCGGTGGACCAGAATCCACCCTCGGGCATGGAGTCCGGTGCGGGTTCGCTTCCGCAGGCGACCATCGTCAGCACTGCGGTGGCGATCAGGATGAGCTGTCGCACAGGGGTTCTCCTTGTCCGGTCAGGTGGCGGGGAAGAGTTCGGTGGTCGAACGGAGGACGGATTCGAGGGCGGCACGGTCCGTGCCGAAGACCCGGATGGTGGGGACGGCGGGGCCCATCAGCTCGGATCCGGGACCGGGCAGGCTGGGGCCGACTATCGCTGTGTACGAGGCGTATTCGCTCGTGTCGTCGCTGGGGCCGTACCCTGTGTGGCCGTTGACGGTGAAGAGGGACTTGCCGGTGTCCGCGTAGCCGCGCGCCTCGTAGCCGTAGTCCACATCGATGGCCGCACCTCGGAAAGTGAACTGGCAGGACCATATCCGTAGGTCGAGGACAGTGACCGCAGTGTCGAGCGCGGTGGCGACCTCGCACGGGTCCTTGCCGTGCAGTGCGGTCCGCGGGGTGTCCGGGGACGTGCCCTGTGCTGGTTCGGCGGCGAGTCCGCCCATCGCGCGGGCCAGTGCGGACTGGGCGGCCGGGCACGGTTCGGTGCCCAGTGGTGTTCGCACGTGGACCGGGAGCGTGGTCGTATTGGCGAAAGCCGCGGTGGCGAGACAACTTCGGTCGAGCTGTCCTTCGACCTGGGGGCCGTTGTCGAGATCGCGCAGAACGCCGACGGTGATGCCGTCGACCTCCTCGCGCCGGGACTGTCCCCAGCCGTACCCGGTCGGCGCGACACCGATCGCCCAGCTGACCGAGGTGCCCTTGCCGCTCTCGGTGGAGTCGAACGTCGCTTCGCACTTGTTCGGGCCGTCGTTCTCGACCGCGAGCAAGGTGCCGATCTTCGCCAGGTCGGTCCGGGGGATGAGCGCACACGGGTCGATCGCGCGCAGCCGGCGCAGCAGTTCGAGGCGCTGATCGTCGGAGGTCGGCGTCGTCTTCCAGTACGTGGGCATCGCGGACGCCGCCTCGATCGGGGTGACCGGCCGGTGCCCGGGCAGCTCCTCCTGGCAGGCGGTGAGCCCGATCATGACAGCGGCGGCCACCGCGCAACGACGCCACAGCATCGACAATCCCCCTCGCGCGGGACGACTCCCGCCTCCCTCCGGCTCACGTTCGAGCCCTGTCGAATGCCCAGTGTGCCGGAATCGGCGCCCCGTATCCGCACCGGGCCAGGGTGCGCCGGGCAGTGGCGGCGCTCACCGGTGCAGCGGGTGTCGGCACACATGTGGCGAATCACTGGCGATGCGATGGTGGTGAGTTCGCGATCGTGCCGCACAATGGGGGCCGCGTGTGTGGTGTGGGTGTTCGGCCGGTCGGGTCGAGTTCCGCGCGCCGCAACACAAGCTGTAGTGCTCCCCGAGGTTGTCACCCACTACGAGTAGTGTTTGTGGGTGAAGGGCTTCGCGCACGGCGGCGGGTGCGGGTCAACAGGTCTGGCGGAAAGGTGTGGAGGCGGAATGAAGCTCATCGATCGGGCGTCGGCCATCAATTGGAATCGGGTGCCCGATGAGAAGGATGCCGAGGTCTGGGATCGGCTGACCGGCAACTTCTGGTTGCCCGAGAAGGTCCCGGTGTCCAACGACATCCCGTCCTGGAACACCCTCACGCCCGACGAGAAGCAGCTCACGATGCGGGTCTTCACCGGCCTGACGCTGCTCGACACCATCCAGGGCACCGTCGGCGCGGTCTCGCTGATCCCCGACGCGATCACCCCGCACGAGCAGGCGGTGTACACCAACATCGCGTTCATGGAGTCGGTGCACGCCAAGAGCTACAGCTCGATCTTCTCCACCCTGTGCTCCACCAAGGAGATCGACGAGGCCTTCCGCTGGTCGGAGGAGAACCGCAACCTGCAGCGCAAGGCGGAGATCGTCCTGGGCTACTACAACGGCGACGACCCGCTCAAGCGCAAGGTGGCCTCCACGCTGCTGGAGAGCTTCCTGTTCTACTCCGGCTTCTACCTGCCGATGCACTGGTCCTCGCGGGCCAAGCTCACCAACACCGCCGACATGATCCGGTTGATCATTCGCGACGAGGCCGTGCACGGGTACTACATCGGCTACAAGTACCAGAAGGGCCTCGAGCTGGTCTCCCAGGCCGAGCGCGACGAGCTCAAGAACTACACGTTCGAGCTGCTCTTCGAGCTCTACGACAACGAGGTCGACTACACCCAGGACCTCTACGACGAGGTCGGCCTCACCGAGGACGTCAAGAAGTTCCTGCGCTACAACGCCAACAAGGCGCTGATGAACCTCGGCTACGAGGGCCTGTTCCCGAAGGACGAGTGCGAGGTGAACCCGGCGATCCTGTCGGCCCTGTCGCCCAACGCCGACGAGAACCACGACTTCTTCTCGGGTTCGGGTTCCAGCTACGTCATCGGTAAGGCGATCAACACCGAAGACGAGGACTGGGAGTTCTGAGCGCACCAGTACTGTGAACGACGGCGCACCTGTTCGGGTGCGCCGTCGTTGTCTATGGCGCGGTCTTCGGATGACCGCGTTTGCGCCACCGCAGCGGTGGCATGCCGAACCGGCGGTGGAAAGCGCGGTTGAACGCGGCTTCCGAGTGATAGCCGACGGCGCCGGCGATCCGGCCGACCGGTTCGGCCGTCGAGCCGAGAAGGCGGGCCGCGTGTTCGAGGCGCCGGTCGGTGACGTAGGCGCCGGGTGACTGCCCGAGCAGCCGGGTGAACCGATCGGTGAACGTGGACCGCGACATCGCGGCCTCGGCCGCGAGTTCGGCGATCGGCCACGCGCGGTCCGGATTGTTGTGGATCCTGGTGAGTACCGGACCGAGGGCGGGGTCGAGGGCGGCGGTGAGCCATCCGGGCGCGGTCGTGTCGTCGGCGGACCAGGCCCGCAGCGCGTGGATGAACAGTAGGTCCAGGATGCGCGAGATCATCACTGCGGCACCTGGTCTGGCGTCGGTGATCTCGACGACGAGCAGGTGCAGACTCGGCGTCAGCCAATCACGGTCGTCGCCTCCCGCCCGGATCAGTACCACCGGCGGCAGGACCGACAGCAGTGGATCGGCGATAGCCTCCTCGACGCCGAAGGTGCCGGTGACCCAGCGTGGCGCCGCCGGATCGGCGAGTTCGGTGACGCGGCGGACGCTGTCGGCGGCGGTGAGCCCGCGCGCGGGCACCGAGGGTGTGCCCACGGAGATCACGTGCGGGTCGCCGCGCGCGAGCAGCGCCATATCGCCGTCACGCAGGGTGTAGGACCGGTCGCCCACGCGGAGCTCGAGGTCCCCGCGTTCGGCGATGTGCAGCAGCCGGATGCCGCCGGGCATCCCGATCGAGAAGGGTGCCGGGGGTGCGCAGCGGATGAGCCGATCGCCGCGCAGCCGGACGGTGTGCAGGATGTCCGACAGGGCGTCGAGGGTGGTGTCTCGCGCGAGGGGGTCACCGGCGATCGGTTGATCGGCAAAATATACCGGGTCTTCGGTCATGGTATTTGCCTCATCATCCAAATATCGTCAATGGTGCTCGTCGCGTCAATCGGCTCCGCGGTATCGGGCCGATCCGGCGGGCGAGAAATCCGACCGAGAGAGAGGCCTCGCAATGGCTGCCAAGCCGACAATCGTTCTGGTCCATGGATTCTGGGGTGGCGCCGCGCACTGGGCGAAGGTGATCGTGGAATTGAACCGACGCGGTTATCCGGGGCAGTACGCGGTCGAGAACCCGCTCACCTCGCTGGCCGACGATGCCGAGCGCACCAGGAAAATGGTGGCGCAGATCGACGGCCCGGTGCTGTTGGTCGGTCACTCCTACGGTGGCGCGGTGATCACCGAAGCCGGCGATCTGCCCAACGTGGCGGGCCTGGTCTACGTCGCGGCCTTCGCGCCCGACGCGGGGGAGAGCCCCGGTGCGATCAGCGAGCAGTTGCCGCCCGCCGCGTTCGCGAACATCGCACCGGACTCCGACGGTTATCTGTGGATCGCGCAGGACAAGTTCCACGAAAGCTTCTGCCAGGACCTGACTTCCGAGGAAGCGCTGGTGATGGCCGTGACGCAGAAGGCGCCACTCGGCTCGACGTTCGGTGACTCGGTGACCGCGCCTGCCTGGAAGGTGAAGCCCACCTGGTACCAGGTGTCCACCGAAGATCGGATGATCCACCCCGACAACGAGCGGCGGATGGCCGCGCGGATGAACCCGCGCAAGACCATCGAACTCGCCGCGAGCCATGCCTCGCTGGCCTCGCAGCCTGGCGCGGTCGTGGATCTGATCGACGCGGCCGCGCTGGACATCGCGGGCTGACCCGGCTTCGTCGCCGCGCTACTCCGGCGCCGCGCTGATCGCGCGGGAGTAGCGGGCGGCGATCCGGCGTAGGTGCTCGGTCAGTTCGGGGCCGCGTTCGATGTCGAAATCGGTGTCGAGGGCGCCGAGGAGGAAGGTCAGGCCGCGCGGGTTGTCGGCGCCGATCTCCAGGCGGCAGGTGTCGGCGTCGATCGGTTCGATGGTGCCGTAGGTGGCGGCCGAGCGCGCTTGTTCGGAGTCGGCGGGGACGTGTAGCCGCACGGTGGCGCGGTAGGGCCAGAGTTGGGCGACACCTTTCGCCACGTGTTGCGCCGCGTTGCCACCGGGGATCTCGCGCGGCGAAAACCGCGGGCCCACCGGGATGGTGGGCTGCATTCTGTCCACGCGGAAGGTGCGCCAGTCGTCGCGGTCGATATCCCAGGCGACGAGGTACCAGCGTGGGCCCCAGGTGACGAGTTCGTGCGGTTCGGTCTCGCGACGTGATTCGCGGTCGCCGCTGCGATAGTCGAATCGCAGGCGTTGACGGTCGCGGCACGCGGCCGCGATGGCGGACAACACCGCCGGATCGACATCGACGCGAGCCCGGCCGGGGGTCTGGACGTTCGAGACCTGCATGGCGTGCACCCGGTGCCGCAATCGCGCGGGCAGCACCTG
Organism: Nocardia sp. NPDC055165; assembly: GCF_053606985.1. NCBI lineage: Bacteria > Bacillati > Actinomycetota > Actinomycetes > Mycobacteriales > Nocardiaceae > Nocardia > Nocardia sp. NPDC055165. Next base: position 252,727 of record NZ_JBSGSS010000007.1, read on the forward strand.
CTCGAGTTTGACCAGCGCGCTGAGCGCGGTCTCGCCGATGCCGCTCACTCCGCTGATCGACGCCGTGCGCAGCGCGATCGCCATCGCGACGGCTTCCTCGTCGTCGAGCTGCAACGGCGGTAGCTGCGCGCCCGCCTCGAGGTGGTACCCACCGTCGATGCCCTTCACCGCGCGGACCGGGTAGTCCAGCGCGCGCAGCTTGTCGACATCGCGGCGCACCGTTCTGGTGCTCACGTCCAGGCGCGCGGCGAGCTCGTCGCCGGACCATTCGCGCCGGGTTTGCAGGAGCGAGAGCAGCCGAAGCAGCCGCGCCGAAGTTTCTTTCACGAATTCGACTCTGCCAGTTCTATAGGACAGAAGGTGTCCGCTTGTGGTCATAACGTTGTCCTCATGAGCAACGAGATCATCCCGTTTCACCTCGACATCCCGCAGTCCGAGCTGGACTGTCTGCAGGCCAGGCTGACCGACGCGCGCTGGCCCGCCGAGCAGCCCGGCGCCGAGTGGAGTCGCGGTGTGCCGGTCGCGTACCTGCGCGAGCTGGCCGAATACTGGCGCACCTCCTACGACTGGCGCGCGGCCGAGGCGGAACTGAACAAGTTCGCGCAGTTCACCACCGAGATCGACGGCCAGCGCATCCATTTCCTGCACGTACGTTCGGCGAATCCCGACGCCACGCCGCTGATCCTCACGCACGGTTGGCCGGGTTCGGTCGTCGAGTTCCTCGATGTGATCGGTCCGCTCACCGACCCCGCGGCCCACGGCGGCGATCCGGCCGACGCCTTCCACCTGGTGATCCCGTCGCTGCCCGGCTTCGGCTTCTCCGGTCCGGTCGCCGAGGAGGGCTGGGATCCGGCGCGCATCGGCAAGGCGTGGGTCGAGTTGATGAGCAGGCTCGGTTACGACAGCTACGGCGCACAGGGCGGTGACTGGGGCGCGTTCGTCACGCCGGAGGTGGGGCGCGCGGGCGGTGACAAGGTGATCGGCGTGCACGTCAATGCCGCGACCTTCGGTTACATCCCGTTCGGCCCGGTCTCCGACGACGAGAAGGCGACGATGACGCCCGCCGAGCTCGCCCGGCTGGAGCGCCTCGCCCGGTTCAAGGGCGAGGGCAACGGCTACTTCACGATCCAGGCATCACGCCCGCAGACCCTGGCCTACGGCCTGCACGATTCGCCGATCGGCCAGCTCGCGTGGATCGTGGAGAAGTTCAAGGAGTGGACGTTCCCGGCCGCGGGACTGCCCGAGGACGCGGTGAACCGGGATCGGCTGCTGACCAACGTGATGCTGTACTGGCTCACCGGCACCGCGGGGTCATCCGCCGCGCTGTACTACGAGGCCACCCACGTCCGCTCCAGGGAGACCACGCCGCTGACCACGCCCGTCGGCGTCGCGGTCTTCGCCGAGGACATCGCGATCCGGCGCTACGCCGCCGCCGACATCGTGCACTGGTCGGAGTTCGATCGCGGCGGCCACTTCGCGGCGATGGAAGTGCCGGACCTGCTGGTCGGCGACATCCGCGCGTTCTTTCGCGGACTGCGCTGAGTCAGCGGTCCCAGGGCGGTCGCAGTGACGGGTCGTCGAAGGCATCGGCTGCCTGCTGGTAGAGCTCGCCGATCCGGTGTTTCACCTGCTTGCGGTCGGCATCGGAGATGTCGGCCGAGTCGAGGCGTGACGCCGCGTTTGCTACCGCGCGGAACACCAGGGTCGGCTTGCCGTCGATGATGTCGGCGACCGGGAATTTGTAGTCGGCCTCGGTCGCGGGGTTGCCGCCCGATTCGCGATACAGGTAGATGCTCGCCATCTTCAGCGCGTCTCCGTCGGCCCATTTCAGCGCGTCGTGTTCGGCCTCGGAACCGTTCCACCGGTGGTCGCGGGGCGCCCACGGCAGGTCGAGATCGGCGGCGTTGTCGGATGCGGGTGGGACTCGATCATCGGAATGCTGAGCCATGGTTCCTCCTCGAGCGCTGGGTGGCCGAGCGGCGTCGCGACGTCATGGAGCACTGCTGGCCATGATAGCAATCGGCCGTCTACCAGTGGTTTTCTCGATCGAACCGGCGGCGTCGACCCCTCGTCGGCGCCGCCTGGTCCGTTCAACCGAGCGCGGCCAGACCGCGGCGATCGATCTTGCCCGTGGGCGTGCGGGGCAGTTCGTCGACGAACAGCACGTCGCGGGGAGCCTTGAAACGGGCGAGATGGGTTTTCACGTAGTCGCGCACGGTCTCGGCGTTCATCTCGCCCGCGGGCACCACGAACGCGGCGAGCCGCTGACCGAATTCCTCGTCGGGGACACCGATCACGGCCGCTTCGGTGATCGACGGGTGCCGGTAGAGCAGGTCCTCGATCTCGCCGGGGAAAACGTTCTCACCGCCGGAGACGATCATGTCGTCATCGCGTCCGTCGATGAAAAGCCTTCCGCCGGAATCGAAATGACCGAGATCGCCCGTGCTCATCAAACCGCCACGGAGTTGCTTGGACCCGCCACCGGAGTAGCCCTCGAAGGCGATGGTGTTGCCCACGTAGACGGTGCCGACCGCGCCGGGCTCGGTGATCCGGGTGCCGTCGGCGTCGTAGAGCGCGACGGTGATCCCGACCGGGGGTTTGCCCACGGTGCCCGGTGCGGCGATCCAGTCTCGCGGGGTCGCGATGGTGGCCGTACCGGTTTCGGTGCAGCCGTAGAAGTTGTAGATCACCGGGCCGAAGGTATCGATCGCCCTGGTGCCCAACGCCGACGGCAACGCCGCTCCGGCGGTGAACACGATTCGCAGGGAGCTGGTATCGGTGGTGGACAACGACTTTGGGCCCAGATCGAGGACGCGGCGCAGCATGGTCGGTACCAGCACGACCATGTCGGCGCGATGCTCGGCGATCTGGGCGAGCGCGCGGGTGGCGTCGAACCTGCCGTGCAGCACGATCGTCGACCCCAGATTCAGCGAGAGGATGAACTGGGACAGCGCGGTGCCGTGGAACAGCGGCGCGCACAGCAGCACCGTCTGCCCGCGTCGAAGCGGGACCCGGTCGACGAATTGTGCGGCGGCCAAGGGTGATTCGACTCGTCGTGGTGCGCCCTTGGGCGTCCCTGTGGTGCCGCCGGTGAGCAGGACGAAACCGCCCTGCTGTGCGGGGGTGCCGATCGGTGGGGCGTCGGAGCGAATCACGCTGTCCAGCAGGACTATCCGTTCGGGTAGATCATGAGCCATCGTGGACAGGGCGGGGTCGAGCACGAGAGCGCTGACCCTCTCCCGGTCCAACACGTCACGCAACTGCGCCGCGCCGAAGCCGGTATTGAGCAGCACCAGTCGAGCGCCGAGTTTCGCGGTGGCGGCCATGGATTCGACGAGCCGCACTCCGTCGGGACAGAGCACGCCGACCGTGTCACCCGCGTCGAGGCCGCCGGCGTGCCAGGTGGCCGCGAGTGCGTCGGTGCGTCGATCGAGTTCCCGGTAACTGATCCGCTCGCCGTCGCAGATCAGCGCGATGCGGTCGGGTGCGCGGCGCGCCGAGGAACGGATCCCACCGGCGATCGGGCCGAACGCGCGCATGGTGCGGGCGGTGCGCAGGATCTGCGCGGGGCGACGCGGATCGATGATCCCGGCCCGTGCCAGGGCGCGGATCTGGCGTAGCGAGGTCGTGGCGGCGCTCAACATACTCGCGGCCCCGGGTCGGCGCCCGCGGTGACCGCGAGCAACCAGGCGACCGTGCCCAGTTCGGGGACGATCTCGGCGCTGATGTGCTCGGAGAACGGCACCCGGATCATCCGCATGTTCACGCCGCGGGCGCAGTAGTCGGCGGCGATCTTGTCGATCGCCAGTTCGGCGGGCAGCAGTTGGTCGGTGGTCGAATGCCACATCAGCAGCGGCATATCGGGGGTGTTCTCGGGTCTGCCGAAACTCGCGGCCGACAGCGCGGGTCGCGCGGCGGCCAGTGCGGCCGCTGGATCGGTCAGATACTCCGCCATCGGGCGGAGCAGGGTGGTCGCCACGGAGGTATAGAGACAACGTTCCCGCAGGTCGTCGGCAACCCGGCGGCCTTCCGGAGTCAGATACTGCCGCAGTTGGTCGTCGAAGTCGGGGTATTCGCGGGCCAGTCCGAGCACGGCGAGCCAGCCGGTGAAGTTGGCTTGCGGCTGCTGTCCCGAGATCGCGAACGGGGCGATCGCGACCTTGTCGCCGGGGATTCCGCCCTGCGCGCTGCCCTTGATGTCGAGCTCGGGAGCGTAGTGGCGGCGTTGCTCGGCGGCCGAGGCGGACGCGTTGCCGCCCCCGGAATAGCCCCACAGCCCCACCGGTGCGGCGTCGAGCCCGAGTCCGCCGCGCTGGGCCGCGCGAATGCCGTCGAGCACCATCCGGCCCTCGCTGGGCGACATGATCGTGTTCTCTGTGCCGTCGAAATCGGTGACCACCACGGCCGCGCCCGCCGCAAGGAACTGGCTCATGATGGCCACCTCCTTCTGGATGCCCGCGCGCAGGGTGTAGGACGGATTGCACTGGCGGCCGAGGCTATCGATCGCCTCCTGATACGAAATCAGCGGGCGCGCACCGGGACCCGGCCACGGGATGCCCGGCATCAGCACGGTGGTGGCGGTGGCGATCGGGTTGTCGTGTACGTCGGAGCTGCGGAGCAGGAGCTGGGTGGTGTGGACGGGAGCCGGGAGGCCGAGTACGTGGGTCTGCACCACCCGGCTGCGGATCACGTCGCCGTTGGCGTAGCCGGCGAGGTCGGCCGGATCGGCGTACCAGGGGTCGTGCTGCGGTGTGGGGATCGGCACGACCGCCGGATACACCTGCGCCTCGTTCGGCAGTGGCGGCAGTTCGAAATCCTGGGCGCCCGCCGGACCCCCTGCCGCCAGCGCCGTCATCGCGAGCAGGGGCAGGGCTCGGGCGCCGAGCCGTCGGAACCGGGGCGACCGGCGGGTGGCCGTGCTGCGCTGCATGGCATCTCCTTCGATAGGTGATGCTGATTACAGCATGACGTCTTGTTGAGAACAAGAGTTCTTGTTTATATTCGGCAATCTGTAGGCTGAGCTGCGTGACGTCGACCGACAAGAGCCAAGTCCGCTCCCGGCGCATCCAGGGCCTGGACGCCGAACAGCGCCGCGCGCGCAGGCGCGAACAGATCCTGGCCGCCGCCTTCGACCTGATCGCCGCCGAGGGCTACGTCAACACCGCGATCGAGCAGATCTGCCAGACCGCCTTCGTCGGCAACAAGGCCTTCTACGAGCTCTTCGACAGCAAAGAACACTGCTATCTGGCGCTGCTGCAGCAGCAGAGCGAACGTGCGCAGGACAGGGTCGCCACCGCGCTGTCGGAATCCCCGGGCACCCGCGACGAGGTGGTCGCCGCCGTGATCGGCGCCTTCGCCCACTCGATGGTCGACGACCCCCGGGTAGCGAAGGTGACTTTCGGTGAGGCCAGCGGCATTTCGGCGAAGGTCGAACAGCAGCGGCGCGTCAACCGCCGCTGGGCCGCCCAGTTCCTCGAAACCCTGTGGCGCGAATACGGATTCGTGCCCCCCGCGGGAATCGGCGTCGACCTGCACGCCCTCGCTGTCTCCGCGATCGGCGGCCTGTTCGAAACCGTCGCCGACTGGCTCCACACCGACGCGGGCGCGACAGGCGACATCGACGTCCTGATCAGAGATCTCACGGCCTTCATCGAGATCGTGCACCTGGGACTGGCCGCCGCCGCGGACCGTTCAGGGCGCTGAGGTCGCTGTGCGGCGCCTGTGGTCAGGGCGCGAATCCGATCAGCTGTCGACCTGTGGATTTGTCGGTGAAGGGGACCAGGATTATGCCGGGTGCGGCAATGATCTGGGAAGCCTGTCCGGATCCGAGAGGTACCGGGGATGGGTTCTCGGCGAGGTCTTCTCGCCGCCAGGTACGCAATTGCTCCCCGCTGACAGTGACCAGTTCCTCGGTGAGCAGCATCGAGTCGGACGGTTTCAGGCTGACCGATCGTGCTACGGGGTCGGCCCGTGACCGAGCTGGATCCCCACCCTCCGACAGAGTGATTCCGGTATCCCCGGAGATGGTGACGACCGTGCCGGTAGCGGGATCGAGGGCGATCACCTCGACATGGCCGGCTGTGACGGCGGCAACGCTGAGCAGTTCGGGAGAGGTGACGACCAGGTGATCGAGCGGTGCGTTCCGGTAGCGCCAGTCGACCGACAGCGCCTCCTTGCTCACGGAAACCGTCGGTGCGCGATCGGGGTCGGGATTGGGGAGATCCCGCTTCGCGATCTGCGTGCCGGTAGCGGGATCGAGTGCGAGAACGGTGGTCCACGCGGACTCCGCATTGCGGCATATCAGGACGTGGTAGACCGCGGGGGCGGTGACCGCGATCTGCGACCCCTTCTTGTCGCAACCCTCGGGTGGGGCAGGTTCGGACCATATGTGTCGCCCGGTGCGAGCGTCGTACCGGGCGAAGTTACCGAGCGAAACGCCGAAGAGTTCGTCATCGACCAAGGCAAGCGCGGTTTCGCCGGCGGTGCCGAAGCCTCGGGCGACTCGCATCTCGGATCGGCTGTCATCGGCGAATTCGGATTCGGTCCAGAGCTTTTCGCCGGTGGTGGCGTCGAATGCGATCCACCCCAGGTGGTTCCAGCTGGTGACGACAACATTCTCGGCCGGGATGGACAGCAGTTTTTCCGCGCGGTGGAAAACACCGCTTTCGGCGGCGTTCGGCCGTAGGTAGTTCCAGCGGAAAGTGCCCGTCGCTCCGTCATAGGCCGTGATGCCGGCTGTGGTGCCGACGACGAAGCCGGGACCACCGACGACTGTGCTGCTTCCTTCCTGCAGGTCCATGCGAAATCGCTCCTGTCCCAGTCGATTCGGGATCGGCGGTGCGACTACCGAAGCGGCGGTACGATGGTCGACGGACCGGTCGTCGTCACCGGCCCGCAGCGCCGCGCCGGTGGCAAGCGCGCACAGCAGCAGGCCGATCGTGGCAGGCACCGCGATCGTGCGCGTCGTCGGTGTGAAACGTGGTGCGATGGTGAGGGGATAGCAGAGGGCAAGGATGCCGAGGCACACGAGAACCCAGGCGGCGAACGCGGTGGGCAGCCGGGGAAAGGCTGTGTAGTGCTCGAATATCTGCTCCGTGACGGACGGAACGTGCAGTTGCACTGTGCGCCCGATGGCGACGGCCGAGACCAGATATATCGTCACGCCGGGGTTGCCGAAACCTGCGGCGCGCAGTCGTCGCGCCGCCAGGAGAACGACAGCGACGACGAGCAGTGCCGCGCCGCCGACCACGATGGCCGACATTCCCAGGGCATCGGGTAGCTCGGCTGGAGCATCGTCTTGTGGCGTGACCGGGTTCGCAGCGGCGAGGAACCGACTGTAGAGGCCGAGCGTGACGCCCCCGATCAGTACCGCGGTACCGAGGGCTGCGGTCGACGTTGCCAGCCGCGAACAGTCCGGTAGCCGTGGCAAAGACGTAGTGCGGCTGTTGTTCATCGACCCTCCCCAGCGATGGTGCGACAGAGTCGCGTCCTGAGGATAGCGGGCTCACGGCTACCCGACCGTTCGGCGTCAGTACCCGCGGACTCGTCAGCGGGGTGCTGGCCCGCCGGGTGGCGGGCCGCCCGGCGCGCCGTTGCCCGCGGGCGGCGAGCCCGGGAAACCATTGTCGGACTGGGTGTTCTGGGATTTGGCTGCTACGCCGATGGTGAGTGCGACGGACAGGCCGGTGGCCGGGGTGCCGGTGATGGTGGCCAGCTCGGCGTCCCAGCCGTCGCCGAAGACGCCGTCGGAGGCGAGGGTCACGCCGGACAGGTTGCGGGTGCTGTTCACGTAGCCGGAGTCGGCGTCGAAGACGGCGGTGCACGCGTCTTGGGGGAGGGCGATCTGGGAGGTGAGGCGGGCGTTGTCGCCCGCGACCGCGGTGGCGAGGGAGTCGTAGACCTCGAAGTGGATGTGGGGCCAGCGCCCGGCGTAGCAGGCGGGGAAGATCGAGGTGAACCGTACGGTGCCGTCGTCGTCGGCCACCTGGACACCGCGCAGGTAGTTCTGTTCGGTGGCGCCCTCGGTGTAGAGGGAGTACCGGCCCTCGCGGTCGCAATGCCAGACGTACACCGCCATTCCGGTGCCTGCCGCGTTCTTCACGAGGTCGCGCAGATTCAGCGTGAGTGTCATCGGAACACCCTGGGCGGTACCGGAATACGCGCCGAAGCTGGTGGTGATGTCGGAGCGCACCACACCGGATTCGATCAGGACATTGGGTCCGTTGGAACCGTCACCCGGGTAGGGGCCCGCCGTCTCCTGCGGTGCCGCGGCGGGTGTTTCCGCTGACGCGGAGGTGGCACTACCGGCCGAGCTCGTGCTCGTGCCGGAGCTGTCGGTCGCGGCCGCGCAACCCGCCGCCGCTGCCGCGACCCCGGCGACGCCGAGGAAACTCAGCGCTCGCCGCCGTGACATCACTCGAAGATCGTGCCCGAGTCCCAGATCGTGCTCACCCATAGCTGCTCCTTCGCTGCCTTGTTGCCGACCACGCTAAGCAGGTGGACTGCGCTGGGACTGCGAAGACGCTGGGAGTCAGCTGGGAGTCAATCGGTGACGTAACCGTTGAGGCTGTTGCGCAGGTCGGTGAGGACCGCGCGGGCGGCGGTGAGCCCTGTGGTGTGCCAGATCTTGTCGTCGACCGCGAAGACCCGCTTGTCGGTCGAGGCGCCCAGTTCCTCGAACTGGTCGGAGCGCAGGACCTGTTTGCCGTGTTTCTCGCCGTCCGGGCCGTCGAACATCACGTAGATGATGTCGCCTTCGGCTTTGGTGGCGAGGTCGGCTTCGGTGATGTCGAAGGACGGTCCGCGCTGGGCGGTCGGACGCTGGACGCCGACATCGGACAGGACGTGGGCGGCGAAGGTTTCGGCGCCCTGGACCTGCGTGGTGTCGGCGGTGAAGCGCAGCACCGAAGCTTGGGACTGGCGCGCGTTCAGTGCGGGGCCGAGGTCGTGCGCCTCGGTGAGGTAGTTCTGCAGGGCGGTTTCGGCGGCATCGTTGCGGTTCATCCCCGCGGAATAGGCGGCGAAATCGGACTGCCAGCTGCCGCCCGCACCGATCAGCACGGTGGGCGCGATCTTGCTCAGCGCCTCGTACCCGCCCGCGGCCGGTGCGACGTCGCCGAGGATCAGATCGGGCTTCAGCTCGGCGATGCGAGCCGGATCGGGCTGACCGATCGGTCCGATGCTGGGCACCTTCACCACGCCGTACCCCAGGTACATCGGCTGCGAACGGTCGCCGTCGAGGGTCACCGCGCCCGCGACCCGCTCCCACAGACCGACCGCGCAGGCCGCGTCGAGCGCCGAGGTGGTGAGCACGACGATGCGTTGCGGGTCGGCGGGGACCTGCGAGGTACCGGCGGTGTGAGTCACCGTTCGGGTGCCGCCGGGGCCCGCGTCGGGCGCACTCGGCAACGGGCACGCGGTCGCGGTGTCGCGATCGGCCCCGACCACGCCCGCACCGGCGATATTCGTGGTGGTGCGGATGATCGTGCTCGCGTCGTCGTGCTTGTCCGCGCATCCCGCGGTGAACACGGCGGCGCACAGCAACGCGGCAGCCACGACGAAGCCGCGTGAGCGGACGCGCCCGCCCTGCTCTGCGGTGCGACGGAATCGGGTGCGGTTTCGGACGCTCGCCAGCATGCGCACGAGGGTACTGCGTAGCCGACGGCGTGAATGCCGCGGGCCGAGCTACCGGCGGCTCGCGCGCCGGAAGCCGACGGCGGCGGGCACGGCGAACACCAGGAGCGCGGCGCCGGACCAGGCGAGGGTGAGCAGCAGGGGTACGGCGATGGGACCCTTGTCGGACAGTCCGCGCATCGCGTCGACGGCCACCGACATCGGCTGGTAGCGCACCACCGGCTGAATCCAGGTCGGGAAGGCGACGAGCGGCACGAATCCGGTGCTGAAGAACATCATCAGCGAGGCCAGGATCGTGATGCCCTCGACCAGTGAGGCCTTCGCGCTGTAGACGGCGACGGCGGTGACCATGGTGGCGAAGGCGAGGCCGAACACCACGGGGATCGCCAGGAATACCAGGCCGGCCAGTGGACCGTGGTGGAAGCGGAAGCCGAGCAGGTAGCCGACGATCAGCACCGTCACGGTGCCGAGCAGGATCCGGCAGCCCTCGGCGAGGATGCGCGAGATCAGGCCCGACGCACGATGCACGGGCAGCACCCAGAATCTGGCCAGCAGACCCGCGTCGCGTTCACGCCCGAGCAGCACGCCGCTCGCGACGGCGCCGGACAGCGCGCCGACGAGGGCGACCATCGGCACCGAGCCGTAGAGGGCATCGTCGCCGGTGAACTTCTCGATCTGACCGCCCACCACGATGTTGAGCATCACCAGCAGCAGACACGGGATGAGCAGGGTCTCGAGCAGCGTGACCGGGTTGCGTGCCCAGCGCACCAGCAGCCGCTCGGTCTGGATCAGTGTGTGCCGCAGCAGCGACACCGCCGAGGTCTCCGAGTGTTCTGCCATCAGGCCCTCCTGGAACTCAGCCGGATGGCCACCGGTGCGCAGATCGCCAGCATCGCGGCCAGCCAGAGCAGCGACGGGGTCACCAGCGACCAGGTCACCGTCCCGGCGTTGCCCTTGGTGTCACCGGCCAGCGCGCGCAACACGATCGCGAACTGGGAGACCGGTTGATTGCGCACGAACCACTGGATCCACTCCGGGAACTGGCTCGCCGGTGCGAGACCGGTCGAGAGCATGCCGAAGATCAACGGGGGCAGCAGCAGCGCCTGTGAGGTGGCTTCGGGGCTCTTGGACAGCGTGCCGATCACATCCGCGCCGAGGGTGAACGCGAGTCCGATGAGTACCGAGAATGCCAGATAGCCGAGGGTGTGCGCGGCGTCGAGCCGGAATCGGAAGCCGATCACATAGCCCGCGGCGATCCCCGCGGCCAGCGCGATCAGCAGCCGGAACAGGTTGGCCGACATCCGCGCCGCGACCGGAACCAGCGGGCGCAGCGGCATCGCGCCGAAGCGGCGGTTGAGGCCCGCCACGGAATCGGTGGCCGAGCGGAACGCCGCCGAGATGGCGGTGAACGCGGCGGCCTGCAGGATCACCAGCGGCATCATGTATTGGGCGTAACTGCTGAAACCGTTGCCGGAGAACGTCATCACCGTTTTCAGCGGGATGTAGAAGCTGGCCGTGAAGGCCGCGGGCGCGAGCACCGAGGCGAGGAACTCGCCGGTTTTGATCGAGGGCACGATCAGCCGGGTGCTCAGGACCCACCACTGCTGCACCGTCTCCGGTGTCGCGCGCACGGAGGTGTTCCAGGTGATGGCGGTCATGGGGTGGCCGCCGATTCGTCCTCGGTCGAGGCGAGGTGACCGGTGAGCTGCAGGAACACATCGTCGAGCGAGGGCCTGCGCAGCGCGATGTCGACGAGTTCGACCGAGGCGTTGTCGAGTCGCCGCAGGGCCTCGGCGAGTGTCTTGGCACCGTCGGGCGCGGGGATGGTGATGCGATCCGATTCGGGAGTGAGCGCGGCCAGGTTCTCCGCGGGAAGCAGCGAGCCGAGCGCGGCGACGATGGTGGGTAGCCCTTCCAGATCCAGCGGCACGATCTCGCAGTAGCTTCCGCCGGTGCGGTGTTTCAGCTCGTCGGCGGTGCCGGAGGCGATCACCACGCCGTGGTCGATCACGATGATCTGGTCGCTGAGCGCGTCGGCCTCCTCCAGATACTGAGTGGTGAGCAGGGTGGTGATCCCCGCGGTCTTGAAGCTGCGCACCAGATCCCAGACGCCCTGTCTGCTGCGGGGATCGAGGCCGGTGGTCGGTTCGTCGAGGAAGACGACATCGGGTCGTACCACGAGACCGCACGCGATGTCGATGCGGCGCCGCATGCCGCCCGAATAGGTGCCGACACGCCGATTCGCCGCCTTCTCCAGATCGAATTCGCCGAGTAGTTCCCTGGCCCTGACCTGCGCCGCCGGTTTGCGCAGCCCCATCAGCCTGCCGAACATGACGAGGTTCTCGTAGCCGCTGAGCATGTCGTCGAGCGCGGCGTACTGCCCGGTGAGCATGATGCGTTTGCGCACCGCGGCGGGGTCGGCGACGACGTCGTGGCCTGCGACCACCGCCCGCCCGCTGTCGGGCGTGACGAGGGTGGACAGGATGTTCACCATCGTCGTCTTGCCCGCGCCGTTGGGGCCGAGGATGCCGAGCACCTCACCGGGGGCGGCCTCGAAATCGACGCCGCGCAGCGCGTGCACGTCGCCGAAGGACTTCTCGATTCCTTCGACCACGACGCCGCCGGTGCGCGGGTTGCTCTGCACGAGAGTGTGTTCGACGCTCATATCCGGTCTCCTGCTTCCAAGTGGTCATCGAGCAGTGGCGAGATGATCGACAGTGCGTAGGGATTGGTCATGTCGTCGTGGGTCACGTCGACGTCGTGGTCGGTGATGTCGCCGGTGACGTAGGGCCGCCAGCCGTCGGGGCCCATCCATTCGGCGGGATCGACCGTGGCGCGGAAATAGACGACGTCGCCGTGGTAGACCGGGCGCTGATATCCGGTCCGGGTGCCGGCGGAGGCGTTGTAGGAGCCCGCCATGCGCTCGATCGTGGCCGCGTCGATGAGCTCGACCCCGCCGAGCCGGGCGGTGATGAGCTCGGCCGCTTGTTCGGCGGTCGATTCGGCGGGCACGTCGTCGATGCCGAAGATGGCGCCGAAGGTGTTGATGAAGGCGCCCGGCGACAGGCGCTCGATGGTGTCGCCGTCGATGTCGGCGGTATCGGTGTCCAGCAGTGCCACGACGCCGACCTGCTCGCCCGCCGCCTGCAGTTGCACCGCCATGGCCTGGGCGATGAGTCCGCCGAAGGACCAGCCGAGCAGGTGATAGGGGCCGCTCGGCTGCACCGCGCGGATCTCGCGCACATAGCGCTGCGCGAATTCCTCGATGGAACGAGCGGAGGGTTCACGGCCGCTGAGGTCGGGTGCTTGGAGCCCGTAGATCGGGCGGCCCGGCCGGAGCTGTTCGGCGAACCCCAGGTAGCTCCACGACATTCCGGAGGAGGAGTGGACGCAGAACAGCGCAGGTCGATCGCCGTCGGGGCGGATCGGTAGCAGCACGTCGAGACCGAGTCCGGTCGGTCCGGGCTCCGCGACCGCTGCCGCGCGGGCGGTCATGGCCGCGGCTTCGTCGGCCGAAGCGAGCTGGGCCGCGGGGGTTTCGGCGAATCGCGCCGCCGCGTCGAGTGCCTCGACCCAGAGCTGCGCGAGTTCGGCGACGTCCGCACGATCCAGCAGCTGTGCCGCGTAACCGAAGTCGGCCTGTAGCCGGTTGCCGACGACCATGGCGTTGATATCGATCGGCGACATGATCGGCACCTCCGGATGCTCGGCCGCCTCGAGCTCACCGAGCGCGTCGGTGGGTAGCCAGCCGAGACCTTCCAGGCCGGGCGGTGTGTCGACCGAGGTGTGCCTGCCCAGGTAGTTCACACAGATCTGGCCGGGGAGCCGGGTCGGAAGATGCTCGGCTGCTTCGGGATTCAGGTAGCGCAGCAGGCTGAATCCGATGCCCTTGTCGGGCACCGCGAGCAGATCGTGCTTGACCCGGCGGATGGCCGCGCCCATGGCGGGGCCGCCCGCCAGCGCGTCGTCGATGTCGATGTCGGCGAGATCGAGGCGCACCGGGTACAGGTTGGTGAACCAGCCGATGGTCCGCGACAGATCGGCGCCGGGCACGACTTCTTCCTGTCTGCCATGGCCTTCCAGACGCAGCAGCGCCGAGGGCTCGTCCACGCCTCTGCGCGCACGCCAGCGCACCAGCGCCACGGCCAGGGTGGCGAACAGCGCGTCGGTGACACTGCCCTGGAACAGGCGGGGCAGGGTGGTGAGCAGCGCTGTGGTGGTGTTGTCGTCGACCTCGATGTCGAGGCGGCGGACGGTCTGGCCCTGATCGGTGCCGGGATCGAGGTGACGGGCGCCGAGCAGCGGGTCGGGGCCGTGCACCACCGCTTGCCAGTACGGGAGTTCGGCGCGGCGCCGCTCGGAACGGGCCTGCTCGGTCATGGCGTGCGACCAGCGCCGCATCGAGGTGCCGATATCCGGGAGGGTCGGGGTGGCGCCCGCCGATACCTGGGCCCAGGCGGCGATCAAGTCCTGCACCAGGATTCGCCACGACACGCTGTCGATCGCGAGATGGTGCGCGACGATGATCAGGCGTCCGGGCCCGGTGTGCGCGCCGGCGTCGCCGACCGGATCCAGCCACACGAACTGCAGGACGACCCCGTCCGCCGGATTCAGTCGGTTCATCGCGGAGTCGAGCTCGGTCTGGGCGTATTCGCGCAGCTCGATCGGGTCGATGGCGGCGTCGAAGGCCGTGCGGTGCACCAGTGCGTCGACCTCGATCGAACCGGGGTCGGCCACGCGCAGCCGCCAGCCGTCCTCGGCTGCCCACAGGCGGGCTCGCAGCATGTCGTGCCGGTCGATCACGGCCGAGACAGTGGCGACGAGTTGCGCGCGTTCGATGCCGACTGGCAGTTCCAGCACCGCGGTTTGGGCGAACCGGTCGAAGTCGCCGCCGCGTTCGACCATGTAGCGCACGATCGGTGTCAGCGGCAGGTCACCGGTGCCACCACCGGGCAGTTCGGCCAGCGCTTCCACCGTCTCGGCGGCATCGACGGCCGCACCGAGCGCCGCCACCGTGCGGTGTTCGAAGACCTGCAACGGCGTGCAGTGCACGCCGCGCAGCTTCGCCTGGGTGACGAGCTGGATGGCCAGGATACTGTCGCCGCCGAGGGCGAAGAAGGAGTCGTCGATGCCGACCCGTGCGCGACCGAGCAGTTCGGCGTAGACCTCGGCGAGTACCAGCTCGGTCGGCGTCTCCGGTGCGCGGTACGGGGTGTCGTCGGTGACGAACACCGGCTCCGGCAGTGCTTTTCGGTCGAGTTTGCCGACCGCGTTGATGGGGATCTCGTCCAGCACCACGAAAGCGGCGGGCACCATGTACGCGGGGAGCGTGTCGGCGGCGAGGGCGCGGATATGTGCGATGTCGAGTTCGGCGCCGGGCATGCGCACCAGGTAGGCGGCCAGGGCGGTGGCACCGGTGGGACCCGGAACACCCAGCGTCACAGCGAGATCGACACCGTCGACGGCGCCGAGCACCGCATCGATCTCGCCGAGCTCGATGCGCTGGCCGCGCACCTTGACCTGGAAGTCGGTGCGGCCGAGGTATTCCAGCGCCAATCCTGGAGACGTACCAGCGGGGTTCTCGGACAGGGCAGGGCTGTCGGACCGAGTGGCGCCGACACTGTGTACCGGGGTGTTCGTGCGAGTCCACCGGACCAGATCACCGGTGCGATAGAGGCATTCGCCGGGCAGGCCGAAGGGGTCGGCGATGAATCGGGCTGCCGTCAAGCTCGGCCGCGCGTGGTAGCACCGCGCGAGCGCGGTGCCCGCGAGGTACAGCTCACCCGCGACGCCGACGGGTACCGGGCGCAGGCGGTCGTCGAGGACGAGTGCGGACGCACCGCGAACGGGAGCGCCGATGGTCACCGGCTCCGCAGCGGACAACGGCGCGGAACCTGTTGCCCAGATGGTGTATTCGGTCGGGCCGTACAGGTTGACCATCGTCCGCCCGCCGGCGCCGCCGCACCAGCGCGCGACGAGATCGGGGCCGACCGCCTCACCCGCGACCGCGAGCACCCGCAGGCTCGACACGTCGGCGGGATCGATGGTGGCCAGTGCCGACGGCGTGATCACCATGTGGCTGACCTGCTCGGCGGCGATCAGTTCCGCGAGGGGGGCGCCGCCGAAGACATCCGGCGGGGCGATCACCGAGGCGCCGCCGCAGCCGAAGGCCATGAGTGCCTCGAAGATCGACGCGTCGAAGCTCGGCGAGGCCACCTGCATCACCCGGGCGTGTTCGTCGAGGGCGAGGTCGGTGCGCTGGGAGGCGACCAGGTCGGCCAAGCCGCGATGGGTGACGGTGACGCCCTTCGGGGTGCCGGTGGAGCCGGAGGTGTAGATCATCCAGGCCGGGTTCTCGACCCTGATCGGAACCGGCAGTTCCGCGGGGGCGAGGTCCGCGTCGTCGGTGGCGCCCACGCGGGTGGCGAAGGCGGGGTCGTCGAGGATCAGCCAGTGGGTGGTGTCGGACAGCTGCGGCCGGTATGCGGCGAGGGTGATCCCGACTCGCGCGCCGGAATCGGAGAGCATGTGGTCGATGCGGTCCGCCGGATGTTTCGGGTCCACCGGCAGGAACGCCGCGCCCACCTTCGCCGCGGCCCAGATGCCGACGTGGAGCTCGACACACCGGGGGAGACCGAGGGCTACCACAGATTCCGTGTGCGCTCCCGCCTCGATGAGCAACCTGGCCAACTGATTAGACCGGGCGTGCAGCGCACCGTAGGTGATCGTGTCGGATACCTGCGTGGGTTGTGCCGCGGCGTCGGCGGAGGTGGGCTCGGTCGGGGAGATGGAGCCGGTGGCCCGGGTCGCGGTGGCCGTCGCAGTGCCGGCAACCAGGGCTGGTCGGTCGGGGAAGGTCGCCGCGGTGGCGGTGAGCAGGTCGGCCAAGGTCGTCGTGCCCGCGGTAGCGAGGCCGTGGACCGGGACGAGTTCCGCGCGTTCGGATTCGGCGAGGAGGTCGATATCGGCGAGGCGGATGTCGATGTCGGTGAGGACGGTGGCGAGCACCTGCCGCCATCGGGTCGCGAACGAGGTGACGGTGGCGGCGTCGAACAGATCTGTCGCGTAGGTGAGGACGCCGTCGATGCCCGCCGGGCCGGTCTCGTCGAACCGTTCGCGCAGGTCCAGGGTGAGGTCGAAGGCCGAGGAGCGGCGGTCGAAGTCCTCGACCTCGAAACGCAGCCCGGGCAGTTCGAGCACCGGTTCGATGAAGTTCTGCAGCGACAGCGACATTTGGAACAGCGGGTGATGGGCGGTCGACCGGGTGGGGTCGAGTGTCGCGACGAGCTGCTCGAACGGTACGTCGGCGTGGCCGAAGGCATCGAGGTCGGTGTCGCGGACGGTGGCGAGCAGCTGCCGGAAGCCGGTGCCGGGGTCGACCGGCGTGCGCAGGGCGAGGGTGTTGACGAACATGCCGACGAGATCGTCCAGCGCGGCCGCACCGCGACCCGCGATCGGCGTGCCGATGACGACATCGCCGGTCCCGGCGAGCCGGGCCAGCAGCACCGCGAGGGCGGCGTGGACGACCATGAAGACGCTGACATTGTTCGCGGCGGCGAAGTCGATCAGCGCACGGTGGGTCTGTTCGTCGACGGTGAAGTCGATATCGTCGCTGCTCATGGTCTGCACCGCCGGACGGGGGCGATCGGTGGGCAGTTCCAGCGCATCCGGTGCGCCCGCGAGTGTTTCGCGCCAATACCGGATCTGCTGTGCTGCCACGGACTCCGAATCTGTCGCGCTGCCGAGAAGCTCTCGATGCCACAGCGCGAAGTCCGCGTACTGCACCGTGAGCGGCGGCTGCGTGGGTGCTGTACCCGACACCCGCGCCGAGTAGGCGGCGACCAGGTCCGCCGCCAGGGGGGCCATCGATGCGCCGTCGGCGCTGATGTGGTGTACGACGAGGACGATGACATGCACTGACACAGGGTCTTCGGATCGATAGGCATTGCGGGGTCCGGTCTGGGCTGGGTGACTGTTGAGGCGGAACAGGCCGACACGCAGTGGTGCCTGACGGGTGAGGTCGAAGCCGGTGCCTGCCAGTTCGTTGATCTGCTCACGCAGTGGCGCGCCGTCTTCGGTGTCGATCAGCGGCATCGACGGAACCGCGGTGTCGATGCCGACGACGACCTGACGCGGGCCCTCGGCGTCGGCGGGATAGCGGGTGCGCAGGCTCTCCTGTCGTTCGACCACGTCGGCGAGAGCGCGGCGCATGGCTTCCACATCGAGGGTTCCGGTGAGGCGCAGGGCGATCGCGATGTTGTAGGCCGACGAGTCGGGGTCGAGTTGATTGAGCACCCACATACGCTGCTGGGCGGGGGACAGGGGGATGCGGTCCGGGCGCAGGCGGGGAGCCAGCGCGGGCAGGCCAGGACTGCCCTCGGCGGCGGGGACGACCCGCGCCGACAGTTGGGCGACGCTCGGCGCGTCGAAGAGATCACGCAGCGCGATGGTGGAGCCGAGCGCCGAATTGACCCGGGCGACAACCTTCGTCGCGCTCAGCGAGTTGCCGCCGAGTTCGAAGAAGGACTGGTCGACGCTCACCCGTTCGCTGCCGAGGACATCGGCGAACACCGCGGCGACGGCGTGTTCGATCGGTGTGCGCGGTGCGAGGTAGGACTGCTGGGTAGCCGAGAAGTCCGGTATCGGCAGGGCTTTGCGGTCCAGTTTGCCGACCGGAGTGAGCGGGATATCGTCCAGGACGACGATATAGGCGGGCACCATGTATCCCGGCAGTTCCGCCGCGACCTGAGCGCGCAACCGTTCGGTGTCGAGTGCGACATCGGGCACGGCGAGCACGTAGGACACGAGCACGGTGGCGCCCGCCGGTCCTTCGCGTCCGATCGTCACCGCGTAGTCGACCTCGGCGTCGCGCGAGAGCACCGCGTCGATCTCGCCGAGTTCGATCCGCAGGCCGCGAATCTTCACCTGGAAGTCGCTGCGGCCCAGATATTCCAGGGTGAGCGCGGCGTTCTCGCCCGTGACCCAGCGCACCATGTCGCCGGTCCGGTACATCCGTTCCCCGGCGACGCCGAACGGGTTGGCGACGAACCGGCTCGCGGTCATCTCGAACCGGTTGAAGTAGCCGCGCGCCAGCGCGGGCCCGGCCAGATACAGCTCACCGGCGATGCCGACCGGCACCGGACGCAACCAGCTGTCCAGCACCACCAGTGCCGCACCGCGAATCGGTCCGCCGATCGTGACCGGTTCGCCGGGGAACAGTTCGGCGGGACCGGTTGCCCAGATGCTGAACTCGGTGGGGCCGTACAGATTCACCATCCGCCTGCCCGCGGCCCACTTCTCGATGAGCTCGGGGGTGGCCGCCTCACCGGCCACCGACAGCACCCGCAGCTCGGTGAGATCGGTGGGCTCCATCGTCGCCAGCGCCGACGGGGTGATCACCGCGTGGGTGACCCGCTCGGTGCGCAGCAGCGTCTCGAGCTCACCGCCGCCGTAGACCTCCGGCGGTGAGACCACCAGGCGTCCACCCGCCGCGTGCGCGGTCAGCATCTCGAAGACCGAGGCGTCGAAGCTGGGGGAGGCGACCTGGAGTGCGCTGGCGGTCGGGTCGAGCGCCAGGGTTTCGCGCTGGGCGGCAACGAGATTCGCGATGCCGCGATGGCTGAGGAGAACCGCCTTGGGCTTGCCGGTGGAACCGGAGGTGTAGATCAGGTAGGCCGTGTGGTCGATATCGAGCGGGCCGCCGCGTTCGGCGTCGGTGATCGGCGCGTCCGAGACCAGCATGGCGCGGCGCATGGTGTTCAGGTCGTCGAGCAGCAGCCAGTCGATGGACCCGGGCAGGTCTTCGCCGGTAGCCGTCACGGTGACGCCGATCGGGGCCTTCGAATCGGTGAGCATGTGCTCGATCCGCTCCACCGGATAGCTCGGATCCAGCGGGACGAAGGCCGCCCCCGTCTTGGCCAGTGCCCACACGGCGACCACCGATTCCAGCGAGCGGGTGAGCGCGAGCACGACGAAGATCTCGGGCCCGATCCCGCGGCGGAGCAGGACCCGGGCGAACCGGTTGGACCAGGCGTCGAGGTCGCCGTAACTCATTCGCAGCTCGCCCGAGCTGACCGCGATCGCGTCGGGATCGATGCGCGCGCCTGCGGTGAGGATGTCGGGCAGCGTGCGCATCGGCAAGGGCGGTGGCCCGTGCACCGGTGCCAGCGTGGCCAGTTCGGCGTCGCTGCAATTTCGCAGTTGCGAAACCAGGGTGTGCGGATTCTCGGCGAGTTGGGTGAGCACCCGGACGAACCGGTCCAGGAGTATCTGTGCCGCAGTGGGTTCCAGCTGATCGGCCATGAACTTCACCGTGATGCGCAGGGCGTCGCCCGCACCGGCCTCGCCGCGCTGCGGAATCACCATGAGGTTCAACGGGTACGGCGTCGCGTCGGTGCCCTCGACATCGAGCACCCGCATGCCCGCGATGTCCAGGGCCTGCGACAGCGCCTCCCGATCGATGGGGTAGGACTCGAAAACGGTGAGCGTGTCGAACAATTCGGCCAGCCCGACCACGCGGTGGATGGCGGCGAGGCCGACGTGCTGGTGGTCCATGAGCCGCGCCTGCTCTGCCTGCACGCGAGCAAGCAGGTCACGGACCTTTTCCGACGGATCCAGCGTCACCCGCACCGGGACGGTGTTGATGAACAGCCCGACCATCTCCTCGACACCGGGCAGCTCCGGCGGCCGACCGGACACCGTGGCGCCGAACACCACATCGGTGCGACCGGTGAGCATGGCCAGCAGTAGCGACCAACCGGCCTGGACCAGCGTGTTCACGGTCGCACCCGCTTCTCTGGCCGCGGATTCGAGTACCGCGACCGTGGCGGAGGACAGATCGTGCGAGAGCATCGCGGTCTCGGTCGACTCGATGCCGACGAGGGTGGGGACGGCGCGGGTCGGCGTGTCGATCCCGGCCATGGCCTGTTTCCACGCCGACAGCGACGCCTCCGCATCCTGGTCTCCGAGCCAGGACAGGAAGTCGCGGTAGGACGGGGCGGGCGGCAACATCGACGTGTCGCCCGCGGTGACGTACAGGGTGAGCAGCTCGCGCACCAGCAGCGGCGTCGACCAACCGTCCAGCACCAGATGGTGATTGGTCATGACGAGCCGCAACGTTTCCGCGCCGGTCCTGACCAGGGTGAAGCGGAGCAACGGGGGCCGGGTCAGGTCGAAGCGGGTCAGCGCGTCGAGTTCGATCACTCGGTCGAGCTCGCGAGCTCGCTGGTCTTCGTCGGCGATCTCGGTGAGATCTACTTCTTCCCAGCGGATCTCGGCGGCGGACAGGACGAGCTGACGCGGGCCGTCGTCGGTCTCGACGAAGGCCACACGCAGGTTCTCGTGCCGATCGACGAGCGCCTGTGCGGCACCGCGCAGCCGGGTGGCGTCGACCGTGCCCGCGAGGGTGAGCAGTGATTGGACCGTGTAACCGTCGGCGGTGTCGGAGTCGTAGAGCGCGTGGAAGAGCAGGCCGTATTGCAGCGGCGAGAGCGGCCAGACGTCGGTGAGCGCCGGGTAGGTGTGCTCCCAGCGCTCGATCTGCGGCTGATCGACCGTGACGAGCGCGAAATCCGAGGGGGTGCGGCCACCCGCGTCGCCGGTCGCGGCATGGGTGACGAGTGCGCGCAGGGCCTGCGACCACAGCTCGGCCAACGCGCGCACGTCGGCCTCGTCGAGCAGTCTGCTCGCGTAGGCCCAGGTGACTTCCAGCCCGGCATCGGTCAGCACCGCGTTGATATCGACGACGGCGGCCAGTGGGGCTCGGTCGTCGTTGGTCGCGGCGAAACATCGCGGAACCCAGGGATCGTCGCCGGTCACCGCCCTGCCGAGATAGTTGAAGCTCAGCTGGGGTGTCGGCGCGCCGGCCAGTGCCGCGGCGGACTCGTCGTTCAGATAGCGGAGCAAGCCGAAGCCCACGCCGCGATCGGGGACCGACCGCAACTGCTCCTTGGCGGCCTTGATCGCCGAACCCGCCGCACGGCCGCCGGCGAACGCGTCGCCGAGATCGATCCCGGTCAGGTCGAGCGCGACCGGGTACACGCTGGTGAACCAGCCGACCGTGCGCGCGACATCGGCGCCGGGTAGCAGGGATTCGTCGCGGCCGTGGCCCTCCAGCGTCAGCAGCGCGCCGGTGCGGTCGCGCCATCGGCACACGGCCATGGCGAGCGCGGCCAGCAGCACATCGTCGGCGCCGCAATGGAACTGCTCGGGCACGCCGTGCAAGACGGTCTCTGCGACGTCCGAAGGCACCGTCGACTGCCACTGCGCCATCGTGGCGACCACGTCGAGGGCGGGGTCGAAGGCGCAGGCGGTCTCCGCTACCGGGTCGGACAGCTCGGAGGCGGTAGCCGGCGCAGCGGTCTGGGCCGTGTCGCCGGACCGATCGGAAAGAGTCGAGGTGGTCGTCGCGCGGTCGGCACTGCGACGGTCGGTGCGGGCGAACGGCGGGTCGGGTGTGGCCAGGATTCGCTGCCAGATCGGCAGTTCGTCGAGACGTGTCGCGGCGTTCTCGGGCTGGCTGTGCGCCCAGCGGCGGAAGGAGGTGCCGACCGGGTCGAGCGTGCCGCCGAAGGACGCGGTCGCCAAGTCAGGCAACAGGATTCGCCAGGAGACACCGTCGGTGACCAGGTGATGCAGGACCAGCCAGCACAGTGGGGCGGCGTCGGCGCGTTCGACCAACACGAACCGGGCGACGACACCCGCGGGGGGATCGAGTAGGTCCGCGGCGTTCTGCAAGGCGCGCTCGACCGCGTCCTCGGTGTCGGCCCGGGTCACCTCGATCAGATCCTCGGCGTCGACCGCACCGGGCTCGGCCACCACCCATTCCCAGCCGTCGGCCGTCGGTCGCAGCGACGAGCGGAGGAGATCGTGCTGGTCGAGCAGCACCTGGAGCGCCGCCGCGAGCCGCGGACGGTCGAAACCGTCGGGCAGCCCGATCAGGACGGCCTGCCCGTAGCGCCCCCAGGTGTCCGGGTGCTCGACCATCGCGTGCACGATCGGGGTGAGCTCCACCGCGCCGACCCCGCCGCCGGGCAGCTCGTCCACCACCGGTACCTGGGTGTCGTCGGCGACAGCGGCCAGCGCGGCGACCGTCTTGCGTTCGAAGACATCACGGGCGCTGAACGAGATACCGGCGGCCTTCGCCCGCGAGACCAGCTGGATCGACACGATGCTGTCGCCACCGAGTGCGAAGAAACTGTCGTCGACACCGACGGTGCCGAGTCCGAGCACCTCGGCGAAGAGGGCTGCCAACGCTTCCTCGCGCGGCGTGGACGGAGCCCGGCTCGCGACGGTGCGCGCACCGAAGTCCGGTGCGGGCAATGCCTTACGGTCCACCTTGCCGAGCGGGGTCAGCGGCACCCGGTCGAGCACCATCACCACGGCGGGCACCATATAGGCCGGAAGCGTTTCGCCGACAGCGGCTTTCACCGCTTCTGGATGGACCTCGGCACCCGGCTCGGCCGTGACATAGGCGACGAGCGCGGTCGCGCCGGTCGGCGACTCGGCACCGAGTGTGATCGCGAAGTCGATCTCGGGTAGCCGCTGCAACGCGGCATCGATCTCGCCGAGTTCGATCCGGTAGCCGCGCACCTTCACCTGGAAGTCGCTGCGCCCCTGGTATTCCAGGGTGACGCGGCCCTCGGCGTCGGTCCAGCGCACCAGATCGCCGGTGCGATACATCCGGTCGCCGGGTGCGTGCGGGTTCGCCACGAACCGGCTCGCGGTCAAGCCGCTGCGCCGGTGGTAGCCGCGCGCGACGCCGGGGCCCGCGAGGTACAGCTCACCCACGGTGCCCGCCGGTACCGGGCGCAGCCACGGGTCCAGGACCAGGCCGCAGACGCCACCGACCAGGCTGCCGATCGTCACCGGGGCGCCGGGCACCAGCGGTTCGCTCAGGGTGGTGGTGATGGTCGTTTCGGTGGGCCCGTACCCGTTGATCAGCGAGCGCCCGGCCCATTTCGCCACCAGTTCCGGCGGGCACGCGTCACCGCCGACCACGATCGTGCGCAGGTCGGGCAGCGTCACCGGGTCGAGTGAACCGACAACCGCCGGGGTGACATTGAGGTGGGTGACGCGGTGGGTGCGCAGCACGTGCGCCATGGCCTCACCCGCGTAGGCCGACGGCGGGACCACCGCGAGGGTGGCACCGGCGGCCAGCGTCACCACGATCTCCTCGACCGAGATGTCGAAGCTCGGCGAGACCGCGTGGGCGACCACGGAGTCCGGCTCGACCCCGAACCCGGCCCCCGAACTCGCCGCGAGGTTCGCCAGGCCGCGATGCGAGACCAGCACGCCCTTGGGCAGACCGGTCGACCCGGAGGTATAGATGACGTAGGCGACCTGATCCGCCGCGATCGCGGCCGTGCGGTCGGCATCGGTGATCGGCGCGGGGTCATGGGTGGCGAGTTCGGCGGTGATCGCCGCGTCGTCCAGCGAGAGCCAATCGACCTTGTCGGGCAGCGACTTTCGCGCCTCGTCGACCGTCAAGCCGGTGACCACCCCGCTGTCGTCGATCATGTGCTCGATGCGATCGTCGGGGTAGGTCGGATCGATGGGCACGAACGGCGCACCGGTCTTGGCCACCGCGACGGTTGCGAGCACGGACTCCGCGGACCGCGGAATCGACAGCGCTACCGCGTGTTCAGGCCCCGCGCCGGCGGCGATCAGCAGGCGGGCCAGGCGATTGGTGTAGTCGTCGACCTCGCGATAGCTCAGTGTGTCGTCGGTACCCCAGCGCAGCGCCACCGCGTCCGGGTCGAGCGCGGCGCCCGCCGCGAGGATCTCGGGCAGGGTGCGCGTCGCGACGCCGGCCGGGCCGCGCGCGGGCACCGAGGCCGCCTGCTCGGCATCCGAGAGAACGGGCACCGTCGACAGCGGGGCGTCCGGCCCGGCGACGAGGAACCGATGCAGGAACAGCAGGAATCGCTCGTGATGGCCCGCCAGGTCGGCGTCGCTGTACAGGTTCGCGTTGCCTTGCAGGTCGATGTGGGTGCTCTCGCCGCCGACGCCCGGGTACAGGTTGACGAACAGGTCGTCGATCAGGCCGGAGGTGAGCACGTGGAGCCGCCCGACGACCGGGCCCAACGCGATCTTGGTGTCCACCATCATGAGATTCACGGCGGGGCCGAACGACGCCGCCTCGTCCATCGCCCAGCCGAGATCACGGACGATGTCCTCCTGGCGGTAGCGCTGGCGTCGCAACGCGCCGGTCAGCTCGCTCTGCACGGCGAGAATCGCCGCCCCGACGGCGGTGGTGGGATCGAGGCGCACGCGCAGCGGCACGACATTGGCGAGCATGCCGCCCGAACGACGCAGGGTCGCCGAGGTCCGTGCGGAGACCGGCAGGCTCAGCACCACTTCCGGCGCGCCGGTCATCGCGGCGAGATAGGCGCCGAAGGCCGCGACCACGGTCGGCGCGACACCCGAGTTCACCGATGCCGCAACCGAATCCAGCAGGGCACCGGTCTCCGCGGGTAGCGCGCCCGATACCCGGTTGGGGTGGGCGTCGACCTCGGCGTCGCGGCCGGCGAGCGTCACCGGATCCGCCAGCGCGGCCAGGTGCTCGCGCCAGTAGTCACGGTCGGTGGTGAAACGGCCGGAGGTGCGGTAGGCCAGATCGGCATCGACGATCTTCTGCAACGGCTCGGCCTTGGTGGCCGGCGGCTCACGGCCCTCGAAGGCGGCGTTGTAGAGCTCGCCGACGCGCTGAACCAGCGCCAGCGCGCCCATCCCATCCAGAACGATGTGGTGCATGCGCGCGTACCAGAACCAGCGATCCTCGGCGACACGCAGCAGGGCGATGCGGACTAATCGGTCGTGCATCACATCCAGTGGTGCGGTGTACTCGGCGCGCATCCACGCGTGCGCGGCCGCTTCCGGGTCGGGGCGGTCACGTAGGTCCAGTTCGGCCACGTCGTCGTCGAGGGTCAGATCGACGACCTGATGGGGGTGGCCGTCGATATCGACCAGCCGCAGATAGCCGGTACCGAACTCACGACCGGTCCGCTGGACCGCGTCGATCAGCAGCGCGAGGTCGACCGCGCCGGACAGCTCCACGTACTGGGCGATGGAGATGGGGGTATCGCCCGCGATGTGCTGGGCGAACCAGATGCCGCGCTGGGCGGCCGACAAGGGAAAAGGGCCTTCGGGTGCGACGGCATCCGACGCATGCGAAGAGGACTGGATCATGAGCGAACCTGCGTTCTCATGTCTGGAGCTGGGCGTTCACCTCTGGTTCCCGACCGTCGGGTAGCTACCTGGTAGGTAGTACCCGCCGTTGCGTACTGCGCTCTATGTTCATTCTGAACCTGTATCGAGCGCATCGGAATGGGTTCAGCAGACTGCGCGCAGTTCCGTGGCCGCCAGCGGCGCGTCGGAGGTGACCAGATAGCGCTGCAGGGTCGAGCGGTCGTCGAGCACCAGCCAGTCGGCGCTGCCGCCGAGTTCGCCCCGGCGGGCCTTGGTGGTGATCCCGAATCCGGCGCCGGGGGCGGCGGACGCGCCCTCGGCCTGCGACACCGGGATCGCACCGATCTTGCGCACCGCGGCCTCGGCGACCACCGACTCGATCCGGGGGTCGACAGCGAGGGCGATCCGGTCGCCGGCGTCGGCGCCACGGGTGAGCAGCAGCCGGGCCAGGCGGTTCGCCCAACGGTCCAGATCGGCGTCGGCGAGGTGACCGGCGACCGGCGCGCCGGAGCGGCTGCGCATCGGGATGACGTTGTCGGCGGGTGCGGTGACCAGGGTGCTCATCGTGTTCCCCTTCGAAGGCTTGACGGGTGTCTGTGGGTACACCTCTAATCTCGTCTTCGGGAGGGGGATCCGACAGCAACCCCAGCGTTGATGCACCGACTCCCAGGGGGATCGATTACCACCCCTGGGTGGGCGAACCCCGGCGGCGGCCTCGTGCACGCACCGCCGACCGCCGTGGGGCTCGCCTCAGCGGGCGTTTCCGCCGATGCTGAAATGCGCACCGGTGGGGTCGATCAGGCCGGCGAGGCGGCCGTAGGGGGTGTTCATCGGTTCGAAGGCGATGGTGCCGCCGAGGGCCACCGCGTGTTCGGCGGACTTGTCGACGTCGTCGGCGCCGAAATAGACCGTCCACGAGCCGGGTACGCCCTCGGCGAGGTGACCGTTGGCGTCGAGAACGCCGCCGCCCATGGGGGGAACGGTGTGGATGGTGGTGTAGCGGAAGTCCGCGGTGTCGGCGATCGTCAGGGTGTCGCGCCAGCCGAAGACGTCGCGGTAGAAGACCAGCGACTCGTCGTAGGCGCGGGTCATCAGCTCGAACCAGGACGGGACGCCGACGTGGTCGGTCCAGGTCCCGTCCGCGACGATGCCGACCGCGTCGAAGCCGGCGAAGGTGTCGGCCTGCCAGACGCCGACACCGATTCCGCCGACATCGGCCAGTACCGCCATCGCACCGAGATCGGCGATCGCCATCGGCTCGACGATCACATTGCCGCCCGCCGCGCTCGCCGCGGCTGTCGTGGCCAGCGCATCGGGGGAGTTCAGATAGACGGTCCAGCGGTCCGGATACGGGTCGCCGGGATCGTCGTGGCGGCCCATCGCACCCGCCACCGCCCGCCCGTCCTTGCGCAAGGTGGTGTAGCCGCCGAATTCCTCGCCGCCGCGTTCGGCGGTCCAGCCGAACAGCTCGCCGTAGAAGGCGATCGCGCGGTCGAGATCGGTCGTGTAGAGGTCGACCCAGGTGGGATCGCCGGGTTTCGGGCTGAACGACATGACTTCTCCTCGGCTGAAGGGGTAGCGCGTCAGAGACGCTGGCATGTTCGCGCGTCGGCATCGATCATGACGCGCCGACTGCCGAAAAGTCATCGCCGACAACCGTTGCACCCACGCGACCTGCGGAGGAAGATCGGGATCGCGAACTACGGCGCGCCGAATACGACACAGAGTAGGACCCGCGCGGAATGCTGCGGCAGCACGGTTTACGATTCACTCCAACGCATGTCTGCTGCTGTCCGTCATCGAGGCGCGGCCGGCTCTGCGAGTGACGTACAGGCATCTTCAGGAGGATCAGTGACTGCGGTAGAGCCCAGGCCAGTCCCTCAGTTGGAAGCGACTCGACCGTATCCGGCCCGGACCGGTCCGAAGGGCTCGTTCCTCTACAAGGCGGTCACCACCACCGACCCCAAGGTGCTCGGCACCATGTACCTGGTGACGGCGATCAGCTTCTTCATGATCGGCGGCCTCATGGCGCTGCTCATGCGTGGTGAGCTCGCACGTCCGGGTCTGCAGTTCCTCTCGCCCGAACAGTTCAACCAGCTGTTCACCATGCACGGCACGATCATGCTGCTGTTCTACGCGACGGCGATCGTGTTCGGCTTCGCCAACATCGTCCTGCCGCTGCAGATCGGCGCCCCCGACGTCGCCTTCCCGCGACTGAACGCGTTCAGCTACTGGCTGTACCTGTTCGGCGCCTCCATGGCGACCGCGGGCTTCGTGACCCCCGGCGGCGCGGCGGACTTCGGCTGGACGGCCTACGTGCCGCTCACCGACATCCTGCACTCGCCCGGTGTCGGCACCGACCTGTGGATCCTGGGTCTGGCCGTATCCGGTCTGGGCACCATCCTCGGTGGCGTCAACATGCTCACCACCGTGGTCTGCCTGCGCGCACCCGGTATGACCATGTTCCGCATGCCGATCTTCACCTGGAACATCGCGGTCACCTCCGTGCTGGTGCTGCTGGCGTTCCCGCTGCTCACCGCGGCGCTGTTCGGGCTTGCCTACGACCGCCACCTGGGTGGTCACATCTACGACCCGGCCACCGGCGGCATCCTGCTCTACCAGCACCTGTTCTGGTTCTTCGGCCACCCCGAGGTCTACATCATCGCGCTGCCGTTCTTCGGCATCGTGTCGGAGATCTTCCCGGTGTTCAGCCGTAAGCCGATCTTCGGTTACACCACGCTGGTCTACGCGACGCTGGGTATCGCGGCGCTGTCGATCGCGGTGTGGGCGCACCACATGTACGCCACCGGCGCGGTGCTGCTGCCGTACTTCTCCTTCATGACCTTCCTCATCGCGGTCCCGACCGGTGTGAAGTTCTTCAACTGGATCGGCACCATGTGGCGTGGTCAGCTGACGTTCGAGACACCGATGCTGTGGTCGATCGGCTTCCTGGTGACCTTCCTCTTCGGTGGTCTGTCGGGCGTCATCCTGGCCTCGCCGCCGCTGGACTTCCACGTCACCGACTCGTACTTCGTCGTCGCGCACTTCCACTACGTGCTCTTCGGCACCATCGTGTTCGCGACCTTCGCGGGTATCTACTTCTGGTTCCCGAAGATCACCGGTCGCATGATGGACGAGCGTCTGGGCAAGTGGCACTTCTGGACCACCTTCGTCGGCTTCCACACCACCTTCCTGGTCCAGCACTGGCTGGGCGCCGAGGGCATGCCGCGTCGCTACGCCGACTACCTGCCGTCCGACGGTTTCACCACGCTGAACACGATCTCCACGATCGGCGCGTTCATCCTGGGCTCGTCGATGCTGCCGTTCATCTGGAACGTCTTCAAGAGCTTCCGCTACGGCGAGGTCGTCACGGTCGACGACCCGTGGGGCTACGGCAACTCCCTCGAGTGGGCCACCACCTGCCCCCCGCCGCGCCACAACTTCTACGAGCTGCCGCGGATCCGGTCCGAGCGCCCCGCGTTCGAGCTGCACTACCCGCACATGGTCGAGCGCATGAAGGCCGAGGCGCATGTCGGCTGGGGCTCGGGTAAGCACAGCACGCACGTGTCCGAAGGCGCGCTCGCGAAGAAGTAGGACACCACCGAACGACAGGGTGTGCACCTGCTGGGTGACCAGCGGGTGCACACTCTTTTTGTGGGTAATCGAACGGAGCAGATCGACTTGGCCGACACCACAGTTCTCGTGACCGTCACCGGCCCCGACCGACCAGGCGTCACCTCGGTGCTGCTGGCGACGTTGTCCCGGCATCAGGTGAGCTTGCTGGACGTGGAGCAGGTGGTCATCAGGGGTCGACTCACCCTCGGGGTGCTGGTGTCGTGCCCCAACGACCCCGAGGCGTTGCAGGACGAGCTCGAAGAGGCGATGAACACCGTCGGCATGCAGGTCGACGTGTCGGTCGACGCGCAGATCGGCAAGCCGCCGATGTCCACGCACGCGGTCGTGGTGCTCGGCGCCCCGGTCACCGCGAAGGCATTCAGCGCCATCTCGCGCGAACTCGCCACCGGTGGCGCCAATATCGACTCCATCCGTGGCATCGCCGACTACCCGGTGACCGGGATGGAACTGATGGTCACCGCGACCGACACCAGCGACGAAGGCGACGCGCGGCTGCGCACCGCACTGGCCGAGGTGGCCGTCGCCGAACAGGTCGACATCGCGGTGGAACGGGCCGGGCTGGCCCGCCGGGCCAAGCGCCTGATCGTGTTCGACGTCGACTCCACCCTGATCACGGGCGAAGTGATCGAGATGCTGGCCGCGCACGCCGGCGTCGAAGACCAGGTCCGCGAGGTCACCGAGGCCGCGATGCGCGGCGAGCTCGACTTCGCCGAATCGCTGCGGCAGCGCGTGGCCACCCTCGAGGGCCTCGACGAGTCGGTGATCGAGGAGGTCGCCGACCGGATCGAGCTCACCCCGGGCGCGCGCACCACGATTCGCACCCTGCGCAGGCTCGGCTTCCGCTGCGGTGTGGTCTCCGGTGGGTTCCGGCAGGTGATCGAGCCGCTCGCACACGAGCTGGAGCTCGATTTCGTGCAGGCCAACACCCTGGAGATCATCGACGGCAAGCTCACCGGGCGGGTCGTCGGCGAGATCGTCGACCGGGCGTTCAAGGCGACCGCGCTGCGCAAGTTCGCGGCCGAGGCGGGGGTGCCGATGGAGCAGACCGTCGCGGTCGGTGACGGCGCCAACGACATCGACATGCTCAACGCGGCCGGGCTCGGCGTGGCGTTCAACGCCAAGCCCGCGCTGCGCGAGGTGGCCGACACGGCGCTGTCGCACCCCTACCTGGACGCGGTGCTGTTCATCCTCGGCGTCACGCGCGACGAGGTGGAGGCGGCCGACGCGCGTGACGGTGGCGTACGACGGGTTCCGCTGCTCGGCCGGTAGCGTCACGCGGAATCGCGACCTCACCGACGTAGAGTGACCGCACAGGCACGTCGTCACCGCTCGTCACCGGGAGGTTGTTGTGCGCAGGTCATTTCTCGTCCTGGTCGCCCTGGCGGGGCTCGGCGGATCGACCGCCGGATGCGGTGGCGACAAGACCGAACCGTATGACGTCACCCTCCAGCCGACAGCCGTTGCGCAGTCCGCGGCTGATCCGCTGACGATCGAGCTGTTCGCCAACGGCAGCACGGTGGTGGCCACGGTGGGCCAGCGCCTGCTGGTACGTCTGCCGCGGGATCCCGCGTCGATCGGCGAGTGGGGGATGGTCAACGCCGAGAAGGGCATCCTGATCGCCGACGGTGGGCCGACCAGCGAGGGCAACGCCACGGTGTGGCCGTTCCGGGCGATCGAGCGGGGGGTGACCTCGCTGCAGTTCACCTACGGGCCGGCCAGCGAACCATCGATCGGCCCCGAGCCGACCTTCATGGTGGATGTCCGGGTGAGCTGAGCCGGGTCGGCGCGCGGCCACGCTCGCCTCCGGGAAAGGCCCGGGAAGGCCACGCGCCCGCGCTATTAGGCTGGCGGGCGGACTGGTGTCGATCGAACGGGTGTTGTGGCATGGGTAGTGGGTTGGAAACCGAGGAGCAGGCCGAGGCCCCGGTCCGCGACGAGGCGGCCGAATTCGCCGCTCGGCACGCGGAATTGGCGCAGGGCTACGGCGGCGGCGGCGACCCCGGCGACCCGGCGATGGTGCAGGCGATGCAGATGGTGCTGCACATCCCCAAGGCTGACCCGCCCGCCCGCAGCGCACTGCTGGCAGCGGCCGCCGCCGCGGCGGTCGCGGTGTGCCTCGACCCGCGTTCGGGGCCCGGCGGGGAGTGGGAGCCGCGGTACCTCGCGTGGAAGCGGTCGCGGATCAGGAAGGTCGCCCGGCGGGCGCGTGGTGCGCAGTGGGTGGCCGCGGGAGACGTCGACGGGGTGACGATCGAGGTCGACGGCGCGCAGGCCCGTGCGTTCGTTCCCGGCCCGGTCGGGGAGATCGATCAGCGCATCCGCAAACTCCAGATCGGCGGTACCGATCTCGACCACGACGAGCCGGGCCCGGCGGATCCGGCATCGCCGGTGCTGTGGGTGAACGCGGCGCTGGAGATGTCGGTGGGCAAGGCAGCGGCGCAGGTCGGGCACGCGAGCATGCTGCTGGCGGGTGCGTTGCCCGTGGACGCGGCGGCCGCGTGGGCGGCCCGCGGATTCCGCTGCGCGGTGCGCGACGCCGGCGAACAGCAGTGGGCGGGGTTGGTGGACGAGGTGGCGGCGGGTCGTGCGGTGGCTGTGCGCGACGCCGGTTTCACCGAGGTGGCGCCCGGTTCGATGACGGTGATCGCAGTGCCGCCACGGGAGTGATCGCCGCGACACGCGCGACGCGAATCCGGCGGTTGGGTTGCGGTTTTCGCGACTCGCCGCGATAACGCGGTGTGGCGGCAGCGCCTCGCGGGTATACGTAACCGACAGCCGTGCACGTCGAGGTACAGGGAGGTTCCGCGATGATGACGACGATTGTGGTGATCCTGATCGTCTGGGTTGTGCTGTCGGTGCCGGTCTCCTTCGTCGCCGCGCGGATGTTACGCAGCGAGGTTCGCAGCACGGGTGACCCGTCGACGACCAGGATCGACGAATCTCGCACGGGCCGGTCGCTGCGCTGAGAGCCCGCGTGGGCCAAGATGGAGCGCGTGTCGCAACCCGATCCCGATCTGCTCATCGACTTCTCCGATGTGACCATCCGTCGCTCGGGCCGAACCCTCGTCGGCCCGGTCTCCTGGCAAGTAGAGCTCGACGAACGCTGGGTGGTGCTCGGCCCGAACGGCGCGGGCAAGACCTCGCTGCTGAGAATGGCCGCCGCCGAACTCCATCCGACCTCCGGTCACGCGAATCTGTTGGGGGAGACGCTCGGTCGCGTCGACGTCAGCGAATTGCGGCCACGTATCGGACTGTCCTCGGCGGCGGTGGCCAGCCGCATCCCGGTGGACGAGAAGGTCAGTGACCTGGTGGTCTCGGCCGGCTACGCGGTGCTCGGCCGCTGGCGCGAGCGCTACGAGGACATCGACACCGAACGCGCGGTCGACATGCTGGAAACCCTCGGCGCCGAGCACCTTTCCGACCGTACCTACGGCACCCTGTCCGAAGGCGAACGCAAGCGGGTGCTCATCGCGCGCGCCCTGATGACCGATCCGGAACTGCTGCTGCTCGACGAACCGGCCGCGGGCCTCGACCTGGGCGGGCGGGAGGAACTCGTCGAACGTCTCGGCGATCTCGCCGCCGACCCCGACGCGCCCGCGATGGTGCTGGTGACCCATCACGTCGAGGAGATCCCGCCCGGCTTCACTCACGCGCTGCTGCTCAAGGAGGGGGAGGTGGTCGGCCAAGGTCTCCTGGGCGATGTACTCACCGCCGAGAATCTGAGCAACGCCTTCAGCCAGTCGATCGCGCTCGACCGGGTCGACGGGCGGTGGTTCGCGCGGCGGGCTCGTCGTTCGGGCGGGCACCGGCGCCGCAACTGAGCGCCGGCTCGCCGCGCTGACTCGCGGGCGCCGATTACGCGCACCGGCGCCCAGGCTGACCTGGCTGGGCGTCCGGTCGCCGGGAATCCCGGCTCACGGTCGACCAAGCGGGCGTTAGGGTGCTGAGAGGGCTGCGCTCGAAGGAGACAGCCGGTCCGGTCGGCAGATCGGTGGTCGCCGGGCGTGTGGCTCGGTGGTGGAGAGGAACGATATGAGTGAGTCCGGGGTCT
Source organism: Nocardia sp. NPDC055165 (assembly GCF_053606985.1). Lineage (NCBI taxonomy): Bacteria > Bacillati > Actinomycetota > Actinomycetes > Mycobacteriales > Nocardiaceae > Nocardia > Nocardia sp. NPDC055165. The sequence continues at coordinate 286,235 of NZ_JBSGSS010000007.1, forward strand.
CCGTGCGGGACGCGTCGACCGTGATGCTGGTGCGCGACGGCGAGGCGGGTATCGAGGTGTTCCTGCAGCGTCGGGTCAAGGCGATGGCGTTCGCGGCCGGGGTGACAGTGTTCCCCGGCGGTGGCGTCGACGCCGCCGACGGCACGGCCGACATCGCCTGGACCGGCCCCGAACCCGCTTGGTGGGCCGAGCGTTTCGCCACCGACGAACAGACCGCGCAGGCGCTCGTCGCCGCGGCCGTGCGGGAAACGTTCGAGGAATGCGGCGTGCTGCTGGCCGGACCGACCGCGGATTCGGTCGTCGACGACTCGGCGCGCTATCGCGCGGCCCGCGGCAAGCTCGAGCGCCGCGAATTGTCGCTCGCCGATTTCCTCGCGGCCGAGGGCCTGGTGTTACGCGCCGACCTGCTCCGCCCGTGGTCGAACTGGATCACGCCGGAGGCCGAACCCCGCCGCTATGACACCCGTTTCTTCGTCGCGGTGCTCCCGCAGGGCCAGATCGCCGACGGTGCCACCTCCGAGGCCGCTCAGGTGGCCTGGCGGACACCGCAGGACGCCCTGGCGAGCTGGCGGGCAGGCGAACACGTGCTGATGCCACCGACGTGGTCGCAGCTCGACGCCCTGTGCGGGTTCGCCGACACCGCGGCCGCGCTGGCCGCCGACCGCGTCGTCGAGCCGATCATGCCGAAGTACTCGCCGGGGGCGGGCGGGCGTCCGCTGTCGGACTTCCCCGACAACGAACGGTATTTCGACGAGCTGCCGCAATTGGGTGCACTCGGCGGCCGGTAGGTTGCTCCCATGGCCGAATTCGTGACCCTCGAGCTGCCCGCCGAGCCGACCACCCGTGGCGTCGCGCTGTTGCGCATCGATCGTCCGCCGCTGAACCTTGTCGATGCCCAGCTGGCCCGTGAGGTGGCGGCCGCGGCGGCCGCGGTGGCCGAGCATCCCGGGGTCTCGGCCCTGATCGTCTACGGCGACGAGCGGGTGTTCAGCGCGGGCGACGAGATGGCGGAGCTGGCCGAACTCGACGCCGGACAGGCCGCCGCCATGGCCGCCGATCTCCAGGCCGCACTCGGCTGCCTCTCGCGGGTTCCGCAGCCGACGGTCGCCGCGATCACCGGCTACTGCCTCGGCGCCGGCCTCGAACTCGCGCTGGGCGCCGACCACCGGATCGTCGGCGACAACGTGAAACTCGGTCTGCCGCAGATCAAAGCGGGCCTGATTCCCCTGTCCGGCATCCGAAGGCTCTCGCTGCTGATCGGCGCGAGCCGGGCCAAGGATCTCGTCTACACCGGTCGTTTCGTCGGCGCCGAAGAAGCCGAGAAGCTCGGCTTGGTCGATGAGGTCGTCGCGCCCGACGATGTCCTCACCGCAGCGCGCGCGTGGGCCGCTCAGTTCGTCACCGCCGCACCCCGCGCCCTCGCCGCGGCCAAGGCGGTTTTCGAGTCCGGGCCGCACGGTCACGCCACCGCTGTCACCGAATGGTCGGCCCTGTTCGACACCGACGACGCCCGCACCGGCACCCGTACCTTCGCCGCGGAAGGACCGAACGCCGCGACCTTCACAGGTCACTAGCAACACCGCCGGAACCTGGGTTAACTTCGTGCGGGCCGGTGTTGCGAGAACCCGGGTAACCTCCCAGCCATCCCGCGCTGGGGCGGTGCGAACCGGCTGTCCGGTCCGATGGCGGCTCGCGCTCGCGGGAGCCCGGCGGCCGGTCGTGGGTGCAGGAAAGAGCAGTCTCTTGTCCCAGCAGCGGCGTGCCCGGGCGCACATATTAGGCTGGCCTGCATGACGGTCCATCCCGACGACCCGGCGCCGAACCCCCACGCCACCGCGGCCCAGGTCGAAGCAGCGCGCAAAGACACCAAACTCGCCCAGGTCCTGTACCACGACTGGGAAGCGGAGACCTACGACGACAAGTGGTCGATCTCCTATGACGAACGCTGTATCGCGTATGCGCGCGGCCGGTTCGACCTCGCCGTCGGCCCCGCTCCGCTGCCGTACGAGCGTGCGCTCGAGCTGGGCTGTGGCACCGGATTCTTCCTGCTCAACCTGATGCAGGGTGGCGTCGCCAAGTCCGGTTCGGTCACCGACCTCTCGCCCGGCATGGTGAAGGTCGCGCTGCGCAACGCCGAGCATCTCGGCCTCGATGTCGACGGGCGCGTCGCCGACGCCGAGACCATCCCGTACGACGACGACACCTTCGACCTGGTGTGTGGCCACGCCGTGCTGCACCACATCCCCGACGTGGAATTGGCGCTCAAGGAGTGCCTGCGCGTGCTCAAGCCGGGCGGGCGCTTCGTGTTCGCCGGTGAGCCCACCACCATCGGCAACATCTACGCCCGTCGCCTCGGCCAGGCCACCTGGAAGGTGACCACTGAGATCACCAAGCTGCCGTTCCTGTCGGGCTGGCGTCGTCCGCAGACCGAACTGGACGAATCGTCGCGCGCCGCCGCGCTCGAGGCCGTCGTCGACCTGCACACCTTCGACCCGAGCGATCTCGAGAAGATGGCGAAGTCGGCCGGTGCCGTCGATGTGAAGGCCACCACCGAGGAACTCGCCGCCGCCCTGTGGGGCTGGCCGGTGCGCACCTTCGAGGCCGCAGTCCCCGACGAGAAGCTGACCATGCCCTACCGCCTGGCGCAGTACCGCGCGTGGCTGGGTCTGAGCTGGCTGGACGAGAACGTGCTGCGCAAGGTCGTGCCGCGCGAGTTCTTCTACAACGCGATGATCACCGGCGTGAAGCCGGGCGCGGCGCAGAAGTAGGTGGGCTATCGCTTCGGCCGCGACGATGTCGCCTATCTCGGCAGCGCGGCAGGCCGTGCCGCGCTCGCCGAGGTCGACCGGCTGGAGCTGACGACCGCGACGCACCTGCGCGATATCGAGCAGGTGCGTCGTTCGCACGGTGCACTCGCGCCCGCCTTGATCGAGACGGTGCGGTTGCGTCGTAAGGCCGTGGTGAAGCTGCCCACGGCAGGGGAATGGCTGTTCACCGACGACGCGCTGCAACAGGCGACGCCCGCGCTCGTCGCCCGGCATCGGGCGACCCGCCTGGCCGGCCGCGCGGTGCACGACGTGACCTGCTCGATCGGCGCGGAACTGTCCGAGCTGGCCGCGGCTTGTCCGGCGGTGGTCGGTAGCGATCTCGACGATGTCCGCCTGGCCATGGCCGCCCACAATCTCGGGGTGGGGCCGGTATCGGCGGTGGATCGCGGCCCGGCGATCAGTGCGGATGCCGCCCCGGCAGCGGCTGGTAGCCGAAACATCGTGTTGGCCAAGGCCGATGCTCTCGTGCCGACCACGCGCGATACCGTGATCATCGCTGATCCGGCTCGTCGGGCCGACGGCCGTCGCACCTACGATCCCGCGAAACTCCAACCCCCACTTCCGGATCTGCTCACCGCCTACGCGGGCCGCGATATCGCCGTGAAGTCCGCACCCGGGCTGGATTTCGACCGCCTCGGCTGGGACGGCGAGGTGGAGATCGTCTCCCTCGACGGCGCCGTCCGCGAAGCCTGCCTCTGGTCGCCCGGCCTCACCGAACCCGGCGTCACCCGCCGCGCCACCGTCCTGAATTCCCACGGCAGCGCGACCACGCTCACCGACGCCGCCTCCGACGACATCCCCGACCGCGCCCCCGGCGACTGGATCATCGACCCCGACGGCGCCGTCGTCCGCGCGGGCCTGGTCCGTCACTACGCCGCGAAACACGGCCTCTGGCAACTGGACCCACAGATCGCCTACCTCACCGGCGACACGGTCCCCGCGGGCATGCGGGGCTTCCGCATCGAGGACCGTTTCGAACTCCGCGAGAAGACCCTGCGCCAGGAATTGAACCGCCGTGACTGCGGCTCCCTGGAAATCCTCATCCGCGGCGTCGACGTCGACCCCGATGGACTTCGCAAGAAGCTCAAGCAGCGAGGCTCGACGCCGTACACCCTGGTGATCACCCGCATCGGCCGCGCCGGTGTCGTCTTCCTCTGCCGAGCGGTCGCTCCCACCCGCTGACAACGCACCTATAGCCGGCCGCACCTGGTCACAAGTCAGGCTTCCATCTTCTTCACCACGCGCTGCACCGTGAGCCAGGTGCGGGTGGTGATGTCCTTGCCGTAGATCTTCTCCAGGCGGGCCATGAAGTCAGGGGTTGCGCCGGTGCTGTTGTCGATGACGGTGAGGAAGGCGCGGGCCTTGCGGTCGTAGCCGATGACGCGGGTGAGGGGGTCGTCGTCGAAGGTCTTGGTGTCGGCCTCGCGCATCTTCGTCTTGAAGAAGGTGACGGTGAGATAGGAGCCGCGTTCGTGGGGGAGACCTTCGAAGGGGTCGCGGTCGAGGAGCGTGCGCAGTTCGGGACGGCTGCGGATGATGGTGCCGCCCGGGATGCCGAGTTCGGCGTTGAGTGCCTGCTGGATGCGATCTTCCAGGTCGGCGGGGTCGTCCGCGGTGCGGAAGACGACATTGCCGCTCGTGAGTACCGACGCGACCTTCTCGAAGCCCAGCCTCTCGAACACCCCGCGCAACTTCTCGTTGCGCATGTTCGGGTTGGTCGGCATGATCCCCCGCAGCAGCGCCGCATAGCTCTCCACGTCGCTGACCGTACCGACCCTCACCGACAGAAACCATCGCATCCGGCGGCCGTGTCAGCGAAGCACCCCGGAGTCAGGACTGAGCGGCGGCGTTCTTCTTGCGTTCGATGTCGGCCAGCGCCGCCATGTAGACCTCGCGCTCCTCGGCACTGGCATCCCAGGCGACCTTGCGGTTCTTCACGACCTTGGCGGGAGCGCCGACTGCGATGCTGTAGTCGGGGACATCGCCACGCACCACCGCGTGCGCGCCCAGCACGCAACCGCGGCCGACCCGGGTGTCACGCAGGACGGTCACCTTGGCCGCGATCCAGGTGTCGGGGCCGATCCGCACGGGACTCTTCACGATGCCCTGATCCTTGATGGGCATGTTGATGTCGTCCATGCGGTGGTCGAAGTCGCAGATGTAGCACCAGTCGGCGACCAGGGTCGACTCACCGATCTCGATGTCGAGGTAGGTGTTGACGACGTTGTCCTTGCCGAACACCACCTTGTCGCCGATCCGCAGCGAGCCCTCGTGGCAGCGCAGGGCGTTGCCGTCGCCGATGTGCACCCAGCGGCCGATCTCCATGCGCGCGAGTTCCGGGGTCGCGTGGATTTCCACATTGCGGCCGAGGAACACCATTCCGCGCAGCACGATATGCGGGTTGGCCAGGCGGAACTTGGCCAACCGGTAGTAACGCACCAGGTACCAGGGGGTGTAGGCGCGGTTGGCGAGCACCCAGCGCAGCGAATCCCTGGTCAGAAATCGGGCCTGCTGCGGATCGCGGCGGCGTGATCCACGCCAGCGCGCGCTCAGCGGCGCGCCCCACATGCTCGTCACGAACTACTCTCCCGTCATGATCGCACCGGGCCTGCCCCGGGGATTCGGTCGTCGGGTACACAGAGTACTTTCGCAGGGCACACTTACCGTGCCATACCCCGATCAACGGCGCGAGCAGATAGGGCGTTCGGATGTCGAGCTGCAGCAACGGTGTATCGACGGCATGTTGACCGGTCGACGGTACCGCCTCGAACTCACTGCTGAGCAGCAAGTTTGCGCTGAGCGGTTCGCTGCGGTGTGCCGGGCTGTGTGGAATACCGGTTTGGAGCAGCGGCGCGATTACCGGCGCCGCGATGGTTGGATCGACTACCACCGGCAAGCGGGCGAGCTCGCGTCGGCGAAGGCCGACCACACGTGGTTGAAAGCCGCGCCGGGGCATTGCTTGCAGCAGACCCTGATGGATCTGGATAAGGCGTGTCGCGAGCACGGGACATGGAAAGTGCGGTTTCGTTCGGCGCGACGGTGGGTTCCATCGTTCCGGTTCCCGGAGGGCGGCAAGATGGTCGTCGAACGGCTGAACAAGCGGTGGGGTCGGGTGAAGCTGCCCAAACTCGGGTGGGTGCGGTTCCGGATGTCACGGGCAGTAGGTGGAAAGGTCCGTAACGCGACGGTGTCGCGGGATGGTGGCAGATGGATGGTGTCGTTCATCGTTGAGGATGGACTGGTGACCCCACAGCAGCATTCTGCACCTGATTCCGCAGTGGGCGTGGATCGTGGCGTGAAGGTCGCCGTGGCGTGTTCCGACGGCGTCATGGTCGACCGGGTATTCGCCACAGCTGGGGAAACGAAACGCTACCGGCGGTTACAGCAGCAGTTGGCGCGGCAAAAGAAGGGCTCCGCCAACCGGAGCAAGACCCTGTCACGGATGCGTAGCATCCGTGCGCGGGAGCGGGATCGCCGTACCGACTTCTGTGAACAGACTGCGCATCGACTCACGACAGCGAATTCGCTGGTGGCAGTGGAGGACTTGAAAATCACGAACATGACCCGCAGTGCGCGAGGCACGGCGGTAGTTCCGGGTGTGAATGTGCGGCAGAAGGCTGGTCTGAACAGGGCGATCCTTGCGAAAGGGTGGCGTCGGTTGCAGCTTGCGCTGGCCGGCCAAGCTCGATACACGGGCACACGGATCGTGGTGGTACCCGCAGCTTTCACGTCGCAAATGTGTTCGGCATGTGGAGTAGTGGATCCGGAATCGCGCAAGAGCCAAGCGCTGTTCCGGTGTGCCCATTGCGGTCACACCCTGAACGCGGATGTGAATGCCGCACGAAATATTCTGGCCGCAGGGCGTGCGGTCACAGCTTGTGGAGACCTCAGCGCTAGTCGGTCTATGAAGCAGGAATCCAAGGCGGACATCCCGCGAGGGACTACCGCTCCAACTGCCGCTTGAAAGCGGTTGGAATCCCCGGTGCCATCCGCGGGAGGACGTCAATACACAGGGAGATCAGCAGTGCGAACTCGGACTCGCGTCGTTGCCTCGCTCGCTGCCGCCGGTGTGGTGGCGCTGGCCGGGTGCGGCACGGATGTGGACGACATCACGGTCGGCGCCGGAAAAGGCTGGCCGGCAACGCATCACGATGGCAGCAACGCGAGCGGCAGCCCGGTGCGGGGTGCGGACTCGATGTCGCTGAGCTGGTCACGTCCGGTGGGCGGCCCGATCGCCCAGCCGTTGACGATCGGCGCCGAGGGCCAGATGTTCGTCACCACGAGCACCGGCAACTGTGCGATCTTCTCCTTTCAGATGCTCACCGGCCGCAAACGCTTCTGCAACCCGCTCGGCCCGTCGACGATCGAAGCGCCGACCGTGCTCGACGGAGTCAGCAATGTGTACGTCGGTGACGACGGCGCGGTGAATTCGTTCAACTACCTCGGGCAGCCGCGGTGGCGCACCCCGGTGGCGGGCGTGCCGGTGGCGATCCAGTTCACCGGCGACGGCAACGTGCTGACGGTGACGCAGTCCGGTCAGGTCGACGTGCTGAGCCGGCAGACCGGCGGTCGGGTGGTACCGACCCTGCAGCTGCTCGGTGAACCCGACTTCCTGAAGTACCCCGGTCTCACCCGTCCCGCGTCCGGCGACGGGCTCGACGACTGCCAGACGGGTGGTCCCCGCTGCGCCGTCGCCAACACCACCGCCGTCGACCCGTCGACCGGCCGCTTCTTCGTCACCGTCTGGGAGCCGGGCAAGCAGGCCGCCGCTCTGCGCGCGATGCGCTACGCCGACGGCGCCGTGACCCAGGAGTGGAGCGCCGAAGTCCTCACCGGCGGCAGCGCGACCAGCCCCTCCCTCTCCGCCGACGGCGACACCGTCTACATCGGCGACAACAGCAAGCGCCTGATCGCCCTGAACACCACCGACGGCGCCACCCGCTGGACCCAGCCGTTGCCGTGGGCGCCGCAGGGCGGCATTTCCGTGGCGGGCGACCTGATCATCCCGGCGGGCGACGACGGTTACCTGACCGCGCTGCGCGACAAGGACGACAAGGCCGAGATCGTCTGGGAACGCAAGGATCTCGCCCTGCGCGGCACCCCGGCACACACCGCGGGCGATATCGGCTACACCGTCGCCGCCATCGGCGCGGGCCTGAGTCTCATCACCTTCGACACCACCACCGGCAACACCATCGACTCCGACCCACTGCCGGCCGCCACCGGCACCACCACGGGCACCTCCATCGGTCCGGAAGGTGAAGTCGTCGTCGCCACCCGCCTCGGTGAGATCTTCGCCTTCACCCCGGACGCCTGAGTACCCGCGGGCTTCTTCCGCCGCGCACGGACGAGGTACGCCTGAATCGCCTCAGTACGGGTTGGCTCGGTCCAGCCAGCGCGCGTCGAGTTCCGTCGCGCGCTGCCGGGTGAAGGAGATGCGCGCCGGATCGCCGTCGGCGGTATAGCGCTGGTCCGGGTTCGCGGCGAGCCAGTCGAGCCAATAGGCCGAATCGAACGGGACCGCACCCCGGCCCGATCGGATGCGCGGCACCCCGCCGGGGTCGACCGCGCCGTAGGGGGCGGGGGCGGGGTTGGAGCCCACCAGCATCACGGCGTCGAAGCGGTAGGAGGTGCCGTCCCAGTGGCCTGCCGTGGCCAGTGCGTGATCGCGGGGATGGACGCCGAGCGGTAGCGCCATGGTGCGCACGGCCGCTCCGGGCGCCGCCGTGGTCACCGCGCGCACGTTCTGCACCAGTTCGCGTTGCACGCCGTCGGCGTCCAGGCTCGCGAGGTTGGCGTGATCGGCTGTGTGCGCGCCTATTTCGTGGCCGTTCGCGACCAGCCACGGCAGCGCGCGCGGGTCTGCCCCGAAGGGCTCGTTGTTCACGTAGAAGGTGGCCACCGGGCGGAAGTCGGGGTAACGGGCCCCGAACTCGGCGAGAATGCCCGCGGCACTGTCCGGTGCCACCGCGCCGGTGTCGGTGAAGCCGAGTTGGCTGCCGGTGGAATCGTCGAAGGTGAGTACCACCGGGTGGGTACCGGCGGGCAGGTCGAGGTCGCCGGAGATGTATCGCGCGGCGGTGACCGGGCGGTAGTTCTCGCGGTACAGCCGTTCGAGTTCGTCCCGGAATTCCGCCGGGGTCTGGTCGTATTCGCCTGCCGGATTCGGGGTGATCTGGTGATACATCAGGACCGGGACGAATCCCAGTTCGTTGGCGGCGATCTCGGCGGGATTCGGCGGTGCCGGTTTCGCCGTCGTCACCGGCACCGTCGTGTGCGCCGGAACCGCGGCATTGTTCACTGCGGTACAGGCTGTGAGTGCGGCCGCCAGCGCTGCCGCCGACACGAGCCGAAACATTGTGTTCGAACCGCCCATCATCAATGCGATATTACGCCGCGGCGACGGATTACAGTCGATCTATCGATACCGAGTACGCCGCGTCGGAACTGCGAAATAGTTGGCGTGTCAATGGTTTTGAAAGGCGGTGTTGACGGTGGAATGGCAGCTCCGATCGGCCGATCGACGGCGATGGATGGCTCCCGTTATCGGTGTCGCCCTCGCGTCGCTGGTGGTCTCCCTGGTAGCCGGATTCGCGCTGAGTAGATCCGCGGAGTCGCCTGTCGCCGACACCGTGCCGCCGACGCTGCGGATGACACCGACCGATCCGGTGAGCTCCTATCGCGCGCCGGTCGTGGTGCGCGGCACCGCGATCGACGCGGCTCGCGTGTCCATCGGCCCCGATTCGGTGGTCCCCGCCGCGGACGGGACATTCGAACTCTCGGTGCGATGGGCCCCCGCTTTCGAGGTCGTCGCGACGGACGCCGACGGCAATCAGACCAGCAGCACCGCGGTCACGTCGAGCACGCTACCGAGGATGCGCGCGGTGCATGTCACCGCGCACGCCTGGTCGCACGAGGGACTGCGCGAAGCTGTTCTCGATCTTGCCCGTGAGGGCCGTATCGATACCGTGCAGCTCGATATCAAGGACGAGGACGGCGTGATCGGCTACGCCTCCCAGGTGCCGCTCGCTCTCGAATCCGGTGCCGCCGCGGCGATCTACGATGCCCCGGCAGCTCTGCGGCAATTGCACGATATGGGCCTGCGGGTGGTCGGGCGCATCGTCGCATTCCGCGATCCGACTCTCGCGGGCTGGGCCTGGCACAACGGCCGACCCGACTGGGTTGTCCAGAATCCTTCCGGGCAACCCTATTCCAGCCACTACGGCCCGATCGCCTTCACCAATTTCGCCAACCCCGACGTGCGTGGATACAACATCGATCTCGCGGTCGAGGCAGCGCGACTCGGCTTCGACGGCATCATGTACGACTACGTCCGCCGCCCCGACGGCAGCCTGAACAGCATGCGTTTCACCGGCCTCACCGACACCCCCGCCGCCGCGGTCGCGGGCTTCCTCGCCGAGAGCCGCTACCCCGTGCACCTCGCGGGCGCGCACCTGAGCGCCGCGGTCTACGGAATCGCCTCCACCCGCCCGGACGAGATCGCCCAGGACATCCCGCTCATCGCCCGCAGCGTCGACTTCGTCGCGCCCATGATCTACCCGTCGCATTGGGGCCCCGGCGAATACGGCGTCGCGAACCCCAACGCCCAGCCCTACGACATCATCTTCCGCTCACTGCAAGACTTCACGGCGGCCACGGCGGGCACCGGCGCGAAAGTGGCCCCGTGGCTCCAGGACTTCAGCCTCGGCGTCACCTACGGCGACGCCGAACTCCGCGCCCAGATCGACGCCACCCGAGACGCGGGCATCGACAGCTTCTTCCTCTGGAACGCCGCCACCCGCTACCACGGCGGCGGCCTCCAACCGGCCTGAGCCGGAGCAGGGTGCCTGCCGAGCCGACGCCGCGCCGCTCACTGCACCCAGGCGAGCGCATCGCTCTCGTCGGCCAGCGCGAACACCCGCACCTGCGCCGGGATCAGAAACCCGAACAGATGCACAGCCTCGCCCAACATCCGATGATCGGTGACCAGCGCGATCCGCCCCCACGCATCCCGCGGCACCTTCACCAACTCCAGATCCTTCGCCATCGCCCCCAGCGAGTACCTGTCGAAGTCCTCGCCGAGCACATACACCAGATTGACCGGCTCTTCCCGCTCGACGGCTTCCCTGATCGCCGGATCGAGCACCGTCGCGTAGTCGTCGGCAGTCACCGTCCCACTGGCCCGGAACCCGATGGTCGCCGCGGGCAGATCAGAAATCGGCTGCAAAGGCATCGGCTCTCCTCGACTCGAAGACATAGGTCCAGACTCCGCGACCCTAGACCCGCCCCACCGCCCCCCACCTCACCCATCGCGGATGAACCGCCCAGAACCTCCTCCGAGCGGCCATCGAACTACTCGGCTGTTTCCGTCGGGTCCAGGCCGGCCTGTTTCGGGGCCGCGGGGACCCACTCACGCAGCGGTTGCATCACGGCGCCGTAGAAGGCGTCGGTGGCGGTGGTGACGCTGGCGATGAAGCTGGCCGCGGTGCCCGAGCGTTTGTTGCCCATCGGGAAGGTCTGCTCGAGGGTGAACGAGACGATCGGGCTGGTGCGGCCATCGATGAGTGACTTGGGCGTGGTGCGAACGGTGTCGAGGAATTCGCACGTTTCGTTGCCACGCTCGGCGAAGACGGCTTCGACCTGGACGCGGCCGGGCGCATCGGTGAGCTGTTTGGTCAGCCACGACACACGGCGGCCTTGCGTGCCCTCGTCGGGTGCGGCGATGGTGGTGCGGCAGCGGACCTTGTTCGTCCGCACATCGGCGATGACGGTGAGGTCGCCGGCGGTTTCGGGGATGCGCAGGACGGCCTCGAACGAACCGTCGGTGGCCAGCCGTTCGGCGACGGCGGCGGCCCGCACCGCCGGATCCGACTGGAACTTGCGGGCGAGGACATGCTTGACCTCGACACCGAGTTCGGCGGTGAGTCGCAGCGCGAGATGCCTGCACAGCGACACCCACGTGTCGGCGACCGTCAGTGCTTTCGCGTCACCCGCCCGCAGAGTTCCCTGGGTGACGGCGTCACGGACGGTGACCCAGTGTCTGCCCATGTCGACGAACTCGGCCGCACCCGAACGGGGATGATCGAGAAAGCGCAGGAATTCGGCGAGAATCCAGGCTTGCAGTGCGTCGTCGATGCCACCGTGTGTGGTGAGCATGCGCGCCTCGTGGGCCACTTCGGCCCACGACAGGTGGCGCAGTGCCACCTTCGTCAGCTTGCGGCGGTCGACTTGGACGGGTAGTTCGCCCGGTCCGGCGGGGATGTCGTTGGACAGGCTGACGACGGCGTCGTACTTCTTTCGCCGCGCGACGTCGAGGTAGCTCTCCAGCTGATCTCGCCGGAGCTTGCCGTTGCCCGTCTTCACTTCCAGCAGCCCGGTCCACTGCTTGGCACCGCGACTCACCTTCAACACCGCGTCCGGGATGACTTTGGTATCGCCCGATTCGTACTGCACCTCGAGATAGCCCTCGAAAGCCCCTGCGGGCGCGCCCATTCGGGCACAGATGGCCCGGGCGAACGGACGTACGGCCTGCATGGTGGCGATGAGTGCGGAGGTGGTGCGCCGTTCCTGTTCCTCGCCCGCGCCGACCCCGACGACCGAGAACAACCGAGCGGGTTGCCACGTATCCGATTCGGCCTGCCTGAATTCGATCGGCTTGGTTTTGCGCACCACGCGCTTGGTGGTCGCTACTCCGCGCGACGGTGTTTGCACGGCGGGGGTCTCGGGGACAACGACTTCCGGCTCAGCGGGTGCTGGCGCAGGGTCCTCGACAGTGACCCCGAAATCGGTTGCCAGCCCGGACAGGCCCGACTCCCAGCCCTGCCCGACAGCCCGCACCTTCCAGTTGCCGTCGCGCCGATACACCTCGCCGAAGACGAATGCCGACTCCGTGTCCGCGTCGGCGGTGAGATATTCGGCCAGCGAATGCCCGGCCGGATCGATGACGTGGAACGCGAGTTTGCCCAGCGCACCGAATGTCCCCTCACCGACGCTGCCCGCCAAGGCGATGGTGTGGACGTGCACGGGAACCGCCGACAGGTCGATCGAGATCCTGGCTTGCTTTCCTTCCTCGGTGGCACTCGTTCCGAGGAAACATACTGAGCCGTCGGGTGATTCGGTCTGGTTGTAGAAGACGAAGTCGGCATCGGACCCGACGCGCCGGTCGGCGCCGAGTAGCAGCGCGGAGGCGTCGACTTCGATCTCGGGTTCCGGCCAGCCGATCACGATGTCGACGCGGTCGACATCCTCGGGAAGCGGAATGTTCTGGCCCTTGGACAGCAGCGGAGACGACACAGTGGCGGTTCACCCTTCGAAGGTCGGCGTTCAGTCGCAAGGCTGATGCAGCCGACCCGCTCGCTGACCCCCTTGGCGCACACCGCGATGGCATGACGGTGCCGAGGGTTGTCGGCGGCGAAACCTACTCTGTTACACGGATCACGTTTGAATGATCGCCCGAATGGAAAGGGGTGGGGTTACTTCGGATCGCGTTCCGGTAGGGGTCTTTCCACGATGTCCGGGCGGCCGAGGGAGGTGCGGACTCGGCGTTTGGCGGCGGTGTAGACCTGGGCGGTTTCGGCGGCTACCACGTCCCAGGCGAAGTCGGCGGTGAGGCGTTCGCGGGCGGTGTGGGCGCGGGCCTGGGCGGTGGACGGGTCGTCGAGGACGGCGCGGGTGGCGTCTACCAGGCCGTCGATGTCGGCGGGGGCGAAGGACGCGCCGGTGACGCCGTCGATCACCGCTTCGCCCAAACCGCCTGCGGTGGAGGCGATCAGGGGGACACCCGCGGCGGCGGCCTCGAGGGCGACGATGCCGAAGGGTTCGTAGCGGCTCGGCAGGACGATCGCGTCGGCGCCGTGCAGCCAGCCGAGGAGTTCGTCGTGGCCGAGGCTGCCGACGAAGTGGACCGCGCGGGCGACGCGGTGCACGCGGGCGCGTTCACGCAGCCACTCGAACTGGGTGCCGACACCGGCGACGGTGAGCGTGGTGCCGGGGTGGGCGCGGCGGATGCGGGGGAGAGCGGCGATCGCGTCCTGCACACCCTTCTCGTACTCGAGGCGGCCGACGTAGAGCAGGCGCGGCGGGCCGGAGCGCGGCGCGCGGGAACGGAAGGTCCACGAGCCGACGTCGATGCCGTTGCGGATCACCGTGATCGGCGCGAGCTCGGGCCCGTAGAGCCGGTCGACTTCGTCCTGCATGGAGGTCGAGCAGGTGATGAGCTGATCGGACTCGTTGGTCAGCCACCACTCCACCGAGTGGACCTGCTTGTTGACCCGGCCCGACACCCAGCCGCTGTGACGGCCGGCCTCGGTGGCGTGGATCGTCGAGACGAGCGGCACGTCGTAGTACTCGGCGAGCGCGATGGACGGGTGCGCGACGAGCCAGTCGTGCGCGTGCACCACATCGGGCGTCCAGCCCTCTCCGACGCCGGGCTTGCCGAGCGCTACCCCGGCACGCACCATCGCGTGCCCCATGGCCAGTGTCCAGGCGAGCATGTCCTCGCCGAAGTCGAAGCACGGCGGGTCTTCGGCCACCGCGACGACGAGCACGCCGTCGGCGATGTAGGAGTGGGTGGGGTGAGTGACCGAATCGGTCCCCGTCGGGCGGCGGGCCAGCACCACGACCTCGTGACCGGCCGCGGCCAGCTCGACGGCCAGGTGATGCACATGCCGACCGAGCCCACCGACCACGACCGGCGGGTACTCCCACGACACCATCAAAATCTTCATGCGGATCCTTCAGCGGCGGCCGACGGGACGACGGTCGGCAACCGCCGCGCGTCCAGACCAGGGAAGAATCCGTCGGCCATCGCCCATCCTGCCGCGAGACGGGTCGCTTTGGCGAACTGACCGGCGCCGATCGCCTCGGCGAGCTCCCTGACGGCGTGCGCGTGTTCGTGCGCCCGATCGCGCGCGTACCCGGCGGCGGAGTCCTTGCTGACCATGAACGCCCAGTCGCTGGACACCGTGAGAATCGCCTCACGCAGCAACTGATCGGCGACCGGGTCGCGCAGGGATCCGTCGCGGCGCACTTTGTCGAGGGTGTCCAAGGCCAGGCGAACGATGTCGGCGTTGAGCGCGACGAGGTCGGCGACCTGGTCGCCCGCCCAGACCCGCCAGTCCTTGCCCGAACCCCACGAGGAGTCGTTGAGCTGCACAGGTTCGCCGACGAAGCCCTTCTCGCGGGCATCGGCGAGGGTGCCGACGTTCACCCCCGCTTCGGGCAGCGCGCGCAGCACTTGTTCGAGCCACTGCGGCCCTTCGTGCCACCAGTGCCCGAACAGCTCGGTGTCGAACGCGGCCACCACGAGGGCGGGCCTGCCGATCCGCGCGGACTCCTCGATCAGCCGGGCACGGACGGTCTCGACGAAGTCGGCGACGTCGCGGGTGACCGCTTCGGCCGCCAGCTCGGGATCGTAAGGGGCCTTGTCAGGACCGTCGACGGTCTTGCCCGTGACGCGCGAGGGTTTGAGCCCGGTCGCGTGGTCGTAGTGGTGGAAATCGCGGTAGGCGCTCTGGCCCGGGTAGCCCTGTTTCGGCGACCAGACCCGGTAACTCACGGCCAGGTCGCGCCCGAAGGCCACGACCTCGGAATCGCGGACCGGCCTGCCGAGCGAGGTGTCGCCGCGCAGCGAAGGGCCGTCGACCATGAAGTGGGTGATGCCCGCGGCGTCGTAGCCCCGTTCCATGCCGGGCGTGTAGCCGCATTCGGGTGCCCAGATGCCGGTCGGTGTGGTGCCCCAGCGCAGGCGCGCGTCGGCCAGGCCCTCGGTGAGCTGGAACTGGCGCAGGCGCGGATCGAGCAGCGGCTGGAACGGGTGCGCCAGCGGTCCGCCGAGCAGTTCGATCGCGTCGGCGTCGATCAGCGAACGCCAGACCGGCGAACCGCCGTGCTGCCAGTTCTGTTCGAAATCGGCCAGCGCGGTCGCGGCGAGCCGATGTTCGTGACGGCCCAGCGCCACATTCCCCGACATCGACGCCTCGTCGGCGCGCAACTGCCAGTTGCCCAGCCAATGGTGCATGCCCGCGAGGCAGTGTGGATCGTCGAGCTGCGCGGCGAGCACCGGTGTGATGCCGAGGCTCAGTAGATGCGAACGGCCTTCGGCGGCAAGATTTTTCAGCACCTTGACCAGCGGCAGATAGGACGCGGCCCAGGACTGGTAGAGCCATTCCTCGCCGACCGGCCAGCGCCCGTGATGGGCGAGCCACGGCAAGTGGGAGTGCAGGACCAGCGTGAACTGGCCCGGCACGGCGGAGCGGGAATCGGTCAACGTGGTGCCTTTTCGGCGATCGCGACCAGATCCAGGCTCGCGTCGATATCGCCCGCGCGCAGGTCGAAATCATCGATGGTGACGGCGGCGACGTCGGCGGTGAGGTCGGCGGGCCACGGCTCACCGGCCAGCGCGCGCTCGATCTGGGCGTCGATGAACGACCCACCGTGCTTGGCGTCCAGCGCTTTCAGGCTCGCGCCGTGGTGCACGCCCAGCATCTCGGAGACGGTGAACCCGGCCTCGACGAGCAGTTCGGTCAGCTCGGCGGCGTTGAGTTCGCGGGTGTGGAACGGGTTGAGGGGGGTGTCGCGACCGGGGGAGAAGGTGATGCGATTCGGGGTGCTGATCAGCAGCACGCCGCCGGGGCGCAGCACGCGCAGGCACTCGCGCAGGAACTGTCCCTGGTCCCAGAGATGTTCGATGACTTGGAAATTCACCACGACGTCGACGGACTCGTCGTCGAGGGGCAGCGAGGCGAGGTTGCCCTGGATCATCTGCACGCGCGGGTAGCGCGCGCGGACGTGCGCGACGGCGCTCTCGTCGTAGTCCAGACCGGTGACGCGCTGGGCGACGCCCGCGATCATGTCGGCGCCGTAGCCCTCGCCCGAGCCCGCCTCGAGCACGATCTTGCCGGTGCACCGATCGAGCAGGCGGGCATAGGCGATCTCGTGCCGACGGAACCAGTAGTTCTCCTCGGCGATGCCGGGCACCGTCCGCTCGCCGGTCAACGGCAGTGGTTCATGTGTGGCGGCCACGGGTGCGGCAGGGATCACAGCCTCGCTCATTGGTCCGAGGTTACTGGTACCGCCGGTTCACGCAGGAGTCAGGGACCTCTTGCGCAGGTAGGTTACCCACGGGTAACTTAGCGTAGGGTAGTGTTCCGATCTGAGCTAGATATCTCACACGGACGTACGGCTCAGCTCGTGCGGCCCCACCACACACGTGTCCCCAGAAGGAGGTCGACGAAGACCGATGCCGAACATCGTCGTACTCATCAAGCAGGTCCCCGACACCTGGTCCGAGCGCAAGCTGACCGATGGTGACTACACCCTCGACCGCGAGGCCGCCGACGCGGTGCTCGACGAGATCAACGAGCGCGCCGTCGAGGAAGCGCTGCTGATCAAGGAGGCCCAGGGCGGTGAGGTCACCGTGCTGGCCGCCGGTCCCGACCGCGCCAACGAGGCCATCCGCAAGGCGCTGTCCATGGGCGCCGACAAGGCCATCCACATCAACGACCCGGCGATCCACGGCTCCGACGCCGTGCAGACCGCCTACGTGCTGGCCGCCGCGCTCGGCCAGGTCGAGGGTGTCGAGCTGGTCATCGCCGGTAACGAGGCCACCGACGGCCGCGCCGGTGCCGTGCCCGCGATCATCGCGGAGTACATCGGCATCCCGCAGCTGACGCACCTGCGCAAGCTCACCGTCGACGGCGACAAGATCACCGGCGAGCGGGAGACCGACGAAGGTGTCTTCAAGCTCGAGGCGTCCCTGCCTGCGATCGTCTCGGTCACCGAGAAGATCAACGAGCCTCGCTTCCCCTCCTTCAAGGGCATCATGGCCGCGAAGAAGAAGGAAGTTCTGGTCTTCACCCTGGCCGATCTGGGCGTCGACCCGGAGACCGTCGGTGTCGCCAACGCGGGCACCCAGGTCACCGGTGCCACCCCGAAGCCGGCTCGCACCGCGGGCGAGAAGATCGCGGACGAGGGCGAGGGCGGCAACCAGATCGCGTCCTACCTCATCGGTCAGAAGATCATCTGATCCGGCGCCGTCCGAGACTTCCAAGGAGAAAGAACTAATGGCTGAAGTACTTGTGCTCATCGAGCACGCCGACGGTGCCGTGAAGAAGGTCAGCACCGAACTGCTCACCGCCGCCCGTGCGCTGGGCGAGCCCGCCGCCGTCGTGACCGGTCCCGCCGGTACCGCCGACAAGCTGGCCGCCGCGCTGGCTGCCGGTGGCGCCGAGAAGATCTACGTCGCCGAGTCCGACGACATCGAGGGCTTCCTGGTCACCCCGAAGGTCGACGTCCTGGCCGGCCTGGTCGATTCCGCCGCGCCCGCCGCCGTGCTGGTCGCCGCCTCCGCCGAGGGCAAGGAGGTGTCGGGCCGCCTTGCCGCGCGCATCGGCTCCGGCCTGCTCGTCGACGTCATCGGCGTCAACGCCGACGGCTCCGCTGTGCACTCCATCTTCGGTGGCGCGTTCACCGTCGAGGCCAAGGCCACCGGCGACGTGCCGGTGATCTCGGTGCGCCCCGGCGCCATCGAGGCCGCTCCGCAGGCCGGCGCGGGCGAGCAGGTCGTCGTCGAGGTTCCGGCGCAGGAAGACGGCGTCGTGAAGGTCATCTCGCGTGACCCGATCGTCGGTGGCGACCGCCCCGATCTCGCCGAGGCGAGCATCGTGGTCTCCGGTGGCCGCGGTGTCGGTTCCGCCGAGAACTTCTCGGTCGTCGAGGCGCTGGCCGACTCGCTGGGTGCCGCTGTCGGCGCCTCGCGTGCCGCCGTCGACTCGGGCTACTACCCGGGCCAGTTCCAGGTGGGTCAGACCGGTAAGACGGTCTCCCCGCAGCTCTACATCGCACTGGGCATCTCCGGCGCCATCCAGCACCGCGCCGGCATGCAGACCTCGAAGACCATCGTCGCTGTCAACAAGGACGAGGAAGCGCCCATCTTCGAGATCGCCGACTACGGCATCGTGGGCGACCTGTTCAACGTCTCGCCGCAGCTGACCGAAGCCGTGAAGTCCCACAAGGGCTGATCACCACCCGGTCCGGTTCGACTCGGCCCGCGAAACCCGTTCCTGCGCCAGCGCAGCCCGGTTTCGCGGGCCGTTGCCGTTTCCCCGACCGGGCACGGGGCGCTGAGCGGTCGACCTCGCAACATCGAGCGGGGCCGGTCGCGGAGTCGGCCACCGTCGCGAAGGCGTGTGGCGCAGGTACTTCGGTGGACCTCGCCGACGGCGGGTAGCGTGCGAGTCGTGTTGGAATCGGGGGCGGGCTTCGCTGGATATCGCTTGGAGCGGGTGCTCGGGCAAGGGGGGATGGGGACGGTCTATCTGGCCGAGCATCCTCGGTTGCCGCGCAGTGTCGCGCTGAAATTGCTGAATCGGGAGTTCTCGGCCGATCAGGAATTGCAGCGGCGGTTCGAGCGGGAGGCCGATGTTGTCGCGCAGCTGGATCATCCGAGCATCGTCGGGGTGTACGACCGTGGCAGCGATGACGGGTATCTGTGGATCGCGATGCAGTTCATTCGCGGAACCGATGCCGCCACGTGGGATTCGCGTGCGCACGAGCCGGGGGTCACCGCGCGCCTGATCGGGGAAACGGCGTCGGCACTGGACTACGCCAACCAGCACGGAGTGCTGCACCGTGACGTGAAGCCGGGCAACATCCTGATCGCCGACGCCGAACACGGTCGTGAAATCCGGGCGGTACTCACCGATTTCGGGATCGCCCGGGTGGCCACCGCCAACACTCAGCTCACGGCGACGGGTACCTTCACCGCCACCCTCGCCTACGCCTCGCCCGAGCAGCTCTCCGGTGAGATCGTCGACCACCGCAGCGACCAGTACTCGCTGGCCTGCACCCTGTTCGCGATGTACGCCGGGCATCCGCCCTATACCGCGACCAACCCCGGCCAGGTGGTAGCGGGACACCTGTCGCACCCGGTGCCGCGACTCACCACGGCGAGAACGGATCTGCCGCCCGCGGTCGACGACGTCATCGCCCGCGCGATGGCCAAGCGGCGTGACGAGCGGTTCGGCAGCGCAACGGAATTCACCGAGGCGATCCGGGATGCGCTCGAGGGCAGGCATGTCGCCGCGCCGACCGTGCGCCGGCCGTGGACCGACCCCGCGCACCAGGTCTCGGGATCCGGTGAACACGCGCAGCGACCGTGGACCGATCCCGCCCGGCAGTGGCACGGCTCCGGCGGACATCCGCAGCAGCCCGTCCTCCCGTCGTATGGTCACAGTGAACAGGTGCAGCAGCACAGCCCGCAGGTGCAGGGCGCCGGTGGGCACCCACAACCCGGCTGGGGGCGCGCGGAATACGGTGCGCCGGTGGGTGATCCGCGGATGTACCCGATGGTGGCGGGCAATCAGTGGTACCAGGCCCCGGTCGGCGGCCCGGAGCCGTCGAAGGCCGCCGCGTTCTTCGTCGGCATCGTGACGCTGCTGTTCAGTCTGTCGATCGCGGCCTTCCTGATCTACGGCATCACCGAAACCCTCGACGAGATCGACCGGGGCAAGGATCCGAGCGGGTCGTTCATCGCGATCGCGATTCTCACCGTTGTCGTCGCGTTCACCGGCAGTGGCGCGGTGTTGCTGCTCTGCGCGCGCACCGCCGGTCGTGTCATGTCGATCATCACCGCGGTGCTCGTCGGGCTCTTCGCGCTGTTCGGGGTCATCGGGTCCGCGGTGGGCGAGGTCTACGCCGCCACCGCCGCCAGTGCCGCGGTGTTCGTCCTCGCGGCGGCGCTGGTCGGTTTCGCGGCATCATCGTCGACCGGGCGCTGGATCCGCTATCGCAAGGCGATGCGCGCGAGTCGTTGGCGATGACCCGCGGTGCAGGCGGCCATCAGTAGGGTGGGCTGATGTCGTCTGGGCGTGTGGTGCTGCCATCTTCGGTCGAGGAGACGGTTCGCGCGGTGTTCGGTGCGGCCGGGGCGCGGTGGATCGATGCGTTGCCCGAGGTGGTGGCCGGGTTGGCCGCTCGGTGGGGGCTGACCGAGTTCTCCGCGCCGTTCGGTGGCGGAACGCACGCCTACGTGGCCGCCGCGCGGCGCGTGGGCGGGGCACGGGTGGTGTTGAAGGTGCCGATGGTCGACGAGGAGAACGTCGCCGAGGCCACCGCGCTGCACAGCTATGCCGGCGACGGTGCGGTCCGGCTGCTCGATTTCGACCCGGCCAGCGGTGCGATGCTGCTCGAATGGGCCCGTCCGGGCACGGAATTGCTCACCCAGCCGGGGTTCCCGAGCCTGGAGGGGCGACCGGAGAACGCCGACAAGGTGGCGTTCGCCTGCGGGTTGTATCGCCGACTGCGGCGTCCCCGGACCGCGGTTCCCGCCGGTTTCCCGGAACTGCCCATGGCCACCGATATCGTGACCGGTCTCCGTGCGCGGCTGGCCGATCCGGAACCCGCACTGGCCGAACACCTCTCACCGCTGCTGCGAGAACGGGCATTGAGCAGGTGTGCCGAGTTGAGCGAGCCGGCCGGTGAACTGCTGATCGTCAACCGCGACACCCATCTCGGCAATATCGTGGCCGCCGAACGTGAACCGTGGCTGCTGATCGATCCGAAACCCTGCCTCGGCGAAGCCGCCTTCGACGCGGGCTTCCTGATCATGATCCAGGTCCAGACGACGCCGACCCCCGAACACGCGCGCGCCGTCGTCGTCACGACCGCGCGTCACCTCGATGTTCCGATCGACCGCGCGGGCGCCTGGGCCTTCCTGCGCGCGATCGAGGAGATCGTCTGGTCGGTCGAGGACGGCGACGACGACACTCTGCCACTGCACGTGGCGGTCGCGACGGCGCTCGCGGGCGACCCGTGGCGATCCGGCGATCCGACCTGAACGGCCGGGGCCACCACGATTCACGGTCGGTGCAGCGCATCCAGCAGGGTCTGCACGATCGGGTTCTCGCGGGCGTCCTCGCGCAGGACCGCTGACACCGGGATGCGAAGGCGGTGGTCGGTGAGGTCGAGGGTGAGCAGGCCCTTGGTGGGGCCCTCGTAGAGGATCGTCCAGGACTCGGGGCGGTTGAGCAGCTCCATCGTGGCGGTGTGATCGGGCGGAATCGGCGGGCCGAAGGTGGGTCCGGTCGGGAGGTCGGCGAAGGCGGAGCGGATCAGTGTGTGCAACAACACCTGCTCCTGCTCGGGCGGGAGCAGCAGGGGATAGGGGCTCAGATCGGCGAGGGTGACCGCGCCGCGTTCGGCCAGCGGATGATTGCTCGAGATGGCGATCACCAGGTCCTCGACCCACAGCTGTTCCACCGCGAGGCCCGGCTGTTCGACACTGCCGCGGATCAGCGCCAGATCGCAGTCGCCGTCGGCCACCGCGGTGATCCGCTGACGGAAGGGCTTGATCACGTATTCGATCTCGGCGTCGGGGTGGGCGGCCCGCGCGGTGGCGATCGCCGACAGCGACGGCGCGGCGAAAGACATGTTCGCGGCCAGGCGAATGCGCGGTCCGGTGGTGCGCACGGCGGCACGGATCGCCGATTCCAGGCTCAGCATCTGCTTGGCCAGTGGCAGCAGGCGCGAGGTCGCGTCGGTCGGGACGACGGCGCGGGTGGTGCGCTCGAACAGTTGCGCGCCGAGGTCACGTTCCAGTCTCGCGATCTGGTGGCTGATCGCGGATTGGGAGATGAAGCATCGGTTGGCCGCGCGGCTGAAACTGAGCTCCTCGCAGACGGCCACGAAGTAGGCCAACTGTCGAAGTTCCACCAGGTACCTCCCATTGATTAGTTATGCAGATAAGAGTCATCTCTATTATGCGCCCAGGCAGTGGAAACATCTTCGTTCCGCATCGCGTTTACTCATAGGAAAGGATTTATTACCGATCTGGAACGCGATCTTGGAGCGAGTGATCATGGAACACACAGATGTCGTCATCGTCGGCTCGGGCTTCGGAGGCCTGGCCGCAGCCAAGCAACTGGCCAAGTCACGAGTCGGTGTCGTGCTGATCTCGAGCACGCCCGAACACCTGTTCCAGCCGCTGCTCTATCAGGTGGCGACCGGCGTGCTCGCGCCCGAGGAGATCGCGCCGCCGATCAAGAACGTACTGCGTCGCCACCCCGAGATCGACGTCCGCCTCGGCAAGGTCACCGGCATCGACGCCGAGAACGCGGTCCTCACCTACGAGACCGCCGACGGCCCCCGCCAGATCGCCTACGCCTCGCTGATCGCCGCCACCGGCGCGAGCCAGAGCTACTTCGGCCGCGACGACTTCGCCGAGAAGACCTATTCGCTCAAGACCATCGACGACGCCCAGCGCCTGCGCGACCAGATCGCCCACGTGTTCGCGCTGGCCGAGGGCGCCGACGAGGTGACCAGGCACCGCCTGCTCAGCTTCGTGGTGGTCGGCGCGGGCGCGACCGGTGTCGAGGTGGCGGGCCAGATCAAGGAACTCGCGAAACGGCACTTCCACCAGCAGGTTTCGGTGACCCTGGTCGAGGGCGCCGGCGAGGTGCTGCCGCCCTTCGGCGGCGGGCTCTCGGAATACGCGAAACGCTCGCTCACCGACAGCGGCGTCGAGGTGCTGCTGGGCACCTTCGTCACCGACATCGACGAGGGCAAGGTGACGGTCAAGGACAAAGAGGGCATGGAGCGCCGGATCGCCGCCGAGACGGTGGTGTGGTCGGCGGGCGTGCAGGTCGGCGGCTTCGCGACGCTGCTCGCCGAGGCCACCGGCGCCGAGACCGACCGCGCGGGCCGCATCCTGATCAACCCCGACCTGACCGTCGGCGGCCACGCCGACATCTACGCCATCGGCGACATGACCTCGCTCAACGGCTACCCCGGCCAGTCGCCGGTCGCCATGCAGGAGGGTCGCCACGCCGCCGACATCATCCGGCGCGAGAAGGCCGCGGGCACGCCGTTCGTCTACTGGGACAAGGGCAGCATGGCCGTGATCAGCCGCTTCAGCGCGGTGGTGAAGCTCAACGAGCGGGTGACGTTCAAGGGCACCATCGCCTGGGCGATGTGGTTGGCCGTGCACCTGATGTACCTGGTCGGCTTCCGCAACCGCTTCGCCGCGGTGGCGGGGTGGCTGGTCGCGTTCATCGGGACGGCGCGCCCCGGCTTCGACGAGGCCGAGCGCGCTGAGGCCGAGCGGGCGAAGGTCGAGCCGGCGAAGGCTGAACCGGCGAAGGCCGAGTCGGCGGACGCCGATCGCGCCGACGACACCGTCGCGGCGACCACCAAGGAGCGGGTGAACGCCTGACCCACCCTGCGACGGCCCGCCGAGAATCGGCGGGCCGTTGTCGTTTTCGCAATGCTCGAAATACCCGATCGCGAAGCGGGTCCAGCGCCGAAATCGGTCGTGTTCGGCTAGAAACCCGCAGGTGGGCGAACGATGGGCAGCGGGTCGGTAAACGCCCGGTGTGACGCCCATCTCGTTCACCGAACGGGCATCGGCACGACACTGGAGCGTCGCTCCGATGCCAGCTCGGACTGGCTTCATCAGCAGTATGACAATTTCGTCCGTGTTGACCGCCCCGGCGCCGGACTCCGGGGTGGGGAAATCTCGGTACTCCTTGGTCGTCGCGTCTGATGCCGAGCACCGGGAAGCCGCACAGCGACTGCGCTATCAGGTGTTCGCCTCCGAACCCGGTTTCCAGATGCCCGAGAACGCCACCGGCCTCGACGCCGACAAGTTCGACGAGCACTGCGACCACCTGCTGGTTCGGGACGAGTTCTCCGAACAGTTCGTCGGCTGCTACCGCATGCTGCCGCCGGACAAGGTCGACGCGGCGGGCGGCTACTACACCGCCACCGAGTTCGATCTGACCCAGCTCGATCCCACCGGTCACCGGATCGTCGAGATGGGCCGGGCCTGCGTGGTGCCCGATCACCGCAACGGCTCGGTGCTCACCCTCATGTGGGCGGGCATCCTGCACTACATCCAGCTCACCGGATACGACTGGGTGATGGGCTGTGTGTCGGTGCCGATGCGCGATTCCCCGACCGATCCGGCCGGGGTGAACGTGCGCGGCGTGCGCGACCAGCTGCTCGGCCGCCACGCGTGCGACCCCGAGCGCCGGGTGCACCCGTACAACCCGGTCGTCGTCGACGGACTCTCCCTCGATCAGATGACCCCGCCGAGCCGCCCCAAGATGCCGCCGCTGCTGCGCGGTTACCTGCGCCTCGGCGCCGAGATCTGCGGCGAACCGGCCCACGATCCCGATTTCGCCGTCGCCGACTTCGTCGCGCTGCTCGGCATGGAAACCATCAACACCCGGTACCTGGAGCGGCTGCAGAGCGCGGCCGCCAATTTCGACGGGAAGTAAACCCATGGTGTTCGACGCGCCGCTTGCAACGCACTCTCATTCGTGGATGCCGTCGAGCCCCTGTGGGTCCGGCTGCATCGAGCCGATCGACGAGGTCGGCACCGCCAGGATGTTCGCCCGGCTGGCCGGAATGGCCGGGCTGGTCCTCAGCTTCCCGGTACTGACCGTGGCCACCCCGAAGTCGCGGCGCGAGCAGTTGCAGCGCCGTTACGCCAGGGCGGCACTGAGTTGCCTCGGGATGCGATTACGCATCATCGATAATCGGATTCCCGAGCAGTCCTCGGCGGAGGGTTTCGCCGACACCGGCACCGCGGTGATGATCGTGGCCGGGCACATCGGCTGGGCGGATGTGGTGGCGCTGGCTGCGGTGCAGCCGGTCAGCTTCGTGGCCCGTGCCGACATGGTCGAGTGGCCGCTGCTGGGCAAACTCGCCAAGCTCACTCGCGTCATCCCGATCGAGCGGGCGCGACTGCGTGAACTGCCCGGCGTGGTCGGGCAGGTGGCCGACCGGCTGTCCGCGGGTAACCGGATCGTCGTCTTCCCCGAGGGCACCACCTGGTGCGGCCGGGCCTACGGTTCGATGCGGCCCGCCATGTTCCAGGCCGCCGTCGACACCACCACTCCGGTCCAGCCGGTGCGGCTGCGGTACCTGGACAGTGACGGAATGCCGTGCACCGTACCCGGTTTCGTCGGTACCGACACCTTCGCCGATTCCGCGAAGAGAGTGCTGCGCAGCAAGGGCATGATCGCCGAGATCGTGCTCGAGCCGCTCGAACACCCCGGACTGGATCGCCGGGATCTGGCCCGGCGCTGCGAGGCGGCGGTGCGGGGCACCGACCGTTCCCGCCACGGGGTGGCCGACACCCAGTGGATCGAAGCGGGCAATACCCGCGTGCAGGACCCCTCGATGGGGGAGCAGGGGGAGGTTCGCCGACCGGCGAGGGCTACTGCCTGGTAACCATTCTCGGCCGGAATCGTCGACTGCCGGAGACCGCGTTCGTGGTCTCCGGTTTTGTCGTCTGTGTCGGAGGAATCGTCACGGACATGCAGGTCGGCGACGGGCCGACAAATAGTGGGAATGTGAAAAGCTCGTGTCCGCTCGGAGATGTTTCGTCCTGCGTATGACCTGCGTATGAGCTGTGTAACAAACTGGCCAGTCGGCTATACCCATCGGTGTGTACGTTGAAACGATCAAATTGCCACTGCGCCGAAATTGATGAGATATTTGCGGTACCGTCACGCAGGATTTTTCCGATACCCCGTGTAGCCGAGAGTCCAGGCGATGGTCGAGATGTGCGATCGCAAGGGTGATCCATGGTGAAGGGAAGCCTTTCCGGTGACTGAGCAAGCTTCTGGCGTACGCCGTCGCGCCGCGCGTCGAATCCGCCGCGCGCCCGTGACGTCCACGTTGCCGCGCCTCCTGCTGGCCGCCGTCGAGCGTGCCCCCGAGGCGCCCGCATTGCGATTTGCCGGGCAGACCCTCACCTACACCGAACTGGACCAGTGGTCGTCGCGTCTGGCCAGGGTGCTGATCGCCCGCGGCCTCGGCCCCGGTGACCGGTTCGTCCTCGCGCTGACCCGCTCGATCGAGTCCGTGGTCGCGGTCTGGGCGGCCGCCAAGTCCGGCGCCACCTTCGTGCCCGTCGATCCCCGCTACCCGGCCGAACGGGTGGCCCATATGCTCGCCGACTCCGGTGCCGCGTTCGGGCTGGCCACGGCGGCGGACGCCACCCGGCTCGACGTCGGGATCCAGTGGCTCGCCCTCGATTCCGACGAGTTCGGCGTCGAATGCGCCGCGATGTCGGACGAACCCGTGAGCGCGGGCGAACGCGTCCGCAGGCTTTCCCCGGACGACCTCGCCTACATCATCTACACCTCCGGCTCGACCGGCGTCCCCAAGGGGGTCGCGGTCACCCACACCGGTCTGGCCGGGCTGTGCGCCGAACAGGTCCGCCGCTTCGGCATCACCCCCGCCTCCCGCACGCTGCACTTCGCCTCGCCCAGCTTCGACGCCAGCATGCTGGAGATGCTGCTGGCGATCGGCGCGAGCGCGACGATGGTCATCGCGCCGCCCGATGTCTACGGTGGCGACGAACTGACCGAACTGCTGCGCGCCGAACGGGTGACCCACGCCTTCATCACGCCCGCCGCCCTGGCCGGGCTCGACCCGGCGGCGCTGCCGGAACTGGCCGCGCTCGCCGTCGGCGGTGAGGCCTATCCGCCCGAGTTGATCGCGCGGTGGGCGCCCGGCCGCGCGTTCTTCAATGTGTACGGCCCGACCGAGACCACCATCGTCTGCGCGATGAGCGATCGGCTGACCGCCGACGACGTGATCACCATGGGCGACACGATCCCCGGGATGACGGCACTGGTCCTCGACGCCCGCTTGCGCCCGGTTCCGGATCGGGTGCCCGGCGAGCTCTACCTCACGGGGGAAGGTCTGGCCCGCGGTTACCACGATCGCGCCGGGCTCACCGCGAGCAGATTCGTCGCCGACCCGCTCGGTCGCGGCAGGCTCTACCGCACCGGTGATCTGGTGCAGTGGGTTCCCGTGCCCGGCGGCGTCGGCCTGAAATTCCTCGGGCGCACCGACGCGCAGGTGAAGCTGCGTGGCTTCCGCATCGAACTCGGCGAGATCGACGCGCTGTTCGCCGCCGACGACACGGTGCGCTTCGCCGCCACGCTGATCCGGACGCTGCCCAGCGGGGAGAGCGCGCTCGTCTCCTACCTCGTCGCGGCCGCGGGTGCCACGATCGACACGACGGCACTCATCCGGCTGGCCGAGCGGCGCCTGCCCCAGCACGCGGTGCCCGCCGCGATCGTGGTGCTCGACGAGGTGCCGTTGACGCCGGTCGGGAAGCTCGATCACCGGGCACTGCCCGCGCCGGAACTCGCCGCCCGCGAGTTCGAGGAGCCGCGCGGTGACACCGAACGCACCGTGGCCGCGGTCTTCGCCGAACTGCTCGGCGCCGAGCCGGTCGGGCGCGGCGACGACTTCTTCGCTCTCGGCGGCAATTCGCTGCTCGCCACCCAGCTGGCCGGTCGGCTCGGTGCCGCGGTCGGTATGCGGGTACCGGCCCGCACCGTGTTCGAGCACGGCACGGTGGCCGAGCTGGCCGGTGCCCTCGACGCGCTGGTCGGTGCCGCGTCGGCGCGGGTACCGCTGACCCGGCGCGAACGTGGTGCGCACGTCCCGCTGTCGCTCGCCCAGCAGCGCATGTGGTTCATGGCGCGGCTGGATCCTGACTCCAGCGCCTACAACATCCCGGTCGCGCTGCGGTTGTCCGGCCCGCTCGACACCGTCGCGCTCACCGCCGCACTCGACGACGTGCTCGAACGCCACGAGGTGCTGCGCACGGTGTACCCCGAGCACGAGGGCGCGGGTTTCCAGCAGGTGCTGCCCGTGGCGCAGGCCGGCCTCGACGTGGTGGTCGACCCGATCGCGGAAGCCGATCTGCCGGGCGCACTGGCCAGGCTGACATTCGGCGGATTCGACGTGTGCCGTCGAGTTCCCGTGCGCGCGGCCGTGTTCCGGCTCTCCGCGACCGACCATGTGCTGGCGGTGGTCGTGCACCACATCGCCACCGACGGCTTCTCGCTCGGCCCGCTGACGCGCGACCTGATGACCGCCTATGCCGCTCGTGCCGCCGGTGCGGCGCCCGGCTGGGCGCCGTTGCCCGTGCAGTACGCGGATTACACGCTCTGGCAGCAGGAAATGCTCGGCGCGGCAGACGATGCCAACTCGCTGCTGGCCGAACAGCTCGGGTTCTGGCGCACCGCGCTCGCCGGTGCCCCGGCCCTGCTCGAGCTGCCCACCGACCGGCCGCGTCCGCCGGTGGCGGGAACTCGCGGTGCCGCACAGGACTTCGCGGTGCCCGCCGAGGTGCACGCCGCGCTGGAAACCCTGGCGCGCGAACACAATGCCTCGCTGTTCATGGTCGTGCGCGCCGCGCTGTCGGTGCTGCTGGCGCGGGTCGCCGGTACCGAGGATGTCACCGTCGGCGCGCCGGTCGCGGGCCGTGGCGAACCCGAGCTCGACGATCTCGTCGGCATGTTCGTCAACACCATCGTGTTGCGCACCCGCGTCGACGCCGCCGAATCCTTCGCGGCCCTGCTCGATCGGGTTCGCGATATCGATCTGGCCGCCTTCGCCCACGCCGATGTGCCCTTCGAACGCCTTGTCGCCGAACTGGATCCGCCGCGCACCCAGGCACACCACCCGCTGTACCAGGTGGCGCTGTCGTTCCAGAACTTCGGCGCCACGCGCCTCGAACTGCCCGAGCTGACGGTGTCGGCGGTGGATCTGGGCGAGGAAGCGGCACCGGTGGATCTCCAGCTCACCGTTGTTCCGCTCGAGGACAGTGACGGACCCGCGGGTCTGCGCTGCTCGTGGCGCTACGCCACCGACCTGTTCGACGCCTCGACCATGGCGACGCTCGGTGCCCGGCTGGCCGGGCTCCTGGCCGCGGCCGTCGCCGCGCCGCACCGGCCCGTCGGCGACCTGCCGGTGCTGACGGAAGCCGAGCTGACCGAGCCCTCCGGCGAGCTCCGGCTCGTCCCCGACGTGACGTTGCTCGACGAGTTCCAGGCCCGCGCCCAGCATCGTCCGGACGCACCCGCGGTCACTTTCGACGAGGTCACGGTGACCTACGGCGAGCTGGCCGGGCGCGTCAACCGGCTGGCCCGGCTGCTGGTCGCCGACGGCGTCGGCCCCGGAAGCACAGTGGGCGTGGCGATTCGGCCGACGATCGATCTCGTCGTCGCCATGTACGCCGTGTTCGCGGCCGGTGGCGCCTACGTGCCGCTCGATCCCGATTCGCCCGCCGAACGCCGCGCCGACATCCTCGCCGCCGCACAGCCGGTCTGCCTGCTGACCACCACCGGCGACGCGATCAACGCCGACGGATTGCCGGTCGTCGAGGTGGACCGGGTCGCGCTGTCGCACTTCTCGGACGCCTGGCTGACCGACGCCGACCGGCTGCGCCCCCTGCACACCCTCGACCTGGCATATGTGATCTTCACGTCCGGTTCGACGGGCAAGCCGAAGGGCGTCGGCGTGCCGCATGCGGCGATCGTCAACCAGGCCGCGTTCATGGTCGGCGAGTACGGGGTGGGGGAGTCCGACACTGTCCTACAGTCGATTCCGTTCACCTTCGATGCCTCGATGATCGGTTTCGCTTCCCCGTTGCGCGCCGGTGCGCACATGATCGTGGCCGCCACGCAGGGGCTCACCGATCCCGCTTACCTCGCCGAACTCGTTGCCCGCCATCGTGTTACCGGCACCACCATCGTGCCCTCGGTCCTGCAGATGCTGCTGGATTCCGCGCCCACCGGCGCCCTGCGTTCGCTGCGCGCGGTGTGGGTCGGCGGTGAGGCGCTGCCGAACGCCACCATCGAACGCTTCACCACCGTCACCGCGGGTCGTCTGCACAATCTGTACGGCCCCACCGAGGCCACCGTGTCGATCACCGGCGCCGATGTGACCGAGGTGGGCGACGGCATCGTTCCGATCGGCTTGCCGCACTGGAATTCTCGTGCCTACGTGCTCGACGCGCGGCTGCGGCCGGTGCCGGTCGGCACGCCCGGCGAGCTGTACCTGGCCGGCGCGCAACTGGCTCGCGGCTACCTCGGCAGCCCCGACAAGACGATGGAGCGATTCGTCGCCGACCCGTACGGTCCCGTCGGTGAGCGCATGTACCGCACCGGCGATCTGGTGCGCAGACTCCCGTCCGGTGACCTGACCTACCTGGGCCGCACCGACGTTCAGCTCAAACTGCACGGCCTGCGCATCGAACCCGGCGAGATCGAGGCGGCGCTGCGCACGCATCCGGCGGTCGCGGGTGCGGCGGTCGCGGTGCATCACGAACAGCTGGTCGGCTACGTGACACCCCTCGACGCGTCGGTCGACACCGTCGAGGTGCTGGCGACCATTCGAACCCTGTTGCCCCCGTACATGATTCCGCACCGTCTGGTGGTGCTCGACGAGTTCCCGCTCGGTGCCACCGGCAAGCTCGACCGCAAGGCGCTGCCCGCGCCCGCCGTGGAGATCCGCGAATACCAGGCACCGGCCACCGCCGACGAGCAGATCGTCGCCTCGGCGATCGCCGGGGCACTCGACCTCGAACGAGTCGGCCGTGACGACGACTTCTTCGTCCTCGGCGGCACCTCGCTCGCGGCGATCCGGGTGCGCGCCACCCTCGCCGAGCAACTGGGCATCGAGGTGCCGCTGCGCCTGCTGTTCAGCTATCCGCTGGTCAGCGACCTGGCGCTGGCGTTGCGCGACGAGTCGTCAGCCTCGGCCGCCGGTCCTGATCCGGCCGTGGACGCGATCCTCGACCCGTCGATCGACCTCACCGGCTGCGCGCCCCAGCGCACCGGCGCACCGGCCACGCTGCTGCTCACCGGCGCCACCGGGTTCCTCGGCAGCTTCCTGCTGCGCGAACTCCTCGAACAGACGTCGGCGACCGTTCACTGCCTGGTCCGCGCCACCGATGACGCGGGCGCGGTGGATCGCGTCGTCTCCACCGCCGCGAAGTACCGCATCGATCTGCGGCCCTATCGCGACCGAATCGTCGGCGTCCCCGGCGATCTCGCGCAGCCGAACCTCGGCATGGACCCACTGCGCTTCGCCGAACTCGCCGCCAGGGCCGACGCGATCTATCACAACGGCGCGCTGGTGAACCACCTCGAACCGTATGCACGGATGCGAGCGGCCAATGTCTGCGGTACCACCGAGGTGTTGCGCCTGGCCACCACCACCAGGGTCAAGCCGATCCACTATGTGTCGACCCTGTCGGTGCTGGCGGGGGTTCCGCAGGACAACGGGGTGCCCGCCGGTCTGCCCGGCTACGCGATGACCAAGTGGGTCGCCGAGCAGCTCGTGCACGCCGCGATCGAGCGTGGCGTTCCCATCGCCGTCTACCGCCCCGGCTTGATCACCGGCGACTCCCGCACGGGCGTCGCCCCCGCCGAGGACGCCTGGTGGACGATGTTGCGGTCCATGCTGGTGCTCGGGGTGGCTGTCGATGTGCGGGCGATCGCCATCGAGATGGCCCCGGTCGACCATGTCGCGGCGGGGATCGTCAGCCGATCTCGCCAGGCGGCGGCCATCGGCAACATCTTCCGGGCCTCCGGCGCGCAGGTGCCGCTGCAAGTCGTCTACGAGGAGATCCGCAGTCGCGGTTACCGTTTCGACTTCATCGACCCGATGGAATTCGGCCTCCAGCTCTCCACCGCGGCCGAACGCCAGGACGCGGACCCCATCCTGGCGCGGGCTTCGGCACTGAGCGGCAACTACGCGGCCGCCCTCGCCAAGGCGAATCCGGCGGCGGTGCTCACCCGCGTGGAATCGGCCCCCGCCGAACCCTTCCGCGGCCTGCCGATCGAGTTCCCCGCGGTCGACGCCGCGGTCATCGCCCGCTACTTCGACCACTACATCGACATCGGCTTCTTCCCAGCGCCCGGAGCGGACCATCTCACGCACGCGTGAGCGGGAGCTCGCCGAGGTTCCCGCAGGAGCACCGGGCTCCTGCGGGAATCAGCATTACTTCGCGTAGTCGTAGAACCCGCGACCGGTCTTGCGGCCCAGTCGGCCCGCGTCCACCATCCGGCGCAACAGCGCGGGCGGGGCGAGATGCGGCTCGGCGAACTCCGCGTAGAGCGACTCCGACGCCGCGAGGGCGATGTCGAGGCCGACGGTGTCGAGCAGCGTCAGCGGGCCCATCGGGTAGCCGCAGCCGCCCTTCATCGCCGCGTCGATGTCCTCGGCGGTGGCGTAGCCCGACTCGAGCATCCGGATCGCCGAACACAGGTAGGGGATGAGCAGCGCGTTGACGATGAACCCGGAGCGGTCACCGGCCTGCACGGCCATCTTGCCGAGGGTGTTCTTCACGTAGTCGGTGACGGCCACGGCCGCTTCCGGCGCGGTCACCAGGGTCGAGATGATCTCGACCAGCGGCATCACCGGCACCGGGTTGAAGAAGTGCACGCCCACGACCCGTTCGGGCCGCTCGGTCGCCCCGGCCACCTTGATCACGGGGATCGAGGAGGTGTTGGTGGCGAGGATGCCCTCGGGCTTCACGATCTTGTCCAGCTTGCCGAAGATCTCGTACTTGAGCGCCTCGATCTCCGGCGCGGCCTCGATCACCAGGTCACGATCGGCGAACTCGTCCATGTCCAGGGTGACGCGCACCCGCGCGAGCACCGCGTCGGCCTCGTCCTGGGTGATCTTGCCCTTGGTCACGCCACGGGCGATCGAGGTGGCGATCCGGTTCTTGGCCGCCTCGGCGAACTCCGGCTTCGTCTCGAGCACGAGCACCGAGCTGCCCGCCTTGGCGCACACCTCCGCGATCCCCGCGCCCATCGTGCCGCCACCGATTACACCGATCAACTCCACTGGAGAACTCCCAACATCGCATTGCCCTGGCTGTCCCGGAGATTATTTCACCCGGGCTGGCACTCAGTGCCACAGGCTGCCGGAACGTGAGCTATCGCACCAGCTGGACGCGACGCTGACCAGGGCATTTGTCAGCGAGCCGACTCACTTACCCGCCGGGTACACGGCGTCGACTTCGACCTCGACCAACCATCCCGCCACCGGCAGGCTCGCCACTTCCAGGGCGAAGCGGCTCGGTCGTGCCGCGTTGCGGACCATCGGTGCGGCCGGGGCAGCGGTGCCGAGGGGGACCAGCTCGGTGTCGCCGGTGGTGAGGTTCGTATTGGCGAAGAACTGCCGGTAGGCGCGGTTCCAGCCGGCGTAGTCGGCCCGGTCGGTGCCGGGCGCGTTGTCGAGGAACACCCGCATGGTGATCACGTCGTCCAGGGTCAGGCCCTGGGCTTCGAGATTCTCCCGGATTCTGGCCAGCACCGACATGCCCTGCGCTTCGGTGACGGTGACACCGGCGGGCAGCTTCGCGTCCGCGAACTGCTGGGTGTCGATGAAGGATTCGGGGCTGCCGGTGGGGGCGGCCTTGTTGGTGGCGGTGGGGCCCAGCCCGCTGGTCTTGTAGACGGTAGCGTCGGCGGCGATCGTCACGCCTTGGGCGATCATCGGATTCGCCTGTCCCGCTTCGAGAACTGAGGTACTCGGCGCAGTGGACGGCTGCGACTCGGCCGGGTCGGCCGAGCAGGAGGTGAGGGTCAGCGCCGCGAGGGCCGTCACGGCCAGCGTGATCGTCGTCTTCATGGTCGATACTCCTTGTCGGGGTGAGAGATTCAGGCGGCAACGCGGGCGTGCAGGGCGGTCACCACGTCGCGGGCGGAGGTGAAGGCGCCGTGCTGCCAGGCGATCGCGTTGGACAGGTGGTCACCGGCGAAGTAGATGTGCTCTACGGGGGCAAGGAGTTTGGTGTATTCGGGGGTGGCCTCACCGCCGTGGGAATTGCTACCCGACCAGCCGACCCACGCGCCCTCGGAATACTTGGTTCGCCGCCAGCTGCCGGAGAACGACGAGGCGATGTCGGCGCGGTACTTGTCGCCGTGGATCGCTGCGCCCTCGTCGACGGCCTTCGCCAGACGTTGCCGGTGGGTGAGTGATTCGAAGGCCTGATGACGTTTGCCGGTGTTGTAGTAGCCGACCACCACGCCACGGTCGCCGTTGTAGTGGTCGTAGGGGAACATGATCTGCGCGATGTCCTTGTCGGTATTGCTCGCGCCGCCGTAGATCCGGTCGTCGAGCTCCCACCAGCGGCGCTGGTATTCGATGCCGAGCTTGCCGGAGGACACCGGGATCGCGGCTTTCAGCGCGGTGAGCACGTCGGCGGGCAGGTTGTTGGCCAGGCGACCGACGAGATGGGGCGGCAGCGTGCAGATGCAGTAGTCGGCATCGAGGGACTTGCGCGCGCCGTCCTGGGTGTACTCGATCCGCACACCCTCGGGGGTGTTCTTCATCGCCGACACCTCGGCGCCGAAATGGATGCGCTGCGTGCCGATCTCGCGCTGGAAGGCGGCGTAGATGCGGTCCATGCCACCGACCGGGGTCATCATCATCATGGCCTGGTCGTAGCCGAATTCGAAGCTGAAATTGCGGCCGAGACCGCTGCGGATCGTGTCGGACATCGGGAACGGTTTCGGCTGTTCGCCGAAGTTCAGACCCGCCCCGGGTTCGGAGGTGTAGCCGCGCCGGGTCGAGCCGAGATAGCGGCCGTCACTGGAGAGGTCGCCGAAATCGCGCAGGAACGACGACAGCGCTTCCTTGTCGGCGCCGGAGAGCACGTCGTCGAGTGCGCCCCGCGACGCGGCCTTCTGCAACAGCTCGGACATGTAGCCGTACATGTCGGCCTTGGCCGCGCGGTATTGCACCGACTGCCCGGAGATCGAGGTGCCGCTCTGATAGTTGACCAGGGTGGACGCGTTCTGGTTGCCGAACGGCTGGATCTCGACACCGAGTTCGCGACAGTAGTCGAGGGTGATGTGGCCCTGCGGGATTCGCGTGGCGCCCAGATTGAAGTAGTGCCCTTCGGCGAAGGTGCAGCTCTGGGTTTCGCCGTTGAGATCGGTTTCGGTGGTGCCGTTGCGCACCGACCACACCCGTCCGCCCGCTCGCTTCCTGGCCTCGAGCACGGTCACGTCGTATCCGGCCTTGCCCAGCTCGTAGGCCGCGCACAACCCCGCCGGGCCGCCGCCGAGGATCGCCACCTTCGCGCCACCGTCGCCCTTGCCGATGAGGTCGCCCATGGCGGGCGAGCGGAACGACACCTGCGCCGTGGCGGGCGCGAGGCCGAGGGTCGACATCGCGCCGTAGGCGAGGCCGGCACCACCGGTGATGCCGAGACTCTGCATGAATGATCTTCTGGTGACTGCCATGGGTAGCTCCGTCCGCCGCGATATCCGTTCTGCGACAGCGTCCGTCGACGGTGGGTCGGTGCCGCTACGCCGCGGAAAACGTTTACCGATCGGCGAGTGAGATCCCCCGCGGTCGCTTTCTCGCTCGGTGACCATCGCCCCGACTCGCGCCCGCAATACCGCCGAAACCAGGTCTGGATATCCTCGCCCGCACCGACAACGCTGGGAGGTGTGTGGTGACGGCACTGGCCGACGCGGTCGCGCGCTCGTTCGCGGCCGGGGAACCCGAGCGCCCCGCGGTGTCGCCGTTGCGTGCGCTGGGGCGCAGACAACTGCCGGGTGTGGCTTTGCTCGGCCAGTCGATCGCGACCACCGCGCCCGCCGCGTCGATGGTGCTGTTGCCGGTCACGATGCTCACCCACAACGCCCTGCTGCCCGGCCTGGTGACGATCGTCATCGCGACGCTGGTCATCACGCTGATCGCGTACTGCGTCGCACAGTTCACCCGGCGGCTGTCCGCGGCGGGTGGGCTCTACACCTTCGTCAGCCACGGCGCCGGACCGCGTGCGGCGCTGACCTGTGGCGTCGGACTGCTCGTGAAGTACCTGGGCAGTGCGTCGCTGACGATGTATCACGGGTCGCAGACCGCTCTCGCCTTGGCAGCGCAGCTGGGAATCACGTTGCGCGGCTGGCAGATCGGGGCCGTCTATCTCGGCATCGCGGTGCTGATCGGCGCGGTGCTGGTGCGTGGTGTGCGGTTCGCCGCGATCGCGATTCTGGCGGTCGAGGCGTGTTCGCTGGCCTTCATCATCGGCCTCATGCTGGTGTCGGGGCCTGCTGTCGCGATCACCCCGGCCGCGCCGAACGTTCCCGCGGTGCTGGCCATCGCGATGTCGGCGCTGTTCGCTCTCGCGGGCTTCGAGAGCGCCACGTTCTTCGCACCGGAGACGCGGCGTCCGCTGGTCACCGTGACCCGTACGGTGCTGCTCACCCCGGTGCTGTGCGGGGCGCTGTTCATCTTCGCGTCGTGGGCGGCCTGGTCCGGGCATGCGGGAACGGTGGTGAACGCGTATCTGCACGGGACGGCGAGTGGGTCGAGTCTGCTCGTGGTGATCCTGCTCGACGCGGGGCTGACCTGCTCGTGGCTCGGGTCGTCGATGGCTTCGTCGAACGCCGCGTCGCGACTGATGTATTCGATGAGTGTGGAGGGTGTGCTGCCGCGGCTGCTGAGCCGGGTCGGTCCGCGGTTGCGGACCCCGCACGTGGCGTTGGTGCTGATCATCGGCATCGTCGCGACGGCCGGTTCGGGTTTCGTCGCGCTCGACGGTGTGCCCGCCGCGGCCAAGACCGTCATGCGCACGGCGCTCGCGGTGTCCTACATCCTGGTCGCGGTGGGTGCGGTGCTGTTGCTCGGCCGTATCCGCGAGCGCAGCCGCGTCGACCTCGTCGCCGGCTGGGTCGGCAGTGGGGTGCTCGCCGCGGTGCTGGTCTGTCTGACGGTGTCGGACGCGAGCGACGGTGTGGTGGTCGCGCCCGCGACGGTGCTCGCGGTGCTGCTGGCCGGTGCTGCCTGGTACCGCTGTCTGCGGGACAGCTGTCCCGAAAGTCTCACGGCCATCGGTGTTTTCGACAGTCCCGAATCCGGTGACGTGCTGCCCGGCGCCGGGGTGTTCGCCGTCAACGCCCGCGGCGCGATGGCCCTGGTAGGGGCGGACCGCGGCGAACAGTGACAACGACGACCCGCCGCGACGGCCCGACCGGGCACGAGCCGAGGGCTGTCCAGAAGGCCCTCGCTCTGCTCGAGGCGGTAGCGCAGCTGGGTTCGGGCGCCACCGCGAAGGACATCGCCGCGCAGACCGGCATCGCCCCCGCCACCACGTACCGCCTCCTGAATCTCCTCGTCGCCGACGGCTACCTGGTGCGGATCGAGGACCTGTCCGGTTTCGCCCTTGGCCGCCGTACCCGTGAGCTCGCCGGGGCTGCCGCACCCGAGCCCGTCTCCGGCAATCACCGGATCCTCGGTGAACTGCGCGCCCAGCTGCGTTTCGGCATCCATCTCGCCTCCTTCGCCGGCGGCCGGATCAGGATGGTCGACAAGGACCCCGACCATGAGCTGAGTGGGGAGAAGGTGCTGCTCGCCTGCCCGCACGCCTCGGCCATCGGCAAGATCCTGTTGGCGCGGTACCCGGACTTCGCGGCCGAGGCCACGCTGCGCAAGGTCACCACCTTCACCATCGCCGACGCCGCCGATCTCGCCGCCGAGCTACGCCGAGTCACCGCGGACGCCGTCGCCGTCGAGGTGAACGAATGCCGCCTCGGCCGCAGCGCCGTCGCCGTCCCGATCCGCACCGCCGACGGCACTGTCACCGGTGCCCTGGCCGCGATCGGCAAGACCGGCCGCCTGCCCGTGCACGATCGCGACCTCATCGACTTGCTCACGTCGGCGGCCGATCAGCTGACACTGTGACCGCACACCCGAGGCCCGGCGATCCACCGAATCGCCGGGCCTCGGGTGTGCAGCGGGTCTATCGAACCGGTGTCAGTTCCGGTTCCGCGGAGTCGGGTCGCCTGCGACCGAGCACCGAGTGCCTGCGCCCGTAGGCGAAGTACACGATGACACCGAGTGCCATCCAGATCACGAAGCGCAGCCAGGTCTCGATCGAGAGGTTGACCATCAGCCACACGCAGGCCAGAGCGCCGAGAACGGGAACCACCGGGACGAACGGAACGCGGAACCCACGCGGCAGATCCGGACGGGTGCGACGCAGCACCAGCACCCCGATCGACACCAGGACGAACGCGACCAGTGTGCCGATATTGACCATTTCCTCCAGCGTGCCGAACTCGACGAAACCGGCCAGCAGTGCGCACACCACACCGACGAGCACAGTCAGCCGCACGGGTGTGCCCTTCTTGCCGGTCTGCGCGAGACCGCGAGGCAGCAGACCGTCGCGGGCCATGGCGAACAGCACCCGGGTCTGGCCGAGGAACATCACCATCACCACGGTCGACAGCCCGGCCAGCGCGCCGATGGCGATGATGTTCTTCACCCAGGTGGCGCCGTGGATGGCGAAGGCGGTGGCCAATGTGGCGTTGCCGTCGGCCAGTTCGGTGTAGGACACCATGCCGGTGAGGACCAGCGAGACCGCGATGTAGAGCACCGTCACGATCGCCAGCGACGCCAGAATGCCGCGCGGGACGTCGCGCTGTGGGTTGCGCGTCTCCTCGGCGGTGGTGGCGACCACGTCGAAGCCGATGAAGGCGAAGAACACCAGGCTGGCCGCGGCGAGCAGCCCGTACCAGCCGTAGCTGGTGCCACCGGAGCCGGTGAGGAAGGCGAACAGCGACTGGTGCATCCCCTCGGCCTTCTCCGACGGTTGCGCCGGCGGGATGTAGGGGGTCAGGTTCGACGGCTTGAAATACGTCGCGCCGACGACCAGCACCAGCGCGATCACGCCCAGCTTGATCGCGACGGCGATGGCCGACACCCGCGACGACAGCTTGGTCCCGGTGGCCAGCAGCACGCCGACCACCGCGATGATCACCACCGCGCCCCAGTCGAACTTCACCGTGCCGAGGTGGAGCACCGGCGCCGATGATCCGAGCACTTCGCCGAGGTACTGCGACCAGCCCTTGGCGACCACCGACACCGCGAGCGCGAACTCCAGGATCAGATCCCAGCCGATGATCCAGGCGATCACCTCGCCGAAGGTGGCGTAGGCGAAGGTGTACGCGCTACCCGCCACCGGCACGGTCGAGGCGAACTCCGCGTAGCACAGGGCGGTGAGCCCGCACGCGATCGCGGCGAAGACGAAGGCCAGCGACACCGCCGGTCCCGCCACCGTGCCCGCGGTGCGCGCGGTGAGGGTGAAGATGCCCGCGCCGATCACCACCGCCACACCGAAGATCGTCAGGTCCTTCGCCGTCAGATCCTTGCGGAGCTTGGCATCCGGATCGTCGGTGTCCCGGATCGACTGTTCGACCGACTTGGTCCGGAACAGGCTGCTCTTGTTCATCATCGCAGCGACCTCGGAATGGCATCGAGACGGCGCTCGGCGAACCGGTTGGCGGCGGCGCCGGTCCCGATCCCCTCGGTGATGGCGGCGGCGATGATCTCGCGGCAGCGCGGGTAGATGTCGGCGACCTCGGCTTCGACCTCGGCCGGCGTGGCGGCGCGCAGTTCACCGGCCACCTGGATGAGGCCACCGGCATTGGCCACGAAATCGGGCACCCAGGTGATGCCGCGGTCGGTGAGCGCCTGCTCGACCTCGGGTGTCGCGAGTTGGTTGTTCGCCGCACCGCAGATGAGCTTCGCCTCGATCGTCGCGGCGCTCGCCGCGGTGAGGGTGGCGCCCATCGCGCAGGGGGCATACACGTCGACCGGCGCGGTGGACACTGTCGACAGCAGCCGGACGGCGGGCAGTTCGTCGGTGATGCGCCGCAGCGCCGCCTCGTTCACATCGGTCACGCAGACCTCGGCGCCGTCGGCGAGCAGCAGGGCGGTGAGTTCGCGCCCGACCTTGCCGACACCCTCGACGCCGACCGTTCGCCCGGCCAGTGTCGGTGCGCCCCACACGAACTCGGCTCCGGCCCGCATCGAGTGGAAGACGCCGAGCGCGGTCAGCCGGGCACTGTCGCCGCTGCCGCCCGCGCCGACACTGCGGCCGGTGACGTGGCTCGTGTGCCGACCGATGACATCCAGATCGTCGGTGTTCGTGCCCACGTCACCGGCGGTGATGTAGCGCCCACCGAGGGTTTCGACGAACCGCGCGTAGGCGGCGAGCAGGTCCTCGCTCTTGTGGGTGGCCGGATCGCCGATGATCACCGCTTTGCCGCCACCGAGATCCACCCCCGCCGCCGCGGCCTTGTACGTCATTCCCCAGGACAGTCGCAGAACGTCTTGCAGGGCCGCGGATTCATCGGCGTACGGGTAGAAGCGGGTACCGCCGAGGGCGGGGCCGAGTGCGGTCGAGTGGATCGCGATGATCGCCTTCAGCCCGGATCTGTCGTCCTCGCAGAACACGACCTGCTCGTGGGCGCGGGCGCTGAGCTCGTGCGATCGGCCGAAGACTCCTGCTTCGGTGTGCGCAACGGTCACTGTCGATTTCCTTTCCGGTTCCGCGCACCAGGGTTGTGCCCTGGGCTGCGGGGTTGTGGTGCCGCGGGTCCGCGGCAGTTCAGTTGTGCCGCTGGTGCGGCGACGTAGTGGTGGCGCGGGTGCGCTGCGGCGCGGCGATGTGCTCAGCCGCTTGCCGCGGCGATGCACGTCGCAGTGGCTGGGTTCGCGTGGCGGTGAGGACGTGGTCGAGCGAACGCGGAGGTGGATGGTGCCGTGGGCTCGGTGGCAACGTCTCCCGTCAGGAGTCGATGCCGAGCTCGCGCAGCTGGGCGCGGTAGAGCTCGACATTGCCGAGCTTGATGTCCTCGTAGCCGCGCACGACGTCGGTCAGTGCGGCTGCCGCAGTGGCTGTTTCGTAATTCTCGGTGGTCAGATCGTGTGCCAGCCGGCGCACCATGTCGGTGTAGTGGGCCAGCAGTTCGCGTTCGACCTTGCGGACATGGGCGTAGCCGAAGGGGTCGAGCCTGGTGCCGCGCAGGAACTTGCCCTTGGCCAGAACCTTCAGCGCCACATGCGACTTCGGCCTGAGCCCGATCTTCTTGTCCCGGCCCATCGCACGCAGCATCGGGGGATGCAGCTTGTAGGTGAGCTTCTCGCCGCCGGGTACCTGGGCTTGCACATCGGAGAGGAAGTCCGGGTCCACGAGCAGCCGAGCCACCTCGTACTCGTCCTTGTAGGCCGTGAATTTGAACAGCCCCCGCGCGACCGCCTCACTGAACTCGGTGCGCTCGGTGACCGAACGCTCTGCCGCCCAGACGGATTCGACCGTCTCGAGGTAACGGTGTGCCACCTTCGCGTTCTGGTAGCCGATCAGCTGAGCCGCTCGCAGTTCCACAACCCGGCGCACCTCGCCCTCGAAGCTGGTGTTCGCCAGCAACTCCGCGGGCGCCACCGGCGGGGTGCGCCGCGGTCGGCCTGTGTCGACCGCCGCCGCGAACGCCGCCGGATCGGCGACGGCGACCCGCCCCCATCGGAACGCCGCGATGGTGGCGTTCACCGCGACACCGTTGATCCCGATGGCCTCCTCGATCGCCGCGACCGGCAGGCGCAGCCCGCCGTTCTGGACGGCCGCGCCCACGATCAGGAAATTGGCGGCTGCCGTGTTCCCGAACAGCGTCAGTGCCGCCGCGAGCGCGTCGAAGTGACTGATCGAATTCGTCACCGTGGCAAGCCGATCCAGCAGAGTGTCCGTCGCGGGGTAGGCCACCGACTTGTCGAAGACCATGTCGCCGGTCGGGGTCTGGCTCGTCGACGCCACTGCCACGGTGCTCGCCGCGTCGCCGTACTGGAGGTAGCGGGGGTCGGTGGCGGTGAGCAGGTCGACGGCGAGCAGGCAGTCG
Organism: Nocardia sp. NPDC055165; assembly: GCF_053606985.1. NCBI lineage: Bacteria > Bacillati > Actinomycetota > Actinomycetes > Mycobacteriales > Nocardiaceae > Nocardia > Nocardia sp. NPDC055165. The sequence continues at coordinate 328,578 of NZ_JBSGSS010000007.1, forward strand.
GCGCTGCCGGGGGTGAGCCGGTTGGCCGGCTCCAATTCCGTTGTGGAGAACCGCAGGTGGGACAGCACCGGGCCGGCCTTCTGGCTCAGGCCGATCTGGTCGAGGCTCTCCACCTCGTAGCCTGCGCGCAGGGCGGCGGTGGCCAGGACCTGGTTCACCGTCACGATGCCGGTGCCCCCGATTCCGGCGATCAGCACGTTCTGCGTGCGGGTCGGCGCGCCCACGCCCGGATCGGCCACGGCGGGCGGCTCGACGGGTTCGCGCCGCTGGGACTTGCCCTTGGCCGGATCCACCTCCACCGTCACGAAGGACGGGCAATCGCCGTCCAAGCAGCTGTAATCGGTGTTGCACGAGGTCTGATCGATGCGGGTCTTGCGCCCGAACTCGGTCTCGACCGGCTGCACCGACAGGCAGTTCGACTTGGCGCCGCAATCACCGCAGCCCTCACACACGGCCTCGTTGATCACCACCCGGGTATTGCGGGTCGGCAGTGTCCCGCGCTTGCGCTGCCTGCGGGCGTCGGCGGCGCAGTGCTGGTCATAGATCAGCACCGTGACGCCCTCGATCTCGCGCAGCAGTTTCTGCGCCTCGTCGAGCCGGTCGCGATGCAGGAGCAGCGTGCCCTTCGCCAGCGCTCGCTTGCTGTGCCGCTTCGGCTCATCGGCGCAGATGACGATCTTGCGGACACCCTCGGTGGTGAGTTTGTGGGTGAGCTGCGCGACGGTGATCCCGCCCTCCACGTCCTGGGCGCCGGTCATCGCGACGACCTCGTTCCAGAGCAGCTTGTAGGTGATGTTCACCCCGGCCGCGACGCAGGCCTGGATCGCCAGCTGCCCGGAATGGAAGAAGGTTCCGTCGCCGATGTTCTGGAACAGATGCGGCACATCGGTGAACGGCGCCTGCCCGATCCACTGGCTGCCCTCACCGCCCATCTGGGTGAGCCCGGTGACCGCGCTGTCGGTGCGCCCGGACATGGTGACCAGCGTGTGACAGCCGATGCCGCCGCCGCCGATCGAGCCGTCGGGCAGGGCGGTGGAGCGGTTGTGCGGGCAGCCGCTGCAGAAATAGGGCGTCCGCTTGGCGGAGAGAACTTCCAGCGGAAGTGCCGGTGGCGCTGCCTTTTTCAGCTCCACCCGTCCGCGCAGCACCCGGCGCAGCGGCGCCAGCAGCCGTCCGGCGGTGAGCTCGCCGTCGACCGGCATCAGGCGCGCGCCGCGCTCGTCGCGCTTGCCGAGCACGCGCGGCGCGTCCGGGGTGCCGTAGAGGATCTCGCGGACCTGCGTTTCGATGAACGCGGTCTTGTCCTCGACGACGATCAACTGCTCGAGCCCGCGGGCGAACTCGGTGAGCGCGGCCGTGCCCAGCGGATAGGGCATGCCGATGCGCAGCAACCGGATTCCGGCGCGGTGCATGCTCGCCTCGTCGACACCCAGATCCAGCAGAGCCTGGCGGACCGCGTCGAAGGTGGTGCCGGTGGCCGCGATCCCCACCTTCGCCTCGGCCGGGTCCACCTCGACGACGTCGAGAGCGTTGGCCGCACCGTAGGCGTGCACCGTCGCCCAGCGTGGCCCGTAGAGGTCCGCTTCGGCGAGCACACTGTCGGTCGGCGCCGCCATCGGTCGCTGTCGATAGACGAAAGGCGTTCCCTCCCACTGCACTTCGGGCACCGTCAGGGCGAGGTCGGCCACGCCCTCGTCGACCGTCCACGCCCCGTCGGCGACATCGGCCACGATCTTCAACGCCACCACGCACCCCGAGGCCCGCGACATCGCGATGCCCTGCATACCGAGGGTGATGATCTCCTCGGCATTGCGCGGGAACAGAACGGGCACCCCCATCGCGGCCAGCGAGCGTTCGCTCACCGCGGGCACGGTCGACGATTTCGAGGCCGGATCATCGCCCACCAGCAGCAGCACGCCGCCGCGCGGATTCACGCCGTACATGTTGGCGTGCCGGATGGCGTCGGTCGCGCGGTCGACGCCGGGACCCTTGCCGTACCAGACACCGACCACGCCGTCGTGGGTCGGCCGCCCGGCGGGCAGCTCGGCCTGGCTGCCCCAGACCGCGGTGGCGGCCAGTTCCTCGTTGAACCCGGGGACGAAGGTGATGTCGTGTTCGGTGAGTACCTCCGGCATGCCGAGCAACATCTTGTCCACCCCACCCAGCGGGCTGCCCTGGTAGCCGGAGACGAACGTCGCGACGCGGCGACCGGCGCGAATATCGCGCACATGCTGTTCCACCAGCAGCCGGGCGATGGCCTGGACCCCGGTCAGCAGCACCGGGCCTGCGCCGGAGCGGTAGCGATCGGCGAGGTCGTAGGGCGCGGCCGGCTCGGCCGACGGTCGAGCAGTCGCACAGACGACGGTGGTCATGAACGCCTCACCACACTTTCCACAACCCAGATCGTGAGCTGCGCAACGAAGGAACTTGCTATCGGTGCTGCGAAATGTGCCGTGGAGGGGCAATCGGTGTCAACAGTCAGTCGAATAGTTGATCAGTCTGCTCACAAGTGATCTGTGCCACTGGGCTGGATGTATCAATCTGCTCGAGCGCGAGAGACCTGGGTCACATCACGGCTGATTCGTCCGGTTCGTCAGATGCTCGACCAGTGGCAGGCTCCGATACCCGATCGGCGTGGCCAAGGCGAGCATGGTCTCGGTGTGGTTCACGCCGTCGATGGCGTGCACCCGCTGGATGATCTCCAGGAGATCCTGCTGCGATTGCGCGGCGATGCGCACCAGCAGATCGGCGCGGCCGGTGGTGGCGTGCACCTCGAGGACGTGCGGGAACCCGCGCAGCGTCTCGATGATCGGATCCATCTTGTTCTGATCGAGTTCGATGCCAAGGAAGGCGTGCACCGCGAACCCGATGGCCTGCACATCGATATCGGGCGGATAACCCCGCACGGCACCCGATGCCTCGAGCCGCTTCATCCGCGCCTGCACGGTATTGCGGGCGACCCCGAGTCGCTGCGCCAGCTCGAGAATCGGCGCCCGGGGGTCACGGGCCAGTTCGGCCAGCAACGCGGCATCGAGCGCGTCGAACTTGATGGTCATGGGCGCATTCTGACACGCACCGAACCCGGGAACCGCACACCTGATCTCAACCGTGCAGGGTCGGCCGGTAGACGAGTTCCTGGATATCGCCGTCGAGGCTGGAAAAGACGTCGAACGTGTACGTGGTCGCCTCTTACCTTGCTTGCGAAAAAGGCGCACAATTATTCCGTACACCGGCTTCAAAGTTTGCGCCCGGTGGGGAGTTGAGTGCTTGCCGGGCAACATTCGGGGCGGGCATCCTCCGTGATGGCAACGTCCTCGTATCGGGCTGTGACGGCTGGATTCCGTCGGCCCGAGCGTCACACCGTGCTGAACGCCGGGCGTGGCGAAGGCTGCCTGTAGTGACGAGCCCCTTCGCCGGTTCGGCGTCACTACCAGTTAGGAAACGCCATGTCAGAGCAGAACAAGGCTTCAGCCAAGCGCATCTTCGACGCGTGGAACTCGCGAGACCTCGATGTCTTCGACGAAATCATGGCCGACGACTGCATCAACCACGATCCGCAGAACCCGTTCGCCGAGGTCCACGGCCCCGAAGGCCTCAGGCGGCTCGTGCAGATGTATCTCGCCGCTTTCTCGGATCAACGGTTCCTGATCAACGAACAGATCGCCGAAGGCGACTTCGTCACCACCCGATGGACGGGAACCGGAACCAATGACGGCGAGATGATGGGTATGCCCGCCACCGGCAAATCGGCAGTTGTTCAGGGAATTACGATCAATCGCTTCGCGGACGGCAAGATCATCGAGAGCTGGGCCTCCTGGGACACGCTCGGGATGATGCAGCAACTCGGTGTCGTCCCGTCGGCGCACTCCGCGACAACCTGATTCGTGACGTGGCCGGCTGTCGTGGCGCTGTTACCAGCCCCGGACAGTGGCACAGAAGATGATCGCCGGGTAGGTCGCGACGAACGCCCAGAAAAAGGTCGTCAGGCGCATGACGAGGGCGGTTCCCAGGTGCAGTAGCGCTCCGGTGATCAACAGTGCGTATGTCAGCGGCCGGATGCCGAGGAGAACCAGAGGAAAACTGCATTCGAACGCGATAACCGACCAGCACATCGCCACCGCGACCCCGCGATGACGGGCCAGGACCCGCCCGGCCCACGGATGCCCGTAGGACTGTGTCGCCAGCACTTCGGGCAGTGCCGCGCCACTGCGCCACGACGAGCCGACCAGCTTCGCCACGCCCGCGGTGAAGTACGCGAGACAAGCCCGTGCGGTCAGGAACCACAGGACGATCTCGTCCGCGCGAGCCTGCCCCACGCCGAAGGCCATCGCCAACGAGGCGAAAACGATGATGGTCATCTGATCTGCCCCGTCGCCCCCGAAACGCGAGCGCATGCCGAGCAAGATGTAGGTGACGGCGATCATGGCGGCGGCCACGGCGTTGAGGGCCGACGACGGGTGAAGGGCCAAAAGAATCCCGCAGGCCAGGCAGACAACGACGAGACCGAGCACTCTCGGATAGACCAGCAATCGTCCGACGCTGCACTGGAAGGACTTCGAGGACAACAACGGAATACTCGTAGCCGAGACAGGCCAGCTCGCAAGGGCGCCGTCGGCGAGGAGCCGCGGAGTCGCCAGTCTCTCCAGCGATCCGATGATCACGGCAACCGCCCCGATAGCCGCTGAAAGGTGCAGCGCGTCGGTGCTGGTCAGCATCGGCTCGCCACCTCGCGCGCAACAGCCGGTCCGCCTGGATGCATGGCCGACACGAAAAGCACCTGGTGATCCGGATTCTCGTCGGTTCGGTCCTCGTGCGCAGCCAGTCCGATCGTGAGTACAAGCCCGAACTGCTGGCCGTTGAACTCATACGGGTACCTGTCTCGTGTGTCGGGTCGGTCGGTACAGATCCAGGCATGTGCGGCTAATACATCACATCTGCCAGGGATCGGTTCGTCTCCACACCGTGGGCATGTCGAGGTGCACTGCGTCTCGACGTGCACAATCGGAGAGGACGCGCACCGAGGCGTCGAGATCGTCGGCAGCGTAGGGCAATGCGCGCAGCGGCTTGCTCAGCGGCCGAAAGAAGTCGTCCCAGTGCGTCAGTACCACCCTCTGTGCGCCGACCGCCGTCACCGTTTCCGACCAGTAGTGTTCGATGAAGCCGCAGGGTTGATGCCCGAGCTGACCGACACTTAGATATGCCACATCCGCGCTGCGGCTGTCGAGCATTCCCGGACGAAATCCCGCACTGCTGTGGATGAGTGCGGTGCGCCCGGACGGGGTGTGGGTGAGTATGATCGACCATGTCTCGCCACACTTGTAGTCCCGCATTCGGGCAGGCTGTGCCAGTGCGCGTCCGATGACCCCGCGGGCACGATCGGGCTCCGAGTGTTCGGATTCGGCGAAGGACAGCGTGAAATTGCCCAGCGTGATGTCGGTACCCGCCTCGACAACCACGACACGGCTGAAGGGCAGGTCAGCGCCGTGGCCGATCTGCGCCGTCGACTCACTACCGACCAGAATCGCGCCGGTGTGCTGCGCGACGTACGCAGAATCGAGTGCGTGATCGTAGTGCGAGTGGCCGCACACCACCGCGTCGAGGGATCGCACGCCTGCTCGTGCGAGAGCGCTGTGGACGCGTGCCGGATCGGTGCGCAGTGGGGTCAACGCCGTGCGCCACAGTGACGGGCGGGTGAAAAAGCCGTCGGTCATGAGGGCCGATTCGCCGTCGTCGAATAGTAGTGTCGTGACCCCGAGAAAGGAGACTGTGACCGGTGAATTCGGTGCAGCCAACGGTGTTGTCGCAGAGGTGTTGTGGACGCTGATGTCTGGGCGTCCCCAGCGTAGTTTCATCGTCAGGCGATCGTGCTCAGCGCACGGCCGGCTTGACGGCCCCCGAAGATGCACCCACCGAGGAAGGTTCCTTCCAGCGATCGGTAGCCGTGGACGCCGCCGCCGAAACCAGCGATTTCGCCTGCAGCCCACAAACCGGGTACGGCTACGCCATCGGCGGTCAGGACTCGTCCGTCGAGGTCGGTTCGTATGCCGCCCAACGTCTTGCGTGTGATGACGTTCAAGCACACCGCGATCAACGGACCTGATTTGGGGTCGAGGATCTTGTGCAGGGATGCCGTTCGCGCGAGACGATCACCGCGAGATCGACGAGAGTTGTGTATGGCAGATACCTGTAGGTCCTTGGTGAACGGATTGTCGACTTCGCGGTCGCGGGCAACTATCTGACGTTCCAAGTCGGCTCGGTCGATAAGGTTCTCGTCGGCGATCTTGTTCATCCCGTCCACGAGTTCGGTGAGGGTGTTGGCGACGACAAAGTCTTCACCGTGCTTCTTGAAGGCTTCCACCGGTTCACTGGCCCCGGGGAGCACCCGCCCAAGCACGAGTTTGAGGTTCTTTCCGGTGATGTCAGGGTTCTGTTCCGAACCGGACAGGGCGAATTCCTTCTCGATGATCTTCTGGGTGAGCACGAACCAGGAGTAGTCGAATCCGCTGTCCTGGATGGCTTTCAGTGTGCCGATGGTGTCGAATCCCGGAAAGTTCGGTACTGGAAAACGTTGTCCTCTGCCGTCGAACCACATCGACGACGGGCCAAGGATGATCCGGATGCCGTGGTTCTTCCAGATCGGGTTCCAATTTCTGATGCCTTCGGTGTAGTGCCACATCCGGTCCCGGTTGACCAGCCGTCCACCGGTGTGTTCGGTGATACCGAGCATGCGTCCGTCGACGTGCTCGGGAACGCCGGAGATCATCGAGGCAGGCGCGGTTCCCAGTCGGGCCGGCCAGTTCTCGCGTACCAGGTCGTGATTTCCGCCGATACCGCCGGCGGTGACCAGGACCGCTCCTGCGTGCAGTTCGAAGTCGTCGACCTGTATGCGGGTGCTGTCGGCGCCGCGCTCGGACGCGCTGGGTTCGAGGACCGCGCCGCGGACGCCGTCGACCACACCATTGGTGATCGTCAGTTCGTCCACGCGGTGACGAAAGCCGAAGCGAACCAATCCTTTGTCGGCGGCCTCTCGTACTCGACGTTCGAGTGGTGCGACGACTCCGGGGCCAGTACCCCAGGTCAGGTGGAATCGCGGAACCGAGTTGCCGTGACCTTCGGCAAGATAGCGGCCGCGTTCGGCCCAACCGACGATCGGAACCCACCGTACGCCTTGGGCGCGGAGCCATGAACGCTTCTCACCGGCTGCGAAATCCAGGTATGCCCGAGCCCATTTGTGGCCCCAATACTCCTCCCCGGCCGAGTCGTTGATGCCGCGGTCGAAAGTGGCACTTCCCTGCCAGTCCTGCCACGCCAACTCAGCGGAATCCTTGATGCCCATCCGGCGCTGCTCGGGGGTGTCGACCATGAACAGGCCGCCGAGTGACCAGAATGCTTGGCCGCCGAGGTTCTGCTCGGGTTCTTGATCGAGCAGAAGAACTCGACGGCCCGCGTCGGCAAGTTCGGCTGTCGCTACCAATCCCGCCAGGCCTGCGCCCACCACAATCACGTCTGCGTCCATGTCGCTTTCCTCCGCTGTCCGGTTCTCCGCCGCGCTGCGCGGGAGGCGTGCTCTCGATGCAGTTGACCCTGCTCCTCGTGCTGAAAACGTGCAAGACGTTTCCCGTATCCGGCGAGTCGATTTATCACCTGATGACAAACCAGCGGAAAGGATGTGTTTCGGATGTCACGTCCCCGCTATGTCGTTGCCCTGCGTATAGCTCGGCCGATTGGGGCCTCGTGCTGTGCGGACGAACCTGAGGTTGTCGGCAGATGGCCGGACCCGTCGTGGTAACCGTGTTCGGCTCGAACGAACGCCTGTGCGGTGAGCGCCGCGGACAGACGTCGGTACGTGGAGTGTGTCAACGGCAGGCCGGTCAAGGCCGAGAGCCGCCGCATGCGGTAGTAGATGGTGTTGGGATGAATGCACAGTCGACGGGCAGTGCGGTGACGATCGAAGTCCTGGCGAACAAGCTCTGCCACCGTGTCAATGAGTTCCGGGTGCTCGTGGAGGGGCTCCAAAACAGAAACCAGCTGATCGCGACCGGGTCCGGGACGAGTGATCTGATACTCCATTGCCAGCTGGTCTGGGAAGTACAGGTCCGGCTCTTTGTGTAGGCGGACTGCGAGGTCCAGTAGCTCGTGGGCAGTCGCGGCGGCCTCGGAGATCGATTCGGTCGCGGTTTCGACGGCGACCGCGGTCACCGGGTGTGGCGCGGCGACCGACAACAAGGGGAGCAGATCGTTGATCCGGCGTCCCAGGACCGAAGAGGCGGGAATCAGGATCGTGCCATAGGTCGGACCCAGGAGCGCAGGCACGGGGAATCCGCATTCGGCTGCCAGGCATCGGCGTATATCCATCAACCACGCGTCGGCAACCACTGCTGGTCGATCGATGGTCGCGGCGTCCGGGTTTGCGGAGAAGGCTGCAGCGACTACGACGAATGTGTCTGCCACGGGAATCTGGAAGTGTCGCGCGATCCCGAGATTGATGTTGCGACCCGACAGCATGGCCATCGCGAACCTATTCAGTGCCGCTGCGGCAGTAGCGTCTTCCGAATACACACGTGGAAGGTGATTTTCGTCGATCGTGAGCATGTGATCTCCAGAGGGTCGAGTGCCGGTCCCGTGGGCCCCGAACACGGACAGCAATTCGAGGTAATCGCTTGGCGCAGTTGACGTCTTCGTTGGCGGTCGATCACGATGCCGCCCATGGTGTCGACGCTGACCTAATCGGCTCTGTCGAACAGCGACTGGGCTGTATCCCCTTCGGCTTCCAGATCCGGACCTCGACGTAGTCCGATACCGATTCCCGGTCAACCTTCGCCGCCGCTATTGCCGTACTTCCTCGCGTCGAAGATCTATCTGGCTCCTCCGTGGGATCCTTGGGCTGGATCACCCTCCGATCGCACTCATCGGGCGGTCGGGTTGCACGAAGTCGCCGTCGTCGATGCCGTGCCCGCGTGCTTTGTGCCAGATCGATGCGCGCCAGGCTGCGGCAATAGCTTCGTCAGCGGATTCGTGGTCGCGGCGCGGATCGCGTAACAGTGCCCTGAGGTCGGTTTCATCGGTGGCGAAAAGACAGTTGCGCACCATTCCGTCAGCGGTGAGTCGCACGCGATCGCAGTCGCCGCAGAAGGGTCGGGTGACCGAAGCGATCAGTCCGATGGTGCCGGGTCCGCCGTCGACGAGCCACCGTTGGGCCGGGTCGTGGTGCCGGGGGCGCGGGTCTGCGGTGAGGGTGTATCGGCGTCGCAGCCGGGTCAAGACCTCGTCGGCGGTGATCATTGCTGATCGGTCCCAGCGCCGCTCGGCGTCGAGAGGCATCTGTTCGATGATGCGCAGCTCGTATTCCTCGCTCAAACAATAGTGCAGCAGGTCAGGTGCTTGATCGTCGTTGATCCCGCGGGTCAGTACGGCGTTGATCTTGATCGGGGTCAGGCCCGCGGCGCGCGCGGCGGAGAGTCCGTCGAGCACGTCGGCTAGTCGGTCGCGGCGGGTGATGGTTGCGTAGGTGGCCGGGTCGATGCTGTCGAGGGAGACATTGATGCGGTCGAGCCCGGCCTGGGCCAACCCGTCGGCTTTGCGCGCGAGTCCGAGACCGTTGGTGGTCAACGACAGCCGGGGCCGGGGCGACAGCTCGGACGCAAAGCCTACGAGCGCGAGGAGGTCGGCACGCAGCAGCGGTTCCCCGCCGGTGAAGCGGATCTCCTCGATACCGAGTTGTTCGACCGCGATCCGCATCAGCCGTTGCAGCTCGCCGGTGGTGAGCACATCGTCGGCGGGCAGCCACTGCAGTCCCTCGGCGGGCATGCAGTAGGTGCAGCGCAGGTTGCAGCGATCGGTGAGCGATACGCGCAGGTCCTTGGCGATGCGGCCGAAGCGGTCGACCAACCGGGCGGAGTGCTCGGGCGGACCCGGTTGCGGTGTCCCGAGCATGATGTGAGCCATGGCGGTGTCGTTCGCCCGCCTCAGTGGACCTGTTGGGGTTGGTTTCGCCGGGATGCGGCGAGCATCTCCTCGCGCTCGACCACCTTGATCCGTTCACGGCCGTGGGGCTCGCCGAGGCTTCGTTCGTAGGCGTCGAGCTGGTACCAGCCGTCCCAGGTGGTGTAAGGCAGCTCGATGCGTTCGAGGAACTCGACGACCGCGTCCTCGCTGGGGTGGGCGGCGCCGGGAAGGTGCGTGGCGTCGCTGAGCAGGCATGCGATGGTCTCGTTGGCGTCGCCTTTGGTGTGCCCGATCAGACCGACGGGTCCCCGTTTGATCCAACCGGTGACGTAGACGCCGGGGACGGGCTGGGCGTCGGGGCCGATCACCCGTCCGGCTTCGTTCGGGATGGTGCCGTGGTCGTGGTCGAAGGGCAGGGCGGGGAGGGCTTTGCTGAGGTATCCCACTGCCCGGTAGACGGATTGGGCGTCCCAGTCGGTGAAGCGGCCGGTCCCACGGACGTTGCCGGTGCCGTCGAGCTCGGTGCGTTCGGTGCGCAGGCCCACGACTTTGCCGTCCTCGCCGAGGATTTCGTGGGGGGATTCGAAGAAGTGCAGGAACAGTTTGTGGGGGCGGTTCCCGGGATCGCGGATCGCCCAGTCCTGCAAGACATTGGCGACCATGTCGATCTGTTTGGAGGCGCGGCGAGCGGCGTCGGAGGCGGCGTCGTAGTCGATGTCGGCTGGATCGACGACGACCTCGATGGTTGGAGAATGGTCGAGCTCGCGCAGCTCCATCGGGGTGAACTTGGCTTGGGCGGGTCCGCGTCGGCCGAACACGTGCACCTCGACGGCCTTGTTGGCCTGGAGTCCGGCGTAGACGTTCGGGGGAATCTCGGTGGGCAGCAGTTCTTCGGCGGTTTTGGCCAGAATGCGTGCGACGTCGAGGGCGACGTTGCCGACACCGAGCACGGCTACCTTTTCCGCGTCCAGCGGCCAGCGGCGGGGTTTGTCGGGGTGGCCGTCGTACCAGGAGACGAACTCCGCGGCGCCGAAACTGCCGTCGAGTTCGATACCCGCGATGTCGAGTGCGCGGTCGTCTTCGGCGCCGGTGGAGAACACGACCGCGTCGTAGAACTGCTGCAGATCGGCGAGGGTGACGTCGGTGCCGTAGTCGATGTTTCCGAACAGCCGCACGTGTGGCTTGTCGAGGACCTTGTGCAGGGCGGTGATGATCGCCTTGATGCGGGGGTGGTCAGGGGCGACGCCGTAGCGGATGAGCCCGAATGGGGCCGGCATGCGCTCGAACAGGTCGATCGATACCCCGCGGGTGGTGGCGGTGTCGGACTTCATGAGGGCGTCAGCGGCGTAGATGCCGGCCGGACCGGCGCCGATGATGGCGACGCGCAGCGGGTGGGAATGCATCGATCGTTGTCCTTGTCTGTCGCTTCCGCCGTCAGCCGGGTAGGCGTTGGCGTGGGTTTGTGCGGTCAGTGCTGGCGCTGTGGCAGTTGGGCGACGATGGCGGCGTCGTGGTCGGTCTTGCCGAGTTTCGCTGCGCCGCCAGGGGATCCGAGTTCGTCGAAGAACTCGACGTTGGCGCTGGTGTAGGACGTGAACTCGGCGGGCAGGTCGTCTTCGAAGAAGATCGCTTCTACCGGGCACACGGGCTCGCACGCGCCACAATCGACGCACTCGTCGGGTTGGATGTAGAGCATCCGGTTGCCCTCGTAGATGCAATCGACCGGGCATTCCTCGATGCAGGCCTTGTCCAAGACATCGACGCACGGTTCGGCCACGACATAGGTCACGGGTGTTCTCGTTTCGGTCGGCCCGGCGCACCTTCTTCGTGGCGGGGACACGCGGGTAAGGAGTTGGTGGAGCTATCTGTGATCGGTGCAGATCAGTCGTTGGCGCGCAGGATCAGACAGGTGGTCGTGGCGTGGGCGACCAGGTTGCCTTCGGCATCGCGGATGCGGCCTTCGGCGGTGGCGGTCGTGCGCCCGCAGTGAATGACGCTGCCTTCGGCGGTGAGGGTCTGACCGTCGGTGGTCACCGATCGGATGTAGTTGACCTTCAGTTCCAGGGTGGAGTAGCCGACTCCGGCGGGCAGGGTGGTGTGCACTGCGCAGCCCATCGCGGAGTCCAGCATGGTGGCGGCGATGCCTCCGTGAACGGTACCGAGTGGGTTGGCGAAGTCGGCAACGGTGCGCAGGGTGAAGCTCACTCGCCCGTGTTCGACCTCGCTCAGCACCATCCCCAATAGCCGCCCGATCGAGGGAACATCAGGTGGGCGAACGGTTTTGATCCACTGCATCAGTTCCAAGCCGGACAGGGCAGCGGTGTCGGTTGTGGTCATCGGAGCACTCCAGAAGCCGCGGTGTTCGTATCGGTGGTGGTGACCGGCTCGATGAGGGCAGGGACGTTCTTGTGCCACGGGGCGCCGGAGATGGGGTCGCGGCGGCGGGCATCGGTCAGCTGATTGAGCGCCACTCCGACGATGGCGCTGCCGTCTCCGACGTGATCGAGTCCGAAGCCGTTGGGCAGGGCGGCGTGCCCGGCCTGCATGCGCTCATCGATCTCGACCGAGGCCAGCGCCGAACCTCGTTCGGTGACGACTCGCGCCTGGTCACCGTTGCCGAGGCCGAGTGCGTCGGCGTCGGGGCGGCTGATGCGCAGAGCGCCCTCGGTGTCGCGCAACCGCCAGCTGTCGTCGTGGATGATCGTGTTCGCGGTGAACGGACGCCGTTGTCCGGCAGCAAGAACGACGGGGAATTCTGCACTCGTCTGCACCGCGGTGGCCGGATCGAGCTCGTCGAGCACGTTCAGTAGCTCGGGGATCGCGAGTGGGAATCGTTTGTCAGAATGCGGCAGATAGTCCCAGGCGTCGTCTTGGCGGTCCTCGGTGAAGACCACCCCGGAACGTCCCGCCACGATGGCATCGAACAACTCGTCGGCGTTGGCGTGCCCAGCTCTTCGCATCGCGTCGGGATAGGTGCGGGCCGTCCGCTGAGCCAGCGCCCACAGCACCGCCGCGGCACGCGCGTTATCCGGCAGGGTGGGGCCGAGGGTTTCGTAGAGCAGAAACGGCGCCATTCCCACGATCTTTTTGTCCATCGCGACCAAAGCCGCGAACGCCACCCGAAGCGGAGTGCGGCCCCACTTGGCCGTGGCCCGCAGCACGGCCAAGTGCCATGGTTTGACCACGCGCAACTGCCTGGTCAGGCGCGCGTAGATCTCGGGTTCGGGCAGTGTGCCCGGCAAGGGGTCCAGCACCGGCGCGCGCAGATGGAAAGAGTTGCGGGGGAAATCGAAGTTGAAGAACGTCGCCTCGTACTTCTCGTACTGGGAGGCCGCAGGTAAGACATAGTCGGCCAGGCGCGCGGTTTCGGTCATGGTGACGTCGATGACGACGACGAACTCGAGCTCGTGCAGCGCCCGGCGAAACATCTGCGAATCGGCGAACGAGTGCGCGGGGTTGGAGGACTCGATCAGCATCGCGCGAAACCGGTCCGGGTGATCTGTCACGATCTCTTCGGCGATGACGTTGCACGGCACCAAACCCGCGGGCATCCGTGCCCCGGTGACCGGGGTGATGCGCATCCGCGTCGAGTAGTCGCCAAGCGGAAACATCCACGAATGCGGTTGCATCGCGCCATTTTTGGCGAAGTTTCCGGTCACCAACCAGATCAGCTTGTTCAGGTAGGAGATCAGGGTGCTGTTCGGGCTCTGCTGCACGCCGAGGTCTTCATAGGTCGACACGCTCGCGGCTGTGCCGATACGGGTCGCGGCCCGCCGCAGCAGTTCTTCATCGACCCCGCACACCGCGGCATGGGCGCTGATGTCGATGCCGCGCACCACTTCGGCCACGACCTCGAAGTCGTGTGTGTGTTCGGTCAGGAAACGGTGATCGAGGAGGTCCTGCTCGATCAGGATCGCCAGGATCGCCGACAGGCACCAGGCGTCGGTACCGGGTTTGACCTGCAGGTGGAAGTCGGCGAGGTCGGCGGTCTCGGTGCGGATCGGGTCGATGACGATCATGCTGCGAGCCGGGTCTTTGCTGATTTCCTTGAGCACGGTGCGGGCGCGGGCTACGCCATGGCTCTGAAAGGGGTTCTTCCCGACAAAGACCGCCACTTCGGCGTGCTCGAAGTCTCCGTGGGTGTGACCGCCGGTGAAGTGTGCGTCGACCCAGGCTTCGCCGGTCTTCTCCTGAGCCAGCGGGTTGGAGCGGTACCGCGAGCCCAGTGCCCTGAGAAGCGGGCCCGCGTAGGCGCCGCCGAGATGGTTTCCCTGCCCACCACCGCCGTAGTAGAAGATCTTGTCTCCGCCGTGGGTGTCGCGCACCGCCGCGAACCGTTGCGCGACTTCGGCGATCGCGGTGTCCCAGTCCACGGGCGTGAACGTGCCGTCGGATTCACGCCGTAGCGGGGTGGTCAGTCGCTGGCTGCCGTTTTGGTAGTGGTCAAGGCGCAGTGCCTTGTTGCAGGTATAGCCATGGGTGGACACATGGTCCTTGTCCCCACGGATTTTGAGGAAGGTCCGTTGCCCTTCACCGGTGAGGATCTGCACCCCACAGTTGTTCTCGCACAGGATGCACGCCGACTTGTGCCAGGTGCCGTCTTCGGGAGCCGTGTTAGGGGGCATGGCGATGCTCATCTTCTTCTCGGATGGCGGTATCGGGGATGTGGGCGGGACCGGCGGGAGCGACCCGATCCTGGCCGTCGTGAACTCCTCGGCGCGGTAGCCGGGCGATCGGTGAGGTCTCAGGCTCGGTAGCCGGTGCTTAGACTCCACATATGAGAGCACATGCTCTAATATTAAACAAGAGCGTGCGCTCCATTTCCCGACGATGGCGGCGCATCGGACTCTGAAAACGCACCACCAGGCCCCGATGACGTGGGCAAACACCGGGCTGTGCACATCGTCACTAGTTGTAGAGCATGCGCTCTGTTACTCTTCGGATATGCCTCGCCCCCGCTTACACGACCTCGATCGCCTGATGGATGCCGCCGAGCAGATGGCCGTGGAATTCGGTCCGGCCGCGGTCACAGTCCGCGCTCTCTCGGAGGCCACCTCGGTATCCAACGGGACGATCTATCACGCGTTCGGCTCCCGCGCCGGGCTGATGGGCCGGGTCTGGCTGCGCGCCGCGCAGCGCTTCCTGGCTCTGCAGCGTGAGGCGGTCGACCGCGCGATGGCCGCAGGCTCCTCACACGAGGACATCGTCGAGGCGGTCGTCGCGGCCGCCGACACACCCGCCGAATTCCTGTTACAGCAACCGGTCTCGGGCCGTTTCCTGCTCACCGTGCCACGACGGGAACTGCTCGGTTCCGGCGAGATTCCCGACGACATCGCCGAGGAACTACGCCGACTCGATCAGACCTTGGGTGAGCTGTTCGTCGGTTTGTCGCGCAGCGTGTTCGACCGCGGCGACCGTGCGGCCGTCGCAGTCATCCGCGATTGCGTGGTGGAACTGCCCACCGCACTGCTGCTACGAGGCCGACGAGAACCCGATCCCAACGTGCGGCAACGTCTCGCAGCCGCCGTCCGCGCGGTATTGGCGCTGCCCCCGCCGCCACCACTGCCCACCAGCGCAACCTCCACGAAGTGAAAGGAAACACCATGACCGCGAACCTGCATTACCAGGACAAGATCGCCGTGCTGACCCTCGGAGACGACGAGAACCGGTTCTCCCCGGACTGGCTCGACACCGTCAACGCCCACCTCGACGCCGTCGAGCGCGACGCCCAAGGCCTGATCACCACCGGCAGCGGCAAGTTCTACTCCAACGGCCTCGACCTGGACTGGTTGACGGCCAACGGCGACCGCGCCGACTGGTACGTCGGGCGCGTCCAGGAACTGTTCGCCCGCATCCTCACCTTCCCGCTGCCCACCATCGCCGCGGTCAACGGGCACACCTTCGGCGCCGGCGCCATGCTGGCCATCGCCCACGACTACCGCGTCATGCGCGAGGACCGCGGTTACTACTGCTTCCCCGAGGTCGACATCAACATTCCCTTCACCCCGGGTATGGCCGCGCTGATCCAAGCCAAGCTCAGCTCCCAAGCCTCGGTGACCGCCATGACTACCGGCCACCGCTTCAGCGGCCCGGACGCCCTCGCCGCCGGACTAGTCGACGCCACCGCCTCCGAAGCCGCGGTCCTCAACACCGCCCTCGACCGACTCACACCCATCATCGGCAAGAACCCCGCAACGCTGGCCGCCATCAAAACCACGATGTACAGCACCGTCACTGCGGCACTGCGCTGACACGGACCCGAGCCGACCGCAACCGAAAGAAGTCAATCGATGATGACCACCACCACTCAGACCCCAGCGGTCAGCGCCAACCTCGTCCTGTGGAACACGCTGCAACGCTTGCCGTTCGGCAACTGGCTGTTCACCCAGGCACTGTGCTTGAAAGCCCCGTACTTCCGCAGCGTGCACCCCCTTCTCCAAGAGCTACGACCCGGACTGTGCCGAGTCAGCGCACCCAACCGCCGCAGCGTCCACAACCACCTCGGCACCTATCACGCGATCGCCTCCTGCAACATGGCAGAACTCGCAGGCGGCATGATGACCGACGCCACCATCCCCACCACCCACCGCTGGATCCCCGTCGGCATGACAGTGGAATACAAATTCAAGGCAACCACCGCAGTGACTGCGATCGCCGCCCTCGACCGCATCCCCGAGTTCGGTGACGACCCCATCGAACTCGTCGTCCCGGTCGATGTCCTCGATGCCGACGGAACCGCCTTCGTCACCGCGCGGATCACCATGCACGTCTCCAAAAAGCGGTAGAACGCCGATATGACCGCTGGGTCGCCGACGGGACTGGCCAATTCACAGACACGGTGTCATGTTTCACGTCCAAGCCCAGCGGTTGTCATGAACGGACTCGATGGCATCATTCGGCCTGTCACCGATCGGCGCGGAGGAACCTCGTCGTGTGCGAGTGGTTGGCAGTTCCCCAGCGGTGAATAACACTCGATCGATTGCGCCGGGTCTCCTGCGGCCGACACAGGAGAGCAGCTCGGTGCTGCACGACGAGGGAGCGAACGTCGGCCGAAACAATCGGTGGCTTCGTGGCCGCTGGACGCCGAACAGCTCCACTCGCAGCCCTCGGACACGCAGCGTGCACGCACCACTCAAGCCCGGGCACCACCGATGCCCAATATTGGGTCGGTTCGCGGCAGCGGCACCGCTAGCGGCCATTGCCGGGCCCTGCGCCGCCACGGCGGCCCAGCGCGGCGGTGTCCTACTGGTGATCAGACGGTCTCCTTTCCGTGGTCGAGAGGACCTTCTTGTGCCTGCACTCTCGAGTGCCGGTTGCCCGTCACATCATCTGCCCAGCGGAGTCTGCACTGCCTTGCCCGCGGGTCACTATCGACCATTGAACGACGCCCTGCTTGCGTCCTCCGCAGCAGACCCCACTCGACCGTCTCACCGGCCCCTTTGGCGCCGATCGGGGAATACGGATAGGTGATACATGTGTTGTGGATCGTGGGTAAATCGTAGAAAAATCGTAGGAAGCAGGGGTGGACCCCGAAGATGACCAGGTCAGCGGTGGTATAGGCTTTGTCGGTCATGAAATCGGCACAGCGTTTCCGCAGGTTCCCGAAGGTGCCCGACGAATCCCCTTATTTCCTTGTTTCCGCAGGTAGATGATTATCTGATAGCCCTGAAGCTTCCCAGCGCTTCCCGGAAGTTCCCGTGCAAACCCGTCTGAAAATCGTAGAAAAATCGTAGAACCGGCGATGGAAGCTGGTAGACCGCGACCGGGGATGGGGGATTGCTGGACACCCCCGATCTGCTGCGGCACACAACGGGGCAGCTGACCCCGACCACGGAACCGCCCCGCGTTCCCGGGGGACCAGAACGACCGCAGGTTGCGGCATTCCCACACGCCGGGAAACTTTGGTCCGGGTCGAATCGGATTGAGCGATGATCGGCCAAGGCCAGCCGTTCGAAAGGACTAGGGCGCCAACCCAGCGACGTACGCAGTCATCAGGTCCTCGCACGCAACCATAGAAGACCACCTGGCCGATATGTCGGTCAGGTGGTCTTGTTTCAAACACGCGATTCGCCTCCCGCCTGCGTGCCGCGCCGGGGGCGCTGACGTTGGCCACTAAATGGCGGGTTTGATGACAAGCCACGACGGTTGGCCAGCAAACCATGCCGCACACGAGCGACTAGGTCGTTGCGGGTGCCAGTGTCCTGCTTATACGGGCCAAACTTGTCGTGGCCGGAGGCTTCCTGGCCTCGACGATCGTGGTGGCCGGATTCATCTACCGCTACCTGCTGGTCGTGCGCGGCACTGATCCGTTCCTGGCCCGTGCAGTGGTCAGCGACATCGCCGAGCGCGTCAGTCCATTTTACGCACGACCGGTGCTGGGCCGGCGTTGACCGGCGTTGGCGGATACCAGCGCAACTGGTACTCCCAGTCGATGCCGTGCTGTCCGTTCACATCCCCGACGATGCAGCCTGCACCGTCACGCACCGCCATCCGCACCCGATGCCAGTGTGCCCGGCGGATATGCGGTGGCAGGCTCCGACGGGATCCACCGGGGTCGTTGTCGGTTGCAGGACTCGCTGGGGCGATGCTGCGCCAGCTGCGCAACGCCGAACCGACCCGCCATCCGACATTGCCCACGACCGCGGTTCTTAGTTGCTGAGGTCGGCTCAACTGCTCGGGCGGTATCCAGTCCAGATCCGGTTCCTGTGCGGTCAGATACAGCAGAGCCTGTACCGAGAGCGGGACCAGCACAGACAACTCCGGCCCCCAGGCGTGTCCCTGCGACTCCGCGGCCTGCTGCAATCCCGAAATCCATCCGGCAAGAGTGAGATCCGGCTTAGCGAGCTTGCCCCGCAACTCGACGGTGACTGTTTGAAAGCGAGGTATCGGGTCCCCGTCTACGGTGTAGACCCACAGAAATCGGATACCGTCGCCTTTGGCGAAGGACCGATAGTAGGTCTGGATGCGGTTGCCCGTCGGTGTGCTGTGCACGATCCCGGTCGCAACGAAGCCCGTGTAACGGCACAGGTCGGTGCCATCGTGCAGCGGCAGAGGCATCGGCAACGACGCCGCGAGCGACCGAAACGGCAGACGCGCCAACCAATCCGGCACCATCGGCACGTTGGTGTCACTGGAAACGATCGCGTCCACAAACTCGTCATCGAGACGGACCACGACCTGATCGCCTCGCCACACCTCAAGCATGTTCGCTGCGACCGAACCGACCTGCCGCTGGTCCGATCCTACGTCGAGGGAGCCTGCTACGCGCGCGATGTTCTCGACCGCGCCGATCAATTGTGCTGCGTCGAAGACCTGAACGCGTTTGGCCGCGCGGCGGCTGGGGTCCTCAGGCCGGGGCCGCCCTCGGTTTCGTTTGGACACCCAACCATCGTGCCTGAATTGAGTTGATCTTTCAGGCAGCGCCCCCGATGTCGGCGTGTAGCGTATTCCCTACCTGTTCGGCCCGAGTGGTGCCATGCCGCGTGCAGACCCTGCGGGCGCGGTCGAAGCCCTAGCATCTAGTTCACCAGTGCGACCGGTCGGCGTAGCGATTCCTGTCCGGCACGGGAATCGGGCAGGCGGTGTCTGCTGATCAGGCGTGGACATCCGCTTCTATGCGTGCGGCACACGCTTTCGCCAACGTCCTCTTCTGCCGCTGGGCGCGCGGTGACGAACGTCCGCATCTGCTGATGATCGAACGTTCAGCGACAACGGGCTGGCTCAAACATATTACGGCAGCACTGTGCACATGCACGTTACGGCAGCAATATCCCATCCTGCATTTCGAAGCCGTCCACCAACAGGTAAGCGCGACCAAGGTCGTTAAGTGTCAGCTCCAGTCGCCAATGGTCGACTTCACCGGCTTCATTGGCGTACGGATGGAGAACGTCGAAATCTATTCTGCGGCTCCGCCACGAGTCAAAGTCTTCTGTTGCGATGCGGTCGCCCTCATTGTCGTAATAGACGCACTCAGCTACGTACAGGTCGTACTCGCCATCCGCGTAGGTCTCTTCGTGTACGTGTACATCAGCCCACATAAACAACTGTGGTACCACCTCAGCAGGATTGGAGAGGCCGGAGATTACGCCCCATGTGGCCAATTGCGTGGGCTCCTTGCCGTCTTCGTTGTCTATTCCTAACGAAACATCACCGCGCCCGACGACCTTATTGACCCACTGTTCGACATCTACCACGAGACGCTGACCTGCAGCCAGCATCTCCATCCATGGTTTCGCCAGTTGCAAACTACGGATGCGTAGTACGAGGCGGCGCAGCTGGTTCGTAGCAAGCGGATCGTGGCGGCGATCCCGGAACGGTCTGATCGGGTCGCCAATCGGAAACGCCGAGGTCGTGTCGTGGACGTCCGCTCGTATTCGACTCGGAGGCTTACAAGGGTCGCAAAGTGGTCGAGCGGGCGTTCAACAAGGCCAAACACTGGCGTGGTGTCGCGACCCGCTAAGACAAGTTGGCCTGCACTTACCGCGCCGGGATCGTCATGGCCCTCACGGTCGAATGGCTGAAGCTACTGGGAGACATGACTTAGAGCGGCAGGCCTTTCGCGGGTCCATCTGACAGGAACTCGACGCGGGTGTCCTTCACGTACAGGTGACGATTGTCGAGGAATTCGCGGGTCCAGGGTTGGGCTTCGTGCACGTCGAGGGCGGTGCGTGACTCGTAGACCTCGTAGAATATGCGGGCGAGCGGGTCACCTTCGACGGGATGGGTCGCGTAGACGAGGGTGCCGCGCTCGTTGGCGGCGATCTTGGTGACCAACTCGGAGACGGCGCGGTCGAATTCGGTGGCAGCGGCCTGGTCATGGAGGTCGAATCGGACGACGAGTGCGAACATGCGCCCGACGGTAGCGTGCTCCAGCCCGCCCGGGGGGATAGTCGGGCCGGTGCACTGCCTTGACCTCATGGGGACCTACGGGGGCGAGAACCGCGCCACCCGCGCCACAGGTCTGCATCAGTCCTGCAGCTCGAGACCCGTTGGTGTACTGCAAGTTCCGGAGCATAGCGGCCCCGGGCTCCCGATTTGGTAACGAGACGAACGTGCCCGGTCCGAAGGGGACGGACCGGGCACTCGTGCACGCTACTACCGACGCTTACCGCCGGGCGGATTCCACAACGCGGTCATGACCGCACCCCAGGCGGTAATCGCTAGCTCAGGGCTCTTGAAGACCACGCCGGCCAGTGCTGCGGCGCTGAACGCCAACGCGAGTACAGCGATCGGGTCAGTGTTGTGCGGGCCGGGATGGGGCTTCGGCTCGAGATCGGGGGGTGTGATGGGTACCCTCATAGGGCCGACCTTCTTTCATGACGGGAGCGGGTTTGGTTTCGCCCCGCCCGTTGCACCGGGCGGGGTTTTCTTTACATGGACAAGGGAAGCACACACGTCCGACGCGACCTATACGCGAAGCGCACACCCCGATGTCTTGCTCAAAGTGCTGGATTGTGCTGTCCACCAGGTGGATACAACCCGACCTGGGGGAGATTCGCCAACCCGACATGTGCAGGGCCTGTGGATAACTCAGTGCTCCTGGTCTATCCACAAGAGATAGCCTGTGGATAGACCAGGCCAGAGAGGGTTGATACCCAACCCGGAAGGCATTGGCACCGGGATGCTTCTCCTAAGACATGAAGATCTCTCCGTACGCCATGACCTGTGCAAAGCTCGCGACCACCGGCAGCACGACGAGACCGCCGTTGACGCGCAGAACTCTCCCCAGGTTGTTGAAGAGGAAGATGTCCTACTTGGGGATCTTCTGCTTGTTCGCGTTGTCGATAACAGTGGTGAAGATGAGCTCAAGTGCCTAAAGCACCTTCTGCACCACGGTGAAGTACGGTCACCTGCGACGATCGTCGCTCAGCATCGGCACGGTGGTATCGACGGGCGGCATCGTCGATCCGCACGCGCAGGTATCGACGAGCACGGTGACCGACAGCGTCCCGCCGCGGATCCCGCCCATCGGCCCGCCGGCATCCACGATCGACCTCGCTGTTGGTGAGCTTGGGGAATTCCGGGGCCAGTTGTGGAAAGCCGCAGGGCACAACTTTTGGATGCCACAGGCGCGATACCAGATTCTGTGTCCGATAACACTCCCAAGCGCGTTGTTTTGAGCACCGCGTTGCCGTACTCGTGTGCGATGGAGTCGGCATGCAGCCCTCCTGATGCTTGGTAAGGAAGTTCTTGTTGAGGCGAGTGTTCTCCCTACCGATCTCCTCGGGCCTTGTTCTTGGGCACGCCATCAGGCGCGCGGATCGCCTACGAGTATCGGAACGACTGTGTCGAGCGCCGACATCGTGCGACCCGCACACCCGCCGGTCCACCTAGGCAGGCCGGAGAAACTTCCGCGAAGTCGGAACGGATCCGGAAGTAGGTGTCGTGAGATAGGTATGACACAGACAGGTGAGCAAGTTCGACCGAGTAAGGATGCGATGCCGGTGGCCAAGGAGCTGAACGACATTGAGCCGACCATGGCCCAGGTGTTGCAGTGGCGCCGTGAGGATACCTTCCAGCCTGAAGTCGAGATCACCCCCGGTGAGTACCCTCGCATGGGGAACCTGTCCGCGGCCTTCATGGTCAAGGGCATGATCCGCCCCCTAGACCCGGAGCCGACAGAGTTTGTCACGCTGGTAATCCCCCGCGCCGACCGCGTGGAACTCGAAGTATCGATCGCGCGATGGAACATGCTCTGGGAGGCCGCGCAGTTCCGTCGACGTCTGTTCGACGAGGACGAACTGCCCGCGCCGATCGCCAAGATCGCCGACCTCGGCGACGTCAACGTGACCTTCGTACCACGCACTCGTTCACGGTATTTCGAATATGCCCCGCTCGTGCACCTGCTGCCCAAGCACGTCCTGGATCGGTTCGGGTTGCCGTCACTGCGCGCCGGTATGTGGCCGTTCATCACGGGCAGATCCCAAATCGACGAGTTCCTTCCGCCTGATTTCGAGGACCTGCTGAGCAGGGCGTGGGCGAGCGTGGTTTGGCCACATCTGGTGTCGGGCTCAGGGCTGGGCGCGTTCTCCGGTGATGATCCGATCCGGATGCTCGCCCACAATCTCGACTTTTGGATCCCCGCCGTCACTGCTGCCATCCAGCGCAGGTTGCGAGAGTTCCCCGAAGTCGATGGTGATCCGGTAGGACCGGCGACGTTGGTCGACGGCAATGTGCTGCAGGGTGTAGTCACCGGAAGACCTCGCACGGGTGGGACGGTGTGGTCCGGCGAGGACGACGCTGCCGACGTCGTCACTGAGACGATCGAAGCTGCCGATCGGACCGGTCGGCTGCGCGAGATCCTCGACGCAGTTTGCTCGCACCGCGCCGAGGACGATTTTTCGCCTCGGTGGTCCTACGCCCGTGAGGATTTCGAACGCAAGCTGCACGGTAAACGACGCAAGGTCAAGGTCCGCTTCATGGAGCTGCCCGATTCCATCCCGGTCCAAGGACCTGAATCCGACGTGGTGGGCAATATCGTCACCAACGACTTCCTCGCCCTGCTCGATCCGCGTAACCGCGAGATCGTCGTACTGCTCTCAACCGGGATGACCCGCGCCACCGAGATCGCGCACCGACTCGGCTACGCCAATCACAGCGCGGTATCCAAACGGCTGGCTCAGATCCGGCGCTCTGCGGAGAACTACTTCGATGCTCTCTGAACCGCCCCGACGATTTTGTGCCCCGACCGCTCACCAGCGCGAAGGCGGCACCGCATGACCACTGTCCTAGACCCGCACATCCCATCCATCGTGTCTGCAAGCCCACCATGCGAGAAGGACCAGACGCCGTCAAGACAGCCCGATCGAGGGCTGGATGTGCTGGTTTTCACCGTGATTGTCACCGGCGTCGTCGTTCTTGTCGTATTCGGTAACGCCGGGGCGACCGTTCTCACGGCAGCAGGGACCTCGATCGCCGTAGCGTTTCACACCTGGCGGCGCAATCCCAGCTAGCCCAACGCTGTTCGGGGGCGCTGAAGCTCGTCCGTTCGTTTCGCTGGACGGGCGCAAGTGACTGAGTAGCCGAGAAGCAGCGCACCTTCGAACAACACGACGCAACGAACGCACGCCGTGACCTGCACGCCAGAGATCTGGACGTACTTCGGCGGGTGGCGCCCACAAATGCATCGGCCTACAAGTGAGGTCCCGACAGAGTCGGCGTACTGGTGTCGGGCAACCGGTGCGGCGGTGTCGCGACGCCGTTATAGGCAGCTACGAGCTTCGGCCACATAATTTCGCGCTGTGAGTCGACGAGTTGTGCCGCGGCGAAAGAGACGATTGACCTACCAACTTTTCGATCCACGGATGACGTTGCCAGAGTGAGCATCTCGGAAATGTCGAGGCGGCCCCGATCGTCGGCGTAGCCGAAGTATCCGGTCAACCGAGAGGGAAGTTCAGCGCCGCTTCGATGGATGATCTGAGCGACATGCAGATAGTAGTCTTGGTCCTCGTGGTCGGCCGGGCCTGGCGCCAGTTGTACGATATCGGCATTCCAGCCATGTTCTGTCAGCCGCTTCGTAGCATGAAGCCAATAGTCGTCCTGGCTCATGGACTTCGTTGCGACGTAGGCGGGGGTGACGAGCAGTGCCGGCGCTGCCTGTGTGATATCGACGGTATTGAAATCGAATGCGACTCTATTCAGTTCGAAGATATCCAGCAATATAGGAACGGTCGCAGGAATGGCATTACCGTTCGCTATCCAATGAATTGCTTGACTTGCTTCGATAATTTTGTCCGGGTCCGCCGGTGTCGAGAGATCTCGAAGTGTCTCTAGGGCGGCGATTGCTCGCTGGTCATCCCAATGCCCAGGCGGTACCGGGTTCGTCTGGCTCCTTTGCCAGTAGCCGACCTTGGCCCACGGGTCCGATTCTTCGAGATCTGTTAGTCGGCAGAGTTTCCCGATTTCATAGGCGAAGACCGGCCCGCGCTCTCCTTTGATGAGTTCCTCTGCACCGGCGTGATCCGCGATGGACGTCTCCGGCGATGAGTAGAAATTGCGATGCTGGGTGTGCAGCATTTGCTGGAGTATCGGCGAAGGTAGCGCGGCGAGCACCTTCTCTTCGCTGTAGCCGAATATGGACGCCATATGGTAGCTTCGCGTCCAATCCTTCTTCATTTCTTCCAGGATCCATTCGACCGCGTCGGCTGGTACTTGATTGAGAGATAGAGATATAGGATAGCTATGGATGTCGGTGACCGCTATAACAGTCGAGAGGGCACGTTTCGGATACGACTGTGTGAGCATTGATACGGCCCAAACGCGATTACTTGCATCCTTGCCACGGATCGCGATATTCTCAAGTATGTCAGCGCCGATTTCAGTTGGATCCGGTTGTAGTTGTGATATATCTCCGATAGCTTCCCAGTCGTCCTGCGCGCCGGATCGAATGAGTCGGATGACCTCCTGCGGGTCGATGCGGAATGCTGTCCGGTAGTCGCTGCGGGTGAGAGCGGTGTCGCGCAGTGTGCGAGCACGGTCGGTGTGGGGGTCGAGTAGCGGGGCAAGTTCGTCGATCCTGGTTCGGATGTAGTCGGCCGGATCGCCTTCTTCGGCGAAGTGCTCAAGTTCGTCGAAGAGGTGTTCTTTTGCGGAGTTGTGGAGCAGGCCGATGGCGTGTTCGAGAGTGGTCTGCCATTCGGGTCGCAGTATCGCTCGTTTGCAGAGTTCGATCCCTGTGCCGGGGTCGGTTTCCACCATGCGGGCAAGTCGGCGTCCAGAGAGGTGTTCGTGGATTGTGCGATGGAGCCATCGGTACTCGTATTCGAGTGCGGTGAGTCGGTCGTCGGGCTGCCCATGGAGGGTGAGCAGTCCGTCGGCGTGGATGAGTTCGGAAACCTTGTGGTGCATGCCGGGTGCGTGGTCGAGCAGAGCGACGACCGATGCGGTGTCTCGCCAGGTTCCAAGGGGGCTGGCAGGGGCTGGAGCGGTGGCCATGCCCCACGCGATTTCTGTTGCGACGTTCTCGAGTTGGGCTATGTGGACGGGATCGGTGCGTCGTTCGGCGGCAGGCTTCCACTGGCGTTGCAGAAACCTGGTGATGTACCTCTGGTAGAGGGCGTGTTTGCGTGTCGGCACGTGATCGGCTTGAGCAACGTAGGCAACGAGTCCAGCCATGAGTGGAATAGTGATCAACTCGCGAATCTCACGAGATGACCGGCGGACCTTCGCAACTCGCTCCGCACCAGGGCCCGGAGCGTGGGTGAACCATGATTCAAAGAAGGCATCGGCTTGGTCTCGTGTGAGCTCGTCGACGAGGAACTCTCTCTGTTCAGGGAGCGGTCGGTCGTATCCGGTGATGCGCGAGCTCACCACGATGTGGCCCGGCATCCGTGACAGGTGCTCCAGAGCGGTACGGACCGCGGCACGGTCCGTGCTATCGGTGACCTCATCCCAGGAATCAAGCGCGAGCAGAGTGTTTGCGTTGCCGACGATGGAGTCTCTGAGCGAGTCTTGAACCGGCTGGGGGATCGGGTGTCGGTGCCATCGGGTGAGGGCAGCGACGACTGCCGCAGCGGCGGGGCGCAGCGATTTCGGAACAAGCACGCCTGGTCGGGCCAGGACCGAGGCGAGGTCGGGCAACCTGATATGGATTGTCGGGCGGTTGGGCTCGCGGCGAATACGGCGAGCGGTCAGGGCTGCGAGGATGGTGGTTTTCCCGCTACCCGGATTGCCGAGTAGTACGACCGCCGCGTGTTCGCATGAGGCGAGAGCGTCGAGAGCGTGCTGGCCACCATTGCGGCTGATCGTGGCGTACAGCTGGGTCGATGGGGTGTGTTGCGAGTTTTGCAGCCATTGATCACCCAGTTCTGAGACCGTCATAGCGGGTGCCAAGGCGGTTGGAGTCAATCCAGGCGGATAGGTGATCGGGGCAGTGTCGAGCTGATCGGCGATGGCGTTCAACACTATTCGGACGGCAGTGTCTTGGTCGGGGGCGTCTAGCTCGGCTTGTATCGCCGACCTGATGAGCGCGTCGGGTGTGTAGTCGTCGGGGATGTGCCGTCGATCGGGTTCGGAGAGTAACCGACCTAGCGTTTCGAGGCTCGACTTCGACGGCGCCAACGCAGCAAGAAGCTCCGCGATGAGATCGGCACTCGGCGGTGTCGCGGTACGGAAATACTCTCCCAACTTCTCTGACCGATACTTGAAAGCTGGAGACAGGGAATCGATACCGAGATAGTCCCGACGCGTACGTCGGTATGCCTCGGCGATCAACGCCTTGGTCGCAGGAGCGCCGAACTCGTGTACCGCAACCATGAGCAGCGCGAGCATGGGAATGCCGGGAACGATACGGTTACCGACCCGTTGCCGGGGGCGCACCCGTGGTGCACCCCCGGCAACCGTGTCGATGACCTCACTGTGCTCGAGGGTGATGATCGTCAATACTTTGGCAGGGTCGGGGAGATTGTCGAAGGTGTTCCCGCGCATGACGAAACGGTAGCGAGTCGCCGAGCATCCCGAGTGCCTTCGCACATGATCCAAGGGTCCGAGGTCGCGGCCGACATTGCCACCGCCTATGACGGCGCCCATGACGGGGTCGGTTGTACCGGTCGTCCGGTCGATGTACCGGTCTTGTGGACCGGACGGCAATCGTTGCTGACGTGTGAGGCTTATTCCTGTTGATGGACAACAGTTCTCGAGATCAGGAGTGAGCAATGAATCGGAGGAGACTGCTGGTCCGCGGATGGATGGCCACTCACGGTGTCGGCGCAGTGGGTCTCGCGGTCGCCCACGCGCCAACGTGGGTAACAATGGCCGTAGGTGCTTCACCGGCCGCGTGGGTAACGACTTCCATAGTGTTGATCTTCACCTCGGTTTTCGCGAAGAAGAAGCAGCGACGAGACGCCGCCTACCGGACGCTGAAACTTATCACCGGATAGCTGGCGCGGTCCGAGATCCGACCCCTGTGAACGGATCTCCGACGCTTACACCGCTTTCGCTTACACTGGCGACCGCAGTGCTTCGGCAGCCGCGTGTAGTTGAATATGGGCAACTGGAAACGCCTGGTCATAGTCGATGGCTACTCGATCTGAGCTCCAGCATCAACCGCTGCATGGGGTCAGGGGTTCGAGTCCCCTTAGCTCCACAGAAATAACAGGTCAGGCCCGGTCGCAGACCGGGCCTGACCTGTTTTGTTGTGTCTAGCCCCCCGGTTACCCCCCGTTTTGGCCCTAGATCCAGTTTACGGTCGCCAGCTATACGGTCGTGTGTGCCGCTGCGGCCAGCGAGAAGGCTGACGGACTGCCTTGACCATCGCTGTGGATGCCACACGGTCGCGATGGAGCAGTCGACACTCAATAAGGGTCGGTGACCGTGTCTTGTCAGCTGTCGCATAGGAGGATGTTTTCGGCCGGGTTCCACAAGTAGCGTGGTATTCCGACCAGGGCAGGCAATGGTAGGAAGTCCCAGTGGTGGGGCAGATGGCCGATTCCGAGGTTGGGATCGTGTGCGAAGATCCGAGGGTCCCAGTCTGGGTCGCCGACAAGTACTCCGCAAAAGCCCAACTCCGATAAGGGGATCGGTGGCGCAATGCCACGGCTGTCGGCCGGTCGGGGTATGCGCCATTCGCGTTCATGGGACCAGTCGGATTGACCACTGAGCTCGACAGCCCAGGTGCGGAGTCTCTCATCGTCTTTGAGCATCTGGTACTCATCGGGCCGGGCGTACCACACTGGTCCGCCGCCTGCGGCGTAGACGTGCTGTCGGTCGAACATCAGTGCCCAGGGTTCGTAGCCTCGGGTTTCGATGAGGTAGCTCACTCCGGCCTGTGTGGCCTCAGTCATGCATACCGAGGGCATTCCGCCCGAGTAGGTCACGAACGGCGAGATTGCGCCATCAGTCAGGATCGATTCCATGCGCTCGACGGCGTCCAACGCTTGGATCGCTTCGGGCACACCGATACCAGGTGGACGGTTTCGGTGTACGAAATGGACGAGGGTCGAGGAAAGGTCAGGGTGAGTTACGTCCCGCAGGCCCACTGGCTCGGTGACTCGTTGCCCGGTGCCTGCTCGCAGGGTGTCCATGGCGGTTATTCCGTTTTCGGAGCCGCTGTTGTTACGTTTGACTATCAGTCGCCGCGCGCGCCGAGATCGTACTCGAGCTGTGGCTTCGATGATCCTTCGCCGATTTTCTGGACGAGACGCAAGGCGATGAGGTCGTCATACCCGTTCGGCACGCGCTTTTGGAGAGGGTGGCGTTCGAGCCAGTAGAGCTTGACGAGTGATCGAAGGATGTCCTCGAACGCGGCGACCTTGAGGAGTGACTCGGCCGGCATGCCCTTGGCGTCGAATCGTGCACCGCTGAGGCGCAACATCGGTTCTGCCAATGGCTCCGATGTTGGCACCTGAGCTGGTTTGAACAGCGGTCGCCTCAAGGACCTGCGTGAAGTTGCTACTTCGTTTGGTGTCATACCTGGCTGGGATGATCGCCTTCGGGCCAGCGAACTCCAGGCCCCGTTCGGGCGCAGGCAGGTTGCCCTCCGTTGCCGGGGGAGACAGAGTTAGACGGGAACTGACATGTATCGATCAAGCTCGCCGCTGTTGGCGTTCAACTTCGTCCCGGTGCGATTCTCTGCGGAGAAGTTCGACGGGGGGCTGGTCCAGTACGAGTCACATGATCAACTGAACAGTCTTCGTGCGGAACTGGAAGGCACGCATGTTGTTTCCAGGACGCGCGGGGGGATCGCCTGTATCCCCCTAGCTGATGACGCCGACTCGCCCGGCAAAATGACCACGTTTCATTCTCGCGAGTACCGGCGTCTAACGATGCGCCTGGTGCAGGAGGCGATGCTGAGGTTGGTTCTGGAGTGGGGGTACAAACTGCGCAAGCGCGTCCCACCGACCTTCGTGTCGCGGCTGCCGGGCAAGGACTTGCTCACACCGGTCGTTCGCAGCCGACGTCATGACGACCTGCGGAGTCTGCATGTTTTCCCGCAGTGGGTTCTGGATAGCAGAGCCGTTGGTCCATCGAATCGCCCCGGGATTGTTGTCGGTCTGAAGACTCGGTACGAGATCGACCTGACGGTCGCGGAGTTGATCGAACGCGGCCTCTCGGTTGAGGGTCTGTACGTCCTCGCTGAAGACAGCGCAATCGAGACGTCTCCATGGATGGACCGCTATGCATCTCGGCGGAATGTCGGTGCTGTCGACCACGTCGATGGCGCCGATCTGGTGCTTCGTGATGCGCCTGGCATCGGGCGTGTCCCAGCTGCCCAGGCGTGGCTGGAGAGCCGCCGCGAGACCTTCGCCACCGTGATGACAACTCTCGCAGGTGCAGACGGTGCTCAGATCAGCAAGGAACTGGAACAAGCCACGTTCGATCTGCTGGGAGCGTTCGGCCGCTTCGACAAGACGATCGAAATTGCAGGCCGCCTTGCGAGGCGAGGACCGCTGTCCGTTGCTCGTGACCTGTCGGTGTCGCTGGAACCGCCGGTCGGATCGAGCAATGATCGTGCTCGCACTGTCGACTGGAAGCTCTACGACGAGCCAGTATTTCAGTTCGACCAGTCAGGGGATAAGACCCACCGATCGGCCGATCGCGGTCTCGACGAATACGGCCCGTTTGACCTTGAGTTCTTCGCCAAGAAGAAGCCCCGGATCGCGGTTGTCACCCCGCGCGTCCACAAAGGCATCGTGGAGAACTTCGTGACCAAGTTTCTGCATGGAGTTCAAGGCGAATCTGTCTACAGTCAGGGTTTCGTCCGCAAGTACCATCTCGGCGGCTACGAGGTGGACATTCAAGCGTTCGACGGCGATGCTACCGATGCCGGTGCATACCGCGAGGCATGCATGGCCGCGCTCCGCGCGGGCGAAGTTGACCTTGCACTGGTCATAACCAGCGAGGCCCAGGTGCACTTAAACGGCGATGATAGCCCCTACCTCGTTGCCAAATCGACCTTCATGGGGCAAGGCGTACCAGTTCAGGACGTCAGGATCGAGACAGCTCGCCTGAGCAAGCTCGCCTATCCACTCAACAGTATCGCCTTGGCTTGCTACGCCAAGCTCGGTGGCGTGCCGTTCGTGATCGCAGCTCCACGACCTCTCGCGCAGGAGCTGGTCATCGGTATCGGTAGCGCCCATGTCAAGTCGAGTCGTCTCTCCGATCCTGAACGGGTCGTCGGGATCACTACGGTTTTCAGCGCCGACGGCAATTACCTGTTGTCGAACACTTCCCGCGAGGCGGACTACGACGACTATCCACAAGAACTGTTGAGGTCGCTAACCGAGTGCATCGATGACATCAAGAGGCGTAATGCCTGGCAAAGGGGCGACGAGCTCCGGCTGGTTTTCCATGTCTTCAAGCCGTTGAAAGACATCGAGGCGAATGCCGTCAAAGAGCTTGTCGAAAGCCTGACACGGCAATACGCAAAAGTTGAGTTCGCCTTCGTGCACATCAGCACAGAACACGAGTGGGTGATGTTCGATCGCGCCAGCTCAGGCGTCGCGAACCAGCGGACCCGCGGACAAGGCAAAGGCTACTACGTTCCAAACCGAGGAGTCGCTGTTCCTGTCGGGTCAAGCGACATGCTCCTGGCAGTCAGCGGGCCACGAGACCTGAAGAGTGCGTTGCATGGCGCACCCAAACCGCTGCTGCTGCAACTTCATCGACAGTCAACCTTCAAGGACATGGAGTACCTATCTCGGCAGGTTTTCCGGTTCACCTCGATGTCTTGGCGCACCATGTACCCCTCCAGTCGGCCGGTCACGATTTTGTACTCCGATCTGATCGCAGACCTTCTCGGCCACCTCCGTCATGTTCGGAATTGGAACGCCGATGCAGTCGCCACCGCGCTGCGTTCCAGCAGGTGGTTCTTGTGACTACTGCGGATGACCAAGACCCGACAGCCATCACCGGCGAGGTTCTCGGGGTGCGGATCGCCAACCTTGAGAGCGTCGTCCAACGCGCGAACCTTCCGGGCAACCTCGAGGGTCTGCTGGCACATCACATCCTCGCCGATCGCCACCGCAGCGTCGTATGGAACGTAAACCCTATGACCCCGGAGTGGTTGGCCGAGAATCGTCACCGCTTCGTGTACGCAGCTGGCGTGGCCATTCTCGGCTTCGGGCTTACAGGGTTCGTCTCGATGGAATCTCAGACTGGTCGGCAGTATCTGTCAGAGGGTTTGCCAAACCTCATGCGCAAGAATCCTTTCCAGGCTGATGGCGTCACGTTTGTGAACGACCCCGGCCAGATCATCGGCCTTGCGCTCGCGGTTAACGCCGTCCTGGAGGATGTTCCGAAGGCGCGACCCTGGCTGGCCGAGGTGCTTCATGATCCCCGACTACGCCCAGTGACTCCACTTCTCGGTATATTTCATCACTACGCACGTCACATCATCGGCACCCCGATCAACAACAGTCCCGACGTGAGCAATATCTCCGACCCGGTCGAACTCGCTGGCTGGCTCTGGTTAGCGGGCCTTCCTGGGTGCCAGATTCTGAAAGACCCTGACGAGCTGCGCAGACTGCGCTCGCGCCTGATCAGCGCCTTGGTGTTGAATCAGGCCGAGTCGCTACCTGCGCCGCGGGCCGCCCTGCTCTTGAATGCTGTGGTGCGGATCGTCACCACGAGCGTCGACGATCTAGTTCTGAGTACGAGCCACGTCGGTGTGCTGTTGAGCCGCTTCGGCGATGCCATGCGTCAATGGCGGCACGACGGAGATAATCTCATCCACCCCATTCGGTGGTTGATTACCGAAGAACGTGAGATTCAGAACATCCTCTGGCTGATGCTTCGGCCCGTTTTCGATGACCTCGTAGATGAGGAAACCCTGCGCAAAGTCGGACACAGCACGTACCGAGCTGACTTCGGGATCCCCTCCCTCGGCCTACTCATTGAAGTAAAATACGCGCGCAGGGCAGCTGACTTCAAAGCATTCGAGAAGGAAATCCTAGAGGATTACGTCGCCTACCTCATTGACAACCAGCCATACACGAAGCTAGCCGTGTTTATCTACGACGAATCGGCTTCCGTGCAGGAACATGGGACTACTCGCAACGCGCTGCTCAAGCTGCCCCACGTCACCGACGTCGTCATCGTGTGTCGCCCCAGCCATGTGCCAGCCGCGCCGCGTACCTCTCGGCGGCGCAACCCGACTGCTCCGGCCGCCGATGAATCCTCGACCGCGTAGGCGATCGTCACGCCGAATGGTCTTGGTATACAGCAAATTGCCGCTGGATTCGGCTCGGCGAAGGTCAGGTTCGGTCCAAGGTAGTGGTGTCCGATGCGCAAGATCAAATCTGAATTCTGTGGGTCCTACGCCGGACCCTGCCCGCGAGGCGTCCTGTCGGGCAGCACCACCGGCTCACTTCGCGGAGGTAGAAGGGAGTTTGGGGACCGTGGCAGACCCATTGCGTCGCTGATCGCATCGTCCGCCATGCGATCGAGAACCCGGAATCGTTCCGCCAGCACCGCAAGAAGGTTGTTCGACCACCCGCCGACATCCGCGCCTGGCAGTTTCGGGTTCTTCTTCGTTGACTTGCTGCGAAGCATCGTGAGATGTGCGCCGCCCTTCCCTTCGAGCCACAAGCCATGCACGACTTGATGTCTCAGCGGAAGTAGTTCGCGTAGCTCGTCCGCGATCGGTTGCAGGGTCGGATCGTCAATGCTCTCTATGGCATCGGCAAGGCCAGTACCGCTTTGCCACCACGACATGTGTGGCTTGTCCATCCCGCACCGCATCACAATCAACTCACCGATCGAGTCCTCGGCATCAGCGGCCTCCAAGACCACATAGCCGACGGCCTGAGCCAATTCGGCAGAGAAGGCAGACTTCATGTAGAGATCCTGTCAGAATAGCGGCTTGAAGGTACGCGACTGGTATCCGAGATAGACACCTACCACGCGAGCAGCTGCGATCTCGAGAAAGCACTGCCCCGAGTCGCCCTCGCTTGACATGTTTGTCAGCGAGGGCAGGCTCAGGAGAGAGTCGGAGGCTGATCCTGGGCTGAGTCAGGCCCGGGTGGGCAGCAGTTCAGCGACGAGGGCCTCGACTCGTGTCTTGATTTCATCGCGGATAGGCTGGACTGAGTCAACGCCCTTGCCTGCGGGGTCTTCCAGAACCCAATCGCGGTAGCTGACACCGGGGAAGGACGGGCAGGTATCCCCGCACCCCATGGTGATCACGACGTCGGAGGTTTCCACGGCGTCGTAGGTGAGGATCTTCGGGGTTTGATCAGAAATGTCGATCCCGAGTTCGGCCATCGCCTCCACTGCGGAGGGGTTGATCGTCTCGGCGGGCGCGCTGCCCGCAGAGCGAACCTCGATCGAGTCGCCGGCGAGGTGGGTGAGGAATCCGGCGGCCATCTGGGAGCGTCCGGCGTTGTGGACGCAGACGAATAACACGCTGGGCTTGGTGCTCATGTGGGGCAATGCCTTTCAGTTGGCCGGGAGGTCGAGTTCGGCGAGCAGGTGGCGGACGCGGGTTTCGATCTCGTCGCGGATAGGACGGATCGAGGCGACGTCGAGTTCGGCGGGGTCGTCGAGGTTCCATTCCTCGTAGCGGCGTCCGGGGTAGAGCGGGCAGGCGTCGCCGCAGCCCATGGTGATGACCACGTCGGCAGCCTGGATGATCTCCTCGGTCCAGGGCTTGGGGAATTCGGTCGTGATGTCGATGCCGACCTCGGCCATCGCCGCGATCGCGGAGGGATTGATCTCGTCGCCGGGTTGGTTGGGAGCGGGTTCCAGTCGGCGTCGTAGTAGATGGTGTCGAGGTGGGTCGGCGGGAGTCCGAGTAGGCCGGCGAGTTGGTTGGCGAGGTGAGTCTTGCCGCTTCCGCCGCAACCGATGATCACCATTCGCTGATTCACGCCCGACCACGATACCCGCCCCGACTCCGCTGGTTCGGGAAACTGCCTGGTCACGACCGCGCCCCGATCCGAGAAATGACTCACTTGAGGGTTCCGAGCTGGCGGGAGGGCCGAAGTTGTCGAGCTTGACGAGGCGCTGCGCCGCGAGGTCGGCGTGTGCGGGCAAGGGGTGCAGAGTCGTTCTCGGTGGCCTAACGGTCGCAAACGATTCTGTCGCCGAACGACGGGTGAGCCCGACGAGGTGCGCCCTGCCGTGAATCGCACACATGTTCGATTAGAATGGTGAACATGACGGTGGGTGACTTAGTCAGGATCGGTGCGACTGGCACCTCGCAGTTTCGTGTGGTCGAGATCGAGGGCGCCCACGCCCGCATTCTGGCCACGCTCGACGCGCCGGGGTCGTACGAATTCTCGATGCGGCTGGTCGATCTGACCCCGTGGACTGAGTAACGATGGTGGCCGCAGGTGCGGGAGCTGGGAGCGAAGAGGCTCGGACCGAGGGCACCTCGCCGCAGCCCAAGCATCCGCTCGCGCAGGGGCATTTCGCGCAGACCGTGATGAAGGCACCGAAGCCGGTGTGGGTGCGCTTGGACGCCGTCGCGATCCGCGATCCGGGCACTCCGTGCCATGTCAACGGCGCCGGAGTCGATATGACCGGGGAGCGCCCCGGCCTGCTGACTCATTGGATCCCCACCTACTCCGGTGAGTGGCTGGGCAGGGTCACGTACTCGATCACTTACGCGGACGGTCGGGCACCGCTACAGCTGACCGACCAGCTCGTACCTGGCTACGTCCTGCGTCCGCGGCGAGGCTGAGCCGCGTGTGTTCTCTCGTTCACCGGCTTGCACCTGCCGAAGGGCGGCTAGCCAGTCGTTGAGACCTACAGCCCCGCGCGGCATTACCTTTCCGCGCGCGGAGCAGTAGCGCACCGATCCACCAGTCACTACTCCTCGGCGTCGTCGCACCCGTCCAGGGTGGCCAAGTGCTGTTCCCACGTCGCCGTGGGATCGCCGGTCGGTTCCGATTCCAGCGCCGGTTCGTAATGCGGCACCGGACGAGCTACTACGTGCTGAGTCTGTGTCATGCCTGGTTAGACGTTGCCGAACACCGAATGGTTCCATCGACTTTCTAGCGTCCTCCGGCCACTTGGCCCTGTTCTGGGTTCGCCTGGATGGTGATCCCGCGCACGCCGCACCACGTCGACACGCAAGTTCGCGCTGCTTTCGGACGTCGCAGCTTCGTCGGAGGTGGCGATATCCGACAAGAGCCTCACCGTCACCTTCTGCGCTCTGTGCTCCACCAAGAAGATCGACGAGGCGTTCGGCTGATCGGAGCGGAACCGCAACCTGCACTGGTCCTCGCGGGCCAGGCGCACCAACACCGCCGACATGATTCCCCCGATCATCCGCGACGAGGTTGTGTACGACTACTACATCGGCTACGAGCGTCAGAAGGGCCTCGACCTGGTCTCATGGCCGAGCGAGACGAGCTGAACTACATGCTCTGAGAGGTCTACGACAACCAGGTCGACTCCACACAGGACACGTCTACGACGGGGTCGCGAGGGCGTCCGGAAGTTCCTGCGCTACAACGCCAACAAGGCCCAGATGCGTAAGCGCGAGGTCGAAGTCAAGGGCGACACGCGGACATTCGTCGATCAATCCCGGCCAAGCAATCCCAAGGTTGCCCCAGAACCCCCAGAATCCTTCACGGAATCCCGACTTTTCAGGCTTCGCGGGGAGTGTCGTAGGTGCACCGTAAGTTGGGCCTACTGCTAGCGTTTTCGTTGCAACACAAAGCGACCCCGTGCCTGCGTCAACAGGCCGGGGTCGTAGACCAACTGAATCCGCATCCACGCAGAAGTAGGAGGTCGCTGCCTATGGTAGCCACCAACCCGCCGATCCCGCAGCAAGGCCCTGCTGGCGGCGATCCGCCCCCGCATCGCATCGACTGGTTCAACATCAGTGCCGTGACCTGTGCGAGCACTACCGCCGTCGCTATCGCCATCGCTACCGGCAACGTTGTTGCCGGGCTGTCGGCGGGCGCATTCGTGCTCAATCTGGCGAAGATGCTGCGCCGGTAAGCGACCGGGCCGCCCGTGAACATGTTTGCGGGCGGCACCGCCTGCCAGCTAGCACCCGACCGGCAGGAACCGGCCGCGAATCGCCGTCAACCCCGCCGCCGGTAACCATGCCAAAAACTCGGGTGCCAGTGCCCTCCAACCGCGCGGGATGGTGACGAGCGGTCAGTCGAAGACAGTCGGTAGGTCTGGTTTGTTCCAGTGGTCGTGGAGAAGGCGGATCTGGGTGTCGAGCACCCGGGTGGTCGACAGCTCAGGCAGGTCGTCGATGGCGAACCAGCCGATTTCCATGGTCTCGACGGGGCTGGGTTGCCCGTGGGAGATGGTCTCGCACAGGAAGAACAGCTTGTACACGTGATAAGGGAAGGCAGGCTGGTGGCCCTGCACATCCCGATCGTGCAGTGCCACCAACTTGCTGGCGCGCACGGTGATTCCGGATTCTTCCTCGACTTCGCGTTCGACGGCGAGCGAGGGAGGTTCCAGGACATCGCACCAGCCGCCGGGCAGAGTCCACCTCTCGTCGCTGCGGTCGCGTATCAGCAGGATGCGCCCTTGATCATCGAAGACGCCGCCTCGGACGTCGACTTTGGGTGTCATGTATCCCATTTCGAGGAACACGTTCTCCTGCAGGTCCCCGACTGTGCTGTTGCTGATGAGAGCGAGTAGGTCCGCGGCGATCTGTTTGGCCTGTTCG
Organism: Nocardia sp. NPDC055165; assembly: GCF_053606985.1. NCBI lineage: Bacteria > Bacillati > Actinomycetota > Actinomycetes > Mycobacteriales > Nocardiaceae > Nocardia > Nocardia sp. NPDC055165. The sequence continues at coordinate 366,100 of NZ_JBSGSS010000007.1, forward strand.
TAGCGTTGCCGGTCGAAGACGTCGGTGGCGAAGACGAGGCCGTTGTGTGCGAGGGCGGCCAGGGCGATGGCGTGTTGCCGGATCTGGGCCTCAGTGGTGGGTTGAGCGTTGTCCATTCGCGTCCTTCGGTCTGGGCGGCGTTGTCGCGGTAGCAGTTCAACCTTGGTCAGGGGGTCATGCGGTAGGTCGTGGACTGGCGTGGGGCGAATCCGAGCCGCTGGTAGAGCTGGTTGGCTGCGGTTTTCGTCGGGGTCGACGTGAGGTCGACTGTGCGCGTTCCGTGTTCTTTCGCGATGGCGAGCGCAGCGGTGGTCAGGGCTCGTCCAGCGCCGAGGCCGCGCGCGGCCCGGTCGACGACGACATCTTCGATACGTGCTCGCAGCCCGGTGGGAATCGTGTACATGACCAGTGTCAGCGCGCCGACGATCGTTCCGTCGACCCGTGCGGTGAGCAGCCGCGTCGACGGGGAATCGATGACCGCCTCCAAGCGCTCACGGGTCAAAGGTGCTGCGGTGGTGGATAGTTGAGGTAGGAGAGCTGTCAGCGAGGCCAAGGTCTCGTCGTCTACCTCGGTAACGATGTCGATCACAACCGCCTCGGGTGTCTGCGACACCATGGGCTCCTCCTGTGTTGCGTCACGGATTCGAAGTCTTGATGGGACGAAAAGTACAGGGCTGGAACAGTTTTCGACTTATCCACCGAGATCGGCCACACGTGGCGACGGTGGCGGCGGCACCAGCGTATCCCGTGGGTTGTCCGGTGGACCTGTAGCGGACACGAGCTCCCTTCGCGCGGCTTGTCAGCACAACTGTCTCCTGATTCGGTCAGTGCTCCCGCACGGCGGCGGTCTGGGCAGGTTGGGCGAGTCGGTGAACCGCTGTGCGCAGGTCGGTGTCGGCGGAGTTGAAGATCGCGCTGCCCGCAACGAGTGTGTCGGCTCCGGCGGCGATTATCTGGGGTGCGGTGATGGTGGTGATGCCACCGTCGGCGACGAGTTCGACGGTATCGAGGTGTTGGTTGTGCAAGGCGGTGCGCAGGGTGCGGATCTTGTTCGGGACGGTGGGATCGAAGGTGCTGGTGCCGGGGCGGCTGGTCATGAGGACGACGAAGTCCAGGCGTGCGAGGTAGGGGTCGAGGAGTTCGAGGCCGAGGTCGGGGTTGAGGACCAGCCCTTTGCGGATGCCGGCCTCGTGGAGTGTGTCGAGGGCGGTGCCGATGTCGGTGGCGGCGTCGATGTGGAAGCTGATCCGGTCGGCTCCGATGGTGATGAGGTCGTCGATGTAGCGCTCGGGGTGCAGGGTCTGTACGTGGACATCGAGGGACAGGGTTGTGTGCTGGCGGATGGCGGCGACGGTGCGCAGGCCGAAGCTGATCGCGGGGGTGTAGTGACCGTCCATGATGTCGAGGTGCAGGTATTTGGCGGTGCTGGCCGTGACACCGTCGATGGCCTCGCGCAGCGCGAGGGGGTCGGCGCCGATCAGCGCCGGTGCGATGGACACGTTCATGCGAGGGCCTCCTGGGAGTCGGTGATTGCGGTGGTCAGGCGGTCACAGACGAAGTCGACCTCTGCTGGTGACAAGTCCGGTCGGATCGGCAAGCACAACGTGCTGGTTGCCTGGTTCTCGGCGTGTGGGTACTTCCCGTCGAACCCATAGCGGGCGAAGGCGGGTTGGTGGTGGATGGGGACGGGGTAGCGGACGACGGCGTCGATGCCGTCCGAGCGCAGCTGGGCGAGAACGGCATCGCGATGAGGCACCGCGACCTGATACAGGTGGTAAACGTGGTCGCCGGGCTCTTCCGATGGCGGTGGCGTTGTGATGGCGGGATGTGTGAGGGCGTGGCGGTAGCGGGCCGCGATGGTACGGCGTTCGGCGTTCCAGGTGTCGAGATGGTCGAGTTTGGCGTCGAGGACGATGGCCTGGATGGCGTCGAGTTTGGAGTTCGCCCCGAGCGCGACGTGGTTGTCTTGGCCGTCTTGTCCGAGGCCGCGCAATGTCCTGACTGTGTGCGCGATGTCGGCGTTGTTGGTCACGAGGGCTCCGGCGTCGCCCGCCGCGGCGAGGTTCTTGCTCGGGTGGAAGCTGAAGGCGGCGGCAGCGCCGAAGGTGCCGACCCGCTGGTTGTTCCAGGTGGCTCCGCCGGCTTGGGCGCAGTCCTCGACAAGGGGGATCTGGTGGCGGGCGGCGATGGCGGTGACTCGGTCCATATCCAGGCTGCGGCCGAACAGGTGGACTACGAGGATGGCCTTGGTGCGCGGCCCGCACGCGGCGTCGAGCGCGTCGAGATCCATCAGATAGGTGTCGGGTTCGCCGTCGACGAGCACCACCTTCGCCCCGACTGCGGTGATCGCGAGAGCAGTGGCGTGGAAGGTGTTGGCGACGGTGACGACCTCGTCGCCCGGTCCGATACCGAGCGCGGTCAAGGCGAAAGTCAGTGCGTCGGTGCCGCTGTTGACTCCGATCGCGTGGGTAGCGCCGAGGTAGTCGGCGAATCGGTGCTCGAAGTGGGCGACGGTATCTCCGAGGATGTAGTCGCCGGTGGCCAGCGTGTGCCTGATCTTCTCGGTGGTGGCGGTCAGGTCTGTGAACTGGGAGCGGTGGTTGTAGCGGGGAATCTTCATCGTGGCTCCGAGGGAAGGAAGGGGCGGATTTGCACGATCGTTTTGCCGAGGTCGCCGCGGGCGGCGCTGGCGGTGAGATAGTCGGCAGCGGCGTCGAGTTCGAGGATCTGTGTGGTGAGTCGTTTGACGCACAACGATGGTGACCATCCGGCATCGGCGCTGCGCTGCAATAGGTTCAGGGCGGTCTGGAAGTCGGCGGAGGTGGCCCCGTGAGTACCCGCAAGGAAGCGCCGCCCGCCCGACCACGTGAATTCGCCGATATCTTCGGTCCGGCGCAGTCGATCGATGTCGGTACCAGCGAGCTGGTCGCCCGGTCGTGTGCCAGCGAAGACGACCAGCAGCCCGTCGTCGGCGAGCATGTCCGAGCACGTCTCCAGCACATGCGGCGTGGCGGCGGCGGTGGCCACGACGACGCGCTGAAACGGCGGCCGGTGCCGGTTGGAGTCGAAGACCCGCGAAGGCAGCGCACGGCGGCGCCGCAGGAACCCCAGACGCAGCGCGCTGGGGTTGAGCAGAACACAACGGTAACCGGTGGCGGTGAGCACGGCACTGATCAGGGCCCCGGCCATCCCCGCACCGAACACCGCGACCACAGTCTCCGGTGCCAGCGCGAGATCAGCGGCAACGGCGTGCAGCCGGGTGACGCAGTGCACCGCGCACGCCAGCGGTTCGGCAAACACGGCCACCCGGTCGGGGATCCCTTCCGGGACCGGGACCAGCGCGGCACGCAACGCATGGGAGTCACCGCTGAGTTCGACCAGTTCGCCGAATCCCGATGTCCGGTGAGCCAGCGTGGGGTGCGGATCGAACACCACTGTGCGCCCTTGCAGGTCTGCCAGAGCCGGGGTGCTGTCGAGGACGCTGCCGACGATCTCGTGACCGAAGTCGCAGCGCCCGAACCGGACCCCGCTGATCTCACGCAGATCCGAGCGGCAGACACCCACCGCTCGAGGGGCCAGCACCACATAGTCAGTAGCAAGCCCGCTGGGCGTTCCAGCCACCGTCGCGGCGGTGAGGAAGGCGGCCTCGTCGCGGTGCTCGATACGCCGGTAGATCGTCGCAAGGGGTGTGGTCACCGGATCACCTCGAGATAATCGGCCACCGTGGTCGTCAGGTCGGCCTCGCGCGCGGGCCCCGACATCGTCAGGTCGACGACGACCTTGACGTGTTCGCCGAGAGGTCGTTCACCTCGGGCCATCGACGGGATATACAAGGCCGCTTCTTCGAGCGAGATCACGTGGCTGATCAGCTTGCCGAATTGACTGGGAGACGCGAGGAGATGCTGTTGGGCCCGGTCGAGGTGGGCTGGTGATGTTCCACGGTGACCGGTTACCCGCACCCGCTTGCCAGCTGGGGTGAACATTTGAACGTAGGGGGTGTTGGGGGACTGTCCGCAGACGTTGGAGCGCCGAACCGCCGACAAGTCGATGCCGGGCAGTGCCGGGTGGCGAAGCCCGGCGGGGATACCGCCGAACAGGTCGAGCACGCCCTTGTCGCAGAGGCTGGCGGTAGCCGCGCCGATGGCCGTGTGAGTCGCCTCGCGCGGCAGACAGATGACTGCGCCGTGGATGCTGGCTCTTTGTGTCCGATTGGTAAGGGTGCTCGCGGGCAGCACGCCGAGTTGGTCGATGTAGCGCAGTCGCTCTCGGCGCGGGTGAACGAGCTGCATCCGGTACCCGAGGTCCTCGCCCAGCATCGCCACCAGCAGGGCCGCTGAACCGCTGCCGAACACCGCGACCGGGGCGGCCGGGCGCAGATGCGGGGCCATGAGTTCCCACCCGTAGAGAGCGGTGGCGGTGGGTTCGACCAGCGCACCGAGGTCGACTGGGAGGGCCTCGTGCGCGGGCACAACCCCGCAAGGGAGCGCGGTGGGCATGTAGTCGCGCAGGATGCCGTCGTAGCTGTGGCCCAGGATCACGTCCTGGTCGCCCGGGTCGACGGGATTGAAGATCTCGCAACCTCGTTTGTCCAGGGTGACGGCGAGACCTTCATGGCCCAGGACCGTGGCGCGGTCGGACCGCGCGCCGCGTTGCATTTGCAGGTCGGTGCCACATACGCCTACCCGCAGGACACGACGGACCGTGGGCAGTTCGGATGCGTCGGGCACCGGCGTGTGCTGAAGATGCAAGCCATCGCCGCTGCGGACGAGGGTTCGGTTGACGGCGGCGGTGTCGATGGTGCTCATGCGGTGCACAGCTCGGTGTGGAACGGGCGCACCGTCTCTGCTGCTGCGGTCAGCTCGGTCGCGGTGATGTCTTGGGCGAAGATCGCGGTGCCGATTTTGGTGAGCAGCGGGATGTTCTGGTTGCCGTCGCGGTGGCGGATCGAGTCCGACAGCCCCGCGCGCAGCATCTCGTCGGTGATGCAGGTGTGGCTCAGCGGCAGTCCGACGCGGGCCATCAGTGTCAGGATTCGGCCCAGGCATTCGTCATCGATCAGTTCACGCTGTTGGGCGAGTGCACACGACAGCGCGATGTCGATGGCGACCGCTTCCCCGTGGTACAGCTTCGGTTTCGCTGCCAGCTCGAACGAGGGGCTGAAGGTGTGGCCGAAGTCGGGCAGTCGGGCGAGGTTGTCCTCCCACAGGTTCGGTTCCAGCTCCTCGACGATCGCGGTGATCGCGGCGTCGATAATGGGACCGCTGACAGTGGTGTTGGCTGCGAAACCGGGCGCGGTGGTCCATTCGCGCTCGATGCGGTCGAATAGCCCGCTGTCTTTGACCAGTGCGATCTTGAGGATCTCGGCCATCCCGTTGGAGATCTGACGGTCGGGCAATGTCGACAGGAAGCTCGGGTCGACGAGGGTCTCGCTCGAGGCGTAGTAGGTGCCGAGCCGGTTCTTGCGGCCGTTGAAGTTGATCCCTGTTTTGACGCCCACGGCAGCGTCGACCATCCCTAACAAGGTGGTCGGTACTCGGACATACGGCACGCCGCGGCGGTAGATGCTCGCGGCGAAGCCGACCACATCGGTCACGACTCCACCGCCGACAGCGACGACGGCATCGCGACGCCGGCTGAGTCCGAACTTGTCGTATTCGCGGACGATCCGGCTCACTGTCTCGGAGTTCTTGGTGCGCTCGGTCGTTTCGATCGGCACGACGGTGCACAGTGAGCTGTAGGTGTCGAAGTAGGCGAGGATCTTGTCGCCGAAAAAGCTCATCACCGTCGAGTCGACGAAGACCAGCGTGCGGCGATTGCCGATGCCCACGGCGTCGGCCAGGTCGCTGTTGTCGGGGTCGAGGCAGTCTCGTGTTCGTCGGATTCGGTAGCACATCGTTTGTGTCGCAGCGATACCCCAGATGCGGTCCATGTCAGTGGTTCCTTCCCCCGGGCCGGGCGGTTGCCGGTAGCGATTGCGCGCGAGCGAAGAGCCCCGCTCCGCGCAGTGGATCGAGCCCATCGGATTCCAGCCGTGAAATCCGGTCGCGAAAGACGGTGGGCTGGTGAGTGGACACGAGGTAGAGACCGTCAGCTTCCAGGCAGCGGTACATGCTGTTCGTGTAGTGATCGGCGAGGGTGTCGACCACCCCGCCGGACAAGAACACGTGCTCGATGCGGGCGTCGACGGTCAGCAGGTACAGCAGTGCTCGCGCCAGCGGGGCGGTCACCGAGTCGAGAAACGTTGTGGCGTGCGGATTGTTGTTCTCCAGCGCGGCGAACAGGCGAGCCAGTGGTGATGGTTCGGTGGTCGAGTCCGCGCCCAGGATGCTCGCCAACTGCGCGAGCTGCCGGTCGATCGCCTTGCCCGCCGAGATGGCAGAGACGTGTCCGACGGCTCCGCAATCGCACACCGGCGGATCGGTCGACAGTGTTGCGGTGACCGCTGCTGGCAGGTGTCCGATTTCGCCCTGAATCCCGTGCACCGGGTCCAAGACCACCTCGCCGGATTCCACGTCGATGGTGCGCGCGGCGATCCCGCTGCTGACTGTCACCGCCGCAACAGTTTTCACGCCCAACTCCCGGACCTCGGGCCGGTTGGCGATCGCCATCGCGAGACTTGTCACGTCGTTGACCACCCACCACCGTGCTCGTGATTCGTTCTCCCGCAGCACTACTCGCAGATCGAAAGGGTCAGCGCTGTCACCCCACAGCGGCGCACTGGCCAGGATTTGTCCGGTGTGACCGTTGGTGGCGGCACCGATCGAGATCCCCACATCCGCGACACCGGGATGGATTTCGAGAAGTCGACGGGTCTGGGCGAGAAGAAACTGCACCATCAGCTCGCGCAGTGTGGCGGTATTGCTCCCCGTACCGGCCTTCGTCACTGCGGGGTGCCGGTCGTGATCGGTGAGGACACCGGATGGGGACACGACCGCGCACCGCCACCACGTCCCGCCGAGATCGAACACGATCACAGGAGTGCTATCGCCAGCTACGTTCCTCATTTTGACGCCGGGGCTGGGTGGGCGGCGGCGTCGGCCAGGACATAGCCGTCTTCACCGAGCACGACAGCGGCTGGCACCGGAGCAGCGCCGATGGCGGGCGTGAGGACTTTCGCCAGTGCCGCACTCTTACCGGATCCGGTGGCCAGCAGGATTCGAGTCGGCACGGCCCGCAGATAGTTCAGCCCGAGGCTGACTCGCGGCTCGCCTTGGTAGGTCGTGGCAACCACCCGCTGATGAGGGGCTTCGTAGAGAGTGTGGTCGAAGATCGAGGCGGTATGGCCGTCGGTTCCCAAGCCGAGCACCGCGATGTCGGGTACGCCCTCGGCGCGCAGTCGCGAGAGTTGTTCGTCATATGCCGCAGCGGTCTCCTGGCTGTCCCCGCTCACCCGAATCAGGCACCAGGTAGCGCGATGACTCGGTTCGCTCAGGCCCAGGGCAGTCTCGATCGACCCAGCGGATCGATCGGTTGGCTGCGGTGTCACCCGCTCGTCGGTCTGAACGAAAATGACTTTGGCCCAGTCGATATCGAGCCTGCTCAGCTCGCGATAGGTCGAGACCGGTGTCGTTCCACCGGCCACCGCGATGAGGCATTCGCCCGATGCGTCGATTGCCGAATAAATATGTGTGGCAATCAGATTGGCTGCTGCCGAGGCCAGATCAGCGGGTGTTTCGTGGAACGTGCATGTCAGCGGCATGGGTACCTTCTGGGTGTCGAGACGTGGCGGGGGGACGAAGATCGAAGTCGACTGCGTTATCCGGTTGGATGGTCGTCGGCGGTGCGGGTGGCTATCAGCGCCCGCAAGGTCGCGATGCTGGTCGCGTCGTGGGGAGCCAGGGTGTGGGTGCTGAGTTGGGTGGCGGTAATCAACCCCGCACCGAGCAGCTGGTCCACGAGCTGGGTGAGTTCTTCAGATGTGGGCAGGTGGTGCTCATGCCAAACCAGCCACCCCATCGGGCCGTCGGCGCTCCTGGGTGGGGGTGGCCCACCAGCGACAAGCTTGTCGACAAGTGCGGTCATTCCCGCGCGGCGCGCGAAACCCAGCTGCCCGTAGTACCACTGCTGCTCGGTGCCTTCGCTGTCGTCGCTGTCGTCGCGATCCCATGGCATCGGTTCGGGTCCTGTTCTCTACTACTGTCGTTGGCCGATTGCGGCGTAAGCGGCCAGGTCCCAAGCGACGGGGTGTTGAGGCCGCAGGGTGTCGTGGTCGGTATCGGTAGGCCGCCACCGGTGCGGTGCGATTAATCCGGGATCGGTGAGCTGGTAGGGGGCCAGCATCGTGGTGATCGTGTCGCGGTCGCGCGGGTGAAAGGTGATGCCCGCGTTGTTCAGAGCTGCGACGGCGCTGCTGATGTCGTTCCCAGCGTTGTCGTCGGTGATGTGGCTGAACACGATCCAGGTTCCGGGCCGGAGCTGGCGAGTCAGGGCGTCGAGGACGGCGGGGGCGTCGGCGAGGAGTTCAGCGGTCCCGGACAGGCAGACCGCCAAAGGCGCTGTGGAGTCCATGACCGCGGTGATCTCAGCGAGGACGGCGGCGGTGTCGGTGAGGTCGATCTTGGCGACGACGTTGTTCGGTTCGGTCAGCAGAGCCCGAGCGTGGGTGGCGGCGAGGAGGTCGTTGTCGATGTAGAGGATGCGGGCGGTGTCACTTGCGTGTTTGGCGATCTCACCGAGGTCGGGGTGTAGAGGGAGTCCGCAGCCGAGTTCGACCACCTGGGTCACCTGATGCGTGTGGGTGAGGTATTCGACCGCGCGCCGCGCGAAGCGACGCGCTTCGGCCATGGCGGTCGCGAGCTGGCTGTCCACAAGAGGTTTGGCGATCAGATGATCGAGCTCGTAGTGGTCTTTGCCGCCCAGCAACGCATTGCACACACGGGCGGTGTTGGGGCGGCTGATGTCCAGCACTGTCTGGTTGGGGGCTGTCATGTCCTGTCCTCGCCGGAGGGTGCCACGAAGCACCGAACAAACCTCCCGGCCACCGTGACAAGGGATTACGGCGTCGGCTTGTTGCGGGGCTCGCGGGCGGTCGGATGGATCAGATGCCGGACTCGGCGTGGCCGGCCAGCGCCCGGGCGAGAATGGCGTGGGCTTCCTGGCCGTAGACAGCCGTGGTGGCGAGCAGGTCGAAGGTTCGTTCGACCAGCTCGACGGTGTCGGTGTTCTCGAACGGATCGGTGATTCGCTCGTTGTCGGAGTCGGTGGCAGTGCTGAAGTCGAAACTGTCTGCTGAGGCGATGAATTCGGCATTGAGCGCGATGATGCCGATGCGGACATGTGCGCGAGCGGTCAAGATGTTCATCAGGTGGCGGATCTGGGTGGTCATCACCTCGCAGCTGCCGACGGTGACTCGCAGCGCGGCCTCGTCGATGAGCATGTGGAACTCGTACCCGGGCACGTCGAGAACGGTCTGGCGTTGCAGACGCGCGAGCGCAAGCTCCTCGCTGTCGTCTGTCATGCCCATCACGGCCGAGCATCTGTCGAAGAACGCACGGGCGTAGTCGTGGGTCTGCAACAGCTCCGGGAGGAGTTTGGTGCTGTAGGAGCGCTGATGGATGGTGTCGGACTCGCTGGCGATCAGGAAGCGCTGCAACGTTTCCGGCCCGCCATCGGTGGTGTTGTACCGGCTCGTGTTGACCATGGTTCTAACCTCTCCAAGTAGTTTCGTTGGTTGAGATTCGGTGGAGGGTTCCACCGGCGGTGGTTCGTGTGGGTCGGGTAGGCGTCCCCGGAGGCCGGGAGGTTCGGCGGCCTCCGGGAACGTTCCCCACCCTCGGAGGCCGACCGGCTCGGGGGTCGCCGGATTCGGTCCGAGGTATTCAGGTGGACTGTGTGCCCGGCCCCGAGTCAGGCGAGGGTGATCTCGCTGATCAGAGTCGCCCCGTCGACGGTGCGGGTGGTCACGGTCTGCTGGGCGACCCAAGGCTCGGTGCCGGGCCGGAACTCGGCCACGGTCACCGCCCACCGTGCCGACTTGCCGCTGGTGTTCAACGGCGAGATACTCACGCAGTGGAGGGTTTCGGCGGGCACGGCATCGATGCCCGTCTGCAACCGGTCGCCAGTGGTGATCGCGGAGTCCGAAGTCAGGAACCGGCGCGCGTGCTCGACGGATCGGTCCACGTAGTAGGCGTGATTGAACCCCAGGATCGCGGCCGGGCCGCTGGTGGTGTCACCGGGCACTGACCCGGTGATCACGTCGGGTCCGGCGGTTTCCTCGCAGGCAAACCCGGTCGGCTGCGCGCTCCCGTCCGGGGCCGTCACTGCTGCGACCACTGCCAGTGCTGCGAGCCCGGCCAGCACTCCAGCCGCTATCCATCGGTGGCGGTGTGAGCGAGCGGTGGGGGAGGCGTTTGCTGTGTCGAACTGTGCATACATGGCGTTCTCGGTTCCTTCGGTGGATCTCGGAGGTCGGGTGGCCCCGGTAGTCGCCGGGAATCGACTCCGGGGCCGCCTCGGCGCGAAACCTGGGTGAGCTGCGTCCGGTCTCACCGGGCCGTCGCGCCAAGGTCATTCGGGTGGTCGGAAGGTGCGCTGTGCGCGGGTCAGGGCTGTAGGAAAAGGCGCTCGTTGGGGAGGCGGGGCAATCCGGCACAGTGGCCCGGATAGACGGCGACAGTGCCGGGGCGGTGGGCGGCCACATCACAGACGAACACCAGCGCGGCGGTCAGGCAGGCGGCGAAATACACGCGCACACCGGCCAATTCGACCGAAAGGCGAATATCTGGTTCGTCAGGACGAGGTGACCGGCCGCCGTTGTTCATTGCCCGATCTGCCTCAAGATCGATAATGCGCACCCGATCACCACCGCCCCGGAGGGGCGAAAAGCGCTGGTGGCCGGAGACACCCACGTGCGAACAATCAGCGGGTCCGCCACCGGTGACGGCAACGCGATGTCGCCGTCGCGGATTACCACCACTCGCGCCTTCCACAAGCGAGCGACCTCGGCGGGGTCACCGATCGGCCGAATATCGGACCGGACAAGGAATGTCCACATTTCCGCGCGCGGGTGGCCGACGATCGACAACGGCGCGACACCGCGAAGATCGAGACTGGTTTTGACCCGCTGGGCGAGCTCGGTCGGCATCATCACCGCCCCGACAAACCCGGCCCGCATTGTGATCCGCCCTGTTGCCGGATCGACCACGGTGGGCAGCGAGCACATGCTCCGGTAGAACTGGCAGCGTGAGTGGGGGGATTCGGTCCACGCTCTAGGTGTGCTGGTCTGAGTCATCGCGACTCCCCAGTCGGCGCGGTCACGGCCGCCGTGTCGGCGGCTTCGGGCGTGGTTACAGCGGGCGCAGCCGTGAGAAACCCGGCCAGCTCCATCGCCTCGAGCGCTCTGACAAGCTCGGCGCGCGATTGGTTGTGGGTGGCCTCGGCCGCAACGACAGCGTTGGCGGAAGCGATCGGGCTGGCACCCGAGGACTGGGCACGCCTCACCGCGGGCTGGGTGTTCAGCTCGTCCGAATGTGTCATGCGCGGGCCTTCCTGGTGACGCTTCCAAAACAACGAGGTGCACCCGTTCGGCAGTTTCGCCACGGATTCTCCGAAGCGGGTTCTGGTTTCAATCGTTGCCCGTCAACAGCATTGGCAGGAACCGCACAGTGGTGGCGTAGCGTGGGCGTACCGTAGGCATTTCCCAGTTCAGGAGCTGGAAGTAGGGGGCCGCATGATACGAGGGCGGGAATGGACCGGCTTCGAAGCTGCCGCGCTGCAAGAAGCGATGAGACAGCCGATCCGCCAGTTCGCCGCGATGCTCGGCGTCGAGACCACCACGATCAACAACTGGCGGTCGGGACTGAGCGCGGTCACACCCCGCTCCGAAAAGCAGGAGATTCTCGACACCACCTACGCGAAACGTACGACGCCAGAAGACCGCGAACGATTCGACCAGATCGTCGCCGAAGGCGAAACCGCGTGGAGAGAGCGACACTCGAAACAGGCGCGACGACATGGTGTCGCCGCGACCACTGTCGGACCGACCACTAGCGAACCGAGCGTCGAACGAACCGAGGCGGTGTTCGCGGGCTCGTCTGATCGAGGATCGACCGCAGCGGAGCCACCGCTGGCCGAGGCCGACGACTTCTCGGCACTGGTGACCGGCATCGAGACCGTCTTCTGGGCGGCAGGCAACGTCACCGACACCGGACCGTTGCGCCCGATCTCCGCGCTCCTGGCCGCCACCCGGTCGGTAACGCGACTCAACATGGCCGGCGAGTACACCACTTTCGCGTTGCTGGTGGGGCCGTTGATCACCGACCTCTACCGGCACGCACACGAAAGCCGTGGTGGTGACCTGCGCATCGCCTGGGACGCATTGACCCAGGTTGCTTTCGATACATCGGTGGTGATGCGCGCCCGAGGACACCTGGCGCTGGCGTGGTCAGCCGCGCGGGCTGCCGAAGACGCTGCTCGCACGATCGAGAGTCGGCCGGGGATCGCGGCTGCCGCGTTTGTCAGCAGCCAGGTCCTACTGGCGCGTCCGACCTCGTTGAAGGCCGCGCTGGATCGGGTGGAAAGCACTGCGGCCGTGGTCGGGTCACGAGCACAGACCGCCAACGATGTGCAGACAGTCGGGATGCTGCACCTGCAGGCATCGTTGGCGACAGCGGCCACCGGCGGCGATCCCCGCGATCATCTGGAACATGCGGTCGAGTACGCCGCACGGCTCGACCGCCCCATCCCGACCGACCGCACGACCGTCATCGCCAACACCACCTTCGGCTCGTCGAACGTGGCGCTGTGGAAGATGTCGGTCGCCATGGAAGCGGGTGAGCCAGATACCGTGCTCGACCTGGCAAGGAAGCTCAAACCGCAGACATTGCCGACCCCGGGCCGGGCAGCCCAGTACTGGGTCGAGGTCGGACGTGCAGCGGCGTCACGTCGTGCCCACGCGATCGCCCTGGATGCGTTCTTGCGAGCTGAAAGCATTGCGCCAGAACATGTCCGGAACATGGACACCGTGCAGGAGACAGTCGCTCAGATGATGCGAGAAGCCACGCGCAGCCTCACCGCGGGCGAGCTGGGCAACCTCGCTCACCGTGTAGGCGTAGCGGTGGTGTAGGCCGGACAGCGCCTGGTCAGGCTGCCATGATGGGCTCATGACTGAGCGAACTCGGGTGCTGTATGCGATCGTGACCGGTGCGTCACCAGCTGACACGGTCGGTGAACTGGTCGAACTCGCGCAAGCTGAGGGCTGGGACGTGTGCGTGGTCGCCTCGCCCAACGGTGTCCGCTTCCTCGACGTCGAAGCACTGGCAGCGCAGACCGGACATCCGGTGCGCTGGGAGTTCAAACAACCGGGAACCGACGACCTCCTCCCGCCCGCCGACGCGATCATCGCCGCACCATTGACCACGAACTCGCTGGCCAAATGGGCCACCGGCATCGGCGACACGCTGCCGCTCGCCCTGCTGGTCGAGGCCGTCGGCGCTGGGCTGCCCGTCGTGGCGATCCCGCACGCGAAGCAGGAGCAGATGAACTTCCCGGCCGTGCGCCAGGCACGCGAACGTCTTGCGGAGTGGGGCGTTCGATTCGTGCGCATTACCGAGGACTCCGACACCGGACCGCTTCCATGGACGTCGGCGCTGAGCGCGCTACGAGAACCATTGATCGCTGCGGTACCTGCTACCGTCTGCGAGAATCGGTGAACATGGCTGAGACACAGGCAGGACTGATTGTCTGGGATGTTGACGGCACCCTGATCCCAGCGGACTTGCGGTGGCTACGGCGAGCCGTCGCTCGCACCTACGGCATCGAAGAGTCTGCGGTCGTCTTCCCCGCTGCGCGGGTGCACGGCTACACCGATGAGTCCATCGTCGTGGATACGGCTATTGCATCGGGCGTCGCCAGTGAGGCGGCCGAGGAGGGCTTCAGTCGGTACGCCGAGGTACTGATGGAGGTCATGTCGCAAGGTGAGGCCGAACTCGCCCGCGACCAGGCTGCTTACCCCGGTGCTGCCCACTCGATCGCCACCTTGGCCGAGCACGGATACGTCCAGACTGCACTTACCGGAAACCTGCGGGTGTCGGCTGAATTCAAACTCGCCGTCGCGGGCCTGGACTCGCACCTGGACCTCGACATCGGCGCGTTCGGCTCAGATGCGAGGGAGCGTTTCGATCTGCCCGCGTTCGTCGCCGACCGGTTTCAGGCCAAGTACGGGCATTCGATCGAGCCGACGCGAACCGTCATCATCGGTGACGCGCCGAACGATATCGCTACCGCTCGACATGCCGGATTCGGGGTTGTTGCCGTCGCTCACAGGCTGACCCCCGAAGAGCTGGCAGGGCACTCACCAGATGCGATCGTGAACGAGCTGGACGCGGACAAGGTGTTGGAGGCTGTCCGTTCAGCGCAAGCGATCCAGTCGACTGTGAGGATCGATCGCTAGGCGTTGATGCTGGCTACTCGCTCCATCAACGCGAGGACCGGCCGTTCGTTCTGCCAAGGAGCGATCCGCTCGATGGCTCGTTGTGCGCGTTCGAGGCCGCGATGGTTGCCCATGGTCGCCAGCGCTTGGTACGTCTCGCCGAGGACGTTGCAGCCTTCTTCGAGTTCTCCCGATAGGGAGTAGGCGCTGGCGAGATCAACGCGGGCGGCCAGGGCAACGTTGGGGCTGTCCATCTCGGGCGAGCTCAACGCCTTGTTGAGCGCGGTGATCGCGCGTTTGGGTTGGCCGAGGAGCAGTTGGCATGTCCCGACGTAGACCTGGATTCGAGTGGTGTTCCAGTCGCTGAACAGCCCGGAACGGTCATTCTCGTCGATATCCTCGGCGGCGCGTTGTGCGCGAGTCAGTGCTTCTTCGCATTCGTCCCGCAGGTCGAGCACTGCGTAGGCTTGTGCTTGTTCGGCGCCAATTCTGGCTCGCGCGGCAGGCGGTAGGTAGTCGGAAACGTCAGCGGCCTCCTTGAGTATCCGAAGTCCGATGACGACGTCGCCATCGGAACTGATCAACGTTGCCGCATCCGAGCGAAGATTGCTTTCGAAGATGCGCGCGATCCCGCCCATCGTCTTGTCCTGGAGTTGGTCGGCGAGCTTACGGGCGAACGCGCAATGCGTCAGTGCCATCGGCCGGTCACCGATGGCACTCCATACCCGGCTCGCCACAACCGATGTCTCGCCCAGCAGGGCCCCGGCGCGCTGCTTGATGCGATCGTCGGTCGCAGCCCGGAAGAAGGAGGCGACAGCGTCTCGATGGGCTTCTATCGGGCCGATCAGCGCATCAGGAGCGATGCTTTGGCGCTGGCCTGCCAGCAGATCGGTGACGGCGGCAAAGCTACCGAGAGAACCTTCCGACGCCGCCAGGGAGCGCATCAGCGACGAGGCCGCGCTGCCGTCGAACACCTCGATCGTTTCCCGATCGCTCTGCACTGGCAGGGAGCTTCGTGCTGCACTGGCTGCGAGTAACGCACTCGGCGGTTCGGCGGACCCGCGTGACGTCGAGGGATGCCGGCCTCTCCATGCGGCCTCGCCCTCGGCAACGATGTGTTCGAACCGTGCTCTGTCCTCGCGAGTGGCACGCTGTCCGTAGGTAGTGTCCAAGATCGCTTGTGTTGCGGGGCGGAGTGTTACCGAGCTCAGCCTCGAACGCCAGTTGTTGACCGTTGTCGTCTCGACGCCCAGTAGCGCGGCGAACTCTCGTACCGACCTGCGCATCGCTACCTGCAGCGCGACCGCTTCGAAGCCGGTCCATTCCCGCGCTCGTATCACCGCCGCCCTACTTTCCAGCGTGTGGTCTGGGGAGCATTCACGGTACCCCACTACGGCCGACCGTTGTCGCTGTCTTTGGCTGCCGGATGTGAGTCGAATTCCGTTACCAGGGTCTGCTTTTCGGAGGTCGCCCCGCTGAACACGTTGGGACAGCAAGAGACCGTGCGGTGAGACCCCTCTGACATTCGTCGAACAGGTCTCACCGCGTGGGCAGCGTTGCTCGGATCGGTAGATGTCTCAACAGGCGATCGCGGGTGTGCTGTAGAGGCCGTGGACGACGAGGACTTCCGAGCATGCCCCGTACTCGTTGATTTCGAGGTTGAGCGCGAGCGGTTGGCTGGTGCCGGGTATCCGCAGGCGCATCGGTGTTGTGTGGGGCCAGCCGTAGGTGACTTGCATCGGGCTGCCGTCCCAGGCACTGCGGAACGCGATGTCTTTGCGCAGTGTTCGGAACAGTTCTTGTGCCCGGGGATCGTCGCGGTAGCGGGCCAGCACAGTGCGCAGGTTGCGAATGAGGCCGAGTAGTTCGCCGTGCCAGCCGTAGACGCGGTCGCGGGCGGCGGGGGTGAGCATCCAGCGCATGACGTTGTGGTCGGCCTTGTCCAGGCCGGGCATCATCCGGTGCAGTACCTCGTTGCCGTCCAGGACGGTCTGGAGTGGGTCGAGGTAGGCCCCGAGGATCTCGTGCTGGGCGAGTTGGTCGAGATGGGCCTGGAGTCCCTGGACGGTGAGGCGGCGGCGTAGTTCGTCGATGGACTTGAGGCGGCCGGAAGGTTGCAGCAGGTCTTGCAGGTGCCGTACTTGCGTGGGGGTCAGGTCGAAGAACCGGACGAGCTTGTCGAACACGGTGGGGCCGGGGGTGCTGCGTTGCAGGATGAGCTTGTTGAGGCGTGAGCTGCTGATTCCAGCCTTTTGGGCGGTGGATTCGCGGGATAGGTTGCGGTTGTGGCGCAGGTATTCCACCGAGTCGTGGAAGTCAGGCATCCCGGGTAGCAGAGGCGGGTTGAACATGTCACTGGCCTCGCGTCTGCGGTGGGATGAGCACGATATGCACCTCACGCTGGGCCCAAGGCCAGGGTTTGGCGTCGCTATGGCTTGTAGGGGTGGGGGTAGCGGTCATGGCGTGCTCCTGTGTCGGTGTTCGGTTGTCCCGTCCAGTGTTCGGTGAGACGGGTCTGGTGTGCAGCTCTTGTCAGAGCTGGGTCGATGGGTCGCAGTTGTCGCGATAGCCGATGCAGAACCGGATATCTGGGTTGTCGGTGGTGCCGAGGTGCGCGCGGACCCGGGAACCGAGATGAATCCGGACCGAGTACAGCTGGCCGGTGTTGGGTTCGCGGAGCTGGAGGGGTTCCTCGGTCGGGTAGCCGTAGGCGACCTCGAGACTGGTGTTCCATAACTCGCGGAAAGTCTCTGAACCACACAGCTTGTGGAACAGAGCCTGTGCTTGTGGGGTCTGGCGGTGGATGCCGAACGCGGCCCGCAGGGACGCGACCAGGTAGGCGGCGACGGTGTCCCAGTCCACGACAAGGGATTCGGCGGTGTGGGCGGTCGTGCCGGGATGGAAGTACCACAGGCCGATGTTGTCGTCGTAGCGGTCGATGCCGGGCAGCTCGGAGCGTAAGCGTTTGTTGGCGTGAACCACCGACCAGAGTGGGTCGATGTAGGCACCGACAAGGCTGCGCTCGTCAAGGCTTCTCAGAGTCGAGAGGTGGTCGCGAGCGCTGGGACGGGCTCGCAGTTCCTCGAGCGGGGCCAGCGGCACCGGGTCCAGGGCGAGGTCGCGGGCGTGGCGGGCTTGTGCCATGTCCAGGCCGTAGCTGGTGATCATCTGCTCAAGCACCGGCAGGGTGCACAGCGCGGTGCCGTACTCGATCTTGCGCAGCAGCTCGTAGCCGATGTTGAGCAGGACGGCCGCCTCGGGCCGGGAGAGTTCGCGGTGCTCGCGAACCCTGCGCACCCATCGGCCCAGGTCAGGCAGCTCGGATGGTTGGTGGTCTGGGCCCCGCCGGGGCTGGTTGGTCGGCGGGTTCCTCCGGTTCATGTGTCAAGCCCCTCCTACTAGAGTCTTCCGTTGCGCCTTCTCCGTCGGTTACGTTGAAGGGTTAACTCCCCCGAGTTGACTAATTCGTACCAGAAACGGACCGGTCCGGCCACCGATCATTCGCTGTGACCTCGCTGACAATTAGCTACCGCTACCCGAATCGGGCGTGGGGGTATTCGCAGTACCATTTTTACGAGGGACGGGACCCGGAAAATTTCCTGTTTGGCACTTTCTTTACCAGTTTCGCCGATCGGCGCAGGCCAACCACTGTGGGCCGGGTGGTAACAAAAGTGCTGGTCAAACATTTACCAGTCGAAGGGGTAGCGCTGCACTGGTTTTCGGGGCTGTGATGGTGAGGTACCCAACCTCCTCCGAAAGGGAAATCATGGACCTCTACACAGTTTTGTCGGTGCTCAGTGCCGGTGCCTCACTGGTCTCGAATGCGCTGGCGATCGCGGTACAGGTGCTGCCGTTCATCTGATCGGCCGCCCGGTTCTCGCTGACTAGAAGAATCGAGAGCCCGTGTCTCCCGGCTGCTATCCGCAGCCGGGAGACACGGGAATTTGTCGCAAATTCGCGCGCAATTCCTAGTCACCTCCCTGGTCTTTTCCACCTTCGATCGAAGGGTTATTTGTCATGCCCAAAAATGGGAATTCCTCGCCGGTCGCTGTCGCGCTACCGACGCAGGTCGGCGACCCAGCCCGCAGCCCTCGCCTGCTCTACGGCAGCCGGATGCTGTGGAGTGGCCGCATAGTGGCTGCTGGTGCTGTGCCGGTGCTGATGATGCTGGCCATCCAGCCCGCGAACGCGATGGCTCCGCTGGCCGCGATCGCTGACCAGCCCGGCGTCACGGCCCCCGCGCAACCCGGAACCAATGCTCCCGCACCGCCTCCGGCCCCGGTCGAACCCGAGCCGCCGGTGTATGTCGAGCAGCCCCCCGAGGTCCGCAACGGTCCGTCTCCGCGTCCGGCTCCCTCGCCTGAGCCCGCGCCGCCGGTGTATGTGGTCGAGCTGCACACTCCGGTGTCGGTGGAACCGGTCGCGCCGATCGAGGCACCGCCGGACACGATCAGGATCGGGACGGCGCAGTTCCCCGACCCGGAATGGCTACCGCCCGAGGTCGGCGACGCGATCAACACCGTCGCCGCCGACCTCGAAGCCCAGGCCGCGACGTTCCTGGACTCGGTCGGGCTCCCGGCCGGGCGTTCGGATCGGGTGGCTGGTGCCACGGTCGCTGGTGCCGGGGCCGGTGGCGCGATCGGCGGCACGATAACCGGTGCCCCGGCCGCAGCGGCCGGTGCGGCTGTGGGTGCGCTGGCGGGCGGCACGATCGGTGGAATCGCCGGGGCCGCAATCGGAACGGTGGTGGCGATCCCGGTGATCGGCACGATCACCTCCGGTGTGGCCGGTACCGCGTTGGGTGCGGCGGCCGGGGCGGTCGCGGGCGCGCTGGTGGCCGGGGTCCCTGCTGCGGCTGTGGGGGCGTTGGTCGGTGGCACGGTCGGTGCGGGGTTCGGTGCCGGGGCGGGGGTGGGACAGCCATGACCGGGCGACGTGTCCTCACCGCGGCGGTCTTGGTGACCTTCGCCGGTGGACTCTGCACGCCGGGCACCGTTGCCGCGCAGCCATCTTCAGCGCCGAGCTGCCCGGCGCTGTGGGTGTTCGGGGTGCAGGGCACTAGTGAGTCCTCGCCGGGTGCTTCCGAGACCGCCGATTCCGGGATGCTCGGCCATCTTCTCGGTCCGGTCGCCGCCGACGCTCCGAATTTGGTGTCCCGCACCTACATCGGCTATCCGGCCTCGTTCGGCGGAGCGCCGGGCACGGGCGGTGGCTCTGACCCGTACACGGTCTCGGCCAACATCGGCCTCAACGCGCTGCTGGACGCTTCCGAAGACGTCGCGGCGAATTGCCCGGCGACCTCGCAGGCGGTGGTCGGGTTTTCCCAAGGCGCACAAGTCGCGTCGGGGTTCGCTCAGATCGTCGGGGCAGGGGGAGGACCGGTGGCGCCTGAGCGAGTCGCCGCGGTGGCGTTGTACTCCGATCCCGATCGTGCTCCGGGCTCGCCGGTCATCGCGGGCCGTCCCGGTCAGCTGACTCCGGACCCGGCACCGGGCACGGCGGGGGCGGCGGTCTCTCAGATCGCCCTGAGCACGGCCGTCGCCTCCGGCGGCGGGATCGCCACGACCTCCGGAGTCGATTTCGGGTCGCTGACGGGCAGAGTCGCCGATATCTGCGTCGAGGGCGACCTCAGCTGCGCGGCACCCGACCGTGCCGCGTTGCTGCGGTTGGCCGCCCAACTCGCCGCCCAGGCCGACCTGCGCGACCCGATCGCCGCGATCAGCTCCGTCCAGGCTCTGTTGTCGAGTGCGCTCGGTGACGCCTGGACCACGGTGGTGCTCAACGACTTCCACATCGGGCCTGGCTCGGTGGCGTATGTGCCCGCGGCGAGTCTGGCTCAACGGCTCACCGAGGCCGCCGACTCGCGCACTCCGGCCCCGGGCCCGAGCGAGACGGCCGCCGCCGATGCTCGCTGGGCGCAGATCACCGCCACGGTCGCGTCGAACCCGCTGACGACCCTGCCTTCTCTGGCGGCGAGTTTGTCGGGCGCGTGGGGGCAGTTGGTCACCGACAACGCCGACCTCATCGACCCGTCGGTGTGGTTGCGCTACAGCGACATTCCCGCCCGCCACACCGGCTACGCCGCGAACGGGCAGCTCGCCAGCGGGGTCGCGTGGCTGACCGCCCTGGCCCACGACCTCGCCGGGAGCCAACAATGACCATCAGCGACTTCTACTCCACACCCATCCTGCGCGACGGCGCGCGCCCCGGTGACATCGTGCGTATCCGACCGGTGTTCGTGCCGCAGCTCGAGGGCGTGTCCGGTGCGTGGCAGATCGTCTACGTCTCCACCGATTCCCGGTCTCAGCCGATCGCGGCCTCAGCGATCGTGCTCCTGCCCGAGGCGGTCGCCGAACCCGGGTCGACCGCGATCCTGCTGTGGTGCCCACCTTTTCGCGGCCTCGGTGGTGTCTGCGCGCCCTCGCAACTGCTGGCCACCGGCAGCGAGTACGACGTGGCCGGCATCGACCGAGCACTCGCGCGAGGCTGGGTAGTCGCCATCCCGGACGGCCAGGGGCTCGGCGCGGGCACCGGCCCGCACACCTTCCTGGCCGCGCGCGCCGCCGGTGCCCACGTCGTGCTCGATCTGGCTCGCGCGATCTACCGGGCCTCTGACCTCGCTCTTCCCGTCGCGCCGGTCGTGGCCTGGGGCTACGCCGACGGCGGACGGGTCGCTGCCGCTGCCGGGGAACTGCAGCCCTGGTACGCACCCGAGGTGGACCTACGCGGAGTCGCCGCCGGGGCCGTGGTCTCCGACCTCGCGGCCATGGCACCAGTGATCAGCGGAGGCAGCGGCGAGGACCTCGGCGCGGGCCTTGCCGATCTGGGCTTGGCGGGCCTGGGCCTGGCCGGGCTGATCGGGCTGTCGCACGCCTACCACCAGCTCCCTCTTCGTCACGTGCTGAACGAGGACGGTCTCGCCGCTGCCGCCGAGGCCCGTCACCTCACCGGTCGCGAACTGCTGCAACGCTTCCCGCAACCGTTGGCGCATTGGTGCCGTGTGCCGGATCCGTGGAACGACCACTGGTGGCGGCGGGTGCTCGCGTTGGAATCGCTGGGCCACGTCAAACCCGAAGTGCCGCTGCATCTCTACCACGGCGAACTCGACATCGTTGTCCCCGTGCAGGCCGGTCGGCGCACGCTGATCGCCTACCGGCAGCGTGGCACGCAGGTCGACTGGCGCGAGTACGACGCCGACCACCGCGCGACCGCGCACCTGGCGATCTCCGATGTCCTGGCCAAGTTGACCGTGGACATCACCAATCCGCCTCCACACCAACCGACCACCTCATCGGCGGCCGAGCACACGAGCCGCCCCTGACCCCTCCGGGGAACCCGCCCGCATCCCGCGACCCCCTTCCCCCGGGGTGCGGGCGGGCCCCGGAGCATCGACCGATCCGAGGCGAGATGAATGACGAGGTATCCCCGCAATCCCTCTGATGACGACGACGCGCACGTGTGGGTCGACCTGCCTCAGACCCCGCCGGAGCGTCACGCCGTCGCCGGAAACGGCACCAGCCCCGCCCTCGACGAGCCCTATCAGTCGTCCTCGGGGGAGGAGGTCTGGTTCGCCCCGTTGCGTGACGGCGACGCTCCCGCCACCGCCGACACCGGCTGGTTGTCCCGATGGTGGCCTGGCATCCGGTACCGGATGCCAGGCCCGGCCTGGGCCGCCCTAGCGGCAACCATCGCCATCCTGGCCGGTCTGCTGGCGGTCTCGACCGACGACACCAGCGACACCGGCCAACAAGTGCAGGCCACCGCCGCGCCGCCGAGCCCCACCACCCCGCAAGGCCCGTGCGCCGGGCTCGCAGGCAACGTGGTCACTGACCGCGCCGGGGACCCGAACACCCTGGAAGGGGTAATCGCCTCCTTCGAGGCCGCCTATTACATCGATCGCGACGCCGCCAAGGCGATGGTGGTGCTCGCGCCCGAGACCGGGATCAACGCCGAAGCCCTCGCCGCGGGCATCGCGAGCATCCCGCCAGGTACCCGGCATTGCGTGGCGATCACCCCGATCGCGGCGGGTACCGCGACCGTTCATATCGCCGAAGTGCGCCCGGACCGCAAACGCGTCGATTACCTCCAGCTGATCAACACCCGCCCCGCCGACACCGGTGGCGGCCTGTTGATCTCCAACTTCCAGAAGCAGGGATAGCCATGAGAACGGGCTCGCAGGCGCCACTACTGATCGCGGTCGCCGGACTGAGCCCCCGCGCCGGAACCACCACGACCACAGTCGCGCTCGCCCACACCTGGCCCGGCCCGGAGACCGCCCTGATCGTGGAAGCCGACCCCGCAGGCGGGCAGCTCGCCGACATGGTCGGCGCGGACCCGCGTCTCGGGCTGGCGAGCCTGGCCCGCCGAACCAGCCCCGGCCAGCCAATTACCCCGGATCTGCTGGCCCAGCACGTGCAGTTCCTGCCCGGCGGAGAGGCGCTACTGGCCGCCCCGTCCGAGCACGACCCCGTGCGCGCTGTCCCGGCCGCAGAACTGCTCACCAATCCAGCCTCGGACTGGCGTGGTCTCGGGGCGAGTGTGCTCGCCGACTGCGGTGTGCCCGAGCCGGACTCGGACCCGCACCCGGTGATCGCCGCCGCCGACGCCTGCCTGTTCGTCTTGCGCGCCGAGCACATCGACCCCGCGCCCGCCATCGCGCGAATCCGTGCCCTCACCCGCCACGACTGCCCCCGGGGCATCGTTCTCATCGGCGGTAGCGCCGACTACGCCATCGCCCTCGGTGTCCCGGTCGTGGGTACTCTGCCCGCGACCCCCGCCGGTGCCCGAGCGCTCCTGACTCCACGCCGCGTCCGGTGGTCCTCGCAACTGCTCCCGCCTGCCCGGCTCATCACCACCGCCGTGGAACTGCAGCTGCGTGCGGCCAGCCGCCGGGCCCGCTCCGCTGCGCCGCCCCGTACTGCCCGTCAAGGCCACCCGGGCCGTCATGACGACACCGGGCCGAGGATCTACAGCATCGAGCTACCGGCACCGCCACCCGAGCTGGAGCTGGCCGTGGAACCCGAGATGCCCGGCGAGGTTCTCAGCGAGCGGCCACCAGCTCCGGTTCCTGTCCTCGCCAGCGAGGCCGAGGATGCCGGCCAGTCGGTCGAGGACGACCTCGCTGCGGCACCGGAGTCCAGCCCGGCCAGCGCGCCGCCGGAGTCCAGCCCGATCAGTGTGCCGCCGGAGTTCGCCTCGCCTGCCCTTTCGGTGTTCGTTTTCGGGGCAACGAGGATCTTGTGGCGTGCACCGTCTTCCGGTGAGCAGGTCGACATCACGAGCTACTTCCAGCCGCGCAGCCGCGAGATCGTTGTCCTTCTGGCACTGCATCCGGAGGGGCTGAGCCGATCTCGGCTCATCGACCTGATCTGGGGCGGGCAATCACACGAGCGCTCAGCCGCGTTCAGCAACGCCCTCTCGCGGCTGCGTGCCTCGATCACGACCGCCACCGGTGGGCAGATCACCGGAATGCTGATCGATGACCGGCTGCACTGCCGCCTGTCGGCGACCGCGGCGAGTGTCGACTACTGGGACTACCTCGCCGCTGTCGACGCGCGCCGCCGCGCCAGCAGCGACACCGACCGCAGTGCCGCGTGCCGGGCCATCACCGCCATCGCCACCACCGACCTGGGCTACGACATCACCGGCTCCTGGATCGAACCGCTGCGCGAATCCGCTCGACGCGACGCCCACAACGCGCTGGACTGGCTGGCCACCCACGACGCCGAACACAACCCCCACACAACTCTCGGGCTTCTCGAGATGACAGCGGAAACCGATCCTTACAACGAGACCGTGTGGCGCGATCTCTTACGCCAGCACGCACGCCTGGGCGAATACGCCGCTCTCGCCCGCACCTACTCACTCATGTCCCGCAAACTCGGCGAGATCGGCGAAACCCCGAGCCAAGAAACCCGAGAACTACTCGACAACCTCCGCCGAAGAGAAGACCGTAGTCCACTCCAGCCCGAACCTTGACCGGTCGATCGGAAATCAACAACCCATACGTGCCTGAAATGTGGAAACAGCAGGTAATCTATTACCGGAAATGGTCGAATTTGGCGCATACATCCGTCCCTATTCGACATTCTAGTATTCGGTTCGATGCGCAGAGTTCCCTGAAATATTTCACCTCGGATTGCTATGTAATCTCCGGAATGCCATTCCCTGAAATGCTCTCCTGGCTCTATTTGGTCAATGCGTGGAGAAATGCATGGGAATATACGTGCGGAAATACGTGGGGCGATCAAATGGCCCCACCTCCGCCCGATATATCCGCAGGTAGGAGGGTGTTTATCCGCGCGGATGCGGTCCAGGATTGTCTATACACAAAGCTGTATAGACATGCTCTGCCGGTGCGTTTCCGCCATCTAACGCCCGTCCCAACGCTACGTACCCCCTCTCTCATATCTCTTCATGTTTCTTTCTCCTCTTTTTATATATGCATTGTTTTGTTCGAATCAATTGTCGTTTGTCGGGTGGTGTGAGCCTGGTGTCGCGCGGCGTGTGTGCATTTCTGTTTCGTTTTGCGTGGTCGAATTGATGTGCTCGCGCCGAAATCGCGTAAATATTTCTGCCTTTTCGGGTTGCGTTTCCGTGTCGAGTCGAGTTAGCGTCAAATCGTTCCCGAAATTCATCGGGGAAACTCGGAAATCCGATTGGCGAACTCGCCACACCTATGCCACGATCCGCGCTGGCAGCGTGAAACGGATTCAATTTTCAGGAGTCAAAATGGCGACAACTACCACCCCGGCCCCTGCTACCGGTGCGCGTTTGGGCAATGGTGAATTGCGGCGCATGGTGGCCGGGGAGTTGGCAGCGAGCCCGGGGCTCGAACTGTCACCGCGCGATATCGCGAAAAAGCTCGTGCGTTCTTCCGGTGCTGTCGGTAACGCGCTGGAAGCGCTGACAAAGTCCGGGCATGCCGATCGCACTTCGGCCGCACCGCGCCGCTACCGCGCCAACGAAAACACCGCCGCCGCCGCTACCGCCCCGGCCCCGGCGGCCACCCCGGCCCCGGCCCCCGCCGCCCCGGCCCCCGCCGCCGGTGCCACCACCCCGGCCCCACGCCGCGCGCGCCGGAAACCCAAAGCCCCGGCCACCCCTGCCGCCCCGGCCACCCCTGCCGCCCCGGCCACCCCGGCCCCCGCCGCCCCGGCGCGCACGGGGAACACGGTGGCCCGGCCGAACGGGCAGCCCTACCACGTGCGCAAACTCGCCGGGCGCGCCGATGTCGACGTACTCCAGACCATGCGCACCGCCGAAGTCCCGGTACTGCTGTACGGGCCCCCCGGAACCGGAAAGACCTCGCTGATCGAGGCCGCGTTCGGCGACTTGCTGACCGTGCAAGGTGATGGGGACACCACGGTCGCCGATTTCGTGGGGGAGTACACCCAAAACCCCGATGGCACTTTCCAATTCGTGCACGGGCCACTGGTCAGGGCGATGCGCGAAGGCCGAGTGCTGTTCATCGACGACGCGACACTCATCCCGCCGACCGTGCTCTCGGTGGTGTATCCCGCGATGGACGGACGCAAAGAGATCGTGATCAAAGCCCATGGTGGCGAGGTCGTGACCGCTGCGCCCGGGTTCTTCGTGGTGGCCGGACACAACCCCGGGGTGCACGGTGCCATTTTGTCCGATGCCCTGTCTTCCCGGTTCGCGTTCCAAGTGCAGGTAGGCAGCGACTACGACCTCGCCGAACAGCTCGGGGTGGACAAAAAAGCGGTCAAGGTGGCGCGCAATCTGGCCACCCGTAAGGACAAGGGCGAACTCGGGTGGGCCCCGCAGCTGCGCGAGCTGCTCTCGTTCGCCAAGATCGCCGCCGCTACCGATACCGCTACCGCCGCCTCGAATTTGATCGGGGCAGCGCCCGAAGAGGACCGCGACACGGTGGCCTCGGTGGTGCGCGCCGTGTTCGGCACCAGCCACACCCTGCTGACTTTGGGCCCGCGCTTGTGACCTCGGCCTCGCATCCGACCCCCACCCCATCTGAAAGGACTCCCGCGATGACCGGACACCTGATCGCCGACCCGACCGCCACCCCCACCCCCACCCCCACCCCCGCGCCCGCCACCGATGGATGGGACTCGCTGTCAGCCGCGCTGACTGCCGAAGCGCCACCGATCGCCGACCGCGACGACTTGGTCGTCACGATCGCCCCGGGTGCTGCCTACGGGAGCCCGGCGGTGTTCATACCCCATAGCGCGGCTATCGAACTCGATGGTGCCCGACTCGGGATCGACCCGGCCACCGCGTGCCCGGACCGTAACAGCGACCGCAACCGATATGCGGCGGTGTGGGGTGCGTTCGTCCATGAATGCGCCCACGCCAAACATTCGGTGTGGGAACGGCCCCCGGTGGCGAACCCGGCAGTGATCGAGGCCGCGATGCTGCTCGAGGAGTCACGGATCGAGGCCGCCCAGATTCGCCGCCGCCCCGACGACCGGCATTGGTTGCGCGCCTCCGCTACCGAGATCGTGATCGGCGACCTCGGTGGGGCCGAGGCCGCCGCCGAGATCCCGCCTACCCCGTTCGCTGCCGCCCATACCGCCGCACTCATCCTCGGACGACTCGACGGCGGTGTCCTCGAACCGTCCGACTGCGCGCCCGCTGAGCTCGTGATCGAGTCCATCCTCGGCGCCGACACACTCAAGGAACTGCGCGCCATCTGGCGTGAAGCTCACACCGTGGCCGATGACGATGCCGCGATGATGCTCGAACTCGGGCAGCGCTGGCTCGACCTCGTGGGCCCCGACCCCCACGAGGACCCGGTCCCGGGCTCACTATTGGGGGCCGCGATCGAGGCCACGGTCGGCGAGGTCCGCCGCGCGATCGCTGCCGACCCCATCGCGCCCGACCCGTCCGAGATCGCCGCCGAAGCACGCCGCAAGGCCGCCGAATCGGACAAGCGCGCCGCCGCGCAAGCACGCAAGGTATTCGGCAAGACCGACTCGACCAGCACCCACACCAAGCGCGCGCCGGGCCCGGACGAACAATCCGCCGCGCGGGTGCTGGCGCGGGCACTCGACTCGGCTGCCACCCGCGAACGAGCCGCCGTGAGAACGACTTCGGCGCTGCCGCCGGGCCGGTTGCGGATGCGCGGCGCGTTGGCACGGCAGGCACAACTCGCCGCCGGTGCGATACCGACCGCCGAACCGTTCACCCGCACCACCCGCAAAATGACTCCGCTGCCGCCGCTGCGAGTCGGGATCGCCTGCGACGTGTCCGGCTCGATGGGCCAGTTCGCCAAACCGGTGGCCTCGGCCGCGTGGATCATCGCCCGCGCCGCCGAGTTGGCCATGGTGCCCGCCTCGACCGCGACCGTGACTTTCGGCAGTAAGGTCCGCCCGATCGTCTACCCGGGCACCGCGCCCAAACAGGTCACCGAGTTCACGTGCCCGGACAACTGGGAAGCGATCGACAAGGCCATCGATGCCCTCGACGGTGCCCTCGGCCTCGCCCGCCCCGGCGCGAGCAGGCTGCTGGTGATCATCTCCGACGGTGTGTTCCCCGCCATCCCCCGGATCAACGGTCAACAGCGGCTCGATGCGTTGCGTGCGGCCGGGTGCGCGGTGTTGTGGTTGGCACCGGATAGCGGCTACTCGGCCCCGCTGGTAGGGGCGACCGTGCACCGGATCAGCCACCCGGCCGCTACCGCCGCCGCGATCGGGCGCGCCGCTACCGCCGCCGTACGCGCCGCCACCTAACCCCCGGTTGCCCCGGGCGCGACCTG